>JAHJEO010000011.1 GCA_018825305.1 Gammaproteobacteria bacterium
CGGCATCCCGGCATCGGCTTGCTTGAGAAAACCGATGATCTGTTCGTCGCTGTATCTGCTCTTCTTCATGTCCGTCATTCTCCATGGTTTGACGGACTTCACTAACTATCAGGTGGTACGGGCTACAGGGAGCAGGTCACTGAAAGTCCCTTCGTCCGGGCTGCAATCCTGCACATGGTTGTCAGCGTGTCGGGCCAGAGAAGGGTTTGCTTGCTAGCGATCCAAGTGCGAAGCGATCCCACCGACGTATCGTCCGTGGCCGCAGCGTCCCGCAATGTGCGTGTCCACTCGATTGCCGCGACCTGCTCGACATTGAACTGCTTGTGGTAGCTGTTCGTATCGGCCGAGGTCCAAGAGGCGCCGCGCGAGCCTCTTGCTTGCCGGCAGTGCAATATGCCGTGGCTTCCAGTTGCTCAGAAACCTAGCGGCTTCCCCCGGTCCCAAGGCTAGCAGATGGGCCATTGCAAGTTCAGCGCGGTCCGCATCCTCGATCCACTCGTTCTCGCGCTCCTTCGCAGGCTGCCGTGCCCACGCATACAGCCAGTCGAGCGCCATTCGCAGTCGACTGCGGGCTTCGGGCATAAACTCGTTGCGGCCCGAGAGCAAACCGGCATCGTAGGCATGGTGTGCGCCCATCCAACTGGCGCCGAACGTACGCCGTGACACCAGTTCGTCGATACGGTCAGGGGAGAGAAGGGCAGCCGCGATGTCAGTGTTATCCTGGATCAGGCGAGTCTGGCGTGCCTCACCGGCTGCCTCTCCGCCCGCCTTCAGCGCCAACTTTGCCGCCGCCGCGTACTGACCTCTCTGCAAGCATGCTTTGAGCGCGAAGGTCAGCCGCTGGACTTCGACGTCCCGCCGCTCCAGTGCATTCGAAGTCGGCAATCCGTCCTCTGACAATGTCAGTTCGATTAACTCATCCATGAGCCCTGCCGCAAGAAGCAGTTGCGGCAGGGTCGAAGCGACGTAAGAGCTACTTGCTGCGAGCGGTCTCAAACGCTGTAGAAATGTCGCCAGGTTCGTCGGGGCTGGCTTGAACTGTTCCCGAAACCATGTTTCGGCTGGTTCATCGAGGAAGTGGAGACTGTTTCCTTTGACGAGCAGGGGTCTTCCGAGGTCAAACGCAAAGCTTCGAACGGCGCTTTCGGGCGTGCCAGATATCTGAGCAAGCACCGCGATTGGCACTAGCGGACGAAGCACTGCCAGTGCCTGACAGATGAGATCAATCTGCGCTGACTCGACATGGCCAACCCTGTCCTTGAGCTTGTCGATAGCATGTTGCAACAATTCCCCGAGGGCTCGGTCGACCGTGGACGGTGCCGGGCCGAGTTCCTTGAGCATCTCATCAATGGTGAGCTTGCGGCTCAGTGCCAGGGCCTGCACCCGTGGGTTGCAGCTGGTGAGGAATGCAAACTCAGCCGCTTCGGCATCAGTTGCTTGCGGATAGAAGCGCCGCAGGTGGTTCGTCGTTTCTGCTAGGCTAAAGGGGTGCAGCTCGATGTGGTTGGCTTCGGGGGGCGGGTTCAGGCGAAATCGACGATGGGTCCTGCAGGTGAATACGAGCCTTACGCCGTCAGGCAATGGCGTACGTATCAGGTCCGGGACGAATGAAGTGTCGCCGTGTTCTTCTGCGGCCATGTCCGCGTTATCCGCGGCATCGACGATCAGGCACAGGCTCGCTTGAGCATGTCTTGCCCGAAGCAACCTTCTGCAGAAGGTTGGTATAACGCGTCGTAAACCCTTTTAGGGTCTTGGCGAGACCGCTTGCCGTCCATGCCTCTAGGGCGTGCTTGGTCGAGTGTTTGAGCTGGATGTAGTGGACGAACCGTGCGTCTTCCAGCGCTTCGCTACCGTAATAGAGGCCGACGTCGATGAGTTCGTCGCCATCTTCGACGGAGGCTGCCCCCTCTAATCTTGATGCTCCTTCGATCGATACAGCGACAAGATCGCTCGAACCTGGCAGCAGAGTGAGGCATTGGCGCGCCGCCCAGTGGTAGTGGAACTGATCCCCGTCTCGGCTCGGCCGAACTAAGTCTTGGTTCGCCATGTTCTTGGCCAATCCTCCCCAGCTTCATTTAGAAATGAATTTGCTATGAGCATACTCCACGGGGCGATTGGGCTAAAGGCGACATATGAATCAATACGGTGCCGCTGCAGGAGAAATTGGGTAGGGCCAGGCTCTGTTCCCCAGGGGCGGCATAGGTCATTCAGATCGAGCTTAGTCCCAACGTAAGAACAGCATCCACCACTTGTCGCTCAAGCGCGTCAGTGCCAACGACCGCAAAGACCGATTTCTGCCCAGTCACCCGTGAGGATGAAACTATTTCGGCACCGACGCCAATGGTAAAAACAAAGTCATTTTCGCCGCCGGCAAAATGATGAACCCATGGTGGTGATAAAACATTGCAGCACGATCATCCTTGGCGTTGACCAACATCGCGTAGGCAGCAATTTCCGAGCGAATAGCTCGATCAAGGGCATCAGCCAATAATGCGCCGCCAAGCCCTTGCCCCTGGAAATTATGATCGACCGCCAACCGGCCTAATCGAACCGCCGGGACCGAGGGATATCGAGGAAGCTTTTTGCCAATTTCGGCAGGCAACTCTGACAACAACATGCTGGCCGATGCCAGCGTGTAGTAGCCGGCAATTCTGTTTTCGGTATCAAGAGCAACGAAGCAGGCTGTTATGCGTCGCCGGCTATCCTGTGTAACTTGCTGCTTTAGATAGCTATCCAGTGGCTTGGAGCCACTATTGAATGCCGAGCGATCATGCTCGGCACTGAGTAGCGAGATCCGAAACGGTGCCTTGCTCACTCGGCACTAATCAGTTTACGCCGCCGAGCAAACGCACGTTTCAAGGCTGGTTTAGGACGTGGCGGTGAGAGTAGTGCTTGAGCAAAACACTCCTGATCAGCGAGCGACAAACGAATAACTTCTGCTGTTTCGATGGCTTCCTGGGCCGCAAGTTGGACGGCTGACACGACAAAGTCAGTCATGGTGCGCCCCTGTATCTCCGCCGCACGCTTAAGCATTGCGTGCAGATCGGTACTGATTCTGGCTTCGAGACGGGCTGTAGCAGCGGTTGCAGACATGGCAGGATCCTCCTGAATTAATCATACGGCAGTTAGCCGTACATATCAAGCCCAGCAGGATCAACCGTGCCTGCAGAACATCAAAGCGATCTATTTCAACTTCGCTACTGCCACGGCGATGGCCGCTGCCCGGCTGATCCCCCGGCCGCGCGCCCAGTCATCCAGCTTTTCCAGGACGGCCGGAGCAATCGACACGGTGATGGAGTACTTCCTTTCGGTCCGTTTTGGGGACTTCCTGCCATCCGGTGCCTGGTCGATGAAATCGTCGATGTCGGCCTGCAGAGGCGATACATCAGGTTTCCGTAGTTTCGCCATCGGTTCACCGTCATCCTTCCGTCGTTTCGCCACTGATTTCACCGGTCGGCCAACCGAATACCGCGGCGGCGAGGCAGCGGCATTCGAGAGCAGCTTTCTCGTCCCGACTCGGATATTCGAGAATCGAACAACCCAAAGCCGCGAGCATCGCAACGGCCTTGCGGCGAATCACCGGCGCATCGACATAGCCCACACCGGGTGGCAACGATCCCGCCGTCTCGGCATTGTCCCTGCCGGTCGGATCCGCCATGCACAGAAACACGGAGGCCGAGATGTCCCGAGTCGCGCGGGCCTGGGCCAGCAGACCAGTCATGTCGTTCAACGCCCAGAGATCGAAGGATCTCGGCTGCAAGGGGATCAGCACATGGTCGGCCAGCACTAGGGCGGCACGCAAGGCAGTGGAATCCCGGCCGCCGGCATCGATGACGATATCGGTGTAGCGATCTCTGGCCAGATTCACCTGCTGGCGCAATGCCTGGCCATCAGGGTAATGGACGCAGGGAATCTTCGGTTCCACCTCGCGGCCGGAAAAGGCTGCCATCAAGGTACCCTGCCGGTCGCCATCGACGGCCAGAACATCACGACCATGCAGCTTGCAAGCGATGGCCAAGTTGAGTGCGGTGGTGGTCTTGCCAACGCCACCCTTGGTATTGAGGATTGCCAGAATCATGATGGCATTCCTCCATCATCTTGGGGTTGGTTTGCCGTCGTTTCACCATTGCCGGAATTTTCCCGACGCGATGCCGATCTTCCAAAGGAACGGCTCAAGTTGCTCGCACGTTCCCTGGCCACATCAGGATCTGAGATGGGTGTCGCCTTGGTAGCTTTCTCTGCTTCCTCGGCCTGCCGGCGTTCCTTGGCCTTGAGAAATGCGCGCCATTCCTCATGGCATAGCTGGTCCTCCGGGCTGGGGCCGTTTTCTTGAATGCGCTTTCGAACACTGGCCCGCCATGCCGAAGGATTCTTGATCGCCTTGTCGGCCTTCATGGCCTGCCAGCAGGCTGCCTCAACCAATTCATCCAGATTCTCCACCACCTGCTGTGGTAACGATTGCGACTGGGCGCGCTTTTTGGAGGAGGTAGGTGGTGGTGGTAACTGATCTTGATTACTTGATGGTGGTATATCCCCGAAACTATCAGGCCTGAAATCGTCATGCCTGAATCCGTCATGCCCGGCTGCACCAAGGGTGGTCGCCACCATCCCTGATACTTTTGGGGATGGTGCCTCGGGCGGGTCGATGGCTTCCTTCTCCCAGACAAATCTTCCAGTATCGAGCCTGATCCGTGTTTGCCGGTAATAGCCGACCTGCTGGAGCTCGTTGCGAATCGCCGTCCAGATGTGTTCGCTCATGCCAAGCACCTTCATCATGTGGGCAATCCGGATAATCCAGCCGTCTGGTCGCCCCAACATCCAGGCGAGTACCAGGCGGGCGCGCATGCTGAGCCTGATGTCTTCCAGAACGTCATCCGGTACTGAGGAATAGGGTCTGCGCTTGCGAACGACTATGTTGTCATTGCTCATGGCCCGCTCCCACAGTTGTCGCCAACTTGCGCGGCCGGCCGGGACTGCGCCGTTTCGGGGTAGGAGGTGCGACGGCAGCCAGGGAAACCGACTCTTCGTTGCCGGTGAGGCGCATCAGGTCGCGGACAAGAACGCGCTGGTGGCCGGCGACGATGGTCAGTGGCAGTGGATAGGCATTGCGATAAATGAGGTTGCGGGCGGTTTTCTTGGCACCCTGCAGGGTGCGGCTGTAGCCGACGAGGTACAAGGCTTCGCCTGGATGAATAGCAAGGCGACCGCCGAAATCGATGGTGTTCATGTTCGTCTCCAATGAAAACGCGGGAGACATGCGAGGGTGTGAGCCCGTCAGCCAGGACGTTCAGCGGGCAGCTCCCGCGGTTGGACTGTGCGTCGCGCCAGGCATATTACCGGGCGATCGAGACGGGCAGAGGCAGCAGGCGTGAAGCCAAGCAGAAGTGGGGTGACGCGAAGCAGGCCTGAAGGCTTGCCAAAGTAATGTGTCGAACAGCGACAGTTGTCACGTAGTCGAAGCCTGCAATGCGACGCTGCACTTGCTTACCTTCGGCGCTAGCCATGACGCCGATAGCAGTGATCATATTGATGGACTTTCGAATTGCTCTCGCAGCGATCGCGGCGCCTTGTCGCAGGCACAGTGCCGCAGCAAACGCGAGTTCGAGGATGATCAGTTCGGCCCCCTTGTCGAAAATAACAAATACCATGGCCGCCAGCGCGACGTAGAGCCAGATCTTTAGCTCGTCGTGTCGTTTAGTAGCCGATTTGCAGCACAAGAGGGAAAACGCGTCCATGAACGGCAGTCTATAGAACTGCTTTCGAGATGCATCGGCGAAAAGCGCACACGGCGGCCGCATTTCAAAAATGCAGGGACTTTATTTCCTGTTAGTGGCCTACACCTGCCCTAGCCTGCTACAGGATCGCCACCTACGCCCGCTTCGTCCTCTTCTTCGCAAGCTTGTCAGCCAGCCGTTCGGCCTGTAGGTGTGTGTAGCGCTCAAGCATTTGCAACGTTTTGTGGCCTGACACGGCGGCAAGCTCGAGGACATTGAAATCACCTCGCTCTGCCAGGCGACTCAAGGCTTCATGCCGGAGATCATGAAAAGTGAAATCAACAATTTTTGCTCTGTGGCAGGCTGCTGCGAAAACGCCATAGAGAGTCATCCTTGCGCACGGTATAACCTTCCCATTGATAGACTTCGGCAGCCCCTCAAGAACCTGCAGGGCTGCCGGAGAAAGTGGAACGGCGCGCGGCTTCTCGTTCTTGATCTCGGATTTCTTCGTCAGGTAGATCAGCTTGCGCTTGGTATCCACCGATTTCCAAGTCAGTCCCAGCAACTCACCTTGCCGCATCGCCGTCTCGACAGCGAGCGTCACGGCAGGAACAAGCCATGGGTTTCGACTCTTGCGACACTCCGCTTCAAATTTCGTCCATTCATCCTCGCTCAAGCGGCGATCACGCCCTTCGCTCTCTTTCGGCTTGCGGATTTTTTCGACAGGATTCCCGCGCGGAAGCGTTATGCCCTTTTCATTCTCGGCGTAGCCAAGTAATTTGGACAGCATATAAAGTTCTTTGCGAACTGTACTTTCTCCGACCCTCCGCCTATCTGTGCTGCCTTTGAGCCTGGAATCCCTGAAACTGGCAACAAGCTTTTGATCTACTGCAGCAATGCTGTAATCGCCGAAAAAATCATTCAAGCGATCCAGTTGGAAACGCCAGGCCTCCCTTTCATCCTCCCTGACACGATAGTGCAGGGGTGCGAAATCGGATTTGAAATCCTTGATCAAGTCACCAATAGTTGTACGTTCGGCCGTTGATGCAGAGACATACGTTCCACGATCAATTTCAGCCTCGACTCGACGCGCCCATTCCTGCGCGAGGGTTTTGTTGGGAAATGTCTTGCTCTGGACTGGGTAGCCCCGCCGTCTCACGCGGGCCTGCACATACCCGCTTTCGCGCATTTGGAAGGTGGCCATTCGATTGGCTCCGAAAAATGAAGTGGCTCCGTTTTGTCTCCGAAACCCATTTGAGAATTATGCCACCCCCGCATAACACTTGCCAATACTGGCCTTCACGGAAAATAAATTTCACGCCTGGAAAGCGTGTGTAGGTTCATAGCCTACCGCGGGTTCGAATCCCGCCCTCTCCGCCAGAACACTAAAAAAACCGCCTATCTGGGCGGTTTTTTTACGCCTACTCCCGCGTGCCTGCGCGGGTTCCTGGGGGGACATATTTACTTCGCTGCGGTAGCAACCGGTCAGACGTCAATCACCCGATGGTCCGCAACACTACGGGATAAGCCGATGAAATGGGTGTAATCGGGCGTGAGAATAGTCTTCTTCTTTATTGGGTGTAAATGGGTGTAGTATTGGATCATGCTGCGGACTGACACCATCCTGATCACCCCGGAGATCCTGAACCTCATTGCAAGGATCGACGAGTTCAAAGGCGCCTGGCGCGCCTTGGGAACACTCGCCCCCGATCGCCTGTCGGCCTTGCGCCGCGTGGCCACCATCGAGAGCATCGGCTCCTCCACCCGCATCGAGGGCAGCAAGCTGTCCGATCGGGAGGTGGAACAGCTCCTGTCGAATCTGGAGATCAAATCCTTCGCCACCCGTGACGAGCAGGAAGTGGCTGGCTATGCCGAGTTGATGGACTTGGTGTTTTCGTCGTGGCAGGACATCCCGTTCGCCGAGAACCACATCAAGCAGTTGCACCAGATCCTGCTGCGCTACAGCGAGAAGGACACCTGGCATCGCGGCAACTACAAGACCAACTCGAACAGCGTCGCTGCGTTCGACGAAACCGGCGCGCAGATCGGTATCGTGTTTCAGACCGCGTCACCCTTCGATACGCCTCGGCTGATGACTGAGTTGGCGGCATGGGTCAACCAGGAGCGCGAGACTGCCCGGCTGCATCCACTGCTGATCATCGCCCTGTGCGTCGTCGTTTTCCTGGAGATCCATCCATTCCAGGACGGCAACGGGCGGCTCTCCCGGGTGCTGACCACGCTCCTGCTTCTGCAGGCCGGCTACGCCTATGTGCCGTGCAGTTCGTTGGAAAGCGTGATCGAACACAGCAAGGAAGCCTACTACCTGGCACTGCGCCAGACGCAGGGCACGATCCGCACGGAGTCTCCCAACTGGCAGCCGTGGCTAGTGTACTTTCTGCGTTCCCTGGCCGAGCAGATGCGGCGTCTGGAGAAGAAGGTCGAGCGTGAGAGGATCGTGCTGGCGGCCATGCCAGAACTGCAGCTACAGATCGTCGAGTTCGCACGCGAGCATGGTCGTGTCACCATTGGTGAAGCGATCAAGCTGACCAGCGCAAGCCGCAATACGTTGAAGCAGCATTTCCGTACCTTGGTCGAACGCGGCACGCTGAACCTGCACGGCAGTGGCCGAGGGGTTTGGTACGACCTGCGCTAAAAAGCTCTAAACGGCGACGGCCTTGCTGGTGGACGACATGAGGCATGCGGATTCGTACTCTTCGATATCGACAAGACGGTAGAGCACGCAACCGCAGAGTTTCAGATATTTGGGGCCGATCCCCTCGGTTCGCCAGCGTTCAAGTGTTGCCTCACTGACATCCCAGCGCTTGGGGCGGTTTCGTTGGTTGAAATGAATGATCTCCATGCAGGACTCCGAACGGGTTGGGGGGAGTCCATGAAGGCGCTGTTCCGTCCACAAGCCAAGTCAGCCATTGGCAACGATGTGGGTTTGGGTTCGACTGCTGGATTAGGATTCGAACTACGCCATGATTGTTGATGCAACAACACATCGCATTTGATAGACTTGCGGCTGGTCAGGCATCCTTCCGCGAATGTTCTAAGCAGCATTTGCAAGTAAGAATGCACTGAGTTGGTGGAGTTTGGCGGGAGTTGCCGCCCCACCGCCAGAACATCAGGAAAGCCGCTTGCCACCCAGCGGCTTTTTTTTCGACCCAAGGCGCCGCAGCCGCGAGCGCCGGCAACCGGGAGAAAATCATGGCAGATGTCGTTCTGACGGAAATCCATGGCCGCGTCGGCCTGATCCGCATCAACCGCCCCGAAGTGCTCAACGCCCTCAACAACGATGTGATGGACGGCATCGGCCTGGCCATCGATGCCTTCGAGGCCGATGAGGCCATAGGCTGCATTGTCCTCACCGGCAACGAGAAGGCCTTCGCCGCCGGCGCCGACATCGGTTTCATGAAGGAGTTCGGCTACATGGACGCCTACAAGACCGACTTCATCACCCGCAACTGGGAGCGCATCCGCACTTGCCGCAAGCCGGTGATCGCGGCGGTGTCCGGCTACGCCCTGGGCGGCGGCTGCGAGGTGGCGATGATGTGCGACATGATCTATGCCGCCGACAACGCCAGGTTCGGCCAGCCCGAGATCAAGCTCGGTACCCTGCCCGGGGCCGGTGGCACCCAGCGCCTGCCGCGCGCCGTGGGCAAGGCCAAGGCCATGGACATGTGCCTGACCGGACGAATGATGGACGCCGCCGAAGCCGAGCGCAGCGGACTGGTGGCGCGGATATTCGCGCCGGAAAAACTGGTCGAGGAAACTCTGGCCGCCGCGCAGACGATTGCCGACTATTCGCTGCCAGCGGTGATGATGGTCAAGGAATCGGTCAATCGCGCCTACGAGTCCTCGCTGGCCGAGGGCCTGCTGTTCGAGCGGCGCACCTTCCATGCCTCGTTCGCGCTGGAGGACCAGAAGGAAGGCATGGCAGCCTTCGTCGGCAAGCGCAAGGCCGACTTCAAGCACCGCTGACTCGCCGCCCGATGCGGACAGCCCTCGTCATACTCGCCGTTGTCACCATCCTGGCGTTCCTGCCGCAATTGTTCCGTTCGGGCGGAGGCAACAGCATCGGGCCGGTACCCGAGGGGCTGCCGTGGCAGATCGACATCCAGCCGGATGGCAGGTCGCGCGTCTTCGGCTTGACGCTGGGCCGCAGCACCCTGGACGACGCCCGCAACCGCTTCAAGCTTGGGCCACAGGTAGCGGTGGTCACGGCCCCGGGCGAGCAGGGTTCGCTCGAAGCCTATTTCGAGTCCGTCACCGCGGGTTTCGTGACCGGCAAGATCATCCTGACGCTCGACGTTCCGCCGGAAACCATTGCCGAGCTGCGCCGCCGTGCCGCCAAGACCGAATACATGGAAAGCACCACCCGCAAGTCGACGCTGAGCGCCGAGGATGGACCACTGGCCGATCGTGCACCGATTCGTTCGATCGCCTTCATCCCGTCCGCTGGCCTTGACGAGGCCGCCATCCTGCAGCGCTTCGGCGCCCCGGCAGAACGCCTGAGCGTTGGCGAACACATCGAGCACTTCCTCTACCCCGCCAAGGGGCTGGACGTCGTGCTGAATGCCAAGGGCAAGGAGCTGCTGCAATACGTGGCACCGGCCGATTTCTACCGCCTGCGCCAGCCACTCGATGCGCGCCCCGCCGCAGCGGGCGGAATGTGAGCTGCCGGCCCCGCTGGGCAGCGCACCTTGCCGATGGCTTTTTTGCGCCGCCGAACGTGAATTTTCCACAGACAGTCGGTCTTGGCGTCTGGTAACATAGCTCCCATCGACTATGTATGACGTTCGCTTTGCGGCCAGAAGTTGCCGTAGAGAGCTACCGGGGGTTCAATCGCATGCTGTTCATTCTCTACTACATCATCGCCATCGTCGTGCTGGTGCTGCACTTCACTGGCGTCCTGGCGCGCTTCAACCTCGAATGGCTGGTGCTGGTTCTCGCCGTCACCGTCTTCCCTGCCGTCATCTATCTCTAGATTTTTCGGGCCACCAAATCAATAAGGGCCGAGTGGCCCTTGTGACCTACGCCCTCTTCGAGCACATCCTCGTGCTCGCGCAATTCCAGCACTTCCCACTCTGAAAATTCAGTCCGCAGCAGTTCGGCGGTGTAGAGGTTTTCCACGGCCGACGGTCCGCCGGTGCCGTATTCGATCTGTTTCGGCGTGTAGCCCTGCAACAACAGCAGGCCGCCCGGCTTTACCGCCGACCGCATTCGATCGAACAGAACAGCCCGTTCCGCCGGGCCGACGAACTGCACGAATATTGCCGCCACCACATCAAACGATGTCGCCGCCTGCCACTCCAGCACGTCGGCGAGAATAAACTCCACCTCGACATGGCGGCTCGCGGCCAATCGCCGGGCCTTGTGCAGGCCGATCGGCGAAATCTCCACCGCCGTGACGCGCAGCCCCTCCTCCGCCAGGAACACGCTGTTGCGGCCCTCGCCGTCGGCCACCGACAGCGCCGTCCAGCCCGACTGCAGCCGTGACGCCTGCGCGCTCAGAAACTTGTTGGGCGCCGTGCCAAAAAGGTAGTCGTCGCCGGCCCCGGCGTAGCGGCCGGACCAGAGTGCGGCCTGGTCTGGCTTCATCCGCAGTGGCGGACGATGAAGTCCTTGACCGCCCGGGCATCGGCCGGCATCACCTCGACACGCTGTGGCAGGCCCTCGATGCCGTCGAAGTCCTTCGGCCGCGAGGGCTCGCGGCCGAGCGCCTCCTGGATAGTTTCGGCGAATTTCACCGGCTGCGCGGTCTCCAGCACGATCATCGGAATGCCCTCGTCGCGGTGTTCGTGCGCAACCTTGAAGGCATCGGCGGTATGGGTGTCGATCATCAGCTGGTGTTTCTGCCAGACGTCGCGGATGGTGGCCAGGCGGTCGGCATGGGTGCTCTTGCCGGAAACGAAGCCGAATTCGGGCAGCTTCGCCATGAACGGCGTGCCATTGAGATCAAAGCTGCCGCCGGCATCGACCTTGGCCCACAGTTCGCGCACCACGGCCGGATCGCGCCCGACCAGGTCGAAAATGAAGCGCTCGAAATTCGAGGCCTTGGAAATGTCCATCGACGGGCTGGACGTCACCCAGGTGTCGGATGCACCGCGCGGGCGATAGACACCGGTGCGGAAGAACTCGTCGAGCACGTCGTTCTCGTTGGTCGCCAGCACCAGCCGCGCGATCGGCAGGCCCATCATGCGGGCGATGTGGCCGGCGCAGATGTTGCCGAAGTTGCCCGAGGGCACGGCGAACGACACCTTTTCCTCGTTGCTGCGCGTTGCAGCAAAGTATCCCTTGAAGTAATAGACGATCTGCGCCAGCACCCGCGCCCAGTTGATCGAATTGACCGCGCCGATCTTGTATTGCGCCTTGAAGGCGGCGTCGTTGGAAACCGCTTTGACGATGTCCTGACAGTCGTCGAACATGCCCTTGATGGCGATGTTGAAGATATTCGGCTCTTGCAGCGAATACATCTGCGCACGCTGGAAGGCCGACATCAGGCCGTCCGGCGACAACATGAAGACGCGTACATTGTGCTTGCCGCGCATGGCGTATTCGGCAGCCGAGCCGGTGTCGCCCGACGTGGCGCCGAGGATGTTGATGGTTTCCTGGCGCTTGTCCAGCACGTACTCGAAGAGGTTGCCGAGCAGTTGCATCGCCATGTCCTTGAAGGCGAGCGTCGGGCCATTGGAGAGTTCGAGTAGAAATAGGCCGGGCTCGACTGTGGTCAGCGGCGTGATGTCGGTCGCGTCCCGTCCCGGCCGGCAATGCTTGTAGACATTGCCCGAGTAGGTGCGGTCGGCCAGCGACTTGAGGTCGCAGGCCGGAATGTCGTCGACGAACTTCTGCAGGATCTTCAGCGCCAGCGCCGCATACGGCAGTTCGCGCCATTCGGCGAGTTCGGCGGCGCTGACCTGCGGATAGCTCTCGGGCAGGTAAAGACCGCCATCGGGGGCGAGGCCGCCCAGCAGGATGTCGGAGAAGGCGGGCGACGGCCCTTGCTTGGTGCTACCGCGGGTGGAGACGTAACGCATGGTGGAATGTCTTGCCGAATCTAGGGTTGGAAAGGGTATCACGCAGGCCCGGCCGGTGCAGCCGCCAGGACGGCATGGAGGAGAACGGCGCCGAACAGCAGCATGGCCGCAGCCCCCAGCATGGCGCCGGCCGGATTATCCAGCACCAGCAGGCCGCCGCCTGTCAGGAACAACGTGGCGCGCAGCTGACCACCGCGCGCCAGGCGCTGCCGCATGGTGCGTCGAGCCGGCGAGTCGGCGCCGGGATGGCGCCACACCGGCAGCAGCTGTGTGAGCGCGCCAGTCACCAGCGGCAACAGGAAGCCTACGGCGTAGGACGCGATGGCGGGACGCGCCTCCATCAGTCCGGCACCGTGGACGATGCCGAGGAGTAGCAGCAACGCCAGCCCGAGCGTGGCCGCAGCCAGCGGCGCCGTGGCACCGTCGCCGAGAATTTTGCCCAGACCATAGGCTCGATTCCAGGCAAGCATGTCGCGTAGTGCGACCCAGGCAAGCAGCAGCGCTCCGATCACTGCCAGCAACCAGAAAACCGCGGCACCTGCCGCGACCAGCAGGGCACCCCCTGCGGCCAGCCACCAGTCGCGGCGCAACCGGGCGGCGATCGTCGGCTCGGGCCGGCCGAGCACGGTCGGCAACAGGACCGGCAAGGTAGCCAGCGCCGCCAGACCGATGAAGCCAAGTGTGTTGAGATGCAGGTGGAACAGCCGGAGTGCTCCGCGCCATTCCGGGCGGGCCAGCAACAGCGGCACGACAGCGACGGCCAGCAGCAGCGCCAGCAACGCCCCGGCATACCAGCGCGCGCCCGGATGAGGGGTCCCGAGGGTCGCGCGCAGGCGGGTGAATATCCAGCCGACCAGCGCCAGCGCTACCAAGCCCGTGGTCGATGCCGCGGCATGCAGGCTCCACTGCGGCAGGCTGCCGGCCAGAGCGGCAGCTGCCGCAATGCCGGCCAGTTGCACGGGCAAGGGCATGAGGCGAATCGCCGCGTGCGGCGAACTCGTGCGGGTCAGCACTGGCACAAAGTGGATGATGGCGCCGAACACCAGCGGCATGGCGCCGGCGGCGAAGGCGATGTGAAAAACCGCTGCAGGCGAGATGGCCAGGGCTACCGACGCAGCGTGGCTTTCGGCGAAGCCAAAAGTCGGCGCTGGCGGGACGGCGAGGAAGGCCGCGAGCGCGGCCATCAGGAAGGCAAGGACGGCGCAGATGCCGAGATAGACCAGCATCGGCAAGGCGGCGCTTAACGTGGAAAGCGGCGCAGCGTTTGCGCCGGGCCGCCCCAAGCAAACGCGGCACGCGCCGAAGGCGCAACCCGCTCCGCCAGCACTACGGAGCCGCCCGCAATATCGAGCGCAAGCGAGCCGTATCGCGCCCCCCGAGTGGGGGGCAAAGGGGGGCGGACCACTGCTAGCTCAGCGATTCGAGGCGCAGGCGGATCAGCTTGCCGGTGACCACGGGCAGGGCCTCGATCTTGGCAATGGCGGCATCGACCTGCTTTTCACGGGTCTCATGCGTCAGCATGATGATGTCGGTCTGCTGCTCGCCCTCGGCCGGCTCGCGCTGGATCATGGCGTCGATGGAAATCTGCTGGTCGGCGAGGATTTTCGTGATGTCGGCCAGCACACCCGGCTTGTCCTGCACGCGCATGCGCAGGTAGTAGCTGGTGGTGACCTCGCCAATCGGCAGCACCTTGATGTCGGCCATGCGATCCGGCTGGAAGGCCAGGTGCGGCACGCGGTTCTCGGGGTCGGCGGTGTGCATGCGGGTGACATCGACCAGGTCGGCGATCACGGCCGAGGCGGTCGGCTCGGCGCCGGCGCCCTTGCCGTAGTAAAGCGTGGCGCCAACGGCGTCGCCCTGTACCAGCACGGCATTCATCG
Source organism: Gammaproteobacteria bacterium (assembly GCA_018825305.1). Taxonomy (GTDB): domain Bacteria; phylum Pseudomonadota; class Gammaproteobacteria; order Burkholderiales; family Rhodocyclaceae; genus Sulfurisoma. The sequence goes on from JAHJEO010000011.1 coordinate 14,635, forward strand.
CTCCCTCGACGTTGGCGATCAGGCGCTTGGCGGGAATCAGGGTCGGGTGCACGCGCAATTCGACACCGTCCGCCGTGCGCTTGGTGATGCCGAGCAACTTGATGCGGTAGCCGAACTGTTCGGCGTACTTGATGTCCTCGGCGGTGAGCGTACTGATGCCCTCGATGTGCGCCTTGTCGAACTGCATCGGGATGCCGAAGGCAATGGCCGACATGATGGTCAGCTTGTGCGCGGCATCGACGCCCTCGACGTCAAAGGTCGGGTCGGCCTCGGCGTACCCCAGGCGCTGGGCTTCCTTGAGCACGGTGTCGAACGAGAGCCCTTTGTCGCGCATTTCGGAAAGGATGAAGTTGGTGGTGCCGTTGATGATGCCGGCGAGCCACTGAATGCGGTTGGCGGTGAGGCCCTCGCGCAGCGCCTTGATGATCGGAATGCCGCCGGCCACTGCCGCCTCGAAGGCGACCATGACTCCCTTCTTCTGCGCCGCGGCGAATATCTCGTTGCCATGCACCGCGAGCAGCGCCTTGTTGGCGGTGACGACGTGCTTGCCGTTTTCGATGGCCTTGAGCACCAGATCCTTGGCGACGCCGTAGCCGCCGATCAGTTCGACAACGATATCCACTTCCGGGTCGGCCACCACGGCGAAGGCATCGTCGGTGAGCCTGGCCTTGCCACCGGTAATCTGCTTGGCCAGTTCGAGGTTCTTGTCGGCGACGACGCTGATCTGGATGGGCCTGCCGGCACGGCGGGTGATTTCTTCGGCGTTGCGATTGAGCACCGTCCAGGTGCCGCCGCCAACGGTGCCGATGCCGAGGAGTCCTACGTTGATGGGTTTCATAGTGCGGGTTCAGGTTCCGTGACGTTTTCTGTAACTTTCGAGGAAGCGAGCGATGCGGCCCATGGCGTCGGTGAGGTCGTCGGCATTGGGCAGGAACACCACGCGGAAATGATCGGGCGCCGGCCAGTTGAAGCCGGAACCCTGCACCAGCAGAACCTTCTCCTGTTCAAGCAGTTCGAGAATGAAGTGCTGGTCGTTGCTGATCGGGTACATCCTGGGGTCGAGCCGGGGGAACAGGTACATCGCCGCCTGCGGCTTGACGCAGGACACGCCCGGCATGTCGTTGAGCATGCCCCAGGCGAGGTCGCGCTGCTTGCACAGGCGCCCGGTCGGCAGCACCAGGTCGTCGATGCTCTGATAGCCGCCGAGTGCCGTCTGGATGCCGTACTGCGACGGCACGTTGGCGCACAGGCGCATCGAGGCCAGCATGTTGAGGCCCTCGATGTAGTCGCGCGCATGGTGCTTCTCGCCCGAGACGATCAGCCAGCCGGCGCGAAAACCCGCGGCGCGGTAGTTCTTGGAGAGACCGTTGAAGGTGATGATCAGCACGTCCTCGGCCAGCGAGGCGATCGAGGTATGGGTGTTGCCGTCGTAGAGCACCTTGTCGTAGATCTCGTCGGCATAGATGATCAGCTGGTGCTCGCGCGCAATCTGGATGATCTCGCGCAGCAGGTCGTCCGGATAGAGCGCGCCGGTCGGATTGTTGGGGTTGATGACGACGATGGCGCGGGTACTGGCCGTGATCTTGGCCCTGATGTCGGCGAGGTCGGGCAGCCAGCCGGCGCCCTCGTCGCAGAGGTAATGGCGCGGCGTGCCTCCCGACAGGCTCACCGCGGCGGTCCAAAGCGGATAGTCGGGCGCGGGCACCAGCACCTCGTCGCCGGCATCGAGCAGCGCGTTCATCGACATGGTGATCAACTCGGACACGCCGTTGCCGATGATGATGTCGTCGACCTGCACGCCGTTGATCTTCTTCAGCTGGGTGTAGTGCATGATCGCCTTGCGCGCGGCGAACAGCCCCTTGGAATCGGTATAGCCCGAGGCGGCGGGCAGATTGTGGATGATGTCCTGGATGATTTCTTCCGGCGCGATGAAGCCGAAGGGCGCCGGATTGCCGATGTTGAGCTTGATGATGCGCTGGCCGTCCTCCTCCATCTGCCGGGCGCGCGCCATCACCGGTCCGCGGATGTCGTAGCAGACGTTGGCAAGCTTGGCTGACTTGAGGACGGGTTGCATGATGGTGGCCTGAAACGTTGCGGGAATTGGGCCGGAGGGGTCGGCGCAAAAGGTATAATCCTACCGCAAATTGCCCTGTAACCGAGGCGCCGAGCGCGTCTACGGCACATCCGCCCCACCCGCCGAACGCATGAAACTCCAGTCCGACGTCAGCTTCGCCGCCCGCCCCATCACCGCGCATGGCCCCGGCTACGTCACGGTGGGCGGCGAGCGGCTGACCCGCAGCTTCCTGCTCGGCCCCGCCGGCATCGATGCCACCTGGGGGCCGGACAGTTTCGATGGCCTCAGCACGGACCATTTCGCCGCGCTGGCCGCCGTGCCCTGCGACATCATGCTGCTCGGCACCGGCAGCCGCCAGCGCTTTCCGGCGCCGGCCCTGTTACGGCCGCTGATCGAGGCCGGGCGGGGCATTGAAGTCATGGACACGGCGGCAGCGGCACGCACCTACAGCATCCTCGTCGCCGATGGCCGCTCCGTCGCCGTCGCCCTGATCGTCGAATGACCGACCTGAACCCGAACCGATCCCGTGCCCTGTGGCTGCTGGCCGTACTGTTCGCGGTGCTGTGGTTCGGCACCCTCGAATACCGCAAGCTGGTCAAGCCCGACGAGGGCCGCTACGGCGAGATCCCGCGCGAGATGGTCGCCAGCGGCGACTGGCTGACACCACGCCTCAACGGCATCAAGTACTTCGAAAAGCCGCCGCTGCAATACTGGGCCACGGCGGCCGGCTATACCGTCTTCGGCGAACACCACTGGACGGTGCGCCTGTGGCCGGCGCTGACCGGCTTCTTCGGCATCCTGTTCACCGGCTTCGTCACCATGCGGCTGTTCGGCGCGGCGGCGGGCTGGGTCGCCGCCGGCGTGCTCGGCGGCAGCCTGCTCTACGCCATGCTCGGCCATGTCGCGGTGCTCGACATGAGCCTGTCGGTGTTCCTCGCCAGCGCCATTTTTGCCTTCGTCATGGCGCAGCGCGACGCGGCCAGTCCGCGCGAAACCCGCAACTGGATGTGGGCGGCCTACGCCCTGCTGGCGCTGGCGGTTCTGACCAAGGGCCTGGTCGGGCTGGTGCTGCCGGCAGCGACGCTGGTCGCCTACACCCTGTGGCAACGCGACTGGGGCCTGTGGAAGAAACTGCATCTCGTTTCCGGGCTGGCGATCTTCTTCGCCATCGCCGCGCCGTGGTTCGTCGCCGTCTCGCTGGCCAACCCCGAGTTCTTCAACTTCTTCTTCATCCACGAGCACTTCCAGCGCTTCCTCACCAAAGTGCACCGCCGCTACGCGCCGATGTGGTATTTCGTGCCCATCCTCCTGGTCGGCCTGATGCCCTGGACACTGGCCATGTTCGGCGGCCTGTGGCGAGCCGTGAAAGCGGACCCGACCAGCCGCTTCCAGCCCGCGCGTTTCCTGCTGGCCTGGTGTGTCGTCGTCTTCGGCTTCTTTTCGGTATCGAGCTCCAAGCTGGTGCCATACATCCTGCCGATCTTCCCCGCGCTGGCCGCATTGATCGGCATCTGGTGGATGCGGGCATCGCCCGCCGTGCTGAAGTGGCAAGCGTTGTTCTGGGCACCGGTCGGCTTACTGATCGTGACAATGGCACCGTTCATGGTCGTATTCGGCGATGAACAGATGCCGGTCGCGATGTTCAATGCCTGGGTGCCGTGGATGATCGCAGCAGGCGTGGCGCTCGCGGCAGGCGCCGTCATCGCCTTCTGGCTGGCGCGCACATCCCGGCCGCTTGCCGCCGCGCTGGCGCTCGGGCTCGGCGGCCACGTCGCGCTGCAGGCCGGCTTCCTCGGCATGGACAGCATCGCCCCGGCCACTTCGACCTGGCACATCACGCAGAAGATCAAGCCCGACCTCACCCCCGACATGCCCTTCTTCAGCGTCGGCATGTACGACCAGACCATACCCTTCTACCTCAAACGCACGGTGCAGATGGTCGAGCACACCGACGAACTGAAGCACGGCATCGCCTGGGAGCCGCAAAAGTTCATACCGACCTTCGCCGAGTTCACCGTCGCCTGGAACGCCGCACCCGGGGCCATGGCGATGATGCCGCCGGACGTGTACAAGCGCCTGCTCGCCCAGAACCTGCCGATGCGCGAAATCGCCCGCGACACTCGCCGCGTTTTTGTGGTGAAACCATGACCGCCGTTTCCTTTTCGCTCGTTCTGATCGGTGTGCTGCTCAACGCCGCCGCCCAGCTATTCCTCAAGAGCGGCACCAACGCCGTCGGCCACTTCGACTTCCACCTCGACAACGTGCTGCCGATCGGCCTCAAGATCGCGGCCAACCCCTACATCATCGGCGGGCTGGCCTGTTACGTCGTCAGCGTGGTGATCTGGATCATGGCGCTCTCGCGGGTGCCGGTGTCGGTCGCCTACCCGATGCTGTCGATCGGCTATGTCGTCAATGCGGTACTGGCCTACTACCTGTTCGGCGAGGCACTGACAGCGCAGAAGCTCATCGGCATCGGCTTCATCATCGTCGGCGTCTGGCTGGTGGCCCGCTCGTGACGGACTTTTTGCCGTTTACCCGGCCGAGCATCGACGAGGCGACCATCGCCGCGGTCGCCGACGTGCTGCGCTCCGGCTGGATCACCAGCGGCCCCAAGGTGCAGGCCTTCGAGGCTGCGCTGTCGGAATACTGCGGCGGCCGCACGGTGCGCGCCTTCAGCTCGGGCACGGCGACGCTGGAAGTCGCGCTGCGCCTGGCGGGAGTCGGCGCCCACGACGACCGGCCGGGCGGCGTCCATCGGGACACGGTGATCACCACCCCGCTGACCTGGGTCGCCACCGCAAACGTCATCCTCGAAGTCGGCGCCACCCCGGTGTTCGTCGACATCGACCCGGCGACGCGCAACATCGACCTGGACAAACTGGAAAGCGCAATTCGCGCCGACACCAAGGCCATCATCCCGGTCGATCTCGCCGGTCTGCCGGTGGATCGCAACCGCCTTTACGCCATTGCCGAACGGCACGGCCTGCGCGTGATCGAGGATGCCGCCCAGTCGCTGGGCGCCTCGTGGAACGGACAGTTCATAGGCACCACCGGAGATTTCGTCTCCTTCAGCTTCCATGCCAACAAGAACCTCACCACCGGCGAGGGCGGCGCCCTGGTGCTACCGGCCGACGTCGATCCGGCACTGTGCGAGCGCCTGCGTCTGCAGGGCGTCAAGCGCTTCCCCGACGGCGGCATGGACGTCGACGTGCTCGGCGGCAAGTCCAACCTTACCGACATCGCCGCCGCCATCGGCCTCGGCCAGCTCAGGCACCTGGCCGAATTCACCGAGCGCCGCCGCCACCTCGCCCGCCGCTATTTCGAGCGCCTCGCCCCGGCCATGGGGGCATTGGGCCTCGAACTGCCGCCGGCCGATTTCGAGAATTCCAACTGGCACATGTTCCAGCCGCTGCTACCCGAAGTTACCGACCGCGGCCGTTTCGTCGCCGCCATGAAAGCGTACGGCATCGGCGTCGGCGTGCATTACCCGGCGCTGCACCTGTTCTCGCTCTATCGCGCACTGGGCTTCCGTGAAGGCGATTTCCCCGAGGCGGAACGGGTCGGGCGCCGAACCGTTACACTGCCGCTTTTTCCGGCAATGAGCGAAGCCGACGTCGATCGCGTCTGCGCCGCAATCGAACAAACCCTGCCACTGACCACATGAAACCATTGATGCACTTCGCCGCTTTCCTTTTCCTGTTGGCCACTTTCGCGGCATCGGCGAGTGAACTGCGCGACCACGCGGCCATCCAGGTGGCACCGCAGACCTGGGTGATCCACGGTCCGCTCGGCGATCCCTCGGTCGAGAACCAGGGCTTCATGAACAATCCGGCCTTCGTCGTCACCGCCGATGGCGTCGTGGTGGTCGATCCCGGCTCCAGCGAGCAGGCCGGCCGCATGGTGCTGCGCCAGATCCGCAAGGTCACCGCCAAGCCTGTCACCCACGTCCTCAACACCCATGTGCACGGCGACCACTGGTTTGGCAACCAGGCGATCCATGACGCCTATCCGCAGGCGCAGATCATGGCGCACCCGGAGATGATCCGCGCCGCGCATGCCGGCGCCGCCGCCCGCTGGCTGGGCATCATGGACCGACTGACGCAGGGCTACACCCGCGGCACCCGCGCCCTGATCCCCACCATTGCCGTCGTCGAGAGCCAGACCGTCACGACCGGCGGCATCGAATTCCGCATCCACGCGCCCGAGAAGGCGCATTCCGGCACCGACATCATGATCGAGGTGAAAAGCGAAGGCGTGATGTTCCTCGGCGACAACGTCATGAACGGCCGCTTCGGCCAGATGAACGACGGCACTTTCCAGGGCAACATCGCCGCCTGCGACCGCGCGCTCGCCACTGCTGCCGGCGTGTTCGTTCCCGGCCACGGCAAGACGGGCGGCAAGGCTATCGTTTCTGCCTACCGCGGTTACCTTGCCGGGCTGTTCGAGACGGTCAGGAAGGAATACGACGCAGGGAAAAAGGATTACGAAATGAAGGACACCGTCAAGGCCGCAGTCGCGCCCTACACCGGCTGGGAGGGTTTCGACATCCACTTCGGCCGCCACGTCAGCGTGGCGGTGCTGGAACTCGAGGCGATGTAAGGTCTTGCCATGATCCAGCCCGATGTTTCCATCGTCATTCCTGTCTACAACGAAGAGGCCGGCCTGCCGGCCCTGTTCGCACGGCTCTACCCCGTGCTCGACGCGCTCGGCCGCAGTTACGAGATCCTTTTCGTCAACGACGGCAGCCGCGACCGCTCTGCCGCCATGTTGCGCGAACAGTTCCAGGCGCGGCCCGACGTTACCCGTGTGGTGCTGTTCAACGGCAATTTCGGCCAGCACCGCGCCATCATGGCCGCCTTCGAGCACTGCCGTGGCGACAAGATCGTCACGCTCGACGCCGACCTGCAGAACCCGCCCGAAGAAATCGGCAAGCTGCTGGCCGAGATGGACAAGGGCCACGACTACGTCGGCTCGATCCGCAAGCAGCGCAGCGACAGCCTCTGGCGCCATGTCGCCTCCCGCGCCATGAACCGCCTGCGTGAACGCATCACTCGCATCAAGATGACCGACCAGGGCTGCATGCTGCGCGCCTACAGCCGCGACATCGTCGCCGCCATCAACGAATGCCGCGAGGTCAACACCTTCCTGCCGGCGCTCGGCTACACCTTCGCCCGCAACCCGGTCGAGGTGACGGTCGAGCACGACGAGCGCGAGGCCGGCGACTCGAAGTATTCGCTCTATAGCCTGATCCGCCTCAACTTCGACCTGATGACGGGCTTTTCGGTGGTGCCGCTGCAGATGGTCTCGATGGCCGGCATCGTGCTGTCCATCCTCTCGGCGCTATTCGTCATCTTCCTCGCCGTCCGCCGCCTGGTGCTCGGCCCCGAGGCAGAAGGCCTGTTCACCCTGTTCGGCATCGCTTTCTTCCTCATCGGCATCCTGCTCTTCGCCGTCGGCCTGCTCGGCGAATACGTCGGCCGCATCTACCAGGAAGTCCGGCGCCGGCCGCGCTACGTCATCGACGCCGTGCTGGAGAAGAAGGAGTGAATCGGGCCGTCGTCTTCGCCTACCACAACGTCGGCGTGCGCTGCCTCAAGGTGCTGCTGGCCGGCGGCGTCGACGTCGCGCTGGTGGTGACCCACGGCGACAACCCGGCGGAGACCATCTGGTTCGACAGCGTCGCGGCGACCGCGGCGCGCCACGGCATTCCGACCATCACGCCCGACGACCCGAACACACCCGAGATCATGGCGCAGGTCGCCGCGACGGCACCCGACTTCATCTTCTCCTTCTACTACCGCCAGATGCTGAAGCCCGCGCTGCTGGATCTTGCACGCCACGGCGCCTACAACATGCACGGCTCGCTGCTGCCCAAATATCGCGGCCGCGTGCCGGTGAACTGGGCAGTGCTGCGCGGCGAGACCGAGACCGGCGCCACCCTGCACCGCATGGTCGAAAAACCCGACGCCGGCGAGATCGTGGCGCAGCAGGTGGTGCCCATCCTGCCTGACGACACCGCCGGCGAAGTGTTCGCCAAGGTCACCCTCGCCGCCGAAATGGCGCTGCACGGCGTGTTGCCGAAACTGCTCGCCGGCACGGCTCACCACCACCCGCAGGATCTCGCCGCCGGCACCTACTTCGGCGGCAGGAAGCCCGAGGACGGCCGCATCGACTGGCAGCAGCCAGCGGCAGCCATCCACAACCTGATCCGCGCCGTCGCCCCGCCCTACCCTGGCGCATTTTGCGAGGTGGATGGCCACCGCATCGTCGTCGCGGCCTCATTGCTCCGCCCGGCAATCAAACCACGCGGCACCTCGCCCAAACTCTACATCGAAAGCGAAAACCTTTACGCCGACTGCATCGACGGCCGCGTGCTGCAACTCTTCGACACGCAGGTCGACGGCAAGTCCCTGCCCGGCACCCAGTTCGGCGCACGCCTGCGCCACCATTCCCTACTTTTGACTTGAGCCAGACCACCATGAAAAAAGTCCTCATCCTCGGCGTCAACGGTTTCATCGGCCACCACCTGTCGCAGCGCATCCTCGACACCACCGACTGGGAGGTGTACGGCATGGACATGAATTCCGAGCGCGTCACCGACCTGATGGCCAACAGTCGCTTCCATTTCTTCGAAGGCGACATCATGGTCAACAAGGAGTGGATCGAATACCACGTCAAGAAGTGCGACGTGATCCTGCCGCTGGTCGCCATCGCCACCCCGGCCACCTACGTCAAGGAGCCGCTGCGCGTCTTCGAGCTCGACTTCGAGGCCAACCTGCCGATCATCCGCCAGGCCGTGAAATACAAGCGGCGCGTGATCTTCCCCTCAACCTCCGAGGTCTATGGCATGTGCCGCGACCCCGAGTTCGACCCCGAGAATTCCGAGCTGATCCTCGGCCCCATCAACAAGCCGCGCTGGATCTACTCCTGCGCCAAGCAGATGATGGACCGCGTCATCCACGCCTACGGCCAGCAGGAAGGCCTGCAATACACGCTGTTCCGCCCCTTCAACTGGATCGGCCCCGGCCTCGACTCCATCCATACGCCGAAGGAAGGCAGCTCGCGCGTCATCACCCAGTTCCTCGGCCACATCGTGCGCGGCGAGCCGATCAAGCTGGTCGACGGCGGCACCCAGAAGCGCTCCTTCACCTACGTCAGCGACGGCATCGACGCGCTGATGAAGATCATCGACAACAAGGACGGCATCGCCGACGGCAAGATCTACAACATCGGCAACCCGAAGAACAACTACTCGATCCGCGAACTGGCGACGCTGATGCTCGACCTGGCCAAGCAGTATCCCGAATACGCCGAGAGCGTCGCCAAGGTGAAGGTGCTGGAGACCACCTCCGCCGAGTACTACGGCAAGGGCTACCAGGACACGCAGCATCGCGTGCCGAAGATCGAGAACACCATGGCCGACCTCGACTGGGCCCCGCAGGTCACCTTCGAGGACTCCCTGCGCGGCATTTTCGAGGCCTATCGCGGCGACGTCGCCGAAGCGCGCAAGCTGATGGATTGATGCAAGTCATGGCCCCCCACGCTCACATTGTTCGGCAAAGCCGAATCCCGCTTCGCGGGACCAGCCTGCGGCTGTCCTGCAGCCTGCGGCCTTGTCGTTCGCTGCCCCCCACGGGTGGGCGCATGCCCTCTTGGGGCGGCCCGGCGAGGGCATGAAGCTCGCCCTGAAGATCGACGTCGACACCTATCGCGGCACGCTGGAAGGCGTGCCGCGCCTTGTTGACATCCTGCGCCGCAACAAGGCCGGCGCCACCTTCCTTTTTTCGCTCGGCCCCGACCACACCGGCCGCGCCATCAAGCGCGCCTTCCGCCCCGGCTTCATGAAGAAGGTGTCGCGCACATCGGTGGTCGAGCACTACGGTTTCAAGACCCTGATGTACGGCACCCTGCTGCCCGGCCCTGACATCGGCAAGCGTTGCGCCGATACGCTGCGCGGCGTGCATGAGGCCGGCTTCGAAACCGGCATTCACTGCTGGGACCACGTCAAGTGGCAGGACAATGTCGAGAAGGCCGATGCTGCCTGGACCGAGGAACAGATGCAGCTTGCCGCCGACCGCTATGCCGAAGTGTTCGGTAACCCGGCGAAGGTCCACGGCGCCGCCGGCTGGCAGATGAACGCACAGGCCATGCGCCTGACCCAGCGCCTCGGCTTCGGCCACGCCTCAGACACCCGCGGCACGCATCCCTTCATGCCGGTGCAGAACGCCGAGATCGTGCTCTGCCCGCAGTTGCCGACCACGCTGCCGACGCTCGACGAACTGATCGGCATCGACGACACCACCGCCGACAACGTCCACGAAAAGCTGCTGGCGCTGACCGCCCGGCCGCCGGCCCACGGCAGCCACGTCTACACCCTGCACGCCGAGCTCGAGGGCATGAAGCTCGCGCCCGCGTTCGAGCGCCTGCTGACCGCCTGGCGCGAACAGGGCTACGAACTGGTGTCGCTGGCGGACCTCGCCGGCACGCTGGACCGCGCCACCCTGCCCCGCCACGAGGTGGTGCGCGGCGAGGTCGCCGGCCGTTCAGGCACGCTGATGCTGCAGGGGCCGGAATTCCTAGCGTGACCATATTGCCCCCCCACGCTCGCAGAGGCGGCTTATGTTCCCGCCACGGGCGGGGACGGTATCCCTTGCGGACGCTGCCCCCCACGGGGGGGCGCGCCCTCACTTGGTGCGGCCCGGCGTGAGGTCGTTCCTCGGCAGCCTTCTGCTCCTACTGCTCGCCGCTGCCGTCCTTGCCTTCGGCATCTGGGCCCCCACTGGCCTCACTGGCAAGGACGAATACCTGCTCGGCCTGCGCATCCCGCTGGAGATGATGGAACGCGACGCCTGGTGGATTCCCTTCATCGACGGCGAGCCGCGCCTGAAAAAGCCGCCCTTCATCTACTGGCTCGGCCGCGCCAGCTTTGAAACTTTCGGCCCCTCGCTCGCCGCCGGCCGCGCCATCACCGTGGCATTTTCCCTGCTGCTGATCGGCTGCGCCGCATGGGCCGCGCGCCGGCTTTCCGGCAATTTCTCCAGCCCCTTCGCCAGCGACGGACTGGCCGGCCTGCTCAGCGCCGGCGTGCTGCTCGGCATGAGCGGCATGGCCTCGGAATCGCGCCGACTGATGCTCGACATGCCGGTCGCGGCGCTCGCCACCGCTGCCTTCTGCCTCTACTGGTCGTGGCTGGAGAAGCCGCGGTGGACCACGTTGCTCGCCGCCGCCGCCCTGCTGTCGGCGGCACTGCTGACCAAAGGCCCGACTGCCCTGGTGGTCTTCGGCGCCGGCGCGGCCGCGTTGCTGCTGGCCCGGCGTGAGCTGTGGCAGCCGCTGCTGGCGCGGCTGCCACAGCAGATCGCCTTCGCCGTCGCCGCACTGGCGCTGCCGGCCTACTGGTATGCCGATGTGAAGAGCCGATACGGCGCGCAGCTCGCCGCCGCCGCCGAGCACGAACTGGAGGCGCGCGGACTCTGGAACCTGTCGCCCGACGCCGCCATCGGCATCGTCACGCTGGCGCTGCCGTGGAGCTTTGTCGCCCTGCACGCCCTGTGGTCGCGGCGGCGCGAACCCTGCACCCGCTTTCTCGTCCTGTGGCTGGTGCTTTCCCTGCTCCCCTTCTTCTTCATCCACGTCTTCGACCGCTACCTGATTGGCGCGCTGGTGCCGCTGGCCGTAGCCACAGGCCTTGCCCTGCAGTCCGGCACGCCGCCGGCATGGGCGCGACGACTCGGCAGCTTGCTCCCGGCCCTGCTCGCCGCCGTGCTGTGCCTGCTGCTGTGGCGCTGGGACAGGGACATGGGGGGCGGCTGGTGGGCGCTGGCGCCGGCGCTCGGCTATTTCCTCTGGGCCTGGTGGCGTGCCAACGCCTCCGCGCCGGCGCTCATCATTTCCGCCGCCCTGCTATGGAGCGCCGGCTGGGGCGTCGCCTTCCCCGCGCTCGGCGTCAATGCCGTGCCGCAGGCCGTGGTGGATATGGCGATTCGACAAGCACAGCGTCCGGTCGTCCTCTTCATGGGCCCGCAGCCGGCCTTGCTGCCGGCGCTCGCCGGCCGCGCGCTGCGCCAGACCAGCAAGCTGACTGCGGCCGATGTCGCGCCAGGCACGCTGATCGGCGTGCGCGACGAGGACGTCGCCGCGCTGACCGCACAGGCGCAGCTGCTCGGCGTCCCGCTGGCGCCGACTTATCACTACGAGGTGCTCACCTCAGCCGGCTCCGGCATCCGCTTCGCCAAACAAGGCGCCAGCCTCGCCGACTGGAAGGCAGCCTGGGCCACTGCCTCGCCGGCGCCCCTGGAATCGACGATCCGCCTGTTCGAGGCCGGGCGGCCATGACGTCGATCCGGCGCTGGCTGGCGCCGCTGGCGTTCGCGCTAGCCTTGCTCGCGGCGCTACCGCGCCTGCTGCCGCCCGCCGCGCCGCGTTTCGCCACACCGGCAATCGCCACCGCCGTCACGCCAGAGCCGACTTTTTCCGCACGCCTGCTCGCCAACCCACAGCCCAGCGCCCACGCCGCGACGCTGGCGGAACTGCCGGACGGCCGCATCGTCACCGCCTGGTTCGCTGGCAGCCGCGAAGGTGCGCGCGACGTCGCCATCCTCATGGCGAGCTTCGACGGCCGCACCTGGAGCGAGGCCCGACCCGTCGTCAGCCGCGCGCAGGCCCAGCGCGACAGCGCGCGCCTGGTGCGCAAGCTCGGCAACCCGGTGCTGGCAACGGATGCAGCCGGCCGGTTGCATCTCTGGTACGTCACCGTCGGCTACGGTGGCTGGGCCGGCAGCGCCATCAATCACGCCACATCCAGCGACGGCGGGCAAAGCTGGAACACGGCCACCCGCGTCATCACTTCACCCTTCTGGAATCTTTCGACCCTGGTGCGCACGCCGCCGCTGCCGCTCGCCGACGGCGGCTGGGGCCTGCCGGCCTATCACGAATTCGCCGCCAAGCGTTCGGAATGGCTGCGCCTCGATGCCGAAGGCCGAGTGATCGACAAGGCGCGCCTGCCCGGATCGCAGCAGACCTTGCAGCCGGCCGTGGCGGCGCTCGATGCCACGCGGGCGCTGGCCCTGATGCGCGACACCGGCCCCGCCAACCGCATCCGCGCCGCGACCACAGGCGATGGCGGCTCTGGCTGGCTGGACGCCGGCGTTACCGCCCTGCCCAACCCCAACGCCTCGGTCGCGCTGCTGCACATCGCGGACGGACGGTTGCTGCTCGCCTACAACCCGCAAACGGCCAATCGCAACAAGCTGGCGCTGGCGCTTTCGAACGACGACGGCAAGCACTGGTCGGCGCCGCGACTGGTCGAGGATGCCACCGGCGGCGAGGAATTCTCCTACCCGGCGCTGCTGCAGGCGCGCGACGGCACAATCCACCTCGCCTACACCTGGCAGCGCAAGGCCATCAAGCACCTGGCATTCACGCCGGCATGGCTTGACGACAAGGCATCGCCGGTGGCGACCGTTGTGGAGGCGAAGCCGTGAGCACCCAGATCGCATGGGGCCTCGCCGCCCAGGCGCTGCTCGTCGCCTGGGTCGTCTGGAAATTCGCGGCCCGAGCGCCGTCCCGCCACCGCCGACTTTTTGCCGTGGCCGCCGCCGCGCTTGCGCTGATACCGCTCACCGACGGCATCTCGGCGGCGATGGCGCTGCGCGCGCTGTGGGGCGACCCGAGCGTCACCACGCTGCAACTGCTGGCGCTGGCGCTGGCCGGCCGCCCCGCCGGCATCGGCCGCGCGCCGGCCGCCGCGCTGGCCCTGTTCGGCATCGCTTTCTACGCGATGGCGCTGGGACTAGGCGACTTCGACCCCTACCGACTCGGTTACCCCGGCTTTCCGGCCATCGCCCTCGCCGGCGTGCTGGGTGCCGCGGCACTCGTCGCCTGGCGGCGCGGCCAGCCGCTCTACCTGTGGCTGCTGGCGGTCGACCTCGCCGTCCTCGCTCTCGGCCTGCCCGAATCGGGCAACCTCTGGGACGTCCTGTTCGATCCGCTGCTGGTCGGCGCCGCCCTGTTCGCGGCGATTCGCCCGTCGCGCCGATGATTGCCAGCGCAAGCCAGGGCGTGCGCGTGCTGTCCGTCATCCCACCGATGACGCAGCTCAACACGCCCTATCCGGCGACGGCCTACCTCACCGGCTTCCTGCGGTCGCGCGGCGTCGCCGCCAAGCAGGAGGACCTCGCCCTCGCCCTCGTGCTGCGGCTGTTTTCGCCCGACGGACTGCGGCAGATTCGCGAGTGCATCGCGGCGCTACCGAAAGAGCGGCGCACGCCGCTACTAAAGAACTTCGAGCGCCAGTTCGAGCGCTACGTCGCCACCATCGAACCGGCGATCGCGCTGCTCCAGGGGCGCGACCCGACCATCGCCCATCGCATCTGCGGCCGCGATTTCCTGCCGGAGGGGCCGCGCTTCCGGTCGCTCGACGCCTACGTCGATCCCGACCACGACGACGGCGGCGACCCACTGGCCTGGGCCTTCGGCGTGCTCGGCGTGCAAGACCGCGCCCGCCATTTCGCCACGCTTTATCTCAACGACATCGCCGACGTGCTGCGCGAAGCCGTCGATCCGCGCTTCGAATTCGTGCGCTACGCCGAGTCGCTGGCGCAAAGCCAGCCCACCTTCGAGCCGCTGGCGGCAGCCCTTGCCGCGCCCGAGACGCTGGTCGATCGCAGCCTGCGCGAACTGACGCTGGCCGCCATTGCGAAGCATTCGCCGCATGTCGTGCTGGTGTCCACACCCTTCCCCGGCTGCGTCTATGGCGCCTTCCGCATCGCCCAGGCCATCAAGGCACACGATCCGGCCATCGTCACCGTCCTCGGCGGCGGCTTCGTCAATACCGAATTGCGCGAACTGTCGGAGCCGCGGGTCTTCGACCACTTCGACTACGTCACCCTCGACGACGGCGAGCGGCCCATCCTGGCGCTGCTCGAACACCTCGCCGGCGAGCGGCCGCGCGAGCGCCTGCTGCGCACCTTCGTGCGCGAGGCGGCCGGCACGGTGCGCTACATCGACGCCGGAGAACCGGACGTGCCCTTCGCCGAGGTCGGCACCCCGACCTGGGACGGCCTGCCGCTCGACCGCTACCTGTCGGTGCTGGACATGCTCAACCCCATGCACCGGCTGTGGTCCGACGGCCGCTGGAACAAGCTCACCGTCGCCCACGGCTGCTACTGGAAGAAATGCAGCTTCTGCGACGTCTCGCTCGACTACATCTCGCGCTACGACACCGTCGCCGCCGTCACCCTGGCCGACCGCATCGAGGCCGTCATCAATGAGACCGGGCAGAGCGGATTCCATTTCGTCGATGAGGCCGCCCCGCCCAAGGCGCTCGCCGCGCTGGCCGACGAACTGCACAAACGCAACCGCGCGATCTCCTGGTGGGGCAACATCCGCTTCGAGAAATCCTTCACCCCCGAGCTCTGCCAGCGGCTCGCCGACAGCGGCTGCATCGCGATTTCCGGCGGCCTCGAGGTCGCCTCCGACCGCCTGCTCAAGCTGATGCAGAAGGGCGTCTCGGTCGAACAGGTCGCGCGCGTCACCCGCGCCTTCACCGACGCCGGCATCCTCGTCCATGCCTACCTGATGTACGGCTTCCCGACGCAGACCGTGCAGGACACCGTCGATGCCCTCGAATACGTGCGCCAGCTGTTCGAGGCCGGCTGCATCCAGTCCGGCTACTTCCACCGCTTCGTCTGCACCGTGCATTCGCCGGTCGGACTGCACCCCGAGAACTACGGCGTCACGCTCAAGCCGCTGCCAAAGATCACCTTCGCCAAGAACGACGTCGGCTTCATCGATCCGACCGGCGTCGACCACGCCGCCCTCGGCATAGCGCTCAACAAGGCGCTCTACAACTACATGCACGGCATCGGCCTCGATGCCGACGTGCGCAGCTGGTTCGGCGCCAAGGTGCCGCGCAGCCGCGTGCCGCGCCATTTCATCGAACGCGCCCTGGCGCATGCCTGAAACCATCCCCATGCTCGCACTCGCCGACATCGACCTGACCACCGACTCCGCCGCCACGCACTACGTCAAGGACGAGGTGGTCGATGTCGCCTTCGCCACCGCCGCCGGCGAACTGACCAGCCGCGAGGGCCCCAACCGCTACCAGACCGGCGACGCCCTCATCACCGGCTCGACCGGAGACCGGTGGAGCGTCTCGCGCGACCGCTTCGACGAAAAGTACGAACCACTTCCACCCCTCCCTGCCGGCGCCGACGGCCCCTACCGCGCCCGCCCCATCCCCGTCCTCGCCAAACAGATGCCAGAGCCCTTCACCATCGCCCGCCGCGCCGGCGGCGACCTGCTGCGCGGCGAGGCGCAGGACTGGCTGCTGCAATATGCACCGGGGGATTACGGCATCGTCGAGAATGCGCGCTTCGCGCGGGTGTATCGGCGGCTCGCGACCGATAGCGACATGACCGCCACCAGCGTGCAAAAGATATTGCCCGAGAAGCTGGGGTAGTATTGTCGTCATGGAATTCCAGATCGTCGGGGCGGTCACAAGCATCGAAACCATCGCGGAAGGAGCCGGTATTCGCGACTTGGCCATGCTGAGAAAGCGATATGGCCTTGGCAAGTGGCGCAAGAAGAAGGGCATCGCTGCCGTGCGACTGCCCGACGGCACGACCGCAATGGCGGAAATTCACTGGTACGAAGCCCACGGCATCGGCAAAGTGAAGCTCAAGATAAAGGAATGGCTATGAAATTCGTTGTGTGCTTGTCGCGCGAAGGTTTCGGAGAATTTTCTGCGGATGACCTCACGCTCGGACGACTCTATGAGGTGCTCGCGCCAGCCGACAGCCACGGCATGATCCGGGTTATCGACGATTCCGGCGAAGACTATCTCTACCCGGCAAAGCTTTTCGAGGAAGTCGACGTAAAGGAAGAAACAGCGACGCGCCTTCATGCTTTTCTTGCGGCGTAGAGAATCGATTCGAGCCTATCCCCATTCAGTCCTTCCAGCGCCCTTTCCGCCATGCCCAGCATCCGAAGCATCATCGACGAATGCGATAAGGAACTGCAAACGCTGGCCGACATGATCCGCCGCGGCAATGGCGACGCGGCGCTCGATCGCGCCATGGAAGGCACAGCGGGACCGAATGCCGATGCCGACTGCTGGGCGACACGCGCCTTCGTCGAAGACCTGCTCGAAATGTTCGATGCCGCGGACATGAGCATTAGCAAGGCCATGTCCCTGGACTCGTCGGCCGGCCTTCGCTTCAAGCGCGCCAGCATTCGCCTCAAGGCGGGCCATACTGCCCGTGCGCTCGAAGACGCACTCGCCGTCATCGCCAGCGGCGATACGTTCTACCGCGATGAAGCCCTGCTACTCGCCGCCGAGGCCCGTCGGCGGCTGGACTGCTGGGAAGAAGCAATGAGGGATTGCGATGCCCTCCCCGAAAGTGCCGAGGTCTGGAGCGGCGGCCTCATCGCCGCTCGCGAGATTCGCTCGCAGTGCAGCCGCATGCTCGCGCAGCAGAAAGCGGCGTAAGTCATCGTGGCCATCCCCTCGACGCCCAAGCGGAACACCAAGGAAACCTCCCCTCCGGCGCATGAGCTCGCAGCGGATTTCCATGTTCCGGAAAGCGCCATTTATTGGGAAGGTGTGCGACCCATTGATAGCAGGCTGGTCGAGCGAATGCGCGCGCTGACCGATGGCATCCCGGTCGATCTCGAATCCGCCCTCGATCCTGCCGACGAATATGGCATGGCACTCTCCTGGAAAAGTCGGCGCTGGCGGCACGGCGACAATCGGTTACGGATATTCGTGGCCTGTCCCCTTTTAGCTCCGGGAAACAAATATCCAGATATGGAGAGAGATTGCCACATCTGGATATCCTCGACGATGGACATTTACGTTAGAGGCTAAAGATCTCGTGTCGCATATCCCTCTCCCTTTTCTGAGTTTCGCTGCTGACATCTTGGCCGATACCAGTCGCGGTTTGAGCGGAAACGAAGTTGTGAAAGCCTTTAACGCTTACGCTGTCGAGTACAACATCAATATCCCTCATGCGGCGTATCCGTTTGAGGCCCCAAACAAGCGAACTGCGCTGCTAGAAAACCTGAAGTGTTTCCCTCCCCCTCTTCAGTTCAAGATCATTAGAGAGTTGTGTGATCACCGAACGTTCTCCACCAAGCAATACGACGAGCTGAAATCGCTAAAGGTAAAACTAGTCTCCCAATTCGCCCACCTCGCACCAAAAGACGAATTTTCTAAGCTTAACGAGACACTCACCGAAGAAACGCGTCACTGGCTCGACAGTTTCCCTAATGCACTAGAGTTGTACTTGCAGGCAATTCACAAATACAAACACGGAATCTTTAGCAGAAACCTGCTTGATGATCTCCGACTCAGCTTGGAGCTATTGCTGAAAAGCGTTTTTAAGAACGATAAGTCTCTTGAAAATCAGCTCGGCCATGTCGGTAGTTTCGTCAGTGACGCCGGTGGTTCGAAAGAGTTCTCGAACATGTTCTCGAAGCTGATCGACTACTACGCGAAATACCAAAACACATACATCAAACACGACGACGCTGTGGTGGAGGAAGAAATTGAGTTCGTGTTCGAAATCTCATCATCTTTTATGCGCCACATAATTCGGCTCCATGCAAAATCGCCAAGCCTCTAACATGGCGCTCAACCTCGCTCACTTCGGTCACTGGACGCTACGCGATAAGACCGTGCAGCGCCGGTGACTTATACGTTGTCCACCCCGCACCACCCCGACCCCCTGACCGCAACAGCATGACTCAACCACCAACCCAAGCCCCCACCTGCGACGTCTCCATCGTCATCCCCGTCTACAACGAGGAGGACAACCTCCCCGATCTGGTCGCCCGCGTCGGCGACGCCATGCAGCCTTCCGGCTTCACCTTCGAGTTGATTTGCGTCGACGACGGCTCGCGCGACGGCTCGGCGAAGGTGCTGGCAGGGCTCGCCGTGCAAACGCCCTGGCTCAAGCCGCGCTACCTGATGCGCAACTACGGCCAGACGGCCGCGCTGCAGGCCGGCTTCGATGCCGTCACCGGCCGTTACACGGTCACGCTCGACGGCGATTTGCAGAACGATCCGCTCGACATTCCCGAACTGATCCGCACGCTGGAGTCGCGCAGCGACATCAGCATGATCTCGGGCTGGCGCAAGGACCGGCAGGACAAGGCGCTGTCTCGCAAGCTGCCGTCGATGCTGGCCAACCGGCTGATCTCCTGGGCCACCGGCGTGCAACTGCACGACTACGGCTGCGCCCTCAAGGCCTACCGCAGCGAAATCATCGCCCGCATCCGCCTCTATGGCGAACTGCATCGCTTCATCCCGGCACTGGCCTTCGAGGCCGGGGCCAAGATCATCGAGGTGCCGGTGCGCCATCACGCGCGCACGGCCGGCGTATCGAAATACGGCATCGACCGCACCTTCCGCGTGCTGCTCGACCTGCTGCTGATGAAGTTCATGCTGCGCTACCTGCACCGCCCGCTGCATGCCTTCGGCGGCGTCGGTTTGTGGATGGCGTTGCCGGGAGCGGGCATCCTCGGCTACCTTGGCGTGCTCAAGTTGCTGGGCGAATCGATCGGCGGCCGGCCACTGCTGCTGCTCGGCATCATGCTGGCGCTGATGGGCGTTCAATTGATCGCCATCGGCCTGCTCGGCGAGATCCTCATCCGCATCTATCACGAGCCCGAGGGGCGCGACCAATACCGGCTGCGCGAACCGCCCGCGCTGTGACCAAGACCCTGTTCCGGGCGGCGGCCAGCCTCGGGTTGCTCGCGCTGGTTTTCCATTTCGCCGGGCCGGCGCGCGTCCTCGCCGCCTTCGCCAACGCCAGCCCGGCCTGGCTCGCCGCCGCACTGACCGCGTCCGTCGCGGCCAGCCTGACCAGTGCGCTGCGCTGGCATGCGCTGGCCGACTGGCTGGGGCTGGCCGCAACGCGACCGGCGCTGATCGTGGCCTATTTTCGCGGTATCGCCGCCAACACCGTGCTGCCGGGCGCCACGCTCGGCGGCGATGCGCTGCGGGCGCTGCAGTTGCAGCGCCTCGGCCATCCGCTCGCCGCGAGCGCCGCCAGCGTCGCGCTCGACCGCATGAGCGGGCTGTGGGTGCTGGCGGTGCTGTCGCTGGCGACCACCGCGGCGGCCCAGTTTGCCGGGGTGCTGCCGCCTGCCCTGCTGCCGTTGCCGCCGGTGCTGACCCTGATTGCCGCCATCGCCGTGCTGGCAGCGCCGACTTTTGCCTGGCTGGCCAGCCGGGCCTGGCACATGCACCTGCCCGGCCCGCTGGAACGGGCGCTGACGGCCCTGCATGACCGCCCCGCCCCGCTGCGTCATCTGACTGCGCAATTCGCCTGGTCGGCCGGGGTTCAAGGGTTTTCCATGCTCACCTTTGCGCTGGCCGGCCGCGCCGTCGGCCTCGACCTGCCGCTGTGGCTCTACGTCATCGCCGCCGGCCCGGTGTTCATCCTCGCCGCGCTGCCGGTGAGCGTCGGCGGCTGGGGCACGCGCGAGGCCGCGGCCGCCGTGACGCTCGGCCACTTCGGCGCATCGACCGAACTGGCCATCGCAGCGGCCATGCTCTACGGCATTTTCGCGGTCGTGCAGGGCGCTGCCGGCGCGCTGTCGCTGCTGCCCTCGAAACAAACCGCCCCACCTTCCCAGGAGAAAGCACCATGAACACCACGCCGTCCGCCGTCGGCCTGACCGTCCCCGATTTCAGCCTGCCCGCCACCGGCGGCACCTTCACGCTGTCCGCCCGGCGCGGCAAGCCGCTGGTGCTTTACTTCTACCCCAAGGACAGCACGCCCGGCTGCACCGTCGAAGCCCAGCAGTTCCGCGACTTGCATGGCGAATTCGCCGCACTCGGTTGCGCCGTCTTCGGCATCTCGCGCGACAGCCTCAAGTCGCACGAGAACTTCAAGGGCAAGCAGTGCCTGCCCTTCGAACTGCTGGTCGATGCCGATGAAACGGCCTGCCGCCTGTTCGACGTGATCCAGATGAAGAACATGTACGGCAAGCAGGTCATGGGCATCCAGCGCAGCACCTTCCTGATCGACAAGGCGGGCCGCCTGGCCCGGGAATGGCGCGGCATCAAGGCCGACGGCCATGCCGCCGAGGTGCTCGCCGCCGTCAAGGCGCTGGCGTGACAATTCTGCGAAGACGCGCCGATTTCCCGTCTTCTTCCATGCCAGTAGCGGCTCCCGGCGTGGCATCGTTGCGCCACCAATCCCATCAACTCGCGCAGGGGTCCTCATGAACGCCAAGCGTACCGCCAAGTCGGCCACCAAGCTCTTCGTGCTCGACACCAACGTACTGATGCACGATCCGACGAGCCTCTACCGCTTTGAGGAGCACGACATCTTCCTGCCGATGATGACGCTGGAGGAACTTGACGCCAACAAGAAGGGCATGTCGGAAGTCGCGCGCAACGCCCGCCAGGCCAGCCGCTCTCTCGACGAGATCGTCTCCGCCTCCGAATCGTCGATCAAGGAGGGCATCCCGCTATTTGGCCCTTCGCGCGAACTGGCCTCGGGCCGCCTGTTCCTGCAGACCGAGGCGATGAACGGCCACATCCCCGCCTCGCTGCCGACGACCAAGGGCGACAACCAGATCCTCGGCGTGATGATGAACCTGCAGGAGCGCTTCCCCAAGCGCTCCGTGATCCTGGTGTCGAAGGACATCAACATGCGCATCAAGGCCCGCGCGCTGGGCCTCGAATCGCAGGATTACTTCAACGACAAGGTACTGGAAGATACCGACCTGCTCTTCTCCGGCACGCAGGAGCTTCCGCCCGACTTCTGGGACAGTCACGGCCAGGACATGAAATCGTGGAAGCAGGACGGGCGCACGCTCTACAAGGTCAACGGGCCGCTCTGTCGCAACATGCTGGTCAACGAGTTTGTCTACCTTGAACCCGGCCCCAAGACCGACAAGCCCTTCTACGCCATCGTGCGCGAAGGCGCCGCCAAGAGTGCGGTGATCTCGACGCTGACCGACTACAGCCACCAGAAGAACGCCGTCTGGGGAATCCTGGCGCGCAACCGCGAACAGAACTTCGCCCTCAACCTGCTGATGGACCCCGAGATTGACTTCATCACCCTGCTCGGCCAGGCCGGCACCGGCAAGACGCTGCTGACGCTGGCGGCAGCACTGACGCAGACGCTGGAAACCAAGCGCTATTCCGAAATCATTGTCACCCGCGTCACCGTGCCGGTGGGCGAGGACATCGGCTTCCTGCCGGGCACCGAGGAAGAAAAGATGACACCGTGGATGGGGGCCATCGAGGACAACCTCGACGTCCTCAACAAGCCCGCCGACGGCGGTGGCGACAAGGCCGACAAGTCGGCGCACTCCCCCGGCGGCAGTTTCACTGGCAACTACGGCGGCGACTGGGGGCGGGCGGCGACGATGGACCTGATCCGCAGCCGGGTCAAGGTCAAGTCGCTCAACTTCATGCGCGGCCGCACCTTCATCAGCAAGTTCCTCATCATCGACGAGGCGCAGAACCTGACGCCCAAGCAGATGAAGACGCTGATCACCCGTGCCGGCCCCGGCACCAAGGTGGTGTGCCTCGGCAACATCGCGCAGATCGACACGCCCTACCTGACCGAAGGCTCGTCGGGACTGACCTACGTGGTGGATCGCTTCAAGGGCTGGTCGCACTCGGGCCACGTCACGCTGCAGCGCGGCGAGCGGTCGCGATTGGCGGATCACGCGGCGGAGGTGCTGTAGAGACGCCGTCCCGCTAGCGTGGATATTTACGAATAGGTATCAGCGGAAAATCGCCGAAACACGCTAACCCTGACGTACTACTGCAATGCGTCACAGCCCTTGCCCACTTGAAACACGGCAGGGGTGCATTGCTGGGCCGGGTCAGGCGGCTGCCGTTCTCATTTGTCCGGGTATCCGGCGGGATTAGCGCTCTGCCAGCGCCAAGCGTCGGCACACATGGCATTGATATCGCGCTCGGCCCGCCAGCCGATAGCCTCCTGCGCCATTGCGACATCGGCATAGTAGCTCGGCGCATCCCCCGATCGGCGGTCGACGATATCGAATGGCACATGCTGGCCGCTGGCCCGCTCGAAGGCACGGACGACTTCGAGCACACTGTAGCCACGGCCGGTGCCGAGGTTGACGGTGAGTGGCCCCGGCTGCTGGCGCAGATAGTCCAGCGCGGCCAAGTGTCCCAATGCGAGATCGACGACATGGATGTAGTCGCGCACGCCGGTGCCGTCAGGGGTTGGGTAGTCACCGCCAAAGACCTGCAGGCGCGCCAGTTTGCCGACAGCGACCTGGGCGACATACGGCAGCAGGTTGCTGGGGATGCCGTTGGGATCTTCGCCGATCAGGCCGCTGGCATGCGCACCGACGGGGTTGAAGTAGCGCAGCAGCCCAATACGCCAGCCGGGGTCTGCGACGTTGAGGTCGCGCAGCATGTCTTCGACCATGAGCTTGCTACGACCATAGGGATTGATGGGGCCGAGGGGCACCGATTCGGCCCAGGGCGGCGGCTCGCTCGCCGCGTAGACGGTGGCGGAAGAGGAAAAGACGATGGTCTTGACCCGGGTTTCGGCCATGGCGTCGAGCAGGACCACGCTGCCGCCAACGTTGTTGTCGTAATAGCGCAGCGGTTGTGCCACGGACTCACCCACAGCCTTGAGGCCGGCGAAATGGATGACGGCATCGGTGCCGGGCAGGATTTGCGTCAGGGCGGCGCGATTGCGGACGTCTGCCTGCACGAACACCGGCCGCTTTCCGGCAATGGTTTCGATGCGGTCGATCACGCTGGCCTTGCTGTTGCAGAGGTTGTCGAGCACCGTGACGTGGTGGCCGGCGGCCAGCAGTTCGACGACAGTGTGGCTACCGATATAGCCGGCTCCGCCGGTGACAAGAATTTTCATTACGGTACTCCGCGTGCTGGTGGGGCTAGCGAGCCCCGAAGCAAGTTCCTCGGGATAGCGAATATTGTTACTGGCTCAGTACGCGCCGCCAGCGAAATTTTAGCTACGGCCGCCGCTACGCGGCTTAACTTGCGCCAAGCGCAAGTTAGCCTTCGCTGAAACTTCTCTTCAGGCTCAATATGAGCCTGAAGAGAAGTTTTCGAACTTGGTGTACTCGCCGAGGAAGGTGAGCTTGACGGTTCCGGTCGGGCCGTTGCGGTGCTTGCCGATGCCGACCTCGGCGATGCCTTTGTCCTGGGTGTCGGGCTTGTAATATTCCTCGCGGTACATCATCAGGATAAGGTCGGCATCCTGCTCGATGGCGCCCGATTCACGCAGATCGGACATCAGCGGGCGCTTTTCGTTGCGTTCCTCGACCTTGCGCGACAGCTGCGACAGCGCAATGATCGGGACACGCAACTCCTTCGCCAGCGCCTTGATCGAGCGCGAAATCTCGGAGATCTCGGTGGCGCGGTTCTCGTTATCCCTGACCGAGGTCATCAACTGCAGGTAGTCGATGACGATCAGGCCGAGCTTGCCGCCGTACTTGCGCGCCAGCCGCCGGGCGCGGGCGCGCAGGTCGGTGGCATTGATGGCGCCGGTCTCGTCGATTTCGATCGGCGCATCGTGCAGCTTGCCCAGCGCGCCGGTCATCTTGTCCCATTCCTCGTCCGTCAGCTTGCCGTTGCGGATGCGCGTCTGGTCGATGCGGCCGACCGAGGACAACATGCGCATGGCGATCTGCGGCCCGGACATTTCCAGGCTGAATATCGCCACCGGCAAACGCAACTCGACGCCGACGTGCTCGGCGATGTTCAGCGCAAAAGCGGTCTTGCCCATCGACGGACGGCCGGCGACGACAATCATGTCGCCGGCCTGCAGGCCGGAGGTCATGCGGTCGAGGTCGACGAAACCGGTCGGCACCCCGGTGACATCCGACGGATTCTCGCGGTCGTAAAGATCCTGAATCTTCTCGACCACCTCGCCGAGCAGGCCAGTGACCTCGCGGAAGCCCTGAATCGACTTGGCACCCGCCTCGGCGATCTCGAAGACCTTGGCCTCGGCCTCGTCGAGCAAAATCTTGGCGTCACGCCCGGCGGGATTGAGTGCGCTGGCCGCGATCTCGTCGCCAACCGTTACCAGCTTGCGCAGCACGGCGCGCTCGTGCACGATCTCCGCGTAGCGGCGGATGTTGGCAGCCGAGGGCGTGTTGTTGGCGATCTCGCCGAGATAGGCGATGCCGCCGGTCTGCTCGACCTCGTTGGCCTTGTCGATGGCCTCAAAAACGGTGACCACGTCGGCCGGCCGGCCGACTTCGATCAGACGCGAGATGTGGCGGAAGATGCGACGATGATCGTCGCGGTAGAAATCGGTGTCGGCGACCAGATCGCCGATGCGGTCCCAGGCGTTATTGTCGAGCAGCAGGCCGCCGATCAGCGACTGCTCGGCTTCGACCGAATGCGGCGGCAACTTGAGCGCCGCGACCTGGGGGTCCTGCGGAACCGGGGAATTGATGAAGGCGCGTGCCTGGGCCATGAACATTCGACTCCTTGAGGAAGCCGCCAGTCTACCGATACTGCGGCCCGCACGCGATAGGACAAGCCTGTGCAAATGACCGGGATAACCGGTGGATAAGCTGTTAAAAGCCTGTGGACAAACGGTGGATCGTCCTGAAGCCGGAAATTGTCCATAAAAAACAAGGGCCGCCCAACTGGCGGCCCTTGTCATGATGCAACAGGCAGGGATTACTGCTCGGCAACCACCGAAACGGTGATGCTCGCCACCACGTCGTGATGCAGGCCGATCTCGACCTGGTTGTCGCCGATCTGCTTGAACGGGCCGTCAGGCAGGCGAATCACCGACTTGTCGATCTCGATGCCCTGCGCCTTGAGTGCGTCGGCGATGTCGCTGTTGCCGACCGAGCCGAACAAGCGGCCGTCGACACCGGCCTTGCGGGCCACCCGCACCGAGACGCCTTCGAGCTTGGCGGCCTGAGCCTGGGCAGCGGCGAGGATTTCGGCCTGAGCTTTTTCAAGTTCGGCGCGACGCTCTTCGAACACCTTCTTGTTGGCTTCCGTCGCACGCTTGGCCTTGCCTTGCGGGATCAGGAAGTTGCGGGCATAGCCGTCCTTGACCTTGACGATGTCGCCGAGGCTGCCGAGGTTGACCACTTTCTCCATCAGAATGATTTGCATGGCGGTCTCCTCTTATTCGTGCAGGTCGGTGTAGGGCATCAGCGCCAGGAAGCGGGCGCGCTTGATGGCGGTGGACAGCTGGCGCTGGTAGCCGGACTTGGTGCCGGTGATGCGCGCCGGCATGATCTTGCCGTTTTCGGAGATGAAGTCCTTGAGGATGTCGACATCCTTGTAGTCGATCTCTTCGATCTTCTCCGCGCTGAAGCGGCAGAACTTGCGGCGCTTGAACAGGCCGCGGCCCTTGTCATCCTTCTTCTTGACGCCGGTCTTGCTCTTCGGTTTGAAAGCCATTTTCGTTTCCTTCTACAAATTCGATTCGTTGCACATGCAGCACATTGGCGCGGTTCTTGAGGCTCTTCGCGGCGAGAAATCCGCTCACTCGCAATTCGCCTGAATTCCACTGCACCAGCTGCGTCGCCACCGTTCCGAGCGCTACGCAATTCATCTCGCACTCCACCTTGCGGGGTTTTCCCGCCTCGATCTGCTCGGACTCGTGTCCGATGCGGAAGTCGATGGCCGGGATGCCGGCCGGGGTGTAACGCAAGACGCCGCGTTCGAGCAGCCTTCCCGACAGTTGGGTCAGGTTGGCCGTGGCGCCGGTACCGCTCACGCGGCCGCTGGCGCCTCGACTTGGGGCTGGGCCTCGGCCTGGGCCTGCGGCGCAGCGTTCAGCGAGCGCGTCTTCTCTTCCTTCATCATCGGCGAGGGAGTGATCACGGGCTTGCTCATCTTGACGGTCAGATGGCGCAGCACGGCGTCGTTGAACTTGAAGGCGTTCTCGAGCTCGGCCAGCGTCTCGTTGTCGCACTCGATGTTCATGAGTACGTAATGGGCCTTGTGCACCTTCTGGATCGGGTAGGCCAGCTGGCGGCGACCCCAGTCTTCGAGGCGATGGATGGCGCCGCTGCGGCCGGTCACCAGCGTCTTGTAACGCTCGACCATCGCCGGCACCTGCTCGGACTGGTCCGGGTGGACGATAAAAACAACTTCGTAGTGTCGCATGCAATCTCCTTATGGGTTCGATTGTCAGTGGGTCGGAGCCCTCCCGCATGCGCATCGGGTAGGGCAAGGGAAAGCCGGCAATTGTACGACAAATCAGGCACTCAAGACAAGACCACAAACCCCGAACAGGGCCGGGGATACTGCACTCCTGTCCGCCTGAAAAACGCCAGGCGCGTTGAAGAATTCGCCATTCGTGCCACAATTGCCCGCTGAACAACCGCCCCCCCATGATCGAACAACCGTTTTCCGATCTCGACGCCTGGGTTGCCTTCTACGGCCAGGCGCAAATCCCGGTCCTGCGACACACAGTGCAGGAGCTGGAGCGTCTGCGCGAGAACGCCGACAAGGTCAATGGCCGTATCATCGCCAACGTCATCCTGCACGACCCGCTGATGACGTTGCGGGTGCTGCACTACATCGAGGCACACCGGAAGAAGCGCCAGACCACGGACATCACCACCATCGAGCGGGCGCTGATGATGATCGGGATCGAGCCCTTCTTCCGCGACTTCCAGGATCTGCCGCAGGTGGAAGACCAGCTCAAGGGTCACCCCAAGGCTTTGCTGGGACTGCTCAAGGTCATCAACCGGGCCCGCAAAGCCGCGCAGTGGTCGCGCGAATGGGCGCTCGCCCGCCATGATCTCGACGTGGACGAAATCACCGTCGCCACGCTGCTTCTCGACGTCGCCGAAATACTCATGTGGTGCTTTGCGCCGACTCTTGCGCTGAAGATCCGGGATTTGCAGAGCGTCGACCGATCGCTACGGAGTTCCGCCGCACAGATCGAGGTCTATCAGGTCAGCCTGCAGGATCTGCAAATCGAGCTCAGCCGCCTCTGGCACCTGCCGGAATTGCTGACTACGCTGATGGACCACAGCAAGGCCGACAACCCGCGCGTCCGCAATGTCACCCTCGCCGCAAGCCTCGCGCGCCACTCGGCCAATGGCTGGGACGACGCTGCCCTGCCCGACGACTTCAAGGCCATCGAGGAACTGCTGCACATCAACCATGCGACGCTGCTGCGCCGGCTTGGCCTCGATTCGCCGGACGCCGACACCGTTCAGCCGCAGTAACGCAGATTCACGGCGTCGAGCAACAACTCGGGCTGGCCGTAGCCGACGAAGGCCGCCGCAACCGCGGCAATGCCCAGCGCCAGCGCCAGCATCCAAGCCCACCAATGCCGCGGCCGTTCGTCGGGACGGAGCTTGTCGGCCGGGCAATCCTCACGAAAACCATCCATGGCAACACGATGCAACAAGAATTAGCCAGCGGGCAGCATCATGCAATTGTCCGGTTGCGTCAATCCGGTTGCACATCCACGACGGCAGTTGTGCCTGGCGCCGTGCCGCTACCGCCGACTTTCTTGCCTACGTCCCGGCCGCGTGGCCCGCAATCAGGGCAGTGGAAGGGCGTTAGAATCCGCCCTTCGCGCCCTCGTAGCTCAGTGGATAGAGCGACCGCCTCCTAAGCGGTAGGTCACAGGTTCGATTCCCGTCGAGGGCGCCATCATTCAGTTGTCGCCGGGAGTCCGCTCGCCATGCCAAACCACCCCGTCAACGCCTTGCGCCCCGCAGGGAGCACCCTGGGGGTGCGTGCAGCCGATAGCGGCAAGATCGTTTCCGCCCGCGACGCGATACGCCTGATCCGTGACGGCGACACCGTCGCCACCTGCGGCTTCGTCGGCATCGGCTTCGCCGAGAACCTGGCTGTAGCATTGGAGCAGCGCTTCCTCGAAAGCCGCGAGGCGGACGAACACGGCATCGGCCATCCACGCGACCTGACACTTGTCTATGCCGCCGGCCAAGGCGACGGCAAGGAGCGGGGACTCAACCATCTAGGCCATGATGGCCTGGTCGCTCGCGTGATCGGCGGCCACTGGGGACTGGTGCCAAAACTGCAGGAGCTGGCCGTAAGCAATCGCATCGAGGCGTGGAACCTGCCGCAGGGCGTGATCTCGCACCTGTTTCGCGACATCGCCGCCGGCAAGCCGGGCACGCTGACCCGGGTCGGCTTGGGCACCTTCGTGGACCCGCGCTTCGGCGGCGGAAAACTCAACGCCAAGACCACCGTCGACATCGTTCGCGTCATGGAAATCGACGGCGAGGAATACCTGTTCTACAAGGCCTTCCCCATTCACGTGGCACTGGTCCGCGGCACCACGGCGGATCCGGACGGCAACATCACCATGGAGAAGGAGGCACTGACGCTGGAATCGCAGGCTGCCGCAATGGCGGCGAAGAACTCGGGCGGCATCGTCATCGTCCAGGTCGAACGCATCGCCGAACGCGGCACACTCAATTCCCGCCAGGTCAAGATTCCGGGCATCCTGGTCGATTGCGTGGTGGTGGCCGAGAAACCCGAGTACCACATGCAGACCTTCATCGAGCAGTACAACCCGGCCTTCTCGGGCGAGATTCGCGTGCCGATGTCGGCCATCGGCGCCATGGCGATGAGCGAGCGCAAGATCATCGCCCGCCGCGCCGCGCTGGAGTTGCGCCCGAACGCCATCGTCAACCTCGGCATCGGCATGCCCGAGGGCGTGGCCGCCGTGGCGGCCGAAGAGGCGATCATCGACCTGATGACCATGACCGCCGAACCCGGCGTGATCGGCGGCATCCCGGCCGGTGGCCTCAATTTCGGTGCCGCCACCAATACGCAGGCCATCATCGACCAGCCCAGCCAGTTCGACTTCTACGATGGTGGCGGGCTCGACATTGCCTTTCTCGGCCTGGCGCAGGCCGACCGCAGCGGCAATCTCAACGTCTCGAAGTTCGGACCCCGCCTCAACGGCGCCGGCGGCTTCATCAACATTTCCCAGAATGCCAAGAAGGTGGTCTTCGTCGGCACCTTCACCGCCGGCAATCTCGAAATTGCGATCGAGGAAGGCTGCCTGCGCATCGTCGAGGAAGGCCGTGGCATCAAGTTCGTGGAAGAAGTCGAACACCGCACCTTCAGCGGCGCCGAGGCGGCCCGCCGCG
Source organism: Gammaproteobacteria bacterium (assembly GCA_018825305.1). Taxonomy (GTDB): domain Bacteria; phylum Pseudomonadota; class Gammaproteobacteria; order Burkholderiales; family Rhodocyclaceae; genus Sulfurisoma. Next base: position 44,804 of record JAHJEO010000011.1, read on the forward strand.
GCCAGCCCGTGCTCTACATCACGGAGCGCTGCGTTTTCCAGCTGACGGCTGACGGGCTGGAACTGATCGAAATCGCTCCCGGCGTCGACCTGCAACGCGACATTCTGGATCGCATGGCGTTCCGCCCCATCATGCGCGGCGAACCCAGGCTCATGGACAGCCGCATCTTCGCCGATGAGCCGATGAGCATTCGCGCCGAGCTGCTGGAGATGCCGCTGGACCAGCGGCTGAGTTACGACGTGGCGCAGAACCTCTTCTTCATCAACTTCGAAGGTCTCCAGGTGCGCGACCACGGCGACATCGAGCGGGTCCGCCAGGCCGTAGAGGCATGCCTGGCGCCGGTCGGACACAAGGTTTATGCCATCGTGAACTACGACAGATTTTCCATCGCCCCGGAAATCCTCGACGACTATGTCGCCATGGTAAAGCACATCATGGATAGCCATTACCACGACGTGACGCGCTATACCTCAAGCACATTCCTGCGCATGAAACTCGACGAGGCGATGGCGCGCGGCAACGTGCCGCCACACATCTACGGCAGCGCCAGCGAGGCCAGCCGGCGGGTCCAGACCGCCTCACCCTAGTGCTGCCGCACGCCGCAGGTGCTCAAGTCTGGTAGAGTCATGCGAGTGTCACGGGCTTTTTTGACAGGGAGATGCACTTGTCCGGCTCCATCAACCAGGATGACGTGAACGAGATCGAGCTGGCCCAGGCCGAGCTGCGCGACCTCAAACGCACGGCCGTCAGCCTCCGTGGCGAACTAGAAAGGGCGCATGCGGAAATCCACGACGCGGCCTTGCGTGCCACCATGGCCAGCGCCACCGAGATTGCGCAACTCAAGACCACGGTCGGCTCGCTGCGCGAAGCACTGGAACACGCCAGAATCGAGCGCAACAAGGCTGTCCAGCAAGAGCGACTTGCCGCAGCACAGGAGATCGCCCAACTCAAGGCCACGACGGGATCATTGCGCGACGAACTGGAACGGACGCAACAGGCGCACGAGAAAGCGATGCAGCAGGAGCGCGCCGGCGCCCACCAGGAAATGCTGCAATTGAAAGCGACCGCCGCGACACTGCGCGACGAACTCGAAAAATTACGCACCGAAAAGGATGTCGACGTGCGCAATGCCGTGGCTGCGGCGCAAGGCGAAGTCGTCCAGTTGCAGTCAACGGCCGCCTCGCTGCGCGAGGCGCTCGAACTGGCCCAGATCGACAAGAAGAACGCCGTCAATCAGGAGCACACGTTGTTCGCGAACCAGACCGAAGAATTGCGTGTAACCATCCGCACCCTGCGCGACCAACTCGAATCCACGCACCAGCCCACGTCACAACCCCATTGAACCGCGACCCCATGGATCAACCCTTGCCCCCACCCGCCTCCCCGCCCCGCAAGAAAGCCTCGACCGAAAAGACCGAGCGCGGCGGCACCGAACAGCGGCGACGCCTGCGCCACCTCGAACTGATGCTCGAGGTCACGCGCCGCATGGCAGGCTACGACACACTAGACGAGGTACTGCGCGCACTGGTCGACATGACGACGACGGAACTCAACGCCGAACGCGGCTCCCTTTTCCTCAACGATCCCGACACCAACGAACTCTATTCCCGCGTCGCGCAGGGCAACATTCAGCGCGAGATTCGCATCCTCAACAACAGCGGTGTCGCCGGCTATGTCTATACCGCCGGCGAGGCCCTGATCATCCACGACGCCTACGCCGACGCCCGCTTCAATCGCAGCATTGACGAACAGACCGGCTTCTCCACGCACAACATCCTTTGCGTACCGATCAAGACGGTCAAGGGCGAGATCATCGGCGTCGCCCAGACGCTGAACAAGAAGAACGGCAAGTTCACCAAGCAGGACCTGCACCTGCTCGAAGCCATGACCAGCCAGGGCACGCTCGCGCTGCAGTCGGCGCAGTTCATCGAGCGCATGCAGGCCATCCGCCGCCAGGAGATGGAATTCATCGACGTCGTGTCCGAAGTGACGGCCGACATCAAACTCGGCTCGCTGCTGCAAAAGGTGATGGGCGAGGCGACACGACTGCTCAACGCCGAGCGCTCGACGCTGTTCCTCAACGACGAGAAGAGCAACCAGTTGTGGTCCGAGGTGGGCCAGGGGCTCGAATCGGTACAGATACGCCTGCCCAACCACGTCGGCATCGCCGGCGCGGTATTCACCTCGGCCAAGGCCATCAACATTCCCTACGCTTACGCCGACTTGCGCTTCAACCCCGCCTTCGACAAACAGACCGGATTTTTCACCCGTTCGATCCTGTGCGTCCCGATCATCAACAAGCACGGCAAGACCATCGGGGTGACGCAGGTACTCAACAAACGCGGCGGCCCCTTCACCGGCGAGGACGAGTCGCGGCTGCGCGCCTTCACCGCACAGATTTCCATCGCACTCGAAAACGCCAAGCTCTTTGCCGACGTCCAGGCAATGAAGAACTACAACGAGTCGATGCTGGAGTCGATGTCCAACGGCGTCATCACACTCGACGAAGCGGAAAAGATCGTCACCTGCAATGCTGCCGGCCTGCGGATACTGAAGGCACTGCCGGCCCATGTGCTGCACAAGCCGGTGGCGGAGTTTTTTGTCGGGGAGAACGCCTGGATAGTCGACAAGCTCAAGCGTGTCGCCGAGACCCAGGAACAGGACCTGGTGATGGACGCGGAACTGGCGGTCGGCGACGACAAGGTCTCGATCAACCTGACATTGCAGCCACTGCTTTCGGCCGAACAGAAGCGGATCGGCTCGATGCTGCTGCTGGAGAATATATCCAACGAGAAGCGCATGAAGTCCACGCTGGCGCGCTACATGGATCCGGGCATCGCCGACCAGATGCTGGCGAGCGGCGCCGAGGCACTGGGCGGAAAGAGCGTCATGGCGACCATCCTGTTCTCGGACATCAGGAGCTTCACCACCATTACCGAGCAGCTCGGCGCCCAGGGCACGGTGGCGTTGCTCAATGAATACTTCACGCTGATGGTGGATTGCATCCAGCGCGAAGGCGGCATGCTCGACAAGTTCATCGGCGACGCCATCATGGCAGCCTTCGGTATTCCGGTTGGCCACGACGACGATGCCGACCGCTCGGTACGTACCGCAATCGCCATGATCCGCGAACTCAACCTCTGGAACCATGGCCGCATCGCCGAAGGCAAGCTGCCGGTGGATATCGGCATCGGACTTAACACCGACAACGTCGTATCCGGCAACATCGGCTCGAAGAAGCAGATGAACTACACCATCATCGGCGATGGCGTCAATCTGGCGGCGCGGCTGGAGTCAGCCTGCAAGCAGTATGGCGCCCACATCCTGGTCAGCGAATTCACCTACAAGGCACTGAAGGGAACCTACTTCAGCCGCGAGCTGGACTTCGTGGTGGTCAAGGGCAAGACGCAGCCGGTGGCCATTTACGAAATTCTCGACTATCACGGTGAAGAGTCCTACCCCAGCATGAGCGACGCCCTGCGTCTGTTCAAGGCCGGCCTGATCAAATACCGCCAGCAGAAATGGCAGGAGGCGATCGGCGAATTCGGGGAAGTGCTTACGCTCAACGGAGCCGACAAGGCTGCCCGGATTTACATCGATCGCTGTGAACACCTCAAGGCTAATCCGCCCGGCGACGCCTGGGATGGCGTCTGGGTGATGGAAAGCAAGTAAGGCTTATTTGACTCGAGTCAGCCGCGGCCGCGCGGGGCCGGAATCCTGCGGCGGCTTGTCTTCCGGTGCCGACTCCGGCGACGACTCGGTTTCTTCGACCACCATGGGCTCGGTCACCTCGAACGCCATGCCCTGCCCGTTTTCCTTGGCGTAGATCGCCGCCACGGCTTCGATCGGCACATGAACCGGAAAGGCGACGCCGTTGAAGCGCGCCTGGAAGGTGATTTCCTCGTTGGCGATCTGCAGGTGGCTGGTGGCGTCGCCAGCGACATTGAGGACGATCTGGCCGTCCTTCACGTACTCGCGCGGCACACGCGTGCGGCCATCCACGGTCACCGCCAGGTAGGGCGTGAAACCCTGGTCGGAGCACCATTCGTAGATGGCGCGAATGAGATAAGGCTTGGTCGAAACCACAATTGGAACCGGGAGAAAAAGTCGGCGCTGGCGGGACGCCGGCGCCGACTTTGATGCGTCCGCTAGCGGCGCATCACCTTTTCGGAGGGCGTCAGCGCATCGATGAAACCCTGGCGGGAGAAAATCCTCTCCGCGTATTTGGCCAGCGGCGCTGCCACTTTCGGCAACTCGATGCCGTAATGGCCGAGGCGCCACAACAACGGTGCGATGGCTACGTCGAGCATCGAGAAGTCATCGCCCAGCATGAACTTCTGCTTGTTGAACACCGGCGAAAGCTCGGTCAGACGGTCGCACACGTGGATACGCGCCTTGTCGGCCGACTTGAGGTTCTTTTCCAGCGCGTCAATATGACTGAACAGCTCATGCTCCATCGTATACAGCAACTGACGGGCCTTGGCGCGTGTCTGCGGGTCCGGCGGCATCAGTTGCGGATGCGGGAAGCGCTCGTCGATGTACTCGTTGATGATGTTCGCTTCGTAGAGAACGAGGTCGCGATCAACCAGAACCGGCACGCGGTTGTAAGGGTTGATGACCGCGATATCTTCCGGCTTGTTGAACAGGTCGACGTCGATCACCTGGAAGTCCATCTGCTTCTCGTACAGGACGATGCGGCAGCGATGGCTGAACGGACACGTGGTGCCCGAGTACAGATTCATCATGGTGCTCGTACCCCAGGAATAGTCGGCATCTCGCACCACTTTTCGGACGGGTGGCGGATTCATGTCACGATGCCCCATAGTTTGCATCCAGCTCGACGCGGGTTAATGAATGTCTTTCCAGTATTCGCGCTTGAGTGCATAGGCGAACACGAAAAGAATGGACAGGAAGATCAGCACGATCACGCCGAGGTTCTTGCGGAACTCGGCCATCGGCTCGGCCATCCAGTTGATGAAACCAACCAGATCGGCAACGGCGGCGTCGTATTCCTCGGGCTTGAGGGTGCCGGGCTTGACCAGCTTGAGCTTGTGATCCGCCCCCATCTCCTGTTCGCCTTGCAGCTCCCAAAGCACGTGGGGCATACCGACGTTGGAGAAGACGACGTTGTTCCAGCCGGTCGGACGCGCCTCGTCGCGGTAAAAGCCACGCAAGTACGTGTACAGCCAGTCGGAACCGGAGCCGAACTCGGACGAGCGGGCACGGGCAATCACACTGAGATCGGGCGGCGGCGCGCCAAACCAGGCCTTGCCGTCGGCACGCTGCATCCCGATGGTCATCAGTTCGCCGACCTTGTCCGCGGTGAACATGAGGTTGCCGCGAATCTGGTCCTCGGTCAGGCCGAGTTCCGTTAGCCGGTTGTAGCGCACGTATGACGCCGAATGGCAGTTGAGGCAGTAATTGACGAAGAGCTTGGCGCCATGCTGCAGAGCGGGGAGGTCGTTGCTCTTGCTCGGCGCCTTGTCAAGGTGCAGCTCCGCACCGCTGGCAAAGGCCAGCAGCGGGGCACACAACAGAGCGATGAACAGCTTTTTCATTTGAAAGTCACCCTATCCGGTTCGGGCTGGCACTTGTCCAGCTTGGTATAGATCGGCATCAGCAGGAAGAAGGCGAAGTAGATGACGGTGCAAATCTGCGACACCAGCGTCCGCCCCGGGGTCGGCGCCAAGACGCCAAGGTAGCCCAGGATGAAGAAGCTGACCAGCCAGACGGCAAGGAAGGTCTTGAAGATCGGGCCGCGATAGCGGATCGACTTCGACGGACTACGGTCGAGCCAGGGCAGGAAGAAGAAGATCACCACGCCGGCGCCCATCGCGACCACACCCCAGAACTTGGCGTCGATTCCGAACAGCGGGTAGGTCACGGCACGCAGCAGCGAGTAATACGGCGTGAAGTACCAAACCGGAGCAATGTGCGGCGGCGTCACCAGCGGGTCAGCCGGGATGAAATTGTTGTACTCGAGGAAGTAACCGCCGCCTTCGGGCATGAAGAAAACGATGACAGAGAACACGGCGAGGAAGACCACGACCCCGACGATGTCCTTCACCGTGTAGTAGGGATGGAACGGGATGCCGTCGAGCGGGATACCTTTCTCGTTTTTCTTCTTCTTGATCTCGACGCCGTCCGGGTTGTTCGAACCAACCTCGTGCAGCGCCAGGATGTGGGCGGCGACCAGGCCGACCAGCACGAAGGGCACGGCGATAACGTGGAACGAGAAGAAGCGGTTGAGCGTCGCATCGCCGACCACGAAGTCGCCGCGAATCCAGACCGACAGCGGCTCGCCGATCAACGGGATGGCACCAAACAGGTTCACGATCACCTGCGCGCCCCAGTAGGACATCTGCCCCCATGGCAGCAGGTAGCCCATGAAGGCCTCGGCCATCAGCGCCAGGAAGATCAGCACGCCGAACACCCAGATCAGTTCGCGCGGCTTGCGGTAGGAACCGTAGATCAGGCCGCGGAACATGTGCAGGTAGACGACGATGAAAAAGGCGGAGGCGCCGGTCGAGTGCATGTAGCGGATCAGCCAGCCCCACGGCACGTCGCGCATGATGTATTCGACGCTGGCGAAGGCCACCGGCACGCCCGAGGCGTTGAGCGAGGCATCCGGCTTGTAGTGCATCGTCAGGAAGATGCCGGTGACGATCTGAAGCACCAGCACCAGCAATGCCAGCGAGCCAAAGAAATACCAGAAGTTGAAGTTCTTCGGCGCGTAGTACTCGGACAGATGCGCCTTCCACATCGACGTCATCGGGAAGCGGGCATCGACCCACTCGGTCACGTTGCCGAGCAGCGTGCCGTCGGACTTGAATTTTTCGTAATTGCTGGCGGCCATGCCTTACGCTCCCTTGCTGTCTTCGCCAATGACAATTTTGGCGTCGCCCAGATACTTGTGCGGCGGAACTTCGAGGTTGTCCGGCGCAGGCTTGCTCTTATAGACGCGACCGGCGAGATCGAAGGTGGAACCATGGCAAGGGCAGAAGAAACCACCTTGCCAATCGGGTTCGATCGCCGTGGCCGGATTGAACTTTTCGGTCGGCGAGCAGCCCAGATGGGTGCAGATGCCAACGGCCACCATGATTTCCGGCTTGATCGAGCGGGTTGCGTTCTTCGCATACTCCGGCTGCATCGGCTTGTCCGACTTGGGATCGGCGAGCTTGTCGTCGACCTTGGCCAGGCCCTCAAGCATTTCCTTGGTGCGATGGATGATCCAGACCGGCTTGCCGCGCCATTCGACAGTCATCATCTCGCCCGGCTGAAGCTTGCTGATGTCAGCCTCGACCGGAGCGCCTGCGGCCTTGGCCCGTTCGGAGGGAGCAAAGCTCGCCAGGAACGGGACAGCGGTCGCCGCACCCGCCACGCCGCCGACTGCGGCAGTGGCGACGATGAGTCGGCGCCTACCGCAATCCACTTTATCGTCACAGCTCATGATGATTTTCCTGAAGGTGGAAGTATGGGAAGGAGAAAACGAAGCGGGGACGGGCGAACCCGAAAAGCTGGCAATTATAGCGGCTCGCGAAGGCGATTTAAAGCCCAAATCAGGCAGCTCTAATAGAAGCCCGACCTCCAATCACCCTCAAATTGCACCAATTTGGTGCAATTCTCCAATTTCGGCGGCACTGTAGCCCAGCGTGCCCAGCACTTCGTCCGTGTGCTGCCCAAGTCGCGGACCGATCCAGTCCACCCCGCCCGGTGTTTCCGACAATTTGGGCACGATCCCCGGCATGCGAAACGGCTTGGCGTCGGGAAGTTGCGCCGCCAACAGCATCTCGCGCGCCAGGTATTGCGGGTCGGCGAACATGTCCTCCGCCGAATAGATGCGGCTGGCCGGCACCTGCGCCTCGCCGGCCAGCCGCAGGACCTCGTCGGCGTCATGGCTTGCCACCCAGTTGCCGATGGCACCATAGAGTTCGGCGGCACGGGCATCCCGGCCAGCGTTGTCGGCGAGTTGCGGGTCGTCGGCGAGGTCAAGGCGCCCCATCGCCTGCATCAACCGCTTGAAAATCGCATCGCCGTTGGCGCCGATGATCAGGTGCTTGCCGTCCCTGCTGGTATGGGTATTCGAGGGGGTAATTCCCGGCATGATGTTGCCGGTGCGCTCGCGCACGAAACCGAACACGTCGAACTCGGGCACCAGGCTTTCCATCATGGCGAACACCGCCTCGTAGAGCGCGACATCCACCACCTGACCGGCGCCACCGTTCACTTCCTTGTTGCGCAGGGCCATCAGCGCGCCGATGGCACCCCACAGCGCCGCGATCGAATCCCCTATCGACACCCCGGTCTTGACCGGAGGCCGGTCGGGAAAACCGGTGACGAAACGCAAACCGCCCATCGATTCACCGATGGCGCCAAAGCCGGGCTGCGCCGCCATCGGCCCGGTCTGGCCGAAACCGGACAGACGCACCATCACCAGCCCCGGATTGATCTCGCGCAACGCATCCCAGCCCAGGCCGAGCTTTTCGAGCACGCCTGGGCGGAAGTTCTCCACTACGATGTCGGCCTTCGCGATCAGGCGCCGTACCATCGCCACGCCGTCGGAATGCTTGAGGTTGGCCGTCACCGACTTCTTGTTGCGGGCCTGCAGGTACCACCATAAGGAAGTGCCGCCATACATCTTGCGCCACTTGCGCAGCGGGTCACCCTCCCCCGGCGCCTCGATCTTGATCACCTCGGCGCCGAACTCGGCGAGGATGCGCGAACAGAAGGGGCCCGCGATCAGCGTCCCCAGTTCGACGACACGAACGCCTTCGAGCGGCTTCATCGGATCAGTAGTCGCGCCGTTCGATCATCGCCTGTGCCACCGTTGCGGCATCGGTATATTCGATCTCGCCGCCCACGGGCAAGCCGCGGGCGATGCGACTGACCTTGACGCCGCGCGCATGGAGCATTTCCGAAAGGTAGTGCGCCGTGGCCTCGCCCTCATTGGTGAAGTTGGTCGCAAGGATCACCTCCTTGACTACACCATCGGTGGCGCGAGACAGCAATCGCTCGAAGGCCAGTTCCTTCGGACCGATGCCATCAAGCGGACTCAGCCGTCCAAGCAGCACGTAGTACAAGCCGTTGAAGGCGTGGGTCTGCTCCATGGTATTGAGATCCACCGGCATCTCGACCACGCACAGCAGCGCCGGGTCACGCTTGGGCGAGAGGCAGCGATCGCAGACTTCCGCCTCGCTGAAGTTATTGCAGCGCACACAGTGTCGCAGGCTTTCCAGCGCGCCGTGCAAGGCCTGCGACAGCCTCTCGGCACCGCGGCGGTTGCGCTGCAGCAGATGGTAGGCCATGCGCTGCGCCGACTTGGGACCGACCCCAGGCAGACAGCGCAAGGCCTCGATCAATTCGTCGAGACTGGACGGGATGGACACCTCAGAACGGCAGTTTCATGCCGGGCGGCAGGTTCATGCCGGCGGTGAAGCCGCTCATCTTGTCCTGCATGGTCTGCTCGGCGCGACGGTTGGCATCATTGAGGGCTGCGGCGATCAGATCCTCGAGCATTTCCTTGTCGTCCATCACCGACGGATCAATGGTGACGCGCTTGACGTCGTGCTTGCAGGTCATCACCACCTTGACCATGCCGGCACCGGACTGGCCTTCGACCTCAAGCAGCGCCAGTTCCGCCTGCGCCTTTTCCATGTTGGCCTGCATCTGCTGGGCCTGTTTCATCAATCCGGCTATGCCGCCCTTGTTGAACATTGACTGCTCCTTCGTTCTTCAAACAGGTTTGATCGTCGATTCATCGATGCTGGCGTCGAACAGGTCCACCACCTCGCGCACAAAGGGATCCTGCTCTATCGCTGCGATGGCGCGCTCCTGCCTCTCGCGTTTTTCCGTCGCGGTACGTGCCGCCGGGGTCTCGCCCTGCGCCTCGGCCAGTACGATGTCGAGCCGGAGTGGCCTGCCGAAATGCGATTGCAGGGCCGCCTGCAGTTTTTCCTGCTGCCCCTTGTTCATCAGCAGGCCTTTGTGCGCCGGCGGCAGTCGCAGGGTGATCTGCGACTCCGCCAGTTCAGCCAGCTCGCAATGCTGGGCCAGTTGCTTGGCCATGCCGGTAAGCGACAGGTTCTCGGCGACGCCATGCCAGTCGTTGCCCGGCGCCCTATCCGGCACGGCGCGAACTTCCGGCGCTGGCGAAAAAGTCGGCGCTGGCGGCACGGCGGCCTGGGTTGGCGCTGGTGCCGCCCGCGGCGGCGGCGCAACGCGTGGCGCCTGGGGGGTACTCACCGGGGCCCTGGCGCTGCCCAGCAGCGCCGCCATCTCCGGGCGGAATGCCGCGAGGCGCAGCAATGCCATGGTGAAGCCGGCGTATTCGTCCGGCGCCAGCGACAACTCGTCGCGGCAGTGGATGGCGATCTGGTAGCAGAGCTGGAGGAATTCGCGGTCAAACGCTTCCGCATACGGCGCCAGGCGCTGCCGCTCGGACTCGTCGACAATGGCCTGCGGCGCGAACTGCGCCAGGGCGATGCGATGGAACAGGGTCGCCAGTTCCTGCAGGGCGGAGTCGAAGCTGAGGCTGCGCGCATCCATGGCGTCAGCCACGGCCAGCATGGCCTGGACGTCGCCGGCAACCAGTCCGTCGAGGACGGCGAAAAGATGATCCTCGCCGACCGTGCCGAGCATGTCGCGCACGCCATCTTCCTCGACCCGGCCGGCACCGTGGGCGATGGCCTGGTCGAGCAGCGAGAGAGCGTCGCGCATCGAGCCGGCGGCGGCCTTGGCGATGTGGCGCAGCGCAGCCGGCTCGCAGTGCACTTTTTCGGATTCGAGGATGCGGCCCAGATGCTCGACGATGGCACCCGGCGGCATCTGCTTGAGGTTGAACTGCAGGCAGCGCGACAGCACCGTCACCGGGATCTTCTGCGGGTCGGTGGTGGCGAGGATGAACTTGATGTGCTCGGGCGGCTCCTCCAGCGTCTTCAGCATGGCGTTGAAGGCGTTGTTGGACAGCATATGCACTTCGTCGATGACGAAAACCTTGAAGCGGCCGCGCGTCGGCGCATAGACGGCATTGTCGAGCAGCTCGCGCATCTGGTCGACCTTGGTGTTGGTCGCCGCATCGACCTCGATCAGATCGACAAAGCGCCCGCCATCGATTTCCTGGCAGGACGAACAGGTGCCGCAGGGCATGGCCGAAATTCCGGCCTCGCAATTGAGCGCCTTGGCGAGGATGCGGGCCAGCGTGGTCTTGCCGACGCCACGGGTGCCGGTGAAGAGATAAGCGTGGTGCAGCCGCTGCTGCTCCAGGGCGTGGGTCAGGGCGCGGACGACGTGCTCCTGCCCGACCAGCGTCGCAAACGACTTGGGGCGCCATTTGCGCGCCAGCACCTGATAGCTCATGGGGCGATTCTAGCAAAGGCAAACGGGGCACCCGCTACCGGAAGCCCCGTTTCAGTGACGTACGATGGAAATGAATCAGCCGTGCCGGTGTTCGCGCATGTCGTCCATCCCGCTCATGCCTTGCGGCCCCTGCGGCATGCCGCGCCCCGGACGCTTACCCGGCCCCATCGAACCCATGCGACCCACGTTCTGGTCGGCCGCCTTCTTCTGCTCTGGCGTCAGGCTGTCGTAAAGACGCGTGAAAGATTCCGTGACGGACTCGTGGGCCAGCAGGCGCTCTTTCATCAGCGCATTCATCTGCGCCATGCGTTCGGGAGCGGTCAGCTTGTCGTTCTGCCCTTTGTCACGCATGGCCTGCATGCCCTTGCCGGCTTCGGCCCGGGCCTTCTCGGCGAAGGCGTTCCACAACGGCTCCTGCTGGGCGGTCGGCTTCAGGTCCGCCTTGAGTCGCGTCAGATGCTGCTCGGCGCGCGCGGCGGGGTCGAACTTCATGCTGCTACGCATCATGCCGGGGCCACGCTCACCGCCCATGCCACCCATGGCCTTGCGGTCCATGCCGCAACCGCCCGGCTGGGCCCAGGCAACGGCGCTGACGCCAAGGATGCCAGCCGCGACGATGCCGGCGAAAATCGTTTTGCTCGATTCCATTGAAATCTCCTGTCGAAAGGTCGCCCAAAGGAATGGGCGATGGATGCATTTCAGCATCGCGCTGTAAGCTCTTTGTGTCGACGTCGGCGGAGTTTGTAAGGGGATGTTGCCCGGGGCAACATCGGAGAATATGGGGTGGCGAGCCTGACCCCCGGCACTTGCGTTTAATGGCTGTGGCTGCTTCCTTCCGGACCTGACCAGGTTCACCATCCCGCAATGCGGGGAGACCCGCCACGCCGTTATTCTACCCCACCCGCCGCTGCAGAAAATCGCGTACGACGGCAATCTGGGATGCGTCCATGAACGGCGGCGCATGGCCGACGCCGGCAATTTCCACCGTCGGCGCGCGCGGTCCGCGCGTGGCCATTTCGGCCGCCGTCGCGGCAGTCAGCAAGTCGGATTGAGCGCCGCGCACCACCAGCGTCGGGCAGCGGATCGCGTCGTACAGCGGCCACAACGTCACATCCTGGCCGCCGCCCTCGCCCGCCATGGCGGCGCGAAACGGCTCGGCAATGCCCGGGTCGCAATGCAGGTCCCACTGGCCGTCGCCCGCCGGTCGCAGCGAATGCTGGGTCAGATGCCGCCACTGGACGTCGCTCAGTGCGCCGAAAGGAGCCAGCACGACGCGCAGCCAGGCCTCGGCCTGGGCGACGTCGGCGAAGCGCGGCATCCGGCCGACATATTCGCCGATGCGGGAGATCGCCCCGGCCGACAGCACCGGCCCAACATCATTGAGGATCAGCCGCGCGATCGGCGAATCTTCCTGTGCCGCCAGCGTCATGCCGATCAGGCCGCCCATCGAGGTGCCGAGCCAATCAATCGACTCGACATCCAGCCGCGCCAGCAGCACCGCCATGTCGGCGCAGTACTGCGGCATGCCATAGAACAGCTTGTTCTTCAGCCAGCCGCTGGCGCCGCGCCCCACCACGTCGGGACAGACGACGCGGTACTCCGCCGCCAGCGCATCCGCCAGAAAGTCGAAGTCGCGGCCGCTGCGGGTCAGGCCATGGACGCATACCAGCACCCGCGGATTGCCGGGATCGCCCCATTCGACATAGGCCATGTCGTGGAAGCCGGCCGGACTGAGGCATTTCACCCTGCGTTCGCGGTACTGCATCTGCTATCCCCCATGCCAATAGCGCTGCCTTTCAGCGCGTTCTGCCGTGATGTTAACCCCCGTCGCGCCCAGCCGTACCGACAAGGCTCCATCGCGGTCGCTGCGCCATTGGCGAACCCCGGCATAGCGGGCGACGACCTCGGCCTTGGGATGACCGAAGCGGTTGCGGTAGCCAACCGGGAAAATCACGTCCTTCGCCGCCACCGCCGCGACGAAATCCGGCGTGGACGAGGTGCGGCTGCCATGGTGCGGCACCAGCAGGGCGTCGGCCGCCAGTCGCGGTCGATGGCGCGCCAGCAGCGCCGCCTCCGCCCGCGCCTCGACGTCCGAGGTCAGCAGCAGCGAATGCCCGGCCGCCGTCACCTTGAGGACGCAGGACAGGTCGTTGCTCTTGCGGATGCGCTCGTAGTCCGACGCCTCGGGGTGAAGCAGTTCGAAGCGCACGCCATCCCACTCCCAGGACTCGCCGTCGCTGCACCGACGTTGCGGCAGCGGCAGTGTCGAAATCTCATGGTCAGCGGCAAGGGAACTCAGCATCCAGGCCACCGGCAATTCCGCCGCCACGGACAAGGCACCACCGGAATGGTCGCGGTCAGCGTGGCTGACGATCATGCGGTCGAGACGACGCACGCCGGCCGCGCGCAGATAGGGCACGATGATGCGATTGCCGCTGTTGGCATCGGCCGAAAAGGCCGGTCCGGTGTCGAACAGCAGATCGTGGCCGGCCGTCTGCACATGCACGGCCAGGCCCTGGCCGACGTCGAGCGTCACCACGCGCGCTTCGCCGGCGCCCGGCCGTTCGGGCGGCACGAAGAACAGGGGCAGCAACATCACCAATCCCAGCCAGCGCGCCGGAAAACCCTGCGGCAACAGCAGCCACGCCGTGCCGCCAGCGCCGACTATTACCGCCCAGGCCGGCGGCGCGTGCTGCTGCCACATCGACCAGTCGGCGGCGGCCAGCCACTGCAACATGGCCATCAGCACCGCCAGCACCGAGTGCGCCAGCAACAGCAGCGGATCGGAGAACGGCAGGGTGCCAACCAGAGCCAGCGGCGTCACCAGCAGGCTCACCAGCGGTATCGCCAACGCATTGGCCAGCGGCGACGCCAGCGAGAATTGCTGGAACAGCGCCAGCAGCGCCGGAATCATTCCCAGCGTGATGGCCCATTGCGTCCGCAGCCACGTCGCCAGCCAGTGGCCGTTCGCCAGACGGCCGCCGCCGATGTAGAAGATCAGGCCGACAGCGCCGAAGGACAGCCAGAAACCGGCCGCCAGCACGGCCCACGGGTCGAGCAACAACACCAGCAGCAGCGCCAGCGCCAGCACCCGACTGCCACTTACCGAGCGTCCCGACCACAGCGCCAGGGCCACCACGCCCAGCATGTAAAGCGTTCGCTGCGCCGGCACCGCAAACCCGGCGAGGAGGCAGTAGATAAATGCCGCCAAAAACCCGGCGAGCGCTGCGGCCTTCTGCGCCGGCAGCAGCAGCGGCAATCGCGCCGAGCGCCGCCACAGCCACGATGCCAGCCACCAGGCCAGAGCCGCCACCATGGTGACGTGCAAGCCGGAAATCGACATCAGGTGCGTCGTCCCGGTGCGGGCGAACACACGCCACAGGTCGGCATCGATGGCGCGCTGATCGCCGATGGCCAGCGCCGTCAGCACACCGGCGTAGGCGGCACCCTCGGCCTGCGGGTCACCCAGCACGCGCTCGAAGCGGCGGCGGACAGTCTCGCGCAGCTTTTCGACGACATAGCCGGGGCGCACCACGAATTCGTCGAGGCGGGAGTTCTCTTCGTCACTGCGGGCGGGCCGGACATAGCCGGTTGCGCGGATGCCGCGCTCGAACAGCCATGCCTCGTAGTCGAAGCCGTGCGGATTGAGATTACCGTGCGGTCGCTTGAGTCGTACCGTCAGCTGCCAGCGTTCGCCGACGCGCAGTTCCGGCACTGCATGCGAGTCATCGTCCTCTTCGCGGCGGAAGCCCCGATACCACGCCAGCGATATCCGTTGCGGCAGCGCCGCCGGCGCCGTCTCGACATCGAAGTCGAAGCGCAGCCCCCTGTCGAAGCGCTGCGGCAGGCCGGCGACCACGCCGACCACCGCGATGTCGCGCCCCTCGATCTCCGGCGGCAGCGACTGGTTAAGCCGGATGTCGGCGAGCAGGCCGCTCCAGGCGATGCCCAGCAGGAAAGCGCCAACCGGGCCGAGCACTCGCCAGCGCGGCAGGCGCAACGCCGCCAGCAGCAGAATGCCCGCCACCGCCAGCCCACCAAGGGCCGAAAGTGGCGGCAGCGAAGGCTGCCACTGCAGCCAGGCGATGCCGGCGGCAAAGGCGAGGATGGCGGTGCGCATGACCGGTGATTAGACCAGAACTGGCACTAGAATCCACGCGATGCGCAAGCATCTCCGCAAGTACCTGCCGGACCACACGGCCATCCACCAGAACCGCTGGATGGCGCCGTTCGCCGGTACCCTGCTGCATCCGCGGCTATGGCACCTCAACCGCCATTCCGCCGCGGGCGCCGTCGCGGCAGGCCTCTTCTGCGGCCTGATCCCCGGCCCCCTGCAGATGCTCGGCGCCGCCATCTGCGCCGTGCTGTTCCGGGTCAACCTGCCGCTGGCGATGTTCACAACCCTCTATACCAACCCCCTGACCGTGGTGCCGATCTACATCGTCGCCTTCGCCCTCGGCAAGTTCGTGCTCGGCGGCGGCGGGAAGTTCGTCGCACCGCCGGAATACGGCGACGCCGGCCCGCTGGCCTGGCTGGAGAGAATCATCGAATGGATGGCGCACCTCGGCGAGCCCCTGGCTGTCGGTTTGGTGCTACTGGCAACGCTGCTGGCACTGGCCGGCTACGCGACAATGCGCATGGCCTACCGCATCTACCTGATTCGCGCCTGGCGCAGCCGCGCCAAACGCCGCAGCAGCAGCCGAATTTAGGCCAGCTGCCCGTCCTGCAAGTGCAGGACGCGGTCCGCACGGGCCGCCAGGGCCATGTCGTGGGTCACGATCACCAGACTGGCACCGCGTTCGGCGTTGAGCGCCAGCATTAGTTCAAACACGCCCTCGGCGGTGTGACGGTCCAGGTTGCCGGTCGGCTCGTCGGCCAGCACACAGGCCGGCTCGCTGACCAGCGCACGCGCCACGGCGGTGCGCTGGCGTTCGCCGCCCGAAAGTTCGCCGGGCCGGTGCTGCAAGCGTTGGCCGAGCCCGACTTGCTCCAGCATCGCCGCAGCCTTCGCCTCGGCCGCGGCGCGCGGCAGGCGCCGGATCAGCAGCGGCATCGCCACGTTCTCGACGGCGGTGAATTCGGGCAGCAGATGATGGAACTGATAGACGAAGCCCAGTGCCGCATTGCGCAGACGGCCGCGCTCCACCTCGCCGACATGGAATAGATCGCGCCCCTGCAGTTCGACCATGCCTGCCGACGGTGCATCGAGCCCGCCGAGCAGGTGCAACAAGGTGCTCTTGCCCGAACCACTGGCGCCGACGATGGCCACCGTCTCGCCAGCGCCGACTTTCAGGTCGATGCCGGTCAGCACCGGCAGCTCGCCGTCGCCCTGGCGGAAGGACTTGGAAAGACCGGTACAGGCGATGACCGGATCACTCATAGCGCAGCGCCTCCGCCGGATTGACCCGCGAGGCGCGCCAGCTCGGATAGAGCGTCGCCAGCAGCGTCAGCGTGAATGAAACGCTGGCGATCACGCCGACGTCGTTCCAGTGCAGGTCGGACGGCAGGTCGGAGATGTAATAGACGTCCTTGGCCAGGAACTGCATGCCGATCAGCCGTTCCAGCGCCGGCACCACTACGTCGACGTTGAGCGCCAGCGCCACGCCGCCGGCTACCCCGGCCGTCAGGCCGATCACGCCGATCAGCGTGCCCTGGACGATGAAAATCGCCATGATGCTTTTCGGACTGGCGCCCAGCGTGCGCAGGATGGCGATGTCGGGCTGCTTGTCCTGGATCATCATCACCAGCGTCGACACGATGTTGAAGGCGGCCACCGCGACGATCAGCAGCAGGATAAGGAACATCATGTTCTTCTCGATCTGCACCGCGCGGAAAAAGTTGGCGTGGTTACGCGTCCAGTCGGAGACGTAGGCATCGGTATCGATGTAGCGCAGCAGTTCGTGCGCGATGCGCGGCGCGGCGAAGAGGTCGTCGACCTTGAGGCGCACGCCGGAGACGCTGTCCCCCATGCGATAGAGCCTCTGGGCATCGGCCATGTGGATCAGCGCCAGGCCCGAGTCGTATTCGTACATGCCGGCCTCGAAGATGCCGACGACGGTGAACTGTTTCATTCGCGGCAGCACCGCGGCCGGCGTCACCAAGCCTTGCGGTGCGATCAGCGCCACCTTGTCGCCGGCATAGACCTGCAGGGCGCGCGCCAGTTCGGCGCCGAGGATGATGCCGAAACCGCCTTCTTTCAGGTCATCGAGCCGGCCCGCCTTCATATGACGCGCGAAGTCGGCCACCTTGTCCTCGGCATCGGGCAGCACGCCGCGGATGATGCTGCCGCGCACCTGGCCGTCGAAGGACAGCATGGACTGGGCCTGAACGTAGGGCGCGGCCGCCTCGACGCGCGGATGGCGCTGCGCCGCCTGCAGGGCCGCCGGCCAGTTCGCCAGTTCGCCATTGGTCGCCGAAATCTGCACGTGGGAAGCGACACCGAGGATGCGCGTGCGCAGTTCCTTCTGGAAGCCGTTCATCACCGACAGCACCACGATCAGCGCCGCCACGCCGAGCGCGATGCCCAGCATCGAGATCAGCGAAATGAAGGAAATGAAGTGATTGCGGCCCGTCAGGCGTTTCTTGGCGCGGGTATAGCGCAGGCCGATGAAGAGCTCGTAGGAGAAGGGAAACATGGTCGGGGCGCATGTTAACATGGCCGCATGCAAGTCCATCTGGCGCTGCCCGGCCTGCTCTGGCCGGAAAGAGCGCTGCCCGACGTGGTGTTCGACCTTGATCTGCCGGCGCTGTCCTGGCTGCTGGGTCGCGCCCGCCGCCGCCAGTCGGCTCCCCTGCCCTTCGAAACCTGGCTCGCCCGCCGCTTCGGCCTTGAGTCGGACCAGCCGCCCGCCGCCGCCCTGCGCCGGCTTGGCGAGCCGGGAAGCAATGGCGAGCCGGGAAGCGGCGACTGGATCTGCGCCGACCCGGTGCATCTCGCCTTCGAGCATGGCCACCCGCTGCTGGCCGACCCGGCCGCGCTCGACCTTCAGGCCGACGAAATCGCCGAAATCGCCGTGGCGCTAGCGCCGACTTTTTCAACCGTCGGAAAATTCTCACTGCAGGCGTCGGGGCATGGCTACGTCGCACTGGCGGCGCCGGCCGCCATTCTCGCCGCGCCGCTATCCACGGCCGTCGGTCGCGGCGCAGCCATGCTGCTGCCGCGCGGCGACGACGCCGCCCGCTGGGTCAGGCTCGCCAACGAAGCGCAGATCGCGCTGCACGCGCTGGAACTCAACCAACGCCGCGAGGCGGCAGGCCGCCCCACGATCAACACGCTCTGGTTCTGGGGCAGCGGCCGTCTGCCCGACGCCCTGACGACGCCCTATCAAAAAGTCGGCGGTGGCGGCACGCTGGCACGCGGCCTCGCCCGCCATGCCGGCCTGCCGTGGCAAGCGGCCGGGGACAGCATGACTGGCAACAGCGACACGCTGCTGATCGACGACCGCCTGCTGGCGCCGGCCCGACAACTCGACGCCGGCGCCTGGCGCCATGCCATGCTGGCGCTCGACCGCGAAGTCCTCGCACCGCTCGCTGCCGACTTGCGCCGCGGCCGCCTGGGCCAACTGACAATCAGCGCCCCCGGCGACGAAACCACGCTCGACCTTGAACTCGGGCGCAGCGACACGCTGCGCTTCTGGCGGCGGCCGCGTTCGCTGGCGGATGCGTTGGCCCCATGACGCGATGACCCGCATCGCCACCCGCCCCGTGCCTACCCGGGCCCGCATGATGCTCGAGCAGGCCGGCATCCATCCGCTGCTGGCGCGGCTCTACGCCGCCCGCGGCATCAGCGACGCCGCCGAACTCGACACGCGCATGTCTGCCCTGCTGCCGCCGGACCGCCTAACCGGCGCGGACACGGCAGCGGTTCTGCTGGCCGATGCCATCGAACGCCGGGCCAAGCTGCTGATCGTCGCCGACTACGACTGCGACGGCGCAACCGCCTGTGCCGTCGGCCTGCGCGGACTGCGCAGCTTCGGCGCGACCGTCGATTACCTGGTGCCGAACCGCTTCGAGACCGGCTACGGCCTGTCGCCGGAAGTGGCGAGGCTGGCGGCCAGCCACCCCAAACTCGGCTGCCCCGACATTCTGGTCACGGTAGACAACGGCATCGCCAGCGTCGCCGGCGTGGCGGAGGCCAAACGGCTCGGCATGCAAGTGATTGTCACGGATCACCACTTGCCGGGCGACGAGCTGCCAGCGGCCGACGCCATCGTCAATCCCAGCCAGCCGGGCTGCGGTTTTCCCAGCAAGGCGCTTGCCGGCGTCGGCGTGATGTTCTACGTCATGCTCGCCCTGCGCGCCGAATTGCGGCGGCGCGGCGCCTTCGCTACCACGCCCGAACCCAAGCTCGCCGACCTGCTTGACCTGGTGGCGCTGGGTACCGTGGCCGACGTGGTACCGCTCGATCGCAACAACCGCGTGCTGGTGACGCAAGGGCTCGCCCGCATCCGCCAAGGCCGCATGCAGCCGGGAGTGCGCGCACTGTTCAGCATCGCGGGGCGCGGACCGGAGCGGGCGAGCTCATTCGACCTCGGCTTTCTGCTCGGCCCGCGCCTCAACGCCGCCGGCCGCCTCGCCGACATGGCGCTGGGCATCGAATGCCTGGCCACCGACGACTTCGGCCGGGCGCTCAACATCGCCCAGGAGCTCGACGCCATCAACCGCGAGCGGCGTGCCATCGAGGCCGACATGCAGGCTGCCGCCGACGCCATCCTGGCCGGGCTCGACCCGCAGGCGCAGGCGGGACTGGTGCTGTTCGACCCGGCCTGGCACCAGGGCGTGATCGGCATCCTCGCCGGACGCATCAAGGAACGGCTGCACCGCCCCACCTTCGCCTTCGCCCGCGCCGACACCGATGCCAGCGACGGCGAACTGCGGGGCTCCGGCCGTTCCATCGCTGGCCTGCACCTGCGCGACGCCCTCGATCTCGTCTCGAAACGTCACCCCGGCCTGCTGCTGCGCTTCGGCGGCCATGCGGCGGCGGCCGGCCTGGCGCTGCACGAGCGCGACCTGCCCACCTTCGAAGCTGCATTCGAACAAGTCGCAAAAGAATGGTTGTCGCCGGCCGAACTGACGCGCACGCTGGAAACCGACGGCCCCCTCGAATCCGGCTACTGCGGGCTGACCACCGCCCAGCTGCTGCGCGACGCGGTGTGGGGCCAGGGCTTCCCGGCGCCGCTGTTCGCCGACCGCTTCGAGGTCACGCGCCAGCGCCTGCTCAAGGACAAGCACCTCAAGCTGTCGCTGAAGAAGGGCAACGCCCGCTTCGAGGCCATCCACTTCAACCGGCCCGAAACCGCGCCGGATCGCATCGACGCCGTCTTCCGCCTCGACATCAACGAGTGGAACGGCACCGCCGACATCCAGCTGGTGCTCGACCATCTGGCGCCGGCCGCACCA
This sequence comes from Gammaproteobacteria bacterium, assembly GCA_018825305.1. Taxonomy (GTDB): domain Bacteria; phylum Pseudomonadota; class Gammaproteobacteria; order Burkholderiales; family Rhodocyclaceae; genus Sulfurisoma. The sequence continues at coordinate 65,558 of JAHJEO010000011.1, forward strand.
TGAACACGCCGCGCCATACCCTGTTCGAGGATGTCCAGGCCCTGCTCACCGGCGCGCTGGTGGTGGCGGTCGGCCTGGTGCTGATCAAGCAGGCCGGCCTGCTCACCGGCGGCACCACCGGGCTGGCCTTCCTCATCCACTACGGCAGCGGCGCCAACTTCGGCCTCACCCTGTTCGTGGTCAACCTGCCCTTCTATCTGCTGGCGTGGCGGCGGATGGGCCGCGCCTTCACGCTCAAGACAATCGCCACGGTGCTGCTGGTCGCCGTGCTCACCGAAACGCTGCCGGCGCTGATCGACATCCGCCGCATCGACCCCTTCTTCGCCGCCACCGCCGGCGGCCTGCTGATGGGCGTCGGCATGCTGATCCTGTTCCGCCACCGCGCCAGCCTCGGCGGCTTCAACATCCTCGTGCTCTACCTGCAGGAACGCCACGGCTGGCGCGCCGGCAAGGTGCAGATGGCGCTCGACTGCACCATCCTGCTGGCGGCCACCCAACTGGTCGCACCACTGCTGCTGGCGGCCTCGGTGCTGGGCGCGGTGCTGCTGAATTTCGCGCTGGCGGTCAATCACAGGCCGGGCCGCTACGTCGCCTTCTGAGCGGCCGCTATAATCCCGCCCCTAATCACGGGAGCACACCATGGAAGCAGAACGCCTCAACGCCATCGCCAATCGTCTCGCCGACCTCAAGCATCGCGAGACCGACCTGCGGAGGTATCTTTGACTACGATGGCCGCGCATCGAAGCTCGAAGAACTCGCCCGCGAACTTGAAGACCCCAAGGTCTGGGACGACGCCAAGCGCGCCCAGACACTGGGCAAAGACAAGAAGGCCCTAGAAGACGTCGTCCTGACGCTGCGCGAGATCGGCGGAGCCATCGCCGACGCGCAGGATCTGTTCGACCTCGCCCGCGGCGAGGACGACGAGGACACGCTGGTCGCGGTCGAATCCGACATCGCGGAAGTAGACGCCCGCGTCGGCGGCCTCGAATTCCGCCGCATGTTTTCCGGTGCAGCCGATCCCAATAACTGCTTCATCGACATCCAGGCCGGCGCCGGCGGCACCGAGGCCTGCGACTGGGCCAGCATGCTGCTGCGCCAGTACCTCAAGTACTGCGAGCGCAAGGGCTTCAAGGCCGAGGTGCTGGAGCAGACAGACGGCGACGTCGCCGGCATCAGGAGCGCAAGCCTCAAGGTCGAAGGCGACTATGCCTACGGCTACCTGCGCACCGAGACCGGCGTGCATCGGTTGGTGCGCAAGTCGCCATTCGACTCATCCGGCGGCCGCCACACCAGCTTCGCCAGCCTCTACGTCTATCCCGAGATCGACGATTCCATCGAGGTCGAGATCAACCCGGCCGACCTGCGCGTCGACACCTTCCGCGCCTCGGGCGCCGGCGGCCAGCACATCAACAAGACCGACTCCGCGATCCGCATCACCCACGCACCGTCGGGCATCGTCGTCCAGTGCCAGAACGACCGCTCGCAGCACCGCAACCGCGCCGAGGCGATGGCCATGCTGAAATCACGCCTCTACGAGCTGGAGCTGCGCAAACGCCAGGCCGAGGCCGACAAGCTGGAAGCCGGCAAGACCGACGTCGGCTGGGGCCACCAGATCCGCAGCTACGTGCTGGACAATTCCCGCATCAAGGACTTGCGCACCAACGTCGAGATTTCCAACACCCAGAAGGTGCTCGACGGCGACCTCGACGCCTTCATCGAGGCCAGCCTGAAACAGGGGGTTTGACGGCCGATCAGTGGACTTCCCGGGTTTCCGAGAACTGGATGCCCGGAAAGCGCTCCTGCGCCAGTTGCAGGTTGACGCGGCTTGAAGCGAGATAGACGCGATCACCCGCCCCGTCAGTGCCGACGTTGGCGGGATAGAGGTCGGACAGCTTGCGGAAGTCCTCGTCCGAGCACTTGATCCAGCGCGCGGTGTTGATGGCGCATGATTCGAACACGGCATCGACGTCGTATTCGTCGCGCAGGCGGTAGGCCACCACGTCGAACTGCAGCGTGCCGACGGCGCCGAGGATGAGTTCGTTCGAGGCATCCGGCCGGAACAATTGTGTCGCGCCCTCTTCCGCCAGTTGCTGCAGGCCCTTCTGCAGCTGCTTGAGTTTGAGCGGGTTGCGCAGGATGGCACGCTGAAAATATTCCGGCGCGAACGAGGGGATGCCTGTGAAGCGCAGGCTTTCGCCTTCGGTGAAGGTCTCGCCCAGGCGGATGGTGCCGTGGTTGGGAATGCCGATGATGTCGCCGGCAAAGGCTTCGTCGGTGGTGCTGCGGTCGCGTGCCATGAAGGTGATGGCGTTGTTGATGGCGACGCTCTTGCCAACGGCGACCTGCTTTACCTTCATTCCGCGCTCGAAGCGGCCGGAGCAGACGCGCAGGAAGGCGATGCGGTCGCGGTGCTTGGGGTCCATGTTGGCCTGGATCTTGAACACGAAACCCGAAAATTTCGGCTCGTGCGGATCGACTTCGCGCGTCTCGGTGGCACGGGCCAGCGGCAGCGGGGACATCTCGACCACGGCATCGAGCAGCGAGCGCACACCGAAGTTGTTCACCGCCGAGCCGAAGAACACCGGACACTGCTTGCCGGCAAGATAGGACGCGCGGTCGAAACTGTGCGAAGCACCACGCACCAGTTCGACGTCGAGGCGCAGCTCGTCGGCCTGGCTGCCAAGCAGTTCGTCGAGGCGCGGGTTGTCGAGGCCCTGGATCACCTCGGAGGTCGCGCCCTTCTCGGTCGGCTGGGTCGGATCGAAGAAGGCGATGCTGTCGTCAACCAGATGGTAGACACCGCGAAAGCCCTTGCCCATGCCGATCGGCCAGGTGATGGGCGCGCACTGGATCTTCAGTACCGACTCGATCTCGTCAAGCAGATCGATGGGCGAACGGCCCTCGCGGTCAAGCTTGTTGATGAAGGTGAGGATGGGCGTGTCGCGCAGGCGGCAGACATCCAGCAGCTTGATGGTGCGCTCCTCGACGCCCTTCACCGAGTCGATCACCATCACCGCCGAATCGACCGCGGTCAGCGTGCGGTAGGTATCCTCGGAAAAGTCCTCGTGGCCCGGCGTGTCCAGCAGGTTCACCATGCAGTCGCGGTAGGGAAACTGCATCACCGAGGAGGTCACCGAGATGCCGCGCTGCTTTTCCAGTTCCATCCAGTCGGAAGTGGCGTGGCGGCTGGCCTTGCGCGCCCGCACCTCGCCCGCCACCTGGATGGCGCCGCCGAACCACAGCAGTTTTTCGGTCAGCGTGGTCTTGCCGGCATCCGGGTGGGAGATGATGGCGAAGGTGCGGCGGCGGTCGATTTCTTCTTTGAGCGTGGTCACGGCTGGACTGCCAATGGCGTAAAGGGCAGCGATTATACGGAAGCCCCATGCAAGGTTCTTGGCGATCCCTGCCCGGATAGGCGACAATTCGCTGTTTTCCAGCCATTTTCCGCCTCCGGAACCACCATGAGCACTCAGGAACCCGCCGCACCCGTCATCCAGGACGAAAACCACATCATCGCCGAGCGCCGCACCAAGCTCGCCGAATGGCGCAAGAGCGGCCGCGCCTACCCCAACGACTTCTCGCGCGAGAACATCGCCGGCAAACTTGACGAGCTCTACGGCGAGAAATCGCGCGAGGAGCTCGAAGCCACGCCAATCCAGGTCAAGGTCGCCGGCCGCGTGATGCTCAAGCGCGTCATGGGCAAGGCCAGCTTCGCCACCATCCAGGACCTGTCGGGCCGCATCCAGCTCTACGTTTCCAACGACGGCGTCGGCATCGAGGTGCATGACGAGTTCAAGAAATGGGACCTCGGCGACATCGTCGGCGCCGTCGGCACGCTGTTCAAGACCAAGACCGGCGAACTCACCGTGCAGTGCTCGGAAATCCGCCTGCTGTCGAAGTGCCTGCGGCCGCTGCCGGAGAAATTCCACGGCCTGAGCGACCAGGAGGCCAAGTACCGCCAGCGCTACCTCGACCTCATCACCAACGAGGACTCGCGTTTCACCTTCGTCGCCCGCAGCCGCATGATCGCGGCGATCCGCGGCTACATGACATCGCACAACTTCCTCGAAGTCGAGACGCCGATGATGCACCCCATCCCCGGCGGCGCCGCGGCCAAGCCCTTCACCACCCACCACAACGCGCTCGACATGGGGCTGTTCCTGCGCATCGCACCGGAGCTGTATTTGAAGCGCCTGGTGGTCGGCGGCTTCGAGAAGGTGTTCGAGATAAACCGCAACTTCAGGAACGAAGGCCTCTCGCCGCGCCACAACCCCGAGTTCACCATGATGGAGTTCTACGAGGCCTACGCCGAGTACAAGGGCCTGATGAACTTCACCGAGGGCGTCATCCGCCACGCCGCGCGCGACGCGCTCGGCACCGAAACCTTCGACTACCAGGGCCGCACGCTCGACCTGTCCAAGCCCTTCCGCCGCATGACCATCGTCGAGGCAATCCACTACCACCACCCGGGCTATGCCGTCGCACATCTGACCGATGCTGGCTGGCTGCGGCAGAAGCTGGCCGACCTCAAGGTCGAAGTGCGTGCCGGCGCCGGGCTTGGTACGCTGCAATTGATGCTGTTCGAGGAGACCACCGAAGCCGAGCTGTGGGAGCCGACCTTCATCATCGACTACCCGGCCGAAGTCTCGCCGCTGGCGCGCCGCTCCGACACCAACCCCGAGATCACCGAGCGCTTCGAGCTGTTCATCGTCGGCCGCGAGATCGCCAACGGCTTCTCCGAGCTCAACGATCCGGAGGACCAGGCCGCGCGCTTCCTCGACCAGGCCAAGGCGAAAGAGGCCGGTGACGAGGAGGCGATGTTCTACGACGCCGACTACATCCGCGCGCTGGAATTCGGCCTGCCGCCGACCGGCGGCTGCGGCATCGGCATCGACCGGCTGGTGATGCTGCTGACAAATTCACCGGCGATCCGGGATGTAATCCTGTTCCCGCAAATGCGGCCTGAATGACGTATCACCCGCTCGTTGCCGCCGAACTCGCGTTCGACGGCAACGGCACTCCCTGCGCGCCGGCCTACGGCGACTACTACCATCCCGCCGGCGGCGGCCTCGCACAGGCCCGCCACGTCTTCCTCGGCGGCAATGACCTGCTCGGGGAAAATGCGCGCTGGCGCGGTCGCGACGTCTTCGTCATCCTCGAAACCGGTTTCGGCCCCGGCCTGAATTTCCTCGCCACCTGGCTGGCCTGGCGTGGCGACCCGCAACGCTGCCGGCGCCTGCACTTCGTGTCGGTCGAGAAGCATCCCTTGCGTGCCGACGACATGGCGCGACTGCACGCGGCCTTTCCCGAACTGGCGCCACTCGCCGCCCAACTGCGTGCGCAATGGCCCTTGCCGCTGCCCGGCATGCACCGGCTGCATTTCGACAACGACCAGGTCAGCCTCACCCTCGCCCTCGGCGACGCTCAGGAACTGCTGCAACAACTCGTTGCGCACGCAGACGCGTTCTTCCTCGACGGCTTCGCCCCGGCGAAGAATCCCGATCTCTGGTCCAACGCCATCGTCACGCAGTTGCGTCGCCTCGCCGCGCCCGGCGCGACGCTGGCCACCTGGTCGCTAGCGGCTGGCGTAATTCGCCGTCTCGCCAGCGCCGACTTTTTGCTGGAGAAGCGCCCAGGCTTCGGCCGCCGCCGCGAGATGCTGGTCGGTCGCTTACCTGCCACCGTCCCGCCACAGCCGATTTTCTCCGATCGCCGCATTGCCGTCATCGGTGCCGGCATCGCCGGCACCTCCATTGCCGAAAGGCTGGCGGCACGGGGCTTCGAAGTCACGCTGATCGACGCCGCCCCCGGCCCCGCCAACGGCGCCTCGGGCAACCCGGTCGGCATCATCCGGCCCCTGCCCTCGCTCGATGACAACCGGCTGTCACGGTGGCTGCGCGCCGGCTACCTGCATGCGACAAGGCATTTGTCCGCGCTCGAAGCCGAAGGCTTGCCGCTGCGCTGGTCGCGCTGCGGCGTGCTCCATCTCGCCCGCGATGCACAGCACGAGGGCACCCAGCGCCGCGCCATCGCCGAGCAGCAGCCCCCACCCGAATTCGCGCGCTTCGTCGAACGCGCCGAGGCGACGCAGCTCGCGGGATGGCCGGTCGAAGCCGGCGGCTGGTGGTTCGGCGGCGGCGCCTGGATCATTCCGCCGAGCCTGTGCGCTGCCAACCTGGCACGGCACGCGGATCGAGTTACCACGCGTTACTGCACCAGCGTCGGCAGCCTCACCCGTAGCGACGGACTCTGGCGCATGTGGGCCGCAGACGGCTCGCTCATCGCCGAAGCGCCACAGGTAGTGCTCGCCGCCGGTGCCTATATCGGGCGGCTCGTGCCCGAACGCATGCTGCCGGTCTGGCCGGGCCGCGGCACCGTGTCGCTGCTGCCCCAGTCGGCGACTCCGTCGCTCGACATCGTGGCGTGCCGGCTCGGCTATGTGACGCCTGCCGTGGATGGCATCCGCTGCGCCGGCGCCACCATGGCGCGCGACGACGACAGCGAGCCGCGCGCTGCGGATCACATCGAGAACCTGCATCGCCTCGACATGATCCTGCCGGGCTTCGGCAAGGCGCTCGATCAGGATGAACTTGCCGGCCGCACCAGTTTCCGTCCGATGTCGCCCGATCGCCTGCCACTGGCGGGAGCGCTACTGCCGGCACTGGACGCAGTAGCCGACGGCCTTCACGTACTGTCGGGCTTCGGCGCGCGCGGACTGGTCTGGACCACGCTCGCCGCCGAGTTGCTCGCCTGCCGCATCACCGGCGAACCGTTGCCGCTCGAGGCAGACCTCGCCGCCGCGGCCGAGCCGGCCCGATTCCTGGCAAAGCCGCCGCGCCGGCGCCGCGACGACAAGGTGTAACAATTTTCGGGCAGGTGTAACTCTTCATTGCAATCGTCCTCAAGGCCGTGGCGACGTCGTTATAGTCCATGCCAGACAACAACGATCCCACGGAGGACACCATGGAAAACACCCGCCCCACGCTTCACCCGGCCCTGATGGTCGCAGCTGTTTCAGTCACGGCACTCTCGCTCGCCGGCGTCGGCGTGCTCACAGGCGTCTTGCCCTTCGGCCAGAAGCCGGCTGACCCTGCGGCCCAATTGCAGGCGGCTTCGGTACAACCGGCGACAGTTGCACCACCTGTTGCCGCTGCGCCCACCGCCGCACCGACTGTCGCGGTCAATGTCAATAACGCTCCCGCTCCCGTGGCCGCTGCCAAGCAGGCCGCGCCGAAGCACGTGCGTGTCGTCCGCAGCCAGCGGGAATCCGACATCGAGGTCTATCGCGCACCTTCGCAGGTCCGTACCTCCGCGCCAGCCTACGATCCGGTACCGGCAATCTGCCACGACTGCGGCACCATCGAGTCGGTGCGCGAAATCGCCAAGGAAGCGGATGGCTCTGGCGTCGGCGCGGTGGCCGGCGGCGTGCTCGGCGGTGTACTTGGCAACCAGGTCGGCAATGGCCGCGGCCGCGACCTCGCCACGGTAATCGGCGTCGTCGGTGGCGCCGTCGCCGGCAACCAGATCGAGAAGTCGCAGAAACGCGTCGTCGAGTACCAGGTGACGGTGCGCTTCGAGGACGGCACCAGCCGCGTCTTCACCCAGCCGACAGCGCCAGCCTGGCGTAGCGGCGACCGGGTGAAAGTCGAGAACGGTTTGCTGGTCTCGCGCGCCTGACGCGCGGCAGAACTCGCGTTCAGTTCGCTGCGGCGTGCTGAACGCGGAACGGCTTGCGGCGCGGGCCGTAGGCCAGTTCGTCGAGGGAACGCAGGGACTGGCGCAGTTCGTTCATCCAGTCTTCGTCCGCGCCCCCGACCGTCACATAGCTCGCCTCGGCGGCGACGTCGTACAAATCCCAGCCCGATTCGGCCACCAGCCGGAAGGCAATCTGTTCGGCTTCGCGCTGATGGTCTTCGTGGTATGTGGTCTTTAGCGCGCTGGCACCGAGGTAGGAAACCGCCGACGCAGTCACCGCCGTTCCGGCCGCCGTGGTTGGCAATATCGTTGACAAGCCCTTCACCAGCGCAGCCGCAGGGAACAACACCTGGGTCAGCACCGAGAACACGACGGTCGCCGCCGAATTCTCGTCGTGGTGCCGACCGATGACATGCCCCATCTCGCGGGCGATGACGAAGGCCATGACCGAATCCGGCAACTGCATGCCCTGCGTGCCCTGCAGGATGACGATGGTACCGCTGGCATTCGACAGCACGCCACCCTGCGCGCTGGGCGCTACCTCGAAGCGGAACTTGACGTCACGCGCATCGAGATCGGGGTAGAGGCGCCGCGCCGTCACCTCGGTCCGTTCCATCAGCTTGCGCAACTGCCGCTGGTAGTCCAGGCGCAGGCACTGATCCTCGCTCTGATCCACGGTCGGCGGCGACGCGCTGGCCAGCTTCATCTGCAGGTCGACCTCGGAGTAGACCTCGCTTACGACCGTGGGCACGACGACCTGCTGCCGCCCCGTTTGCGGCGAGGCGGCGCAGCCGGCGAGGGCAACACAGGAAAACGCCGCAAGTGGAGTGAGGAGCCGCATATCGCTTAAGAATGGGCCGCACCGAGGCCCATGTCAAGGATGAAATGCCGCTCAGAGAACTGCCGCCAACCGTTTCAGAACGATTTCGCGGCCGAGCACTTCGAGTACGGCGTCGATGGCCGGCGACTGCGGCTGGCCGAGCAGGGCCACGCGCAGCGGGATCGCCACCTGCGGCATCTTGAGGCCGGTTGCCGTCAGTGTCGCCTTCAGGGCCTGACTCAGAGCCGGGCGCTCCCACGGTAAATCGGTCAAGCGACCGTGCAGGTCGCGCAGCGCGGCCAGCGCCGCATCGGTGAAATGCTGCGCGCGCAGTTCTTCCGACGGATGTGTTGCGGCGTAGAACGGATGGGCCGCATCGGCCAGTTCGTTTAGCGTCGCCACGCGCTCCTTGTAGAGCGCTGCGACCTGGGCCGGATCGGGATGTGCACCGACTGCGACGCCCTGCCCCGCCAGCCGCCTGCCAATCTCGCCGGCCAGCCGCGCGTCGTCAGCCGCCTTGATGTAGTGGGCGTTGAGCCAGTTGAGTTTCTCGGTGTTGAACTGTGCCGCCGAGGGCGTGATGTGGGCAAGGTCGAACCACTGCACAAACTGCTCGCGCGAGAAGACTTCCTCATCGCCGTGTGACCAGCCCAGCCGCGCCAGATAGTTGATCACCGCCTCGGGCAGGTAGCCGTCCGCATCGAACTGCATCACCGACACCGCGCCGTGGCGCTTCGAGAGCTTCTGGCCGTCGTCGCCGAGGATCATCGAGACGTGGGCATATTCGGGCACGGCGGCACCGAGTGCCCGCAGCACATTGATCTGGCGCGGCGTGTTGTTAACATGATCATCGCCGCGAATAACATGGGTGATGGCCATGTCCCAGTCATCCACCACCACGCAGAAGTTGTAGGTCGGCGTGCCGTCGGCGCGGGCGATGATGAAATCGTCGAGTTCATCATTGGCGAACTCGATGCGGCCCTTGACCAGGTCGTCCCAGGCCACGACGCCATCGACCGGGTTCCTGAAGCGCACCACCGGCTGCACGCCGGAGGGCGGCGTCGGCAGCGCCTTGCCCGGCTCGGGCCGCCAGCGTCCGTCGTAGCGCGGCTTTTCGCCACGGGCGCGCTGCTCTTCGCGGATCTGGTCGAGTGCCTCGGCCGCCATGTAGCAGTGATAGGCGCTTCCCGAATCCAGCATCTGCTGGATGACCTCCTTGTAGCGATACATCCGCTGCATCTGGTAGAACGGGCCTTCGTCGTGGCCGAGTTCGAGCCATTGCATGCCGTCGATGATCGCCTGCACCGCCTCCGGCGTGGAACGCGCGATGTCGGTGTCCTCGACACGCAGGATGAAACTGCCGCCGTGGCTTCGGGCATAGGCCCAGGAAAACAGCGCGGTACGGGCGCCGCCGATGTGGAGATAGCCGGTCGGGCTGGGGGCGAATCGGGTACGGACCGTCATGGGGCAGTGGCAGAATCGGAAACGATGGAAGAGGCGCATTCTACGCGACCGCCATCCCGGAATTGACGGTACGGCGGGGTTCGTGGTCTAATGCGCCTCCTTCCCGGCGGGCGGTTAGCTCAGCGGTAGAGCACTGCCTTCACACGGCAGGGGTCACTGGTTCGAACCCAGTACCGCCCACCACCATACGAATACGTTGCACCAGCAACAAGCTTGCAAAGGTTCGCATGACAGATACCGCCTACTGCTACCACTGCGGCACCCACCATCCCAAGGCCGAGATGCGCCAGATCACCACCAAGGGTGGCAAACGCTGGCGCTGCATCAAGAGCATTGAAGCCACCAAGCGCGGCACCGCCGAGCGTGACGCCTTCGGCCAGCGCGTTTCGGCCATCAACAAGGCCGAGGCCCAGAGCAAGGCGCGGCTGATACTCAACGCCGATCGCTGATCCGCGATGCCAGGCTTCGAGATCGCCAGCATCCTTGTGCTGGGGGGACTCGGCTGGTTCTGGCTGGACAGCCTGAAGGCGCGCGACGCCGCCATCATGGCGGCACGCAAAGCCTGCAGCACGGAAGACCTGCAGCTACTCGACGACACTGTTTCGATCACCGGCCTCAAGGCGGCTCGCGACGATGACGGCCGCCTCATGCTGCAACGCGTCTATGCCTTCGAGTTCAGCGATACCGGCGACAACCGCCGGCGCGGCAGCGTCGTCCTGCTTGGTCACGGTGTCAGCATGATCAACCTTGGTCCGCGCTTCGTTCCCGGCCACTGACAAGACCTACTTGCGCCGCGGTTCCGTGAAGCGCATGATGACCATACAGTCAGAAGCAGGAGCCATCTCATGGATGCAATTTCTTCCGTCGGCGGCGTAGCCGCGCAGCAGGCGCAACAGCCCCAGACTCAGGTTCGCACCGAGCGTCCCGAGCCACCGCCTCCGCCGCCTCCCAAGACGCAGCAGCAGGCGCAACCCCAGCGCACCGAGGAACCGAAGCAGCCGCAACCGGTCGTCAACCTGCAGGGCCAGAAGACCGGAACGGTCATCAACACCAGCGCCTGACGCCGCTTCGCCGGACGCTGAAATTTACGCGTCCGCCACCAGCCCCACGGAAGTAATATGCGGGACTGCGATTTCCCATTGCAACGAATGTGGCGAAATTTTGCGCCGGGCTTCCCTGCGCGATGCGGGGAAGTGCCGGCTCAAGAACGACAGGGAGCGAAAATTGAAAGGCAACATCAGGCCCACCGGGGTCGAGAAGGTCATGCGCGAAGACGATTTCATCGTCTCCAAGACCGACATCAAGGGCCGCATCACCTACGGCAACCGGGTATTCATCGAGTATTCCGGCTACAGCGAGTCCGAACTGCTCAGCAGCCAGCACAACATCATCCGCCACCCGGACATGCCGCGCGCGGTATTCAAGCTGCTGTGGGACACCCTCCAGGCCGGCAACGAGTGCTTCGCCTACGTCAAGAACATGGCGAAGGACGGCAGCCACTACTGGGTGCAGGCGAACGTGACGCCATCCTACGACCCGGCCGGCAACATGATCGGCTTCCTCTCGGTGCGGCGCAAGCCCACGCCGGAAGCGATCAGCACCGTCTCGGGCATCTACCAGAGCATGCTCGCGGCCGAGAAACAGGCCGGTGCGCGCGATGCCATCGCCGCATCGTCGAGGATTCTTGCCGACCTGCTGGCGGCGAAAGGCTTGACCTATGAAGAATTCGCCCTCTCCCTCTGAGCATCCGGCGACGGAAACCCACTCATGAATGCACTATCGCTAGAGACACGCTACAAGGCGTTCGCCACGGGGTTCAACATCCTCCTCCTGGCAGGGATCGTCATCAACATTTCCATGTACGGCTTTCACTGGCTGCCGTTCATCGTTCTGATTCTCGGCTTTGCGCTGGCCAGCTGGATGCAGGTCATGACGCGGCGCAGCTTCGCTCCGCTGGCGAGGATGACAACGGTCGCGGCGGAGGTGAGCCAGGGCCGCTTCGACAGTCGCATCACCGGCGTCGACGCCGACAGCGAAATCGGACGGCTGTGCTGGAACATGAACGACATGCTCGACCAGCTCGAGTCCTATTTCCGCGAAGTGGCAACCGCCTTCCGCTATACCAGCGACGGCAAGTTCTTCCGCCAGACCCTGCCGGCCGGCCTGCACGGCGCCTTCCGCGGCAGCCTCGAAAACGTGAACGTCTCGCTCGACGCGATGGCGTCGAACGGCCGCGAGCAGATGAAGAACCTGCTGATCTCGATGGTGCAGGGGCTCAATTCACGCAGCCTGCTGACCAACCTCGCATCGACGCAACAGGACCTGTCGCACATCACCGAACAGATGAAGGTCGTCGTCGAAGAGGCACTGAGCACCAACAGCGATGCCCTGGCCAGCCAGTCGTCGGTGGACTCCGTCGTCCGCCACCTGGCCGAAATCACCCAGCGGGTGGAGCATTCGTCCCGGACCATCGCCCAGCTCAACGCCCGCGGCAGCGACATCCAGCAGGCGGTCAGCCTCATCAACGGCATCGCCGACCAGACCAACCTGCTGGCGCTCAATGCCGCCATCGAGGCCGCGCGCGCCGGCGAGGCCGGGCGCGGCTTCGCCGTCGTCGCGGACGAAGTGCGCAAGCTGGCGGAGAACACCAAGAACGCCTCCGAATCCATCGGCCGCATCATGGCCGACCTGATGCGCGAAGCCGGCACCATGCTCGACGATTCGGCGGCAATGCGCGAGATGACGCAGCAATCCACCGAAGTGGTCGGCGACGTTGCCGGACGCTTCCGCCAGTTCGCCACCTCCGCCAACAACACGCTGGAGAAGACCTACCACGCCATGGACAAGAGTTTCGCCTCGCTGATCAAGGTCGACCACATGATCTACAAGCAGCGCGCCTACATGGCACTGAACAGCAATGGCGAGGAAGAATACGTCAAGGCCGTCAGCGTCGATTTCCACGGTTGCCGGCTGGGCAAGTGGTACTACGAAGGCGACGGCAAGGAGCGCTTCAGTTCGGTTCCCTCATACCGCAGCCTGGAGGTGCCGCACCGCACGGTGCACCACAGCGCCCACCGCCTGCTGGCGTCGATCGACCGCGGCTGGGAGCGCGACTCTGCCGTGCAGCAGGAAATCTACGAAGCACTGTCCGAGATGGAAGAAGGCAGCAACGGCGTCATGGAAGTCATCGACCGCATGGTCGCCGAGAAACACGGCTGAAATGCGCGCGACCATGCCGTCGCGCGCCGGTGTGCGGCGGATTCTGCTGACGCTGACGGTTCTGATTCTGCACGGAGCCACGCCGTGGCCGGCGACAGCCTTGGCCGGAGCGCCCGCCACCACGCCGGCCAGCCTGATCGAACTGCGCCGCCACACCGAGCTTGCCATGGCCCGCGGCGACTACCGCGCGGCCGAGATGCTGGTCGAGACCTATCTGCCGGCGGCACAGCGCCTGGCCGAGCCCACCTGGCTCGTATTCAACGCCCACCTCGTCGCGACCCGGATCAAGCTTGCCCTCGACAAGGTCGCCGAGGCCGAAGGTCACGCCCTGCAGTTGGACTCGGTCGCCGCCGCGGCAGGCAGCAGCGACGACGCCATGGAGCGCGCGATCGCCGCAATCACGCTATCGCAGGTAAGGCAGCGGCAGGATCGTTCAGCCGAGGCGGCAGATCTCGCCCGCCAGGCGCTTGCCATCCTCCGCCGCGCCCACGAGCGCGGCCGCATCACGCGCCAGACCTTCGAGCGGGAACGGCTGGCCTACGAGGAAGTGCTGATCGCGGCCGGCAGCGGCGAAAAGTCGGCGCCGGCGCTACGGTGAGCGACACGCCGGATCACCCCAGTTCGGCCAGCGCGTCGGTGGCGATATCGCGCACGTCGCCATTGGCATCGGCAAGGCAGCGCTGCAGCGCCGGCCGCGCCTCCGCAGCGCCGCTCAGCCCCAGGTAGAAGCAGGCATCGGCCCTGACGCGGGCATCGCCGTGGGCGGCGAGCTCCGCCAGTTGCGGCAGCAGCGCACGCAAGGCCGGGCTACCCGCCTGGGCCTCGAAGATGACGCTGGCGCCGATGCGGACATTGATACTGGCCTCGGGATTGGCGACGATCGGCAACAGCGCCGACAGCAACGCCGGTTCAGCCGCGATCATGTCGCGCACCCTGGGCAGTTCGCCATCCTTGAGCAGGGTATGGAAGTAGTCGGCCATGCCCTCAGCGCTGCCGGCGCGGCGCGCCCACTCCTCGAACTCGGCCCGGCTGCGCGAACCCGAGAGCTCGAAGGGGCCGATGCGCACCCAGGGCAGCGAGCGCACGCCGAGCGCCTCGGCCACCTCGGGATGCACCGCCACGTTGACGACTTCGAGGCGACCAATATCGCCATCCTTGGCCATGGCGGAAAGACTGGCAAGCACGGCAGGGCAATGCGGGCAGGACGCGACCACCAGCAGCAGGGCGTCCGGCACGGCCGCCATCAGCCCGCCGCCTGCGTCTGCCATAAGCACTTGCCCCTGCTCTCCTGTGCGATCTCGCCGAGCACGCGCTCGTGCTCGGCCAGTTCCTCGGCGCTGGCGCGCAGCACCAGCAATGCCGGCCTGTCACCCACCGTGGCATGGGAACCGGCCACGGCTGCCGGCTCGAGGTCCATGATCAGGCTTTCCTGGCCGCGGGTCATCGCCAGATACACCTCGGAAAGCAATTCGGCGTCGAGCAGTGCGCCGTGCAGTTGCCGGCCCGAATTGTCCACGCCGAAATCACGACACAGCGCATCGAGGTTGTTCTTGCGGCCGGGGCGCATTTCGCGCGCCATCCGCAGCGTGTCGATGACACTATCGCAAATGCCGGCGACAGGATCGAGCCCGAGCAGCGCGAACTCGTGGTTGAGGAAGCCGACGTCGAAAGCGGCGTTGTGGATCACCAGTTCCGCGCCGCGGATGAAATCAACCAGTTCCGCCGCGATGGCGCCGAAAACCGGCTCGCCGGCCACCCGTTCGTTGGTGATGCCGTGCACCTGCATGGCGCCGGCGTCGATGTCGCGCTCGGGGTTGATGTAGCGGTGGAAGCGCTGGCCGGTAAGGCGGCGCCCAAGCATCTCGACGCAGCCGATCTCGATGATGCGATGTCCCAGCGACGGATCGAGGCCGGTGGTCTCGGTGTCGAGCATGATCTGTCGTGTCATCGTTTCAACCCCTTCTCACCTGATCGACGCCGCGCCGCGCCAGTTCGTCGGCCCGTTCGTTCTCGACGTGGCCGGCGTGGCCCTTGACCCAGTGCCACTCAATCTTGTGCTGCGCCGCCAGCGCATCCAGCGTGCGCCACAGGTCCTCGTTCTTAACCGGCGCCTTGCCGGCGGTCTTCCAGCCGCGCCTCTTCCAGCCGTGGATCCATTCGGTGATGCCCTTCTGCACGTACTGCGAGTCGGTATGCACGCGCGCCGCCACCGGACGCTTGAGCGCACGCAAGGCCTCGATCACCGCCATCATCTCCATGCGGTTGTTGGTGGTATCCGGCTCGCCGCCGAACAGCTCCTTGTCGGTACCGTTGTGGCGCAGGATGGCGCCCCAGCCGCCAGGTCCGGGATTGCCGCTGCAGGCGCCGTCGGTGTAGATGTCGATGGTCGTTTGTTCCACTGCCGTCATTGTGAATCCGCCTTCTTCTGTGTCACCGGCGCCACCATGGCGCGGGCGCGGGCCTTGCGATCGTTCCATGCCGGCATGATCAGGCGCATGCCCTGCACGCGCTTGATCGCCTGCAGCACATAGACACCCCCGGCGAAGGGCCACCAGCGGTCGCCGGCCTTCTCCATGAAATCCCAGCGGCGCAGCCACTTCTCCTGACGCGCCGGCGGCGCGTAACAACCGAAGGCACCCGCCCGCGTCTCGAAACCGAGCAGCGCGAACCAGTCCTTGAGGCGTGGCACGCTGATGTACTGGCCGCGCCACGGCGGCGGCAGCACGCGGCGCGCCAGCCGCCGGCGCGCGCCCCACAGGCTGTACGGATTGAAGCCGGTCACGATGACGCTGCCCTCTGGCACCAGCACCCGCGCCACCTCGCGCAACACCTGATGCGGGTTGTCCTCGAACTCGAGCGCATGCGGCAACACCACCAGGTCGAGGCTGTTTGCGGCGAACGGCAGCTGCAGCGGCGTGGCGCGCACCGCAACGGCATGAGCGTCATTGCGGTCGTCGGCGCGCAGGCGGAAGGGCATGCGGTTGGCGCGCAGATAATCGAGCTGCGGCAGGCCGAGCTGCAGCGCGTTGAAACCGAAGATGTCGGCGACGATCTGGTCGTGCCGGCCCTGCTCCCAGTCGAGAACGTAGCGGCCCTGCGGCGTTCCCAGCCAGTCGGCGAAGCCCTGAATCGTCATTGGTTAGAATGCAGCAAGATGTCCATCCAAATCCATCCCCTGCCGGCGTTCGAGGACAACTACATCTGGGCGATCCGGTCCGGTGACGCCGTCGTCGTGGTCGATCCCGGCGAGTCCGCGCCGGTGCAGCGTTACCTCGAAGCGAGCGGCGCCCGCCTCTGCGCCATTCTCGTCACCCACCGCCACGGCGACCACACCGAAGGCATCGCCGCGCTGACTGCCCAGACTACCGTGCCGGTGTTCGGTCCGGCGCTGGAAAACATCGCCGGCGTGAGCCACCCGGTCACAGGCGGCCAGCGCATCGAAGTGCCGCAACTGGGCATGAAATTCGAGGTGATCGCCCTGCCGGGCCATACGCGTGGACATGTTGCGTATTATGCCTGCCAAGGCGCCGCCGCCGGACTGCTGTTCTGTGGCGACGTACTGTTCGGCGGCGGCTGCGGTCGCGTCTTCGAAGGCACCATGGCGCAGATGCAGGCCTCGCTGGCCACGCTCGCCGCCCTGCCCGCGGCCACCGCCGTCCATTGCGCGCACGAGTACACCCAGGCCAACCTGCGTTTCGCCCGCGCCGTCGAGCCGGACAACCCGGCGCTGCTGGCACGCATCGACGCGGTCGCGCGGCTGCGCGCCGCAGGACAGCCCACCGTGCCATCGACGCTGGCCGAGGAACTCGCCACCAACCCCTTCCTGCGCTGGGACGCGCCCGCCGTGATCGCGGCGGCCACGGCACGACGAGGCGCGGCGCCACACGATGCCATCGAGGTCTTCACCGCCATCCGCCAGTGGAAAGACGGCTTCAGAGCCTGAAACCGCCGGCAAGTTTGTTACCATTCGCAGCCCCCTCGCCTCCTGGTTTCCCGATGCTACTTCGCCTCGCACTGACGGCACTGCTTTGCCTGCCCGCATTTAAAGCACAAGCCGAAGTCGTCGCCCCACGCGAACCGGCGCTGCTGCAAATGTCGCCCGACTTGTCGATGCCCGCAGCCGACATCTCGGCCACCAAGCTCACCTTCACCCGCGACCCCTCGCAAGAAGTGACGGACGAACTGCCGCCGCTGCCCACCATCGACCTCACCGCCTCGCCGGACGACCTGTGGCAACGCATCCGCAACGGTTTCGGCATGCCCGACCTGCACAGCCCGCTGGTGGCCGACCGGCAGGCCTGGTACCTCAACCGCCCTGATCTGTTGAAGCGCGTGTTCGACCGCAGCCGAAAATACATATTCCACATCGTCGAGGAACTCGAAAAGCGCGGCATGCCGACCGAGCTGGCGTTGCTGCCCATCGTCGAAAGCTCGTTCAACCCGCTGGCCCACTCGCACGCGCGGGCGCTGGGCATGTGGCAGTTCATTCCCTCGACGGGCAAGAACTACAACCTCAAGCAGAACTACTGGATGGACCAGCGCCGCGACATCATCGCATCGACCAGCGCCGCGCTCGACTACCTGCAGAACATCTACGAAATGAACGGCGACTGGCACCTGGCGCTGGCCTCCTACAACTGGGGTGAAAACGCCGTCGCCCGGGCCGTCGCCAAGAACTCGGCGCGCAACCAGCCGACCGATTACCTCAACCTCACCATGCCGGCCGAGACCCGTTATTACGTGCCGAAGCTGCAGGCCATCAAGAACATCGTGTCCCAGCCCGAGCTCTTCGGCTTCCGCCTCGAGGCCATCCCCAACAAACCCTACTTCGGCACGGTCGACATCAACGCCGACATGGACATCTCGCTCGCCGCCAAGCTGGCCGAAACGCCGCTCGACGAGTTCATCGCCCTGAACCCGGCCTACCACCGGCCCGTCGTACAGGGCGACAACCCGAGCCCGCTGGTGATCCCCGTCGACAAGGTCGACACTTTCCGCCGCAACCTGGAACGCTACGAGGCCGAGGACCGGCCGCTGTCGAGCTGGCAGACCTACACCCTGAAGCGCGGCGAAAAACTGGACCGCGTGGCCGCGCGCTTCGGCCTGACGCAGGCGAAGCTGCAGCAGATCAACGGCATCACCCGGCGCGTCAAGGTCGGGCCCGGCTTCAGCCTGCTGGTGCCGGGCAAGGGCGCCCTTGCCGCCGCCGACGCCGTGGCCGGCAAGCTGCCGCAGGCGCAGCCGGATGTCCCCAAATCCACGCGCGGCAAGGGCGGCAAGCGCAGCGCCAAGGGCGCCAAGCCGGCGAAGAAGTCCGCCACGACCAAGGCGAAAACCACTGCCAAGCCGCGCACCGCGGCCAAGGGCAAAAAACGTTAGTCGGCCAGGTGGCAGCGCACCGCGTGCGTCGCCGTCAGCCGCGTTTCATCCGGATAGGCCGACCGACAGGCAGCGACCGCCAGCGCACAACGCGGATGGAAATGGCAGCCGGCCGGCGGATTCGCCGGCGACGGCATGTCGCCCTGCAACACGACGCGCTCGACGCCACGCATTTCCCCATCCTGCTCGACGCGCGGAACCGCCGACAGCAGCGCCTGCGTATAGGGATGGCGCGGCGCCCGCAACACCTCCTCGGCACGGCCGCGCTCGACGATGCGACCGAGATACATCACCGCCACCTCATGCGCGAGGAAATCCACCACCGCGATGTTGTGGGTGATGAAAAGATAACCCAGCCCGAGCCGGCCCTGCAGTTCGCGCAACAGGTTGAGAATCTGCGCCTGCACCGACACGTCGAGCGCGCTGGTCGGCTCGTCCAGCACCAGCAGGCGCGGATCGACGGCCAGCGCACGGGCGATGGCGACGCGCTGGCGCTGGCCGCCCGAGAACTCATGCGGATAGCGCCCGGCCATATCCGCGGCCAGCCCCACCTGCCCCAGCAACCCGGCGATGCGCCGGCTGTGGTCGCCGCCAATCGCCAATGCTCGCATGCCCTCGGCGATGATCTCGCCGACGCGCAGGCGGGGATTGAGCGAGCCGTAGGGATCCTGGAACACCATCTGCATGGCGCGGGGCGCCAGCCCGCCCAACTGGCGGCCGTCGAGGCGAACACTGCCGCCGGTTGGCGGCTGCAGGTGCAATATCGCCTTGCCGGCGGTAGTCTTGCCGCAGCCCGACTCGCCGACCAGCGCCAGCGTCCGGCCAGCCTGCAGTTCGAGCGACACGCCATCCACCGCCCGCACCTGCCCGACCACCCGCTGCAGCACTCCGCGACGAATGGGGAAATGCACCTGCAGGTCGCTCACCTGCAATAGCGCAGCGGCGCCCTCTCGCCGTGCCGCCAGCGCCGACTTTTCCGCTGCGGCCATCGGCGCCGCCATCGGCAATTCGCCAACGCGGATGCAGCGCACCATGTGCTGCGCGCCCGCGCCGTCGCCGAGCTCGCGCCACGGCGGCGGCGCCTCGCGGCAGGCAGGCCGAACCTCGGCGCAGCGATCGGCGAAACGGCAGCCGCTGAAAATGGCGGTGAGCGGCGGCACGCTGCCGGGAATGCTGGCCAGCTCGCCGTCGCGGCGCGACGAATCCGGCAGCGCCGCGAACAGCGCCCGCGAATACGGATGCGCCGCCGCGCCGAAAAAGCGGTCGCGCGGCGCCACTTCGACCAGCTGCCCGGCGTACATCACGCCGACGTGGTCGGACATGCGCGACACCACGCCGAGGTCGTGGCTGATCAGCAGCATCGCCATGCGCCGCTCGCGCTGCAGCTCGCGCAGCAGGTCGAGCACCTGGGCCTGGATGGTGACGTCGAGCGCCGTCGTCGGCTCGTCGGCAATCAGCAACTTCGGCGCGCCGGCCAGCGCCATGGCGATCATGGCGCGCTGCTTCATGCCGCCCGAAAGCTGGAAGGGATATTCGTTCGCGCGGCGCGGCGCATCGGGGATGCCGACGGCATCGAGCAGTTCGACCGCACCGAGCTTGCCGCCATGCAGATCGATGGACTCCCTGATCTGCCGCCCCACGGTCATCACCGGGTTGAGGCTGGTACCCGGCTCCTGAAAGATCATCGCCATGCCGCCGCCGCGCAGGCTGCGCATCTCCGACTCCGGCAACTCCGCGAGCGAACGGCCGCCGAACGCCACCTGCCCGCCGCCGATGCGCGCGGCATCGGGCAGCAGGCGCATCAGCGCCAGCGCCGTCATCGACTTGCCGCAGCCCGACTCGCCCAGCAGCGCGAAAGTCTCGCCGAGCGCGATGTCGAAGCTCACGCCATCGACGGGTCTGGCTTGGCCAATGGCGACCGAGAGATCGCGGACCGTGAGCAGGCTCATCCGGCGTTCCTCGGGTCGAAGGCGTCGCGCACCGCGTCGGCCAGCAGGTTGGCGGCCAGCACCAGGGCGAACATGAAGGCGAAGGCCGCCGCCAGCGACCACCACACCATGGGCTCGCGCGCCAGCTCCATGCGCGCGGCGTTGATCATGGTGCCGAAGCTGATGGTGTTGGGATCGACGCCGATGCCGACATACGACAGCACCGCCTCGGCCAGCACCAGCCCGGAGAAATCCATCACCAGCGCGATCAGCACGATGTGCATCAGGTTGGGCAGGATGTGGCGCAGCATGATGGCCAGGCGGCCGACGCCGAAGGCCTGCGCCGCCTGCACGTAATCCATCTCGCGCAGCTTCAGCGTCTCGCCGCGCAGCAGCCGCGCCAGGCCGGTCCAGCTCGTCACACCGAGGATCAGGCACAGCGCCAGCAGCCGCGCGTCGGCGCGTTCGGCACTGCTGGCGAACCATTCCGGGTGGGTGTCGATGATCACCTGCATCATCAGCACGGCGGCCGCGATCAGCAGCACGCCGGGGATCGAGTTGAGCACGGTGTAGAGATACTGGATCGCGTCGTCCACCCAACCGCCGACGTAGCCGGCGAGCATGCCCAGCAGCACCGCCGCCGGCAGCATGATGAGCGTCGTCAGCGTGCCGATCAACAGCCCGGTGCGGATGCTCTTCAGCGTGAGGTAAAGCACGTCCTGCCCCACCTTGTCGGTGCCGAGCACGTGGTAGCCCTGCGCCAGCGCCACCACCACCCCGGCGATCAGCAACAGGACAAGCGCGGTAACGAGCACGGCCCCCACGGCCGGCCCCGCCGTGTCGCCAGCGCCGTCCCCGTGGATACCGCTTCGCATAAGTTTTTTCCGGCGCGCGAAAAACCACAGCGGCAGCCACAACGCAACGCCCAGCCCCAGCCCTTTCAGCACGCGCATGGCGATGTCGCCGCCGTGGCCGTCGAGCTGCGCGCCGAGATGCGCGCCGCCATGCCTGAGGCGCGGGAAGTCGCGGCCGCCGCCGCCGGCATCGAGTGACTCCTTGGCAAAAAGGTACGTCGCCAGCGGCGCCGAGTAGGTCTTCTCGCTGCGCGTGCGCAGAGGCGACAGCACGGCATCAAGCGCCGAGAGCACCTCGTTGGAATAGTTGGTGCTGCCCGCCGGTACGCCGCCGACATCCGGCAGGCGCTCGCGGTAGTGCAGCGAGTCGAGCACGCCGACCAGCAGGAATGTCGCCAGCACCGTCGTCGCTGCCATCGCCGTGGCGCTGGCGCCGACTTTTCGCCAGGCGTCGCGCAGGTGCGCCTGCCGCCGCGACCACCAGCCGCCGATGAACACCAGCGCCAGCAGCAGGAACAGCAGGGCATCGGACCAGAGGATGACGACTTTCACTGCAGCCTCACCCGCGGATCCACCAGCGTGTAGGAAATGTCGGTCAGCAAGAGGCCGACGATGTAGAGCAGCGAGCCGATGAACACCATGGCCCGCACCACGGCGAAATCCTGGGCGTTGATGGCATCGATGGTGTAGCTGCCGAGGCCGGGGATGCCGAAGAAGGACTCGATCAGCAGGCTACCCATGAACAGCAGCGGGATCAGCACCACCACGCCGGTCAGGATCGGGATCAGCGCATTCCGCAGCACGTGGCCGAACAGCACGGCGCGCTCCGACAGGCCCTTGGCCCGCGCCGTGCGAACGTAGTCCTTGGATACCTCTTCGAGGAACAGCGTGCGATACCAGCGCGTGCTGGAGCCGATGCCGCCGATGACGCTGATGACCACCGGCAGTATGATGAACTTCGCCGCATCGAGCCCGCCGGCATAGCCCGAGATCGGCACCAGGTGCCATATCTTGGACACCAGCCACTGCCCGCCGATGATGTAGAACAGGCCCGACACCGACATCATCGCCACGCACAGCACCACCCCGGCGAAATCGAGATAGCTGGCGCGGAAATACACCAGCAGCAACGCGAACGACACCGCCGAAAACAACCCCAGCACGAACACCGGGATCGCCACCGCCAGCGACGGCATCATCCGCGTCGTGATCTCGCGGGCGATGTCGCGGCCGTCGTCGGCGCGGCCGAAATCGAAGGCGAACATCTTGGCGGACTTCTGGAAGAAGATTGTCTCGGTCGCCCTGGCCGCGCCGCCGGCCTGCGCGTTCCACAGCAGCGGCTTGTCGTAGCCGCGCTCGACCTTCCATTTTTCGATGGCCTCGGGCGTTACCCGCTTCACCCCGAGCTGCATGCGCGCCATGTCGTCGGGCGAATTGACGACGAAGAACAGCGCGAAGGTGATCAGATTCACCCCGATCAGGATCGGGATCGCGTAGAGCAGGCGGCGGACGATGTAGGCGAGCATGGCGCGGCGAAGCTTATAGCTTATCCAGCGGACTGGTCACGCCGCGCCCGCCCTTGTTGAGCACATGGGTGTAGATCATGGTGGTGGAAACATCCGCGTGCCCCAGCAACTCCTGCACGGTGCGGATGTCCTGGCCGCTTTCGAGCAAGTGCGTGGCGAAGGAATGGCGCAGCGTATGCGGCGTCGCCGGCTTGGCCAGACGCGCGGCCGTTACCGCCTTCTTCATCGCCCGCTGCAGCAGTTTTTCGTCGATATGATGCCGCCGCACGACGCCGCTGCGCGGGTCGGTCGAATGGCTGCCGGAGCAGAACACGAACTGCCAGCCCCACTCGGTCGCCGCATTGGGATACTTCTTCGCCAGCGCATCGGGCAGCCACACCTCGGCCCGGCCGGCGGCGAGATCGTCATCGAAAATCAGGCGGCGGCGCGCCAGATGCTCCGCCAGCGGCGTGGCCAGCGCGGCGGGCAGCATGGTGACCCGATCCTTGGCGCCCTTGCCCTCGCGGATCAGGATTTCATTGCGGCCGAAGTCCACATCCTTCACCCGCAAGCGCACGCATTCCATCAGACGCATGCCCGTGCCGTAGAGCAGGCGCCCCATCAGCCCATGCACGCCATCCATGCGCTCCAGCACGGCGCGCACCTCGGCCGGCGTCAGCACCACCGGCAAGCGCCGCGATGCCTTGGCGCGGGTCACATTGTCGAGCCATGGCAACTGGATCTCCAGCACCTCGCGGTAGAGAAACAGGAGGGCCGAAAGCGCCTGATTCTGCGTCGAGGCGGCGACCCCGCCGGCTACGGCCAGATCGCTCAGAAACGCCCCGACCTCCGGCGCCCCCATGTCACGCGGGTGGCGCTTGCCATGGAAAAAAATGAAGCGCTTAATCCAATTCACATATTGCGCTTCGGTGCGAATACTGTAATGCTTCACCCTGATGCGAGCGCGGACTTGATCGAGGAGTTTTGGCGCGGCGGTGCTCTCAGGTGCCACAGAAGGTGCCATATTTTCGATACACGAAGATAAGCTACGTTGTTTCAGAAGGATACAACATCGTGAATACCAATACACACCGAACGGGTCGGGGGTATACACCGATTTGTGCGTTCACTAAACGTTAGGTTTCTGCATGAATACCGGGATCATTACTACACACGCCATCAAACCCCCGAGGATTGCAGCTTGGAAATAATCCCAACCGCTTCCGCTTTCGTCCTGATTGCCTCCCTTGTCACGATCCTTGGCGGTTTCCAATTGCAGCGGTATGTCGCCTTTAAGGCCGCTGCTAAAACATTCCGATCCAATGTCCTCCGCATTTTCGAGGGGTTGTACCCCGAACCGAGAAACTGGCCCCATGATGGAACCGCCGTTAACAACAAACTGCACACCGTCTTTCCTGAGTTGCAGTCCGTAGTTTCCGACTTCAAAGGGTGCTTGCCCGATAGCCAGAAACCCAAATTCGAAATGGCTTGGCAAATCTACCTGCACGGCTCCGAAGGAAACGCAGGGACACACTACTATCAATACATGGGCTACTCGTCGCCCGATCATCCAACGCCAGACTCCAAGGAAACATTTAAGACCAATGTTGAGCGCCTTCTGTCGTATGCCAAAGAAACCTAACATGGCGCTCAACCTCGCTCCCTTCGGTCGCTGGACGCTGCGCGATAAAGCCGCGCCGCGCCGGTTAGCTCTACGTTAGGGCGCAGTAACCGATAGCTCTGCACCGCCTTGATCTTGATCGCGCCGCCCTCTGTCACTTGCTCAAACCGCACCGGATGCAGTTCGAGAACGTCGGTTTCATCGAGCGAAACAATCTCCACGCCATCGGGGTACACCTTGCGCAGTAGCCGCCCCTTGAGTTGTGCGAGCGTCCATCCCTCTCCGAGTGCGAGGGTTATCGCGCTGGAGATAAGACCGTCTTGGCTTGTGGTCACTTGCGCTGCAAGGTTCTCGCACGCTTGCTCCCTAACATTTACGTCAACCGGACCTTGCGCAATAGGCGTTGTCATTTCGTTACCTCCTGTGCCGGCGCAAGGCCGGTTACGTCAGCTTTAGAGCGCAGCATGATTCCGTCCGCGATCTTCCGGCCTGCGTTCCGCGCGTTTACCGTAATTCCGGGTTCGTGCGTCTCGCCCCATCGCCGCGCTACGTCAGCGCATGCCTCGCGCTCCTTGGCCGCGATGGCATGCGCGAAGTCGTGCAGCCACTGCGCAGTGCAACGCATTCGCCCAACATTGTCAGTGCCGGTGTTGTCCGGGAAGCAATCCTCTATTTCCTCAAAACTCAACATGCCTGTGTCCTTTCGTAGTCTTTGCTGGCAGCGCTCTAACCCTACGGTCGACCTCGCTCCCTTCGGTCGCTGGACCTCACGCGATAAGGCCGCGCGAGGCCGGTCACCTACACGTTAGGGGCTTCCGGCAGTGGCATCCAAACGCAATCCCACGTCCCGAAGTTTTTTGCCGTCACGCCGGCGCCTGTCTGAAACGATCCGCCAGTGTGGTGGCCGTAATACGTCTGGCCGCCGTGGGCAAAAATGCACTTTTC
>JAHJEO010000012.1 GCA_018825305.1 Gammaproteobacteria bacterium
CGGCATCCCGGCATCGGCTTGCTTGAGAAAACCGATGATCTGTTCGTCGCTGTATCTGCTCTTCTTCATGTCCGTCATTCTCCATGGTTTGACGGACTTCACTAACTATCAGGTGGTACGGGCTACAGGGAGCAGGTCACTCAGCCCATGTGGCTGGAATAATGGTGAGTTGAAAGACATTTCGGAAAAAGCTGTGGGGCCTAGAACGGGATTTCGTTATCGGCCATGTCCTCAGTTAACTCATCTGCGGGAGCTTCATGTGCAGGCACTCCCGATATATCCCACACTTGAGCTGCATGCGAATCGTAATACTCCGCCTCAAGAAGATATTGCAGCCAACGTGCTCGCGCAGATTCACCACTTGGGGATGATTCTTTAGCCCACCTCACGGCGAGTGGCAATGGCGCATTAGGATTTTCGTTTGAATAGGTCCACGAATCACACTCAACAAACCAGTCTCCATTGCTCGCTCTCTGAATGTGAAAGACTGCACTTGGAAAATGATCTTGATCTGTGCCTGCCAGTTCAACAAAGCGGGCCACGTGGTCGAATGTGAATGATCGTTTAATCATCTGTAACTCCCTGATGTCATTTGAGATTGTATTTTTCCTTCAGCGCATTTCTGATCTTTTCCCTTTCCGTTTCATGTTCTATTCCTTTCGCTTTCCAGGTAATAGAAAATGCCTCACCAAACAGTGATGCGTGATGGCTGATGGCCGAAGCAGTAGCTGCCAATCCGCTTGCCAAAGAAAGCTTCGGTAAGCCACGTCTGGCAAGACCAATCGCACCCTCGATCTGATCTATCGCAGCTAGCGGATTCGCCATAAATTCACCATTCGCGAACCTAAGTAGCGTCAGCCCCTTAAGTGCAATCTCGTTCTGGCGGTAAGTGAAATCGTTCCACTCGCTGCGTGACATAAATCCGCCGCTTCCGCTTTTGTCGTAGCCATCTACTTCAATAGCGACTTTCGGGTTTACTCCAACAACCACCACAAAGTCGATGAACCGCTGCTTTCCTCTGCTATCAGTGAATGGATATTGGAAGATAACGTCGCAAGGATTTATGCTCGATGCTTTGGATAGTACGTTCATAAAGAATAGATATTCATACTCGGAATTAGCTCGGAGTGAATACCCGTAAATTTCTTCAAAATCTCCCCATGTCTCTGGCTTCCGACTGGCGGTCACTTTTGCCATCACGATCTCCTTGCTATATGGCTTTCACTGGGGGCGGCGATAGGTGTCATTGATTGCCTATTGCCTTGCAGATTGAAGCCACCCATCAAGTGCTATGCAGAGACACTATATATGCATATGACAATCCACATATCAACTGTATGGATTATGCCATTCGGCCATTTGCAAATACTCACACCCAACGTCATACGGCGCGAACCATAGCGTCATGCCGTATGCTTTATGAAATTACGTTAGTTCGGGAGAATCGCATCCTCAATCGACGCACAAAACTTGATCCCACTTCGTCGTAAATCCCGGCGACATCCTCTCCCGCTTCATCCTCCACCCCTTCTCAACCCCCTCCGCCGCTGAACGCAGCGTTCCAGAGCCCCACTGGGCGTTGATCCGGTCCATCACCCGCATTAGCTTCGCGTTGTCCTTCGCTGACGAGAACAAATCCCCCTGCCGGTTCGCTGCATCCGACAGGTTCATCAGCGCCACCCCCGCCTTCTGGTAGTCGTAGCCTGACCGGTAGATGCGCTTGAGGCCCCATAGCGCCGCACGGGTCAGATAGAGCGTGTCGTCGCTTGCCTGCGGCAGTGGAATGGTTCGGCTCGGGTGGTACTGTGGGTGCTCGGGTTTATGGAGATTGGTTCGGATATAGATCTGCACCATGCCGGCCAAGGAGCCCTGGCTTCTGAGCTTTTCCGCCGCAATGGCAATGTAGCTGGCCACGGCTTCGCTGAGGGACGGGAGGTCACGCACATAATGGCCGAAGGAACGGGAGGAGATGATCTGCTGCTTGTTGGGGGCGGCTTCCTCAAGCTCGATGCAGGCAATGTCGTTCAATTCAGCGATGGTTCGCTCCATCACCACGGAGAACTCTCGTCGCAAGGTTTTGGCTTCGGCCGTGCACAAGGCCTCCACGGTCGTAATGCCGCGCTGGGCAAGCTGTTCCGAGAGCTTGCGGCCAATGCCCCAGATTTCCCCGACCTCGATGCGACCGAACAGCCGGCTGCGCTCCTGTGGTGTCATCCGGGTGAAATCGCAGGCACCGTTATCTCCGGCAAGGTTCTTCTTTGCACAGTGATTGGCCAACTTGGCCAGCGTCTTGGTTTCGGCAATACCGACACAGACCGGGATGCCGACCCACTGCTTCACCCGTTGGCGGATGGTTTGGCCGTACTGGACGAGATCGAACTGGCTGAAACCATCGAGGCCGAGAAAGCATTCGTCGATGCTGTAGATCTCTTGATCAGGGGAGAACTGCCTCAGCACCGCCATCATGCGGTTGCTCATGTCGGCGTAGAGGGCGTAGTTGCTGGAGAGGGCGATGATGCCGTGCTTCTTGGCCAGATCCTTCATTTGGAACCAGGGGGTGCCCATTTTGACGCCAAGGGCCTTGACCTCGTTACTGCGGGCGACGGCACAGCCATCGTTGTTGGAGAGGACGACCACAGGAACATTTTCCAGCTTGGGGTTGAAGACCCGTTCGCAGGAGACGTAGAAGTTGTTGCCGTCAACCAGAGCGATGGTCATCGATGTAGGATGGCCTTGGCCCGTTCGAACAATTCGCGCAGTGTCCCGTTCCAGAACCACACCAGACCGCACATCCAGTACAGGGAGAGCGAGGCCGGCCAGTTGACGTTGCGCATTGCATCCAAGGCGTCGGGATCGACAATCGACCAGTAAAGGGCATAGCAGCCATCGACGCACCACCAGGTAAGCAGCAGCATTAGCGGCCAGTCACGCCAGCGGCGTTCGACCGTGACATGCAATGACCATCCAGCGGTCAGATAGGTGAAACCGGCCATGATGAAGGAGATCGGGATATCCCAATCGGGCGCATTGTAGATAAATGAACCGGCAATCAGCAGGCCCAGACCGATCGCCAGTGTCACGAGCTTCCACGGGCGGCGATATTCGACAGATTGGGCAAGGATGGAGTGCATGGGCAGGACGTGGGTTTAGCTCGCGAAGTTGTACTGAGCCCTCACCACCGCCCCTTTGTCGAGATCAACCCGACAGGCATGGCGTCCATAGCTTCTCGTTTCGCCAAGATAGGTCAATGTGCTACCAGGGTTGGCGTTGCCTGGGCTGAGGCCATGGGCGCTGGCAAATGCCTTGAGTTGCTCGGTGGTCATGCCAGGCTTGATCTCGGCACACACCTAGGTCACGCGCTCACGGCCTGTCGCCAGCGAGTAATAAAAGTAGCCGATGTAGATTAGAAGACCGTAGCCGATGGTCCACCAGATCCACTTCTTGATCGTCGGGTAATAGGGGGAAGTGCGAACCCAATGCTTCCACGACAACAGCAGTAAGCCCAGAACCCCGCCGAGGAGGCACAAGACATGGAGTGCCTCCATTGAGATCAGCCCTTGCTGAGAATTGCCGGGGTTGAACGGCGACCACGGTTGGACATCGATGTGCATGAAAGCATCCAGCCAGATGTGGGACCACGCCCCGATCAGCGCCCCGATCCAGAAGGACGGGAGACTCACGGTTTCGGCACAGCCCAACCAGCGGGCCTGCCCCGGGGAAAGCTTGCTGTTCCAGTAGCGCAGCCCCCATTCGACGGGCTGCTTTGCGAACAGAGCGGTTACGATGGCCGCCAAGGTGACGCCCAGATAGGTGTGCATGAAGCGATGCATCGGGTCGCCGGTCAGCAGAAAGGCGACGATGGGCTCAATGTCGATGGCGCAGTTGGCGACGACGAATGCGCTGAGGCTAACAGGCCGGGTGATGCCCTTGAACAGCAGGCCGGGGCCGAAATGAAATGGCGTGATGGGCATGTCGCACTCCAGGCTGGGGGATCACGCTTTCAGGATAGCGCCGGGCAGGCTCATGGGGTGAGTCTGGCAGTATGGACGCGATGAATGCTCCAGAGCACGACACCCCAGACGGTCAGGGTCTGCTCACCCGTGACCAGGATATCCCGGTGCCCCGTGGCCCCGGCACGCAGCAGGACGCCATCGGGCATGAGGCAGAGCTGCTTGACGGTGAATTCCCCATCGACCACGGCGATGACGACGCTGCGGTCGGGTGGGTCGATGGATCGATCGACGACCAGCAGATCGCCATCATGCAGGCCGACGCCAGTCATGGAATGGCCTTTGACCCGAACGAAGAAAGTGGCTTCCCGGTGCTCGATCAGGTGCTCGTCGAGACTGAGGCTGTCCTCAAAGTAGTCGGCGGCGGGGGAAGGGAAGCCAGCGGGAACGGGTTTAGCCAGCAGCGGGTAGCTGGGCACATTTACAACCCCCGATTCTGGCAATGAGGGGAATGGAATGCCTGGCCGGGGGATTGCCCTGGCTATGTTTGGGCAGGGCATGATCAGTCGCGATAGCGCCGGACGAGGCCAGTGACCACCCCGAAGATTTCGAGTTGGCCTTTTGGGCGGATGACGGGGTAAGCCGGGTTGTGGGGCTTGAGGATAAACTTGCCGCGCTCGGTTGCCAGCTCTTTCAGGGTGAATTCATCATCGACGATGGCGATGACGAAGTCACCGGCCTTGGCGGCTTTGGTGCGTTCGACCACAACCAGATCGCCATCATGGATGCCAGCATCGATCATGGAATCCCCTTTGACGGGAACCATGACGGTACGCGATGGGGTGCGCACAAGATACTGGTCAATCAGAAGCAGTTCGCCCTGGCTGCCTTCGATCATGTCAGGCGCACCAGCACGGACGGCGGTCTCGGCCAGTGATCGCTCGAAGAATCGACTGCTGGGTATCCAGGCTCCATTGTCCGGAGCTTTCTCGACAAATCCGGCATCTTCCAAACGCCCCATCAAGGCGCTGGCGGCTGCCTTGGAGGCGAAGCCCATCAGTTCGCTGAGGCGCTGGAAGGGCGGAATATGGCGGTTCTCGGCGTAGTAGTCGCGGAGGCGGTCGAGATGTTCTGTATCGCGGTTGGGGGCGGGCATGATGAATTGACGATGAACGGACGTTCACGTAATATCACCATGAACAAACGTTCAGTGTCAACCGATTTCACTCTCCGGGAGGTAATCAGAACAACAGGATTCTGGTCGGCAGCAAGTATCGGGCAAGAAAACCTGTCCCGGCGCGGTTCTCTGTGGCGTAGCCGCTGTGTAATTTACCTAATGATTTCGACGGGGAGGCAAAAAATGCGCAAAGCGACCACCGATACCCGCCTGCTGCTGGACATTCGTTCGATCATGCGCGAAGTTCACAACGCAGTCGGTCACAAGGTCTTGTATCGCTGGAACAGTCATCGCGTCGACATGCCGGTGGCAACAGTGCTGACGCTGACGTCGCCAACTGTGTTGAGCGTCAAGCACGTCGCCGGCACCCTCCCGAATGAAGTAGTCGACCTGACCTACACGGGCTGTAACTACGGTGGCCGGCGCGCCTGGTTCGTGTGCAACCGGATCGGCTGCTGCCGCAAGGTCGCGGTCCTTTACGAAACGCCGAAGGGCTTCCGGTGCCGCCACTGTGCCCGGGTAATTTATCGGTCGACGCGTGAGCGCGAGTACGACCGGATGCTGCGACGGGCGCGCAAGTCGCGTGCTGCGGTCGGTGGTGGCAATAATCTGCTGGAGCCATTGCCGGAGCGGCCGAAGGGGATGCACTGGGTGACCTACGACCGGTTGTTGAGGTCAGAGGCGGCACTATGGGGAGAAATCAGCAGCGCCGCTTCTGAACGGGCAGCAAAGCCGCATGTTACGAACCGATGAACATGCGATGAACGCGCTCTGCCTCGTCGTCGATCCACGGCTCCGGAAGGGTGGCCAAGACCTGTTGGCCAAGCTCTTCCGTCTGGACGCCAGATAGATAACGGTTGATCTCAGGTTCGGCGAGGTTTCCTTGTTTGAACAGGTGCTCCGCCATCTCTCCCGTCACATCGAAATGCTGACCGAAGAGGCGCTCCACAACTACGGTGCAGCCCGCAAGAATCCTGCTCGAAGAAACGTTGTGAGCTGCTTCATAGGCCGACAGAAAGTCATACGAGCCTTCGATATCGCCAAGCCCAAGACTGCCGTAGTGATCGTACTCATCAAAGGCGAATTCAGCGACTGCTCCGCTGATTTTCCAGCACACCACTTCGAGATACCGTGCCTGGCGGCGACTCTCGTTCTGCATCCATTTTAGATTGTTCACCCATGCCGCCTTCGGCAGGGCCAGATGACACCGGGCTGCCCTGCTCATGTTAGGCATGATCATCGCCTTCACTTTGATGCCAACCGCTGCGAGGGTGATCGCCTGAACCACGCCATTGATCGCAATCGC
The DNA here is from genome assembly GCA_018825305.1 of Gammaproteobacteria bacterium. Classification (GTDB taxonomy): domain Bacteria; phylum Pseudomonadota; class Gammaproteobacteria; order Burkholderiales; family Rhodocyclaceae; genus Sulfurisoma. The sequence continues at coordinate 6,434 of JAHJEO010000012.1, forward strand.
CTTGAGGAAGTCCTTCACTCCTTCTTGATTTACTGCTACGTAGCCCATGAAATCTTGGTGGATTATCGTGCCCGTAGGTTGGGTGCTGGGTATGGTGTAAGTGTTCATGGAAATCTCCTGATAAGAAAAGGTACTGCAGCCACTATGTGGCCGCTGTGATCTGCGAAGTTGGCGCGGGTGAATTCAATGTTCACCACATTCACATCTTCACCACGGGGATGCGGGCCGGTGCCGCTCTTGCCCGCTTCGCCTTTGACCCAGCCGCACCGGTGAACTTGGGTGAACTTTGTGAAGTTGTTTTCCCATGATCCAAGGACGGTGGCGAAGCTGCGGCTCCTGGGACACCAACAAAACGTAGTTCGCAGTGCACGCCGTCGCGCCGTGGCTTGGAGTCGATGGCTAGATGGATGCCGATCTGGCGCAGGGCTGGCGCGACACGGCGTAGGGAGTCGCCCAAGCCCTTTGGCGACCTTGGCCAGTAGTCACCACGCTCGACGTTTGGTCTGTAGCAGTCGAGTTTGTCCAGAAGACCTTTGACTGTGCCGGTGTAGGAATTCTTGCCCTTATCAACGAACTCCATGCAGGCCACCGATACCGGATTGGAGTCCACAGTTCGGCGGATCGCATCGCGGCGGTGCTGCATATAGAGAGTCAGGAACTCGCCATCCTTGCCACCCATGGCGCGCGTCATGGCTTCGCCCAGTTGCGCAAAATCAGCCATGCGGGGTCGTTGCGCAGGTGGAATCGACACTGTCGGCAACGCGGCCAACGTCTTCACGAAAAGATCAAGCAGCGCGCCAAAGATGCCGGGAGCTGCCTCGTTCAAGGCTGCGGTGTGCTCTTCCTCGGTCATGCGCTCCTGGATTACTGGAAGGCACAGGGCGATAGCGCGATCCAGGAGGTCGGCACGGGTGATGACCGCACCAATGCCGTTGAGCACCACCGGGTTGTGCGCTTCGATGATGTGCTCTTCACCATTGGTGTAGAACTGCCGGCCCGCCTGGCCGCCACCGGTAGCGATCGTACATAGTGCATCCGAGAGTTCGGGAGAAATGCCGGAGAGGTTTTCGAGGGAGATGAGGTGGTTGCTGCCGGCGGCGACATAGACATCTTCGACGCCCTTGGGGCGCCCTCTCAGCATTACTTTGTTGGGGTCGATGAAGGCGCGTGCGGTCTCCTGGGTTGTGCTCTTGGCACTTCCCTGTTCGCCGATCAACTCCAATACCGGATAAGGGGTGTCCGAGCGGTAACATTCCAACATCCATCCCAACACCAGCGGACGGTCCTCCGCCGGAATATTGCTCAGGCGCCACAAGGGTTTCAAGTCGCCGCCGGTTACCGGAATCGGCAACGGACGCATGGCCTTGGTGCGGACGAAGCGCACCGCCGGCAACGTCACAATGCCCCAACCAATTAGGGTAACGAGAACGGCACGCCACTGGTCATCGCATAGGTCAATCCAGCGTCCGGACTCATTGGCCGCGACACGGAGGGCGGGCGTATGTTCCGCGCCTTCAAACTTGGCAATGCCCGATAGCGCGTTCTGACAAGACTTGAGTGCTTCTGATGCCGGCGTTGCCTTGAGGTCGGTATGGGCCAACCAGCCGAGCCATTCACGGAACCCGGTGGAGTCGATACGCCAGTGCTCACGATGGGAGGCTTCCACCAGCCCTTCCCGGTCAAAGCTAGCGTAGGCGTTGCCATCCGCGTCGTGCCAGAGTTCGCAGCGTTTCGCCGCAAGTTCTGTCAGACGCTTGGCCAGCGAGTCATCATGGCTACCGCCATCGTCGGCAGTGTGCCTGTCAACCAACGTATCGAGTGTGCCGACGCGAACCGATGAGTTCGCCTGCTTGATGTCGATGCGTGCGGCTTCGTACTCACGAGGATCGTAGGCTTTGATGATACTGAGGGCTTCCGTCGTGGCCGGCGCGAGGTGAGCTTTGGGATCGTTGACCACGGCAGCCAGCACCAGCTCGAGTTCTGCACGGGCAGCTTCGATCTCCCCCAGCTTTCCCGTTTCCCAATTCCACCCCCCTTCTCGGGCGACGAAGAAGATAGTACCGAGCGTATCCGTAGGTACCATGTACGGTAGGCGGACAATTTCAAGCAGAAAATCGGATAGGCAGTCTGGCCATTGTGGATGTTTGCGAAGTTTGGTCAGAACATGCTGCATGGCACAGATAAACGTCTTGTCATGCGCAAGGTCATGTAACCGTTGCCGTTCCGGGGAGTTCTCCTTCCAGTCTGTGAATACAAGTTCCCGATACCAGTCCTTCAGTTCCTCGGGCCAACCGTAGGCTGGAATATCGAAAAGGTGATCGTTGTTCATGACGGAACGGTCCCTTCTATCGGGACAACGATGCCAACTTTCGTCCCCACTTCTCGAAAGCCGCTTTCCTTTCGGCGAGGTATTCCTGTCGTTGATATACACCGACGATTCCCTGCTGAATATGATTGAGGCAGCGTTCGATGATGTGGGGTTCGATTCCGAGGTCGCCCATGCGGGAGGCCATGGTACGTCGCAGGTCATGGGGACTCCATTCGCCACCGGCGAGCAAAAGTTTCCCGGTCTGCGCCGTGCGCCGCTGCAGGGGTTCGCTTCGGATTCGGTCACGAATGGCTTTTGATAAGGACTTGTCGGACATCAGGGTGCCGGGCTTCATGCCGTTGAGCAAATATGGACCTGGCCGACCAGACTTCAGGACTTCAAGCTGTTTGCGTGCGTAGGCGGACAGGTGGATGAGGTGCTGGCGGCTATTCTTCGAATTCTCGGCCGGAATTGTCCAAGTCTTATCTTTGCTGTCGATGTCAGCCCAACGCGCCTTGAGAAGTTCACCGATGCGCGCGCCGGTGGCGAGAAGAAACCGGATCGAGGCCTGCATGGTCACGTGCAGGCCGCAGTTGCCCAGTTTGTGACTCAGGTCCTTGATCTCGTCATGGTTGAGGTTTCGATCAACCGGCGTTTCCTTGCCGCCAGCCTGCTTCTTCGATAGGGCCAGGGTCGGATCTGTCTCGACGATGCCACGGCCAAGGCCGTGCCGGAACATCTGGCGCATCAGGGATAGCACCATGTTGGCAGTGCGCCGCGCTTTGCGCTCCAGGATTCGGTCGATCACCTGGACGACATGAGGCAGGCGAACATCCTTTGCCTTCATCGAGCCAATGACAGGCAAGACGTCGCGCTCGACTGCAGCCTTCACGGCCGTGCCGCCATCCTTGCGGTGGGCGGATAGGTAAACCCGTTCCCAGTCCTCAAAGAGGTCTTTCACCGTCTTTTCCATTCTTTCCATCGCCTGCGCGGTCGAGCGAGCGATACGGTCGTTTTCTTCCTTCGCTACAGGGTCGATACCTGATTTCACCAGGGCACGGGCTATATTGCGCTTTTCGCGAGCCTGGGCTAGCGTCGTGTCGGGGTATGAACCACAGTTGAAACGACGCTCTTTCCCGCTGAACTGGAAGCGGTAATAGAAGTTCAAAGAACCGCCTTTGCTGATCGGCAATACACGAACCCACAGGCCACCTCCGTCACCGAGGAGTTGTTCGTCCAGTGCCGGCTTCAGGTTCCGAAGATGTCTGTCGGTCAGCTTGTTCTCGGCCATGAGATAAATGATGGTTTGGGTTACCCATGCGTTTGTGCAAGGGGTAGCAAAATTGATTTTGGCGGTACGGTTAGCGGTACGGTCTGGAGGCGGCAACGCCTGAAACTCAGTGAAACGCACTGGATTGGAATATATCACTAAATCATTTGTAAACAGCGAACTAGTGTGACTCGCTGCAACGCGACGAAACTTAGTGAATTGCCATTAGAATCGTATGGGGTGCAAGGGGTCGCGAGTTCGAATCCCGCCGCCCCGACCAGTAATACCAAGGGTTTCCGGTTAATCGCCGGAAACCCTTTTCTTTTTGTTCTGTCCAGAGTATTCGTTGCCGCGATCTTGTGCAACCCAAGTGCGACTATCCTGCAAGGTAGAATGCGCATCTTTCCCTGCCGAATTGTTCTGCTTGAACGCCGATCTCCATTGCCATTCCACCGTCTCCGACGGCCTGCTCGCGCCGGCCGCAGTGGTGCGCCGTGCCCATGGCAACGGCGTCGAACTGCTGGCGCTGACTGACCATGACGAGCTCGGCGGTCTCGCCGAGGCGCGGGCCGAGGCGGAGCAGTTGGGAATGAAGTTCCTCGACGGCACCGAAGTTTCGGTGTCGTTTGGCGACGACCAGACGGTGCATATCGTCGCGCTCGGCGTCGATCCGGCCAATGTGCCTCTGGTCGAGGGGCTGGCGCAGGTGCGCGGTGGCCGCGATTCGCGCGCGATGCGAATGGCGGAGGAACTCGACAAGGTCGGGATCCACGGCGCCTACGCAGGTTCGCTCAAATATGCCGGCAACCCGGCGCTGATCTCGCGCTCGCATTTTGCCCGCTACATCGTCGAACTGGGCCATGCCCGGGATGTCAAGTCGGTGTTTGACCACTGGCTGGCCAAGGGCAAGCCTGGTTACGTCTCCCACCCTTGGGCGACCTTCGAGGATGCGATGGGCTGGATTCTCGGCGCCGGCGGCGTCGCGGTCATCGCCCATCCCGGCCGCTATCGCCTGTCGAAGGCCGAACTGCAGCAGATGTTCGGCGTGTTCAAGGATCTGGGTGGGCGCGGCATCGAGGTGATCTCGGGGGCACACAGCGGCGAGATGATCGCCGAATATGCCAACGTGGCGCGCAAGTACGGTTTCCTCGCGTCGCGTGCATCGGACTTCCACGGGCCGGGCGAGAGCTACGCTGACCTCGGCAAGCTGCCGCACTTGCCGGACGACTTGACGCCGGTCTGGTCCGAGTTTTTCTGAGTAGCCATGGCCGAGTTCCTGTCCATGCATCCCGATCAACCACAGCCGCGCCTGATCCGGCAGGCGGCGGAGATCGCGCGTGGCGGCGGGCTGCTGGCCATCCCCACCGATTCAGCCTATGCGCTGGCCGGCCATATCGGCGATGCCGCGCTGCTCGATCGCATCCGCCGCATTCGCGGCGTCGATGAGCGGCACCATTTCACCCTGATGTGCCGCGACCTGTCCGAGATCGCGACCTATGCCAAGGTTGATAACGCCCAGTACCGGCTGCTCAAGGCGGCGACGCCCGGCAGCTATACCTTCATCCTCGAAGGCACCAAGGAACTGCCGCGCCGGGTGCTCCACCCCAAGCGCAAGACCATCGGCCTGCGTGTGCCGAACCATCCGTTGGTGCTGGCCCTGCTGCGGGAGCTGGACGAGCCGATGCTGACCTCGACGCTGATCCTGCCCAGCGAATCCGAGCCGCTGTGCGACGCGGAGGACATCCGCGAGCGACTGGACAAGCTGGTCGATCTGATCATCGAGGCTGGCGGTTGTGGCGCGCAGATGACCACGGTGATCAACCTCGCCGAGGGCGCGCCGCAACTGGTGCGCGAGGGATGCGGCCCGCTGGCGCCGTTCGGGCTGGGCTGAGTCGATGGAAGGCCTGATCCAGACGCTGGCGATCTACGCCATTCCTGTCATCTTCGCCATCACCCTGCACGAAGCAGCCCACGGTTATGTCGCGCGCCATTTCGGCGATCCGACCGCGTGGCAGCAGGGCCGCATCACCCTCAACCCGATACGCCACGTCGATCCGGTCGGCACCATCCTGGTGCCGGTGATGATTCTGCTCGCCAGCAAGATCGCGGGCTCCAGCGGCATCCTGTTCGGCTGGGCCAAGCCGGTGCCGGTGAATTTTGGCCGCCTGCGCAACCCGAAGAAGGACATGCTGTGGGTCGCCGCGGCGGGGCCGGGCGCGAACCTGGTGATGGCGCTGGGTTGGGCGCTGTTGTTGAAACTCGCCGTTGCGATGCCGAACAACGCTTACAGCTATCCGCTGGCCGAAATGGCGCGCGCTGGCGTCAATGTGAATACTGTGCTGATGCTGCTCAACCTGCTGCCGCTGCCGCCGCTCGACGGCGGGCGCATCGCGGTGAGCCTGCTGCCGCATCGCGCCGCCTGGAAGTTTGCGCAGATCGAACCCTACGGTTTCGTCATCCTGCTGCTATTGTTGTTCACCGGTCTGCTCGATTTCTGGCTGATTCCGCTGATGCGGATATTCCTTTCGTTCATCAAGGCGGTTTTCGCCTTCTAACCATGTACGCTGAAAAAGTCCTCTCCGGCATGCGCCCCACGGGCCGCCTCCATCTCGGCCACTACCACGGCGTGCTCGCCAACTGGATCAAGCTGCAGCACGAGTATCCGTGCCTGTTCTTCGTCGCCGACTGGCATGCCCTGACCACGAACTACGACGAGCCCGGCACCATCACCCAGAATGCGATGGACATGGTGATCGACTGGCTGGCCGCCGGCGTCGATCCCTCGCAGGCGACCATTTTCATCCAGTCCAAGGTGCCCGAGCATGCCGAGCTGCACCTGCTGCTATCCATGATGACGCCGCTGGGCTGGCTCGAGCGCGTGCCGACCTACAAGGATCAGCAGGAAAAGCTGACCCACAAGGACCTGACGACCTACGGCTTCCTCGGCTACCCGCTGTTGCAGGCCGCCGACATCCTGATCTATCGCGCCGACAAGGTGCCGGTGGGCGAGGATCAGGTGCCGCACATCGAGTTCACCCGCGAGATCGCGCGCCGCTTCAACCACCTCTACGGCAAGGAGCCGGGCTATGAGGAGAAGGCCCGGGAGTCGGTGAAGAAGCTCGGCAGCAAGCGCGCCAGGCGCTACGAGGAGTTGCGCAACCGCTACCAGGAGAAGGGCGAGGACGATGCGCTGGAACAGGCCAAGGAATTGCTGAACGACGCGCAGAACCTGTCGCACGGCGACCGCGAGCGCCTCTTTGGCTATCTCGAAGGCGGCGGCAAGATGATCCTGGTCGAACCCGGTGCACTGCTCACCCACGCCTCGCGCATGCCGGGGCTGGATGGACAGAAGATGTCCAAGTCCTACGGCAACACCATCGCGCTGCGCGAGGACGCCGACACCATCACCAAGAAAATCCGCACCATGCAGACCGACCCGCAGCGGGTGCGGCGCACCGATCCGGGCGATCCGGAAAAATGCCCGGTGTGGGAATTCCACCAGATCTATTCGAACGACGAGGTGAAGTCGTGGGTGCAGGAGGGCTGCCGCTCCGCCGGCATCGGCTGCATCGAATGCAAGCAGCCGGTGATCGATGGTGTGCTCAAAGAGCAGGAGCCGATGCGCGAGCGCGCCCGCATGTATGAGGAAGACCCGCTGCTGGTTAAAAACATCGTGGCCGACGGCTGCGAACGGGCGCGCAAGCTGGCCCAGGAAACCATGCGCGACGTGCGCGAGGCCATCGGCCTCGACTACAGCTGAAGCGATGACCGCCACCGCCATCGTTCCCATTACGCCCTGGCATCCGCTGCCTCTGGCAGGCGATGCCGCCGTGCCGCCAGCGCCGACTTTTTCGGCCGGCGCGGACGAGCCGCATCGGCCCAAGGTCTATGGCGAAACGATGCTGGAGATGCCGCGCGATCTTTACATTCCGCCGGACGCGCTGGAGATCATCCTCGAATCCTTCGAGGGCCCGCTCGACCTGCTGCTCTACCTGATTCGCAAGGCCAACATCAGCGTCCTCGATATTCCGATGGCGCCGCTGACGTTGCAGTACCTCAAGTACATCGAGGACATGCGCCATCACAATCTGGAACTGGCCGCCGAGTATCTGTTGATGGCGGCGATGCTGATCGAGATCAAGTCGCGCATGTTGTTGCCGCGTCCGCCCAAGACCGACGACGGCGAGCCGGAGGACCCGCGCGCCGAACTGGTACGGCGCCTGCTCGAATACGAACGCATGAAGGCGGCGGCCAGGGCCATCGACGAGTTGCCGCAGGTGGGACGCGACTACGAGTGGGTCTCGGTGTGGATCGCCGACAAGGTGGTCGAGCGTCAGCCCGAGGTCAGCCTCAACGACTTGCAGGTGGCCTGGCTGTCGCTGATGAAACAGGCGAAAATAACGGCGCATCACCGCGTGCGTCGTGAAGAACTGTCGGTGCGCGAGCACATGGGCCAGATCCTGCGCCGTCTGAAAGGGCAGGGCTTCGTCGGATTTGAGAGCCTGTTTGACGTCTCGGCTGGCGTCGCCAGCCTGGTCGTCAGCTTTCTCGCCGTGCTTGAGTTGTCGCGCGAGCTGCTTATCGAGGTGACGCAGAACGAGGCGCTGGCGCCGATTTACGTCAGGTCAAGGGAGTCACAGGAGTTTTCCGATGCTGCAACTGTACAAGCCTGAAGACTACAAGCGCGTGATCGAGGCGGCGCTGCTGGTGGCGCCCGATCCGGTGGCGCTGGCCGACCTCAAGCGGCTGTTCGAGGAGGATTTTGACGACGATACCTGGCGCACGCTGCTCGACGACCTGCGCCGCGACTGGTCGCAGCGCGGCGTCGAACTGGTGCAACTGGCTACCGGCTGGCGCTTCCAGACGCGGCCCGAATACCAGGACTACCTCGACCGCCTCAAGCATGAGAAGCCGCCGAAGTATTCGCGGGCCGTGCTCGAAACATTGGCGATCATCGCCTATCGCCAGCCGGTGACGCGCGGCGACATCGAGGACATCCGCGGCGTCGCGGTGTCCCCCAACGTACTAAAGACGCTGGAATCGCGCGGCTGGATCGACACCGTCGGCCACCGCGACGCGCCGGGTCGGCCGGCACTGCATGCCACGACACGAAAATTTCTCGACGATCTCGGGCTGCGCAGCCTGTCCGAATTGCCGCCACTGACCGAAATCGAACGGGTGATGGAACTTGGAAACACGCAACCCCCAGAGCAAGAAGAAGCCGCCGAAACCGTCGTCGAGCCGCAAGCGTAGTCCGCTGCGGCCGCCGAGCCGGCAAACCGCCGAGGGCGAGGCCAGGTCGCCGCGCACCACGGTGGCGGAGCCGCCGCGGCGCGGCGCCGGCCGCAACCGGCCGGTCGCGGCACCGGAGGATACTGTCAAGCTGCAGAAGGCGCTGGCCGACGCTGGCCTCGGCTCGCGGCGCGAGATCGAGGGCTGGATCGAGTCCGGGCGGGTCAACGTCAACGGCGAGCCGGCCCACCTCGGCCAGCGTACCGGCCCCGGCGACAAGGTGCGGGTCAATGGCAGGCTGGTCAATTTGCACTTGGGCAACCAGCGGGCGCCGCGGGTGCTGCTTTACCACAAGCCCGAGGGCGAGATCGTCTCGCGCGACGATCCGCAGCAGCGCGCCAGCGTCTTCGACAAGCTGCCGCGCATTCGCGGCGGGCGCTGGATCGCCATCGGCCGGCTCGACTTCAATTCCTGCGGTCTGCTTATTTTCACCAGCAGTGGCGAGCTGGCCAACCGCCTGATGCATCCGCGCTACGCCATCGAGCGGGAATACGCGGTGCGCCTGCTCGGCGAGTTGTCGGAAGAGGCGACGAAGCAACTGACCAGCGGCATCCAGCTCGACGACGGCATGGCGCGCTTCCAGCGCCTGTATCCGACGGGCGGGGAGGGGGCCAACCGCTGGTACGAGGTGACGATCTCCGAGGGGCGCTACCGCGAGGTGCGGCGCATGTTCGAGGCCGTTGGCATCACGGTCAGCCGCCTGATGCGGATTCGTTACGGTCCGCTGGCCTTGCCGCCACGCCTGAAAAGAGGGCAGGTGATGGAGTTGTCGCCGGAGGACGTCAAAGCCCTGCTCAAGGTGCTGCCGCCAGCCGAAAATCCGGCGGAAAGTCCAGAAAAATCCGCAACATGATTGCATCGTACCTGCTTATGTTGCTATAATCCGCGCGGTTTTTCGATGCCGGCCTTCCCATGCGAAGTCATGGGGTGGCGGGTGGGAAAATGGGCAGTTTGCCCATTTTTTTTTGTACCTACGCTGGACACACTGTGCAACTGGATGACCTGATCGAGAAGGCTGTCGCCGGCCTCGGCTACGAATGCGTGGACTTCGAAACGAGTCCGCGCGGCCGGCTGCTGCGTGTGTTCATCGACAAGCCAGAGTCGGAAATGGGTGTCACGATCGACGATTGTTCCGCGGTCAGCAACCATCTGACCCGGCTGTTCACGGTCGAGAACGTCGATTACGATCGTCTTGAAGTGTCGTCGCCCGGCATGGACCGGCCGCTGAAGAAGCCGGCCGATTTCGTCCGCTTCGTCGGTCATGAGGCCCAGATCAAGCTGCGCGTGGCGGTCGGCAATCAGCGCAACTTCACCGGCGTGATCGTCGGCGTGCGCGAAGGTGGCAATGAACCGAGAGAGGTCGCCCTGGTGTTCCAAGTGGGCGATATCGAGCATGTTTTCGCATTCGACGCGATCGAGAAGGCGCGTCTGGTGCCCAAGTTCTGATGCAGGAGGAATGAAATGAGCCGTGAATTGCTGTTGCTGGTGGACGCCCTGGCGCGCGAGAAAAACGTCGAGAAGGATATCGTCTTCGCGGCGCTGGAACTGGCGCTGGCCCAGGCCACCAAGAAGCGCATCCACGACGATGCCGATGTTCGCGTCGAGATCGATCGCGAGACCGGTGAGTTCGAGTCTTTCCGTCGCTGGCTGGTGTTGCCGGACGACCAGGTCGAGAACGACGAGCAGCAGATTGGCCTGATCGATGCCCGCGAGCAACTGGCCGATGTTCAGGTCGAAGACTACATCGAGGAAGAGCTGGAGCCCATCGACTTCGGTCGCATCGGCGCCCAGGCCGCCAAACAGGTGATCCTGCAGAAAATCCGCGACGCCGAGCGCGAGCAGGTTCTCAACGATTTCCTCGAGCGCGGCGAGCATCTTGTCACCGGCACGGTCAAGCGCATGGAGCGTGGCAATGCCCTGATCGAGGCCGGCCGCATCGAGGCACTGCTGCCGCGCGACCAGATGATCCCCAAGGAGAACCTGCGTCCCGGCGACCGCGTCCGTGCCTGGCTGATGAAGATCGATCGCCAGGCCCGCGGCCCGCAACTGATCCTGTCGCGCACTGCGCCGCAGTTCATCATGAAGCTGTTCGAGCTCGAGGTACCGGAGATCGAGGACGGCCTGCTCGAGATCAAGGCTGCGGCGCGCGACCCCGGCGTCCGCGCCAAGATCGCTGTCAAGTCGAACGACCCGCGGGTCGATCCGATCGGTACCTGCGTCGGCATGCGCGGTTCGCGTGTTACCGCGGTCACCAACGAACTGGCCGGTGAGCGTGTCGATATCGTGCTGTGGTCGGCCGATCCGGCGCAGCTGGTGATCGGCGCATTGGCGCCGGCCGAGGTCAGCTCGATTGTGGTCGATGAAGAGCGGCACGCGATGGACGTGGTCATCGACGAGAACAACCTGGCCATAGCCATCGGTCGCGGCGGCCAGAACGTGCGCCTCGCCACCGAGCTCACCGGTTGGACCATCAATCTTATGACGGTCGAGGAATCGGCGCAGAAGCACGAGCAGGAGTCGGAGACGACCCGCCAGTTGTTCATGGAAAAGCTGGACGTCGATCAGGAAGTTGCCGACATCCTGATCGAGGAGGGCTTCCTGACTCTGGAGGAGATCGCTTACGTGCCGCTGGCGGAGATGCTGGAAATCGCTGCATTCGACGAGGCCACCGTGAGCGAACTGCGCGACCGTGCTCGCAACGTGTTGCTGACCGAAGCCATTGTCGATGAAGAGCAGCTGGAAAAGGTCAAGGACGACCTGCTCGAACTCGATGGCATGGACAAGCCGCTGGCAGCCAAGCTGGCCAAGTGCGGCGTGTGCACGCGCGATGATCTGGCCGATCTGGCGGTCGACGAGCTGACTGAAATGACCGAAATTGACGACGATCGCGCCAAGGCGCTGATCACCACCGCGCGTGCCCACTGGTTCGCGGAAGAAGAATGAGGATGGCACGACCATGGCACAAATGAGCGTAGCCCAATTTGCCGCCGAGCTGAATATGCCGGCCACCGCGCTGCTCGAACAACTCGCCAAGGCGGGTGTCTCGAAGCAGGCATCGAGCGACAGCCTGACCGAGCAGGACAAGACCCTGCTGCTCGATTACCTGCGCAAGGCCCACGGCGACACCGCGCCCAAAGCCAAGATCACGCTGACGCGCAAGCAGACCAGCGAAATCAGGGCGACCGACTCCCAGGGCAAAGCCCGCACAGTTCAGGTCGAGGTGCGCAAGAAACGCGTCTTCGTCAAACGCGACCCTGCCGAACTGGCGGAGGAAGCTGCTGCCGAGGCGGCCAAGGAAGCCGCAGAGGCGGCAGCAGCGGCTGAAGCCGTTGCGGCGGAAAAAGCTGCTGCCGAGGCTGCAGCAGCTGCGGCATCTGCAGCTGCTGCGGAAGTGGCGGCTGCGGCTGCGAAGCCGGTCGAAGTCGCGAAGCCGGTCGAAGTGGCTCCGGCGGCCCCGGTTGCAGCGCCGGTGATTGATGCCGAACAAATGGCGTTGCGCGAGGCGGAAGCCAAGCGCAGTGCCGGGCTGGCAGCGATTCAGGCAGCGGAATACAAGGAAAAGCAGGAACGCGAAGCCAAGGCCCGTGCCGATGCCGAGGCACGGCAACGTGCGGCAGCCGACGCGGCGCAGAAACCGGCGGGCGAGGGCGTCAGCGGTACGCTGCACAAGCCGGCCGGCAAGACCGAGGAGGTCAAGAAGGCCGAGAAGAAAAAGGCCACCGACGCCTGGAAGGAAGAGGCGGCCAAGAAGCGCGCGATCAAGACCCGCGGCGATACCGCCGGCGGCGCCGGCGGCTGGCGCGGTGGTCCGCGTGGTCGCGCGGGCCGCCATGGCGGCCACGGCGGTCACGGCGAGGACGCTCGCACGGCCCAACCGGTCGAGGCGGTGGTGCGTGACGTGCATGTACCCGAGACCATCACTGTCGCCGACCTGGCGCACAAGATGGCGGTCAAGGCGGCCGAAGTCATCAAGGCTTTGATGAAGATGGGCATGATGGTTACCATCAATCAGCCGCTCGACCAGGAAACCGCGATGATTCTCGTCGAGGAATTCGGTCACACGGCGATAGCGGCCAAGCTCGACGATCCAGATGCGTTTCTCGACGAGACGCATACCGAGGAGCACAAGGATGCGGAATTCCTGCCGCGTGCGCCGGTGGTTACGGTCATGGGTCACGTCGACCACGGCAAGACTTCGCTGCTCGACTATATCCGTCGTGCCAAGGTTGCGGCGGGCGAGGCTGGCGGCATTACGCAGCATATCGGCGCCTACCACGTCGAAACCCCGCGCGGCATGGTGACGTTCCTCGATACGCCGGGCCACGAGGCCTTCACGGCAATGCGGGCACGCGGCGCCAAGGCGACCGATATCGTCATCCTGGTGGTGGCGGCCGACGACGGCGTCATGCCGCAGACCAAGGAAGCCATCCACCATGCCAAGGCCGGCAATGTGCCGCTGGTGGTGGCGGTGAACAAGATGGACAAGCCCGATGCCAATCCGGAACGCGTCAAGCAGGAACTGGTGGCCGAGGGCGTGGTGCCGGAAGAGTACGGCGGCGATTCGCCCTTCATCCATGTTTCGGCCAAGCAGGGCACGGGCATCGATGATCTTCTCGAGAACCTGCTGCTGCAGGCCGAGGTGATGGAGCTCACGGCCCAGCGCGACGTGCCGGCCAAGGGCCTGATCATCGAAGCTCGCCTCGACAAGGGGCGGGGACCGGTTGCCACCATGCTGGTGCAGTCGGGAACGCTGAAGCGTGGCGACGTGGTCCTGGCCGGGCAGGTATTCGGTCGAGTGCGCGCGATGATCGACGAGAACGGCAAGGCGATCGAGGAAGCCGGGCCGTCCATACCGGTTGAGATTCAGGGGCTCGCTGATGTGCCTTCCGCCGGCGACGAGGTGATGGTGCTGGCCGACGAGAAGAAGGCGCGCGAGATTGCGCTGTTCCGTCAGGGCAAGTTCCGCGACGTCCGTCTGGCCAAGCAGCAGGCAGCCAAGCTGGAGAACATGTTCGAGCAGATGGGCGAGGGCGAGGTGAAGAGCCTGGCGCTGATCGTCAAGGCCGACGTGCAGGGCTCGCAGGAGGCGCTGGTACATTCGCTGACCAAGCTCTCGACCGACGAGGTCAAGGTGCAGGTCGTGCATGCCGCGGTCGGTGGTATTACCGAGTCGGACGTCAATCTGGCCCAGGCGTCGAAGGCCGTCATCATCGGCTTCAACACCCGTGCCGATGCCGGCGCGCGCAAGGCGGCCGAGAACTTCGGTGTCGACATTCGTTACTACACCATCATCTACGAAGCGGTAGACGAGGTTAAGTCGGCGATGTCCGGCATGCTTTCGCCGGAAAAGAAGGAGATTGTCACCGGGCGCGTCGAGATCCGCCAGGTATTCCGTATTTCCCGGCTTGGCGCCATTGCCGGCTGCATGGTGCTGGATGGCGTGGTCAAGCGCAACTCGTCGATTCGCCTGTTGCGCAACAATGTGGTGCTTCACACCGGCGAACTGGAGTCGCTCAAGCGCTTCAAGGATGACGCCAAGGAGGTCAGGGAAGGTTTCGAGTGCGGCCTCAACCTGAAGAACTTCAATGACATCCAGGAAGGCGACCAACTCGAGGCATTCGAGGTGCAGGAGATCGCTCGCAGCCTGTAAGGCGCTGGGCGCGAAAAGTCGGCGATGGCGACACGGCGGTCTTCTGGCGGACATGGTTTCTCGCGGTCGGATCGGGTCAATGAACAGATCCACCGCGAGTTGTCGGACCTGTTGCGGCAGGTCAAGGACCCTCGGGTTGCCCATCTGCTGCCCCTGGTGACAATCACCGGCGTGGAAATCACGGCGGACTATGCCCATGCCAAGGTTTTCTACACTTCGCTGGCCGGCCACGAGCGCGACGAGGAAATCGCCGGGGGTTTGCGTCACGCGGCAGGCTTTCTGCGCCGCGAGCTTGGTCGGCGCGTGCGCATCCACCATTCGCCCGAATTGCATTTCACCTACGATGCCTCGGTCGAGCGCGGCACCTATCTGTCGCACTTGATCGACGAAGCCGTCAAGTCCGACCAGCACGGTGAATAAGCCGCGCCGGGCGCCGCGGCGCCAGGTCGACGGCGTGCTGCTGCTCGACAAACCGACTGGCCTGTCCTCGAACACGGCGCTGCAAGTGGCGCGACGGCTGTTCAATGCCGAGAAGGCCGGCCATACCGGAACGCTCGATCCGCTCGCCACTGGCCTGCTGCCGCTGTGCTTCGGCGAGGCAACCAAGTTCGCCGGAGAACTGCTCGATGCCGACAAGGCCTATCGTGCCACGCTGCGGCTCGGCGTGACGACGGATAGCGCCGATGCCGAGGGGCAGGTGCTGCTGACTCGCCCGGTGGAAGCAACGGCAAGCGATTTTGAAGCGGCGCTGCCACGCTTTCGCGGCGAAATCGAGCAGATACCCCCCATGTACTCGGCCTTGAAGCGTGATGGCCGGCCACTCTACGAATATGCTCGTCAGGGCGTCGAACTCGAACGCAAGGCACGGCGGGTAGCGATTCACGAGTTGAGCATGCTGTCCTTCGCCGGAGACGAGGTGGTGATTGATGTCGCCTGCAGCAAGGGCACCTACATTCGTACCCTGGCCGCCGATATTGGTGAACAGCTGGGTTGCGGTGCTCATCTGACGGCGTTGCGCCGTACCCGCATCGGCAAGCTGGGCGTCGATGCGGCAGTCACGCTGGAGCAACTGGAAGGCTTGGTCCCGGAGCAGCGCGACGCTTGCCTGGCGCCGGCAGACGCGCTGGTGGCGGATTTGCCGCGAGCTGATCTGGGTGCGGATGAGGTCGCCTGCATCCTCCACGGCCAGGCGGTGCGCTGGAACGCCGAGGGTGGCGAACGCTGGCGTCTGTATGGCGATCAGCGCTTTCTGGGCATTGCACATCTCACTGCGGATGGCTGGCTCCAGCCCAAGCGCCTGCTCGCTGCAAATTTCACCGCTGGTTCTTGAACGTATAAGTACCGGGCGTGTATAATCTCGCCCTTCTCGAAGTTCGACTGTTCGCAAGGATTCAACAGAATGGCAATTTCCACCGCCGACAAGGCAAAGATCGTTACCGACAACCAGCGCGCCAAGGGCGACACGGGTTCTCCCGAGGTCCAGGTTGCGCTGCTGACTGCTCGCATCAATGACCTGACGGGCCACTTCAAGGCCCACGTCAAGGATCACCATTCGCGTCGCGGCCTCCTCAAGATGGTCAGCCAGCGTCGCAAGATGCTCGACTACCTCAAGGGCAAGAACGCCGACAGCTACCGCGCCCTGATCGAGCGTCTTGGCTTGCGCAAGTAAGTTTCGTTTTGGATTTAGAGTTTCGCGCCATGCGCGAAGCCTGAACTAAACGCCGGCACGGCCCCAGCGGTCGTGCCGGCGTTTTTGTGCGATGTGTCGATCGCTAGCGCGGCGCTGGCCGCATGCAGATGAGAAAGGAATCGATGTGCTGACCCCGATCAAGAAGAGCTTCACCTATGGCGCCCATACCGTCACTTTGGAAACCGGCGAAATCGGCCGCCAGTCCGATGGCGCGGTGCTGGTCAATATGGATGACACAGTCGTTCTGGCTACCGTCGTCGCCAAGCGCGAAGCCAAGGCGGGCCAGGATTTCTTCCCGCTGACCGTCGATTACATCGAGAAGTTCTACGCTGCCGGTCGCATCCCCGGTGGTTTCCTTAAGCGCGAAGGCCGTCCTTCGGAAAAGGAAACACTGATCTCGCGCTTGATCGACCGTCCGATCCGCCCGCTGTTTCCCGAAGGCTTCTACAACGAAGTCCAGGTCATCGTGCATGTGCTGTCGGTCAACCCGGAAGTTGACGCCGACATTCCGGCGCTGATCGGTGCCTCCGCGGCGCTGGCGATCTCCGGCATTCCCTTCAGCGGTCCCGTCGGCGCCGCCCGCGTCGGCTATATCGACGGCCAGTACATCCTCAATCCGACCAAGGAACAATTCAAGACTTCGCAGCTCGACCTCGTCGTCGCCGGCACTGCCGCCGCCGTGCTGATGGTCGAATCGGAAGCGCAGCAACTGTCCGAGGAAGTCATGCTTGGCGCAGTGGTGTTTGGTCACGACGCCTCGCTGGCCGCCATCAACGCCATCAACGAACTGGTCGAGGCCGCCGGCAAGCCCGAGTGGGATTGGCAAGCCCCCGCCAAGAACGAGGCGTTGATCGCCAAGGTGAACGAGTTGGGCGAAGCCGACCTGCGCGAAGCCTACCGCATCACCAGCAAGCAGGCCCGCACCCAGAAGTGTCGCGAAGTATTTTCGCGTGTCACCGAGGCCGCGTGCGCCGCCGACGGTTCGCTGACCGCCGCCGATGTCGGCAATGTCCTGTTCGAACTCGAAGCCAAGATTGTTCGTACCCAGATTCTCAACGGCGAGCCCCGCATCGACGGCCGCGACACGCGCACCGTGCGACCCATCACCGTGCGCAACAGCGTGCTGCCGCGCACCCACGGTTCGGCTCTCTTTACGCGTGGCGAGACGCAGGCACTGGTCATTGCCACGCTGGGCACCGGCCGCGACGAGCAGATCATCGACGCCGTGCATGGCGAGTACCGCGACCGTTTCATGCTGCACTACAACATGCCGCCTTTCGCCACGGGTGAGACCGGCCGGGTCGGAACGCCCAAGCGCCGCGAAATCGGCCACGGCCGCCTGGCCAAGCGCGCCATCGCCGCCGTGCTGCCGAGCGCCGAGGAATTCGGCTACACCATGCGCCTGGTCTCGGAAATCACCGAGTCCAACGGCTCCTCTTCGATGGCGTCGGTCTGCGGCGGCTCGCTCGCCCTGATGGATGCCGGCGTGCCGCTCAAGGCGCACGTCGCCGGCATCGCCATGGGCCTGATCAAGGATGGCAACCGCTTTGCCGTGCTGACCGACATTCTCGGCGACGAGGATCACCTCGGTGACATGGACTTCAAGGTGGCCGGTACCCAGAACGGCGTGACGGCGCTTCAGATGGACATCAAGATCCAGGGCATCACCAAGGAGATCATGCAGGTCGCGCTGGCCCAGGCCAGGGAAGGCCGGCTGCACATCCTCGGCATCATGCAGGGTGAGGTCGCCGGCGCGCGTCAAGACGTCTCCGCCTACGCCCCGCGCATGATCACCATCAAGATCAACCCCGAGAAGATTCGGGACGTGATCGGCAAGGGCGGTGCGGTGATTCGCGGCCTGACCGAAGAGACCGGCTGCGTCATTGACATCAATGAAGATGGCACTGTCACCATTTCCTCCGTCAATTCCGACATGGCGCAAGTGGCGAAGAAACGCATCGAGGACATCACTGCCGAGGTCGAAGTCGGCAAGGTGTATGAGGGTACCGTCCTGCGCCTGCTCGATTTCGGCGCAATCGTTCAGGTTCTGCCGGGCAAGGATGGCTTGCTGCACATCTCGCAGATCGCCAACGAGCGCGTCAATGCGGTTGCCGACCACCTCAAGGAGGGTCAGCAGGTCAAGGTCAAGGTCATCGAGACCGACGACAAAGGCCGTGTTCGCCTTTCGATGAAAGCACTGCTGGCCGACGCCGCGCCGGTCGCTCCGGCGCAGTAAGGCAGCTCAGCCACCAACAAAAAAGGACGCCGCGGCGTCCTTTTTTGTTTTAGTTTCGGCATAACTTGTCGTCGCCAAGTTAGCCTTCAATAAGAAGCAGATGGCCTATTTGGCCATCTGCTTCTCGCGGCGTTCTTCGAGTTCCTTGCAGTCGATGCAGAGGGTGGCGGTGGGTCGGGCCTCCAGGCGCTTGAGACCGATCTCGACGCCACAGCTGTCGCAGTAACCGTATTCGCCAGACTCGATGCGATCGATGGATTCGTCGATCTTCTTGATCAGCTTGCGCTCGCGATCGCGGTTTCGCAGTTCGAGTGCAATGTCGGATTCTTGGCTGGCGCGGTCGTTGGGATCAGCGAATACCGTCGCCTCGTCCTGCATGGTGTGCACCGTGCGCTCGATGTCGCCGAGCAGTTCCTGTTTGAGCGCATCGAGGATTTTGCGGAAGTGCGCCAGCTGCTTGCTGTTCATGTATTCCTCGCCTTTCTTGGCCGCATAGGGCGGGAATTGTTTGTGCAGGAAGTCATCAGACATGCTTGGAAATCCGTTTCGGGAAACGCGCTTTATAAACGAAACGGCGGTAGCCCGCAAGTTGCCATTCGCTTGGTGTTGTCGGCATTGCGGAATACATGCGGGTGCGAAATATTTCTGCGTTCAGATTGATTGACCGGCCCGTTGGGTATCGGTAGAATGCGCGGCTTCTCGGGGTGTAGCGCAGCCCGGTAGCGCGCCTGGTTTGGGACCAGGATGTCGAAGGTTCGAATCCTTTCACCCCGACCAAAGCGTTTTCCCCGAAATTGGCAAGCTCGAAGTGCAGGGTAGTCGGACCGCCCGTAGCTCAACCGGATAGAGCACCGGCCTTCTAAGCCGGGGGTTAGGGGTTCGAGTCCCTTCGGGCGGGCCAAGTAACAGTTTCTCGGTGGTGGCTGTAGCTCAGTTGGTAGAGTCCTGGATTGTGATTCCAGTTGTCGTGGGTTCGAGCCCCATCAGCCACCCCACCCCCCCATTCCCTTGCGTTGTGGTCGCTGCCCTCGCGGGCGGCGTCAGTTCAACTCGTCGTCCTTCCAGTATTTCGTTCCCTTGACGGTCGCCTGCAGGGCCAGGCCGCTTTGAGTCAGTTGATAGACGGTGATGCCGTCAAGCAGCAACTCGCCGCCAAGGGCGCCGCCCTTGTCGCCGGCCTTGGCAGCCGCATCGGCATGGCCGCCGAATTCCCAGCCGGTGTTGAGAAAACGGTCCATGGTGGTGCGGTCATGGAATACGAATACGGCGCGAAAATCCTTGACGCCGATGCCCAGGCCGATGCCGGCTTCGCCCATCTTCATGAACTTGTTCTTGCCGCTGGCGTTATTTACGACGACGCCACGACCGCCGCTGAAACTGGCCAGGATTACATTGATGTTGGCATTGCTGAACACGGCGTAGCCTGGTGCGGCGGCAATCTTGGCTTTGGCCTCGGGGCGCAGGCGATAAAGATCGGCAAGCGTGTTGTCCTTCATCGCGAGGATGGCCTGACGCTTCTCCTGCGGCGTATCGGCGCCGGTGGTGGCGCAGCCGGACAGGACGGCCGCAAGCACGGCAAGGATAAGGCTGGTGAGAATGTTCTTCATGATGTGCTCACGCGTTGGCTGACGGACGCCGTAGCATAAACATGTCGCCGTCGCCACGCAATATGACGACGGCGAGAACCGCCGGATCGTCAGGTGTGGGCTTTGAGGTCGCGGGCGTTGACTAGAAAGACCTTGCCTTCGGCGGTGGGCGTGTCGATCCAGGTCAGCGGCAGCTCGGGGAAGGCAGCCTCGACGATTTCGCGGTTGTGGCCGACTTCGATCGCGAGCAGGCCATCGGGCTTCAAGTGGCGCAGCGCGTTGGCGAGGATAGTGCGGACAATATCCAGTCCGTCGTCGCCGGCCGCGAGCGCAAGCGCAGGCTCGCGGCGATACTCTTCGGGCAGGGCTGCCATCGCGGCAGCGGTGACGTAGGGTGGGTTCGAAATGATCAGGTCGTAGCGGCGCTTGCCGAGCTTGCTGAATACGTCCGAACGAACCAGACGGACCTGGTCGTCGAGGCCGTAGTCGGTGACGTTGCGCTGGGCAACGGCCAGTGCGTCGGCTGAAATATCGACGGCGTCCACGCTGGCATTGGGAAAGGCGTGGGCCATCAGGATCGCCAGGCAGCCGGAGCCGGTGCATAGGTCCAGCGTATCGGCAACTTCGTCGGGATCGGCGATCCACGGCGCGAACCCTTCGCGCAGAAGCTCCGCGAAATACGAGCGCGGCACGATGACGCGTTCGTCGACGTAGAAGCGGAAATCGCCGAGCCATGCCTCTTGCGTCAGGTAGGCGGCGGGCAGGCGACGGGCGATCCGCAGCTGCAGGATGTTGAGTACGGCCAGCCGCTCGTCCGGCGTGAGCCGCGCGTCAAGGAATACATCCAGTTGGTCGTGTGGCAGCCGCAACGCGTGCATGATCAGCCACGCCGCTTCGTCGAAGGCATTGTCTGTACCGTGGCCGAAGAAAAGTCCGGCCTCGTTGAAACGACTGACGGCCCAGCGCAGCCAGTCGCGCATTGTGAGGAGGTCGGCGGTTTGCGCTTGCATGATCGTCAGGCCAACAGGCGTTTCATCACGCCCTGGTAGATGTGGGCGAGGGGTTCGAGCGACGAAAGCGCGATGCACTCGTCGACCTTGTGGATGGTTGCATTGATCGGGCCGAACTCGACGACTTCGGGGCAGATGTCGGCGATGAAGCGGCCGTCGGACGTGCCGCCGCTGGTCGATAGCTGCGGCACGACATTGGCGTGAGCGCGAATAGACTCGGTCAGCGCGGCGACCAGATTGCCGGGCCGGGTCAGGAAGGGCTTGCCGCCGAGCGTCCACTGGATCTCGTATTCGAGGCCGTGGCGGTCGAGGACATCAATCACGCGCTTCTGCAATCCCTCCGGCGTGCTGGCGGTGGAGAAGCGGAAATTGCAGAGAATCTCGAAGGTGCCCGGTACGACGTTGGTGGCGCCGGTGCCGGCATGGGCGTTGGAAATCTGGAAGCTGGTGGGCGGAAAGTATTCGTTGCCGTCGTCCCAGCGGGTTGCCGCCAGTTCGGCCAGGGCGGGGGCAGCCAGATGCACCGGATTCCTGACCTGCTCGGGATAGGCGACGTGGCCCTGGATGCCCTTGATCACCAGGCGCGCGGAAAGCGAGCCGCGGCGGCCGTTCTTGATGGTGTCACCGAATTGCGTTGCCGAGGTCGGCTCGCCGACGACGCAATAATCGATGGACTCGTTGCGCGCCTTCAGTGCCTCGACTACCTTGACCGTGCCGTAGATGGCGTCGCCCTCCTCGTCGGAGGTGAGCAGCAGGGCGAGCGAGCCACGATGCTGCGGATGCATGTGAAGGAAACGCTCGCAGGCGACGACGAAGGCGGCGAGCGAGGACTTCATGTCGGCTGCGCCGCGGCCGTATAGATGTCCGTCGCGCTCGGTCGCCTGAAAGGGGTCGGACGCCCAGCGCTCGGGTGGGCCGGGCGGCACGACGTCGGTGTGGCCGGCGAAACAGAGCAAAGGGGCAGCGGTGCCGCGTCGCGCCCAGAGGTTCGATACGCCGCCGCCATCGATGCGTTCAAGCGTGAAACCGAGCGGTGTCAGGCGCTTGGCGATGAGGTCGAGACAACCGGCATCGTCGGGCGTGACGGAGCGGCGCTCAATCAGCTGGCGGGCGAGGGCGAGGGTCGCGCCATCGCTCATGCTGCCACCGGTCGGCGCCAAGGCAGCATGCGGCCTTCCGTGGGCGGCAGCGAACGAGCATTATCGTGAGCGCGGGGGGCTCTCATTGCTCGCCCATGTCGAGTGTGAATTCCGAGAACGATGCGCCGCTGTCGGTGATTTCGGCGCCGGGTGGGGTGGCATCGGGTTTCTGTTCCTTCTTGCCGGCGTCTGCCTCGGTGTTGTTGATCAGCCAGTGCAGGTTGTTGGCCGAGTCGGCGTTGGCCATGGCTTCTTCCAGGGTAATGACGCCATCGCGATAGAGCTTGACCAGGGCCTGCTCGAAGGTCTGCGACCCCGGCGACATGCTCTGTTCCATCGCTTCCTTGACGCCATTGAGGTCGCCCTTCTCGATCAGTTCGGCGACATGGCGCGAATTCATCATCACCTCGACCGCCGGGGTTCGGGCGCCGTCGGGTTTCTTCACCAGACGCTGCGAAATCACGCACTTGAGCGTCACCGCCAGGTCGGCCAGCAGTGCCGGCCGGTTCTCTATCGGGTAGAAGCTGATGATTCGGCTCATCGCGTGGTAGCTGTTGTTGGCGTGCAGCGTGGCGAGGCAGAGGTGGCCTGACTGGGCATAGGCAACCGATTGCGACATGGTCTCCTTGTCGCGGATCTCACCGATGAAAATACAGTCGGGTGCCTGGCGCAGCGCGTTCCGCAGCGCCACCGGGAAGTCCTTGGTGTCGGAACCGATCTCGCGCTGATTGACGATGGATTTCTTGTTCTTGAAGATGAATTCGATCGGGTCTTCAAGGGTAAGGATGTGGCCGCTCTTCTGCTCGTTGCGGTGGTCGAGCATTGCCGTCAGCGTGGTGGTCTTGCCGGAGCCGGTCGCGCCCACCATCAGGATCAGCCCGCGCTTTTCCATGATGACGTCGAGCAACACGGGCGGCAGGTTGAGGCTGTCGAACCGGGGAATTTCTGTCGGAATGTAGCGTACGACGAAGGCCGGCGTACCCTTCTGCCGCATCACCGAGATGCGGAAATTGCCGACCCCTTCGAGGGCGTAGCCGCTGTTCATCTCCAGCGTCTCCTCGAACTCCTTCAATTGGTGTTCGTTGAGTACTTCAGCGAGCAGCGCGTTGATGGTCGCCATGTCCATCGCCGTCTGGTTGACGGGCATGGTGACGCCGTTGATCTTGATGTGGATGGGAGAACCGACGGAAACGAAAATGTCGGAGGCCTTTTTCTCTGCCATCAACTGAAACAGGCGATCCATCTTTCCCATGTCGGCTCTCCCTATTGCGCGATGATCTAGTCGCGCAGCAACTCGTTGATGGCGGTCTTGGCGCGGGTCTGGGCATCTACGCGCTTGACGATCACGGCGCAGTAGAGGCTGTACTTGCCGTCGGCCGAGGGCAGGCTGCCGCTGACAACCACCGAGCCCTCGGGGACGCGACCGTAGCTCACCTCGCCGGTGGCGCGGTCGTAGATCTTGGTGCTCTTGCCGATGAATACGCCCATCGAGATCACGCTGTTGTCCTCGACGATGACGCCTTCGACGACTTCCGAGCGGGCGCCGACGAAGCAGTTGTCGCCGATGATGGTCGGATTGGCCTGGATCGGCTCGAGCACGCCGCCGATGCCGACGCCACCCGACAGATGCACGTTCTTGCCGATCTGGGCGCAGGAACCGACGGTGGCCCAGGTATCGACCATGGTGCCTTCATCGACGTAGGCGCCGATGTTGACATAGGAGGGCATCAGCACGCAGTTCTTGCCGATGAAGGCGCCGCGGCGGGCGACGGCCGGCGGCACCACGCGGAAGCCACCCTTCTCGAAAGCATGGGTGTCGTAGCTGGCGAACTTGGTCGGCACCTTGTCGAAGTAGCGCATCGGGCCGTTGTCCATCAGGTGGTTGTCGTCGAGGCGGAAGGAAATCAGCACCGCCTTCTTGATCCACTGGTGGGTCACCCACTCGCCGTCGATTTTTTCGGCGACACGCAGCTTGCCCTGGTCGAGGTCGGCGATGATGTGGTCAACGGCCTCGCCGACGCGGGCGGGGGCGGAGCCGGGCTTGAGGTTGGCACGGTCTTCCCACGCCTCGTCGATGATGCTTTGCAGTTGGTGCATCGTGGTTTCCTTTGTTTTCGGATCAGAGTTTCTGGCAGAAGTCGGCAATGCGTTGCGCCGCGTCGAGGCATTCGTCGAGCCCCGCCACCAGTGCGATGCGCACGTAGTTGGCGCCGGGATTGACGCCGGCGGCTTCCCGCGCGAGAAAACTGCCGGGAAGGACGGTCACATTATATTGGCGGTGCAGCTCGCGGGCGAACTCGGTGTCGGCGATCGGGGTGCGCGCCCACAGGTAGAAACCGGCGTCGGGTACGGCGGTTTCGAGATGGCGGGCGACGATGGGCGTGACCTTCTCGAATTTTTCGGCGTAGAGGCGGCGATTCTCGCGCACGTGGGCCTCTTCCTTCCATGCGGCGACCGACGCACCCTGCACCGCCGGGTTCATGGCGCCGCCGTGGTAGGTGCGGTAGAGCAGGAAGCGCTTGATGATCGCGGCGTCGCCGGCGACGAAGCCGGAGCGCAGCCCCGGCACGTTGGATCGCTTCGACAGGCTGGAGAACATCACCAGGTTGCGGTAGTCATGGCGGCCGAGCCTGGCGGCGGCTTCCAGTCCGCCCAGCGGCGGCGCGGCCTCGTCGAAATAGATTTCAGAATAGCACTCGTCGGAGGCGATGACGAAGCCGTAGCGATCGGAGAGTTCGAACAGCTGCCGCCACTCGTCGAGCGACATCACCTTGCCGGTGGGGTTGCCGGGGGAGCAGACATAGACGAGCTGCGTCCGCGAAAAAGTCGGCGCTGGCACCACGGCGAAATCCATGGCGTAGCCGTGCTCGGGCAGGGTGTTGAGGAACAGCGGCGTGGCGCCGGCCAGCAGGGCCGCACCCTCGTAGATCTGGTAAAACGGGTTGGGGCAGATGACCGTGGCGCCGGGTCTGGAGCCATCGACCACGGCCTGGGCGAAAGCGAACAGAGCCTCGCGCGAGCCGTTGACCGGGACAATCTGGGTGGCCGGATTCGGCATCGCCACGCCGTAGCGGCGGGCAATCCAGTCGGCGATGCTCTGGCGCAGGGCGTCGCTACCCTGCGTGGTAGGATAATTCGTCAGCCCGGCCAGGTTCGCGGTCAGTGCTTCCTTGATGAAGGAAGGCGTTTCGTGCTGCGGTTCGCCGATAGAGAGCTTGATTTCCTTGAGGCCGGCGGGCGGCGTCACCCCGGAAAACAATTGCCGCAGTTTTTCGAAGGGGTAGGGCTGCAGCAGGTCGAGGCGGGGATTCACGGGAGGAGTGGCAGTGGCGGCTCAGGAAGCGGCACATTATAGGCTACGCCCCCGCGCGGCCGTGACCTCGCTGGTGGCGGGCGCCACCGTATGGGGCCTGATCTGGTATCCCTATCGCGTGCTGGAAGCCGCCGGGCTGTCCGGCCTGCGCGCCACCGCACTTACCTACGTCGTTGCCTTGGCACTGGGCGTGCTGGTGCTGGCTTCGCGCCGCGTTTGCGAGCGGCCGTCGTGGTGGCTGCTCGCCGTTGGCGTCAGCGCCGCCGGCTGCAATGTCGGCTATGTGCTGGGGATGCTGCACGGCGAGGTGATGCGCGTGCTGCTGCTGTTCTACTTGGCGCCGCTGTGGACCGTTCTGCTGGCGCGGCTGCTGCTTGGCGAACGCGCCGGGCGCGGCGGGGCGATGGTGATCGCGTTGGCCGTGGCCGGCGCCATGGTCATGCTCTGGCAACCGCGCCTGGGCCTGCCACTACCGGAGAACATGGCGGAGTGGCTGGGGCTGGGTGCTGGCTTCCTTTTCGCAATGCAGAACGTGCTGATTCGCCGCACGCCGCAGCACTCGATCGAGCTCAAGTCGACGGCCGTGTTCTTCTGCACCCTGACGCTCGCCCTGGTCGCCACGGCATTCGAGCCGCCGGCTTCGCTGGCCGGGCTGGAAACCATGCACTGGCTGCTGGTCCTCCTCGTCGGCGTCGTGCTGCTGGCGATCAACCTGGTGGTGCAGTTTGGCCTGACCCATGTTTCGGCCAACCGGGCGATCATCATCTTCATGTTCGAACTGGCGGTCGCCGCGGTTTCGGCCTGGCTGCTGGCCGGCGAGACCATGGGCCTCAAGGAATGGCTGGGCGGGGCGATGATCGTCGCTGCCAGCGCGGTTTCCGCGCGTCAGGGGGCTTCCGGCAGCACCGAACGGTACAGGGCGTAGCTGGTGTAGGCCATCACCGGCAGCACCATTGGGAACAGCGGCAGCAGCAGGATGCTGCCGATGGTGGTGGCGGAGAGCACGAAGGCCCAAACCATCGCGGGGATCGGGTTGCCGAACACGATGCGGACGCTGGTGACGATGGCGCCGACCAGGTTGGCACGGCGATCGCACAGCAGCGGCACCGCAAACGCCGAAATTGAAAACAGCATGAGTGCGATCACCGCGCCGGAGACGAGGCCCCAGAACATGAACGACAGCACGTTGGCGGGTGTCGGCAGCATGTCGCGCGGAAAGACCGGATCGCCGCCCACCATGTAGCTGTAGAGGATGGCGACGTCGGTGATGAAGATCATGAAGAGCAGGGCGCAGACCAGTGCGATGACCCATATCGAGGCCGATGCGGCGGCAAAGCCGGAGGCGACCGTGGCAACGCTCGGCGTCCCGCCAGCGCCGACTTTTTTCGCCACGGCGAAAAATCCGGCGAGGAAGGCTGGCCCGACCAGCATGAAGGCGCCTGCAGCGGCGACGATGAATGGCGTGCGGCCAATTGCGATGAGGGTGCCGATGATAACGGCGCCAATCAGGGTGAATACCCCGGCGTAGGCGATGCTGACGCCGCGTGTGGCGTTGGCGTTACGCCAGCCATCGCCGAGTGCGGTGGCGATGGCGGCGAAGGTGAGCGGCCGGGATTCCAGGGATTCCACCGACTCAGCCCCGGACGTTCGATTGGGTGGCGAATTCGGCCAGATCGACGCGCGGCGCCGGTTTCCAGCCCTTCTTGCGGTGTTCGGCGACGACATTGGTGAAAATGCCGCCGCGCACATAGAAGCGCGCGGTCAGGCGCATGAAGCGCGGCTTCACTGCCTTGGCCAGGTCGTCGAGGATGCGGTTGGTGACATCCTCGTGGAAATGTCCTTCCTCGCGGAAACTCCAGACGTAGAGCTTCAGGCTCTTGAGCTCTACGCAGAGCTTGTCCGGCACGTAATCGAGCGTCAGCACGGCGAAATCCGGCTGCCCGGTCTTGGGGCAGAGGCAGGTGAACTCCGGGACTTCCATGTGGATCTGGTAGTCGCGATGGGGGGCCGGGTTAAGAAAAGTTTCGAGGGATTTCGCAGGCGCGCTGGGCATGGGACGGGTCCGGTCTAAAGGCCGGTGCATTATAAGTCGCCCAGCCAGCGCAGCAGGCCCAGTGCGGCGAAGCCCGCGGCGATGGTCAGCAGGGTGTTGCGCCAGCGGGCGGCGACGGCGATGGCGACGAGCCCGGCCCAGAGGCGCGGATTGTCTGCGCCGAGCTGGATGTTGCCGGCATCCAGCAGAAGTTCCGGGGTGGCCAGCGCCGTCAGGGCGGCAATCGGCACGTAGGGCAGCCAGCGCACGAACCAGCCGGGCGGCCGGTAGCGCCCCTCCAGTCCGATGAAGGAATAGCGGATGGCGAAGGTGAGCAGCCCGCAGGCGAGCCACAGCGGCAGCCAGTCGGTCCAGTTCATGGCCGCCTTCCCACGAAGGCGCCGGCCGCCAGCCCGGCCAGCGCGGCGAAGAACAGGCCGGTCTTCCACGGCAGCCCGGCCAGCAAAACCGCCATCGTTCCCGCCACCAGTGCGGCGGCGAGGCGCGCACGACTGTCGATCAGCGGCACCACGATGGCGATGAAGGTCAACGGCAGCGCGAAGTCGAGGCCGAGGTCGGCCGGCAATTGCGTGCCGACCAGTACGCCGGCCAGGGTCGATAGCTGCCAGCCGGTCCACAGCGCGAAGCCGGCACCGAACAGCAGCCAGTGCGCCTGCGGCGAGCGCGGCTGCTGCATCAGGTGGGGGATCGCCGCGGCGTAGGCCTCGTCGGTCAGCAAATAAGCCAGCAGCACCTTCCATCGGCGCGGCAGGGCATGCAGCGCGGGCGCCACCGAGGCGCTATAGAGTGCGTGGCGCAGGTTGATCAGCCCGACCGCGCCCACCGCCAGCAGCACCGGCGCCCCGGCGCCAAGCAGTTGCGCCAGCAGGAACTGCGCCGAGCCGGCAAACACCAACGAGGACATCAGGACGGCGGCGAGCGGCGGGATGCCGCTTTGCAGGGCGACCACGCCGTAGATCACGCCGAACGGCACCACTCCCAGCAGCATCGGCAGCAGGGCGCGCATGCCGAGCAGGAAGGCGGCGGAGCGGGTCATGCGGCGATTTTACGTGGCCTGGCTGCCCCGGCGCCAAGGGCGCGCCGTCCCGCCATCGCCGACTTTTTGCGTATGACATGGCCCCGGGGTTGCGCCGGGCCGCACCGTTTATAATCCGCCGGCTTCCCACTGACTTCCCCCCGGATTCCCAACGTGCGTCTCACCAAGCTCAAGATCGCCGGCTTCAAGTCATTCGTTGAGCCGACCACCGTCGTTTTCCCCAGCCAGCTCGCCGGCGTGGTCGGGCCGAACGGCTGCGGCAAGTCGAACATCATCGACGCCGTGCGCTGGGTGTTGGGCGAGTCGAAGGCATCCGAACTGCGCGGCGAGTCGATCCAGGACGTGATCTTCAAGGGTTCCGGCGGGCGCAAGGAGGTGTCGCGCGCCAGCGTCGAGCTGTTCTTCGACAACGATCAGGGCCGCGCCGCCGGCCAGTGGTCGCAATACGCTGAAATCACCGTCAAGCGCCTGCTCGACCGCGCCGGCAACTCCAGCTACTACATCAACAACCTGCACGTTCGCCGCCGCGACGTCATCGACCTCTTCCTCGGCACCGGCCTCGGGCCGCGCGCCTACGCCATCATCGGCCAGGGCATGATCTCGCGCATCGTCGAGGCCAAGCCCGACGAGCTGCGCTTCTTCCTCGAAGAGGCGGCCGGCGTCACCAAGTACAAGGAACGGCGCCGCGAAACCCAGAACCGGCTGGAGGACGCGCGCGAGAACCTGGCCCGCGTCGACGACATCCGTAACGAACTTGATGGCCAGATCGGCCGCCTTGCCAGCCAGGCCGAGGTGGCCAAGCAGTACCACGCGCTCAACACCGGTCTCGCCCACCAACAGAACCTGCTGTGGCTGAAGAAGCGCAACGATGCGCGCGCCGATGCCGAGCGGCTCGCGCGCGATGTCGAGAAGGCCGAAACCCGCGTCGAGGCTGAAACCGCGCAGTTGCGGGAAGTCGAGGCGCGGGTCGAGGCTTCGCGCGAAGCGCACTTCGCGGCGTCCGACGCGCTGCATGCCGCGCAGACCGAGATGTACACGGCCAATGCCGAGGTCAAGCGGCTCGAATCCGAAATCGGCCATGTGCGCGATTCGCGGACGCGGCTGGAAGCGCGGCTGGCCCAGCTCGATGTCGAGAACGGCCACTGGTCGGGCGAGTTGCGGCGCGTGGAGGAAGAGGAATTTCGCTGGAAATCCCTGCTCGAGAACTCGCGCGAACGGGCACTAACCGCTGGCGCCCGCCACGAGGAAGCTGCAGCCCGCCTGCCTGACGCCGAAGCCGCTGTGCAGGATGCCGGCCAGCAGGTGGCCGAGGCACGCAAGGCGCTCAACGAAGCCGAGCAGGGCGCACGACTGGCCGAGGCCGACCGCGGCCACGCCATCCGCGCCCTCGACAATCTGGCGCAGCGCCGGGTGCGGCTGGAACAGGAACGCGCCGCGCTTGGCCAGCCCG
Organism: Gammaproteobacteria bacterium; assembly: GCA_018825305.1. Classification (GTDB taxonomy): domain Bacteria; phylum Pseudomonadota; class Gammaproteobacteria; order Burkholderiales; family Rhodocyclaceae; genus Sulfurisoma. The sequence goes on from JAHJEO010000012.1 coordinate 36,467, forward strand.
ACCCGGTGCAGCTCGCCGCGGCGCAGGAAGCCGAGGCGCGGGCCGAGGAAGAACTCGGGCTGCAACAGGATCGCCTCGCCGGGCTGCAGCAGAAGCTGCCCGGACTCGATGCGGCATTGCGTGCCGCGCGCGAGCGGCTGCAGGGCGCCCACCGCCAGGTCACGGAAAGCCGTGCCCGCCACGACGCCTTGCAGCAGCTGCAGAGCAAGGTGCAGCAGAGCGGCGAGATCGGCGACTGGCTGAAACAGCAGAACCTGGCCGATGCCAAGCCGCTGTGGCGTTCGATCCAGGTCGATGCCGGCTGGGAAACGGCGGTCGAAGCCGTTTTGCGCGAGCGGCTGTCGGCTCTGGCCGGCGATGCGGCGACGGCGCAGCGTGCCCTCGCCGTACCGCCACCGCAGACTTTTTCTCTCGCCCTGCCCGATGGCGAGCCGCCACGGCCGGCGGCGGAGAATTCCCTGCGTGCCAAGGTGCGCTGCGACGACGCGCGCTGGGCGGCGGTGCTGGACGACTGGTTGGCCGGCGTGGCCTGCGCCGCCAGTGCCGATGCGCTCGCCGCGAGCAGCGACGGCCTGCTGGTCAGCCGTGAAGGTCATCTGCGTTCGCGCCACGGGCTGACGCTTTATGTGCCGGACGTGCGAACCCATGGCGTCATCGAGCGTCAGCGCGAGATCGAGGAACTGGCCGGGCTGATCGAATCCCGCGAGTTGGAAGAGGAAGCCGCGCGCGAAGCCCAGCAGGAGGCCGAGCGGCAACTGGCCGAGGGGCAGCAGCAGCTGGCCGAAGCCCGCCGCGCCGCGCAGGATGCGCAGCAGCGGCTGCATGGCGCCCACGTCGAGGCGCTGAAACTGACGCAGGCCCAGGCACGATTCGAGGAGCGTGCCGGCCAGATCAATCGCGACCTTGAAGAAATCGGTCGTGGCGAAACCAGCGAGCGTGCCGAGCAGGAACGTGCCGACGCCGAGTCGCTGCGCTGTCGCGAGCAGCTCGATGCGGTGCGCGCCCGGCTCGAACAGTCGCTCGACCTGCAGCGCCAGAAGGACGTCGCCCTGCGCGAGGCGCGCGCGCTGGAGCACCAGCTGGCGCGGGAAGCGCAGGAGGCCGGCTTCTCCGAGCGCGAGTGCCTTTCCAAGCTCGACGACAACGCCCGCGCCGCCGAAACCGCCCGCACCCAGCTGGCGCGGGTGACGAGCGAGACCGAAGCCGCCCGCACCGAAATCGCCGGTATTTCCGATGCCGTGCTGCAGGAGCAACTGCAATCGGCGCTATCTGGTCGCCAGGGCCGCGAAGGCTTGCTCGGCGAACGACGCAATGCGCTGGAAACCGCGGCGGCCGACCTGCGTGCGCTCGACGAGCAGCGCATGAAACTGGAGCAGGGCCTGCAGCCGGCGCGTGACCGCATCACCACCATCAAACTCAAGCAGCAGGAAGCTCACCTCAACGAGGAACAGTTCCAGCAGCGTCTGGTCGAAGCCGGCGTCAACGACGAGGCTGCCGAGGCCGCGCTCGCCGCCGACCTGGTGCCGGGTCTGAAGGAAAGCGCCTTGGCCGGCGACATCGCACGACTGGCGGCCGAGATCGAGGCGCTGGGGCCGGTCAATCTGGCTGCGCTCGAAGAACTGGCAGTTGCCGAGGAACGCAAGGGCTTCCTCGACGCCCAGTCGTCCGACTTGGCCATGGCCATCAACACGCTGGAAGACGCGATCCGCCGCATCGACCGCGAGACTCGCGAGCAGCTGCAGCAGACCTATGATGCTGTCAATGGCCATTTCGGCACGCTGTTTCCGCTGCTTTTTGGCGGCGGCGAGGCGCGGCTCATACTGACCGGCGAGGAGATCCTCGATGCCGGCATCCAGATCATGGCGCAGCCGCCGGGCAAGAAGAACTCGACCATCCATCTGCTTTCCGGCGGCGAAAAGGCGCTCACTGCCACCGCGCTGGTGTTCGCGCTGTTCCAGCTCAATCCAGCGCCGTTCTGCATGCTCGACGAAGTCGATGCGCCGCTCGACGACAGCAATACCGAGCGTTTCTGCGAACTGGTCAAGCGCATGTCGGCACAGACGCAGTTCATCTTCATCACCCACAACAAGATCGCCATGGAAATGGCGCAGCAGTTGATCGGCGTCACCATGCAGGAACAAGGGGTGTCGCGCGTCGTCGAAGTCGATGTTCAGGAAGCCTTGCGCATGACAAAGGAGCCAGCCTAGCTATGGCCATCAGCGATCTGCAACTCGCCCTGATCGGCGCCGGCGTCGTCGGCGTCGGGGGCATCTGGGCGTACAACAAGTGGCAGGAGCGCAAGCATCGCCAGTCTGCCGAGCGCATCGTCGATGGCGGCGGTCAGGCCGACGTGCTGCTGGGCGCATCAGGGGCCGAAGACGAGGTGGAGCCGACGCTCGCCGTGGGCGCAGCCGCTGAATTCGATGAGCGCATCGAACCGGCCGAGCGCCTTGAGCCTGCCGCCATCAGTGAGCCAGTGGCGGAACAGCCCGCCGCAGTGTCCGAGACGCGTGCCGATGAACCCGATTCGCCGTGGGCCGATCCGATCGTCGATGGCATCGTGCGCATCGAATTCGCAGAGGCGGTGCCGGCACCGGCGCTGTGGGCGGCGCAGGCCGAATGGGCGGGGCAGGTGTCCAAGCCGCTGTACTGGCTTGGCCATTCCGGCATGCAGTGGCGGACACTGACGGCGCACGATGCAAGCCACTACGCGGTGGTCATGGCTGCGCTGCAACTGGTCGACCGGCGCGGCGCGCTGAGCGAAACCGAGCTGGCCGACTTCCTCGATGGCGTCCGCAGCCTGGCGACGCAGCTGGGCGGTGCGGCGGTGGTGCCGGACGCCGGAGAGATGCTGGCCCATGCCCGCGCCCTCGACGAATTCTGCGCCCAGGTCGATGTCCAGCTCAGCATCAATATCGTCGATCCCGGTGGCATGGCCTTCGCCGGCACCAAGCTGCGGGGGCTGGCCGAGGCAGCCGGAATGCAGCTCGACGACGATGGCAGCTATCATGCCCGCGACGAAGCCGGCGACACGCTCTATACCTTGGGCAACCTCGGCGTCGAACTGTTTGATGCCGAATCGCTGCGTTCGCTCGCCACGCACGGAATTTCGCTGACGCTGGACGTTCCCAACGTCGCGCCAGGCGCACGGGGTTTCGATCGCATGGTGGCGGCAGCGCGACAGTTCGCGCAAGGCCTTGGCGGCGTGCTGGTCGATGCGCAACGCAATCCATTGACCGATGCGATGATCGCCGGCATCCGCGGCAAGATCGAGGAAATACAGAAGCAGATGGCGGGCCGGCAGATCGTCGCCGGCGCGGCTCGCGCCCGTCGCCTGTTCTCGTAATGCAGAGCGTGGCGGAGCGGGCGCAGTTCCTCCGCGCCGAAATCGAGCGACACGATCACGCCTATTACGTCCTCGACGCGCCGACCATCCCGGATGCGGAATACGACAGGCTGTTCCGCGAACTACTTGTACTGGAACAGGCTCACCCTGAATTGGTGGTAGCCGATTCGCCGACGCAGCGCGTCGGCGGGGCGCCGCTGGCCGAGTTCGGCCAGGTTCGCCACGGTGTGCCGATGCTGTCGCTCAACAACGCTTTCAGCGCGGAGGAGGTCGCCGCCTTCGACCGGCGCTGCCGTGAAGGCCTGGACGTGGACGAGGTCAAATACGCCGTGGAGCCGAAGTTCGACGGATTGGCGATCACCCTGATTTATGAAGATGGCGTCTTTGTGCAGGGCGCGACGCGTGGCGACGGCTACACCGGCGAGGATGTCAGCGCCAATCTGCGGACGGTGAAGAACATTCCGTTGCGGCTTGGCGCAGACGCTCCGCCGCGGCTGGAAGTGCGCGGCGAGGTGCTGATGTTTCGCGCCGAGTTCGATAGCCTCAACCGGAGGCAGCGCGAGCGCGGCGAGAAGGAATTCGCCAATCCGCGCAACGCCGCGGCCGGCAGCCTGCGCCAGCTCGATTCGAAAATCACCGCGCGGCGGCCGCTGCGCTTCTTCGCCTACGGCCTGGCCGAGCCGGACGCCGTGTCGCCAGCGCCGACTTTCTATGGCGAGATGATGGATCGCCTGGCGGCATGGGGTTTCCCGGTCGCGGCGGAACGCGATGTGGTGTGCGGCGCGGCTGGCCTCGCCGGCTATTACGCCCGCATCGGCGCGGCGCGGCCGACGCTGCCCTACGACATTGACGGCGTCGTGTACAAGGTCAATCGCCTCGCCGACCAGCAAAGGCTTGGCTTCGTCTCCCGGGCGCCGCGCTTCGCCATCGCCCACAAGTTTCCGGCCGAGGAGGCGCTGACCACGGTCGAAGCCATCGAAATACAGGTTGGCCGCACCGGAGCGCTGACGCCGGTGGCGCGGTTGGCGCCGGTGTTCGTCGGCGGCGTCACGGTAACCAACGCCACCCTGCACAACGAGGACGAGGTGCGGCGCAAGGACGTGCGCGTCGGCGACACGGTGATCGTGCGTCGCGCTGGCGACGTGATTCCGGAAGTTGTGGCCATCGTCCCCGAGCGGCGGCCGATACTGGCGCCGGAATTCGTCATGCCGAAGTCCTGTCCGGTGTGCGGCTCGGCGGTGGAGCGGCCCGAGGACGAGGCCATCGCCCGTTGCGACGGTGGCCTGTTCTGCCCCGCGCAGCGCAAGCAGGCGCTGCTGCACTTTGCCTCACGCCGTGCCATGGACATCGAGGGGTTGGGCGAGAAGCTGGTCGAGCAAGTGGTCGATAGCGCCATCGTCAAGACCCCGGCCGACCTCTACAAACTTGGCCTGCTGGCGCTCGCCAGTCTGGAGCGGATGGCCGAGAAATCGGCAGCCAATCTGCTGGCGGCCATCGACAAGAGTCGCGCGACGACCCTGGGCCGATTCATCTATGCACTGGGAATCCGCAACGTCGGCGAGGCGACGGCCAAGGACCTCGCACGCTATTTCGGCAATCTCGACGCGCTGCTCGCCGCCGACGCGGCGAGCCTGCAACAGGTGCCGGATGTCGGCCCGGTGGTGGCGGCGTCCATCGTCCGCTTCTTCGCCGAGCCGCACAATCTCGAAGTCATCGAGCAGTTGCGGGCGGCCGGCGTGCATTGGGAAGAGGGCGAAGCCCAGGCTACGGTGACCTCGGCCGTTTCGGGCAAGACGCTGGTGTTGACCGGAACGCTGCCGACCCTGAGCCGCGAGGCGGCCAGGGAAATGATCGAGGCGCGCGGCGGCAAGGTCGCCGGATCGGTGTCGAAGAAGACGAACTACGTCGTGGCCGGCGCCGATGCCGGGTCGAAACTCGACAAGGCGCAACAACTCGGCGTTACCATCCTCGACGAGGTGCAATTTCTGGAGTTGATCAACGCATGAGACATGTCACGAAAGCGGTATTTCCGGTCGCCGGCCTCGGCACGCGTTTCCTTCCTGCCACCAAGGCCAGCCCGAAGGAGATGATGCCCATCGTCGACAAGCCGCTGATCCAGTACGCGGTGGAGGAGGCGGTTGCCGCCGGGATCACCGACATGATCTTCGTCACGGGGCGCAGCAAGCGCGCCATCGAGGATCACTTTGACAAGGCCTACGAGCTGGAGAACGAGCTCGAGGTGCGCGGCAAGATGGAAATACTGGACTTCGTGCGCAACATGCTGCCGAAAAACATCAACTGCATCTACATCCGCCAGGCCGAGGCGCTCGGGCTGGGCCACGCGGTGCTTTGCGCCAAGCACGTGATCGGCTCCGACCCCTTCGCCGTGCTACTGGCGGATGACCTGCTCGATGCCAACCCGCCGGTACTGCAGCAGATGGTCGAGGCCCATGCCTACTACCATTGCTCGGTTCTTGGCGTGCAGGAGGTACCGAAGTCCGAGACCAAGAGCTACGGCATCGTCGCCACGTCGCCGCTGGCCGAGCGTGTCGAGCAGATCGCGGCCATCGTCGAGAAGCCGGCACCGGAAGACGCGCCGTCCAACCTCGCCGTGGTCGGCCGCTACGTGCTGACCTCGCGCATCTTTCACCATCTGGAGCGCGTCAAGCCCGGCTCGGGCGGCGAGATCCAGCTGACCGACGGCATCTCGGCGCTGCTGTCGGAGCAGCAGGTGCTGGCCTATCGCTACCATGGCACGCGCTACGACTGCGGCTCGAAGATCGGCTACCTGCAGGCCACTGTAGAACTCGGCATGCGCCACCACGAGGTCGGCGAGGAGTTCACGAACTACCTCGCAGGGCGGAACTTCGGCAAGTGACGCGCGACGAGGCACTGCAGATTCTGGCCGAGGCCGATCTCATCGTCGGCGCCGCCGATATTCAGAACGCACTTGGGCGTATGGCGGACGAAATCACGGCCCGTCTGGGCGAAACCCAGCCGCTGGTCCTGACGGTGATGAACGGCGGGGTGTTCCTCGCCGGGCAGTTGCTGCCGCGACTGCGCTTTCCGCTTGAATGCGACTACATCCATGCGACGCGCTACCGCAACACCACCCAGGGTCACGACGTCGAATGGCGCGTCGCGCCGCGCGAGTCGGTGGCGGGCCGCACGGTGCTGGTGCTGGACGACATCCTGGACGCGGGCATTACTCTGGCGGCAATCAAGGCGCGACTGCTCGCCGACGGCGCGGTGGAATGCCTGACGGCGGTGCTCGCGCTCAAGGAAATCGGCAGGGCGCAGCCGATTGTCGCGGATTTCGTCGGAGTCACGCTACCCGACCGCTACGTCTTCGGCTGCGGCATGGATGTGCGGGGCAACTGGCGCAACCTCCCCGATATCCATGCGGTCAAGGGGCTTTGATCAGCCGTACACCTTGCACATCAGCGGACTGACCGTCGGGTTCGAGAAGTAGCCGATCAGCGACAGGATCGCGGCGGCGATGGCCAGACGCCTCGCCCATTTCAGCCACGTCGCCCACCGCTTGTTCACTTGTTCTTGCGGGCTTCCATGCGTCGCCGCAGGATCTCGGTCTGCAACTCGTGGAACTGTTCTTCGGTCTCGCTCTTGATGAACGAGGGGCCAACGATGAGCGGGATGCTCTGGTTGCTGGTCGAGTCGCCGCGGTAGCTGATGCGGGTTCCCTGCGGCACGGGGGTGATCTGGGTCACGCCTTCGAAGCGTTTGAGCGTGCCGGTGATCTGCCGCGACTGGATGCGTTCGAACGGTGTCAGCGTCAGTTCGCGCAACGACTCGAACGGAAACTGCAGCGGACCGAAGCGCGCTTTGCCCTTCGCGTGCACCTGGACGACGTCGCGCTGGCGCGAAACGACCTCGCTCAGTTCAAGGTTCGAGACGAACCTGGACATGTTGTCGAAATCGGTCAGTACAGCCCAGGCCTCTTGCGGACTGGCATCGACCGTGAGCGTGGCCGTGACGTGGACCTCCAGGCCGTCGACACGGACGGTGACCTCGACCTCGCTGTTGCGCTCGTCGGCGGCTTGTGCCGGCAGCATTCCGGCGCCCAGGCCGCAGAGCAAGAGCAGCAGGGGCGCGAGCCGGGTCATCGGGTGCCGCAAATCAGGCCGTTTCGTCCTTGCTGGCTCGCTTGCGTTCATGCGCCTTGAGGAAACGCTTGCGCAGGCGGATCGACTTCGGGGTGATTTCGACCAGTTCGTCGTCGTCGATGAACTCGACCGCGCTCTCCAGCGTCAGCTTGATCGGCGTGGTCAGGCGCACGGCTTCGTCGGTGCCCGAGGCGCGGACGTTGGTGAGCTTCTTGCCCTTGATCGGGTTGACCACCAGGTCGTTGTCGCGGCTGTGGATGCCGATGATCATGCCCTCGTACAGCTTGTCGCCAGGGCTGACGAACATGCGGCCGCGATCTTCGAGGTTCCACAGCGCAAAGGCGACGGCCTCGCCATCGTCCTGCGAGATCAGCACGCCGTTGTGGCGGCCGGGCAGGTCGGGCTTGACCGGGGCGTAGTCGTCGAAGATGTGGCTCATCAGGCCGGTGCCGCGCGTCATGGTCATGAAGTCGGACTGGAAGCCGATCAGGCCGCGCGCCGGGATGTGGTATTCGAGGCGGGTGCGGCCCTTGCCGTCGGACTCCATGTTGGTGAGTTCGCCGCGGCGGCGACCAAGCTCTTCCATCACACCGCCCTGGCTGCTGTCCTCAAGGTCGATGGTGAGGTTCTCGTAGGGTTCGCACTTCTGGCCGTCGATGTCCTTGTACACGACGCGCGGCTTGGCCACGGCCATTTCGAAGCCCTCGCGACGCATGTTCTCGAGCAGGATGGTGAGATGCAGTTCGCCGCGGCCGGAAACGCGGAATATGTCCGAGTCACCCGTGTCCTCGACGCGCATCGCCACGTTGGTCAGCAGTTCCTTGGTCAGGCGGTCGCGGATCTGGCGGCTGGTGACGAACTTTCCCTCGGTGCCGGCGAGCGGTGACGAATTGACCATGAAGTCCATGGTCAGGGTCGGCTCGTCGACGGTCAGCATCGGCAGGCCGATGGGGTTGTCGCGATCGGCGATGGTGACGCCGATGCCGATGTCCTCGATGCCGGAGATTATGACGATATCGCCGGCCTGGGCTTCGGCGACCGGCACGCGGTCGAGGCCCTGGAAACCCAGTACCTGGTTGATGCGGCCCGAACCCACCTGGTCCTCGTGGTTCATCACCACCACATACTGGCCCGGCTTGACGCGGCCGTTGAGGACGCGGCCGACTCCGAGGCGGCCGGTGTAGGTCGAGTAGTCGAGCGCGGCGAGCTGCAACTGCAGCGGCGCATTGGCATCACCGGAGGGCGAGGGTACGTGCTTCAGCACGGTTTCGAACAGAGCTCGCATGTTGTCCGACTCGGTTTCCAGTTCCAACTTGGCGAAACCGTTGAGGCCGGAGGCGAAGATGATGGGGAAGTCGAGCTGTTCGTCGGTGGCGCCGAGCTTGTCGAAGAGGTCGAAGGTCTGATCCACCACCCAGTTTGGCCGAGAGCCGGGGCGATCGATCTTGTTGATGACGACGATGGGCTTGAGGCCGAGCGCCAGCGCCTTCTTGGTGACGAAGCGCGTCTGCGGCATCGGTCCCTCGACGGCATCGACCAGCAGCAGCACGCCATCGACCATGCCGAGCACGCGTTCGACTTCGCCGCCGAAGTCGGCGTGGCCCGGGGTGTCGACGATGTTGATGTGGGTGCCTTCGAAGTCGATGGCGGTGTTCTTGGCGAGGATGGTGATGCCCCGCTCCTTCTCGATGTCGTTCGAGTCCATGACGCGCTCGTCGACCTGCTGGTTGTCGCGGAAGGTGCCGCTCTGCCGGAGCAGCTGGTCGACCAGTGTGGTCTTGCCGTGGTCGACGTGGGCTATGATGGCGATGTTGCGGAGCGGGCGGGACATGGAGGGGCGCCTTGGAAAAAAGGGGCGGATTTTACCATGCAGGCAATCGCCTTTCCCGGCTTTCTGAGTATTGGAGGAGCAGTACATGCTGGCAATCATCGGCGGCAGCGGCTTGACGCAGCTCGCCTATCTCAACGTCACGCACCGCGAAGTGGTGCGCACGCCGTACGGCGAACCATCGAGCATTCTCAGCTTTGGCCGCATCGGCTGCCGTGACGTCGTATTCATCACCCGTCATGGCCACGGTCATACCATTCCGCCGCACCTGGTCAATTACCGCGCCAACATCTGGGCGCTGGCCAAGGCCGCCAAAGCGGACGGTGTGGTGTCGGTCGCCTCGGTTGGTGGCATTCGTGGCGACCTCAAGCCCGGCGTGGTGGTGGTGCCGCACCAGATCATCGACTACACCTGGGGCCGCCAGGCGACCTACGAAGACGGCGGCGACGGTCAGGTCGGCCACGTCGACTTCACGGAACCCTATGACGGCAAGCTGCGCCAAGGGTTGCTCCATGCCGCGGGGAATGTCGGCGAGCCGGTGGTCGATGGCGCCGTGTACGCCACGACGCAGGGCCCACGTCTGGAAACCGCGGCGGAAATCAACCGCATCGAGCGCGACGGCGGCGACATCGTCGGCATGACCGGCATGCCCGAAGCCGGGCTGGCGCGCGAGATAGGCCTGCCCTATGCGGCGGTCTGCGTCGTCGCCAACTGGTGCGCCGGACGGCACGACTCGGCCAACGGCATCCGCTTCGACACCATCGAAGCCGGCTTGCAGGATTCGCTGGCCCGGGTGCGACGCATCATCGAGCACTTCTGCGAAGAATGAAGCACTTCCTGCCCGTGCCGTGACATGATCCGCGAGGTCTTGCGCATGGGTGACGAGCGCTTGTTGCGCGTGGCCCGCCCGGTCGAGCGCTTCGATGCGCCGGAACTGCAGGTGTTGCTGGCCGACATGCACGACACCATGGCCCACCTCGATGGTGCCGGCTTGGCCGCGCCGCAGATCGGAGTCGATCTGCGCGTGGTGATATTCGGTTGCGAGTCCAATCCGCGTTATCCACAAGCCGAGCCGGTGCCCTACACAGTCCTCATCAATCCGGAACTGACGCCGCTGGGCGAGGACGAGGAGGACGGCTGGGAGGGCTGCCTTTCCGTGCCGGGGATGCGCGGCTTGGTACCCCGGTTTTCGCGGTTGCGCTATGTCGGCCTGGACGAGCGGGGCGGTCGCATCGACCGTGTGGTCGATGGCTTCCACGCGCGGGTGGTACAGCACGAGTGCGACCATCTCGACGGCATCCTCTACCCGATGCGGATGCGGGACATGAGTCTGTTCGGATTCACTGATGTCTTGAACATCCCCGGTGTTGTTGATGAATAGGCGGTTTGCCAGTCGTGACAAGGTGTTCCGGGAGGTAAGTTCGGATGGGAGCAGCAAACCTGCCATGCTGACCGATACGCGCATGAAAAGTCGGTGCTGGCGACACGGCACCCCGGCTCCAGCCGGGGTTCTTCTTCTTTGAGTTTATATCTAAACTGGAATAAAATATTCCTGTGTCCAAGGCGCAACAGAAACCGCTGATCTGGCTTGGCGACAGCTTGGAATCGATCAAGTCGTTTTCTCTCGAAGCGAGGAAAGAAGCCGGCCATCAGTTGGGCCAAGTGCAGGTGGGGCGCGATCCTTCCGACTGGAAGCCCATGGAAACTGTGGGTGCTGGCGTGAAGGAGGTTCGCATCAGGATAGAGAAGGCTTACCGGGTGCTGTACGTTGCCAAGTTTGCCGAGGCCGTCTATGTGCTGCATGGCTTCGAGAAGAAGACGCAGCGGACGCCCAAGGCCGATATCGATCTGGCCGGCAAGCGATACCGGAAACTACTGAACGAGAGGAAGAAGAAATGAGCGATCTGATGATGACCAAAGGCAGCGGCAATGTCTTTGCCGATCTGGGCTTCGGTGCCGAGGAAGCGCAAAACCTGCTGCTGCGCTCGCAGACCATGATGGCCGTGGCGACCTGGTACGAAGCCAGCGGATTGACTCAGGCTAAGGCCGCCAAGGCGCTGGGCATCACCCAGCCGCGCCTGAATCAAGTCCTCAAGGGCAGGATCAGCGAATTCAGCCTCGACGCGCTGGTCAATATGGCGACGCGTGCCGGGATGCGCGTTGGCCTGACCATTAGGCCTGTCCCAAGAGTGAAGGCGGTTGCTGCCAGGGCGACCACCCCAGCGAAACAACATCGAGCACAGCGCCGGAAGGCCGGGGAACTGGTGGCGGCGTGATGTGATGAGGGGCGACGATGCTGTTGCGGCGGTAGCTTTCCGGACGGGGCGCGCCAGAACGAAGTACCTGGACAACGCACCGCCATATCTCGTTTCCCTCGTTTCCCTGCACGAAGGGAAGAAATTGGCTGTGGTGAAACTCGGGAAGGAAAAGGACGTTCTTGGAGAGCTTCTGACACGTCGAAACATGGCTGATGTCTGGAAGCGACTTGATCGGCGAATGAGCACCGATCGTGATTGCTTGAGCCTCTGGCCGTTTCCTGACGGTGCATCGGCCCCGGACGACTGAATCGTGTGGCGTCGCATTCTCCTGCTGGCACTGCTGGCTTTCCTTGCCGGCTGCGGCGGCGAGCCGAAAGTCGCGCCGCTGGCCGCCGGCGCGTCGATACTGGCGTTCGGCGATAGCGTTACATTCGGCACCGGCGCAGCCACGGGGGAAGATTATCCGACACAGTTGGCGGCGATCAGCGGCTGGCAGATCACCAACGCCGGCATTCCCGGCGACACCGCCGAGGCGGCCAAGGGGCGCGTTCGTGCGGCCATCGAGCAGTCGCAGCCGGCTCTGGTCATCGTCGAACTGGGGGGCAACGATTTCCTGCGCCGCCGCCCGGAAAACCAGGTCAGAGAGGACTTGCGGGTGATTCTCAACGAGGTGCGCCGTGCCGGTATACCTGTGGTTCTGGTGGCCGTGCCGCGCTTCTCGCTGGTCGGTGCCGTCGTCGGCGCCTTGCCGGATGCCGAGCTCTACGAGCAACTGGCGAAAGAGGAAAAGGTCCCGCTGGTGCCCAAGGTCTTTGCGCGAATCCTCTCCGATCCTGCGCTCAAAGCCGACCAGATCCATCCCAATGCCGCCGGCTACCGGCAGTTGGCGGAGGGCATAGCCGAGCGGTTGCGCGAGGTTGGCTGGCTCAGGTAGTCAGCAACCTGAAATCTGCGGCTGCCTATAATCAAACTTGATTGATCTATAAGCCGAAGAGGCGAAGGAGGATGGAGTGACGTTCAAGGCCTATTTGATCCAACAGAAGGACGACAAGATCGTCAGCGATTTCGTCGATATGGATGAATCGGGGCTTGACCCGGGCGAGGTGACCATCCGCGTCGCCTATTCGAGCGTCAATTACAAGGATGCGCTGGCGGCGACCGGCGCCGGTCGCATCATCCGCCGTTATCCCTGCATCGGCGGCATAGACCTGGCCGGCACCGTGATTTCGAGCACTGATCCGCGCTTCGCAGCGGGCGATGCGGTGATTGCGACCAGCTATGATATTGGTGTCGCGCGCCACGGCGGCTATGCTGAAATCGCCCGGGTGCCCGCCGATTGGGCGCTTAAGTTGCCCACCGGACTCAGCCTCAAGGAGGCGATGGCGCTTGGCACGGCAGGGTTTACCGCAGGGCTGGCCATCGTGCGCATGGAAGAGAATGGCCTCAAGCCCGGCAATGGCCCGGTGGTCGTCAGCGGCGCCAGCGGCGGCGTCGGCAGCCTCGCCATCGACATGCTGGCCAGACAGGGCTACCAGGTCGTGGCGCTGACCGGAAAGGACGCCGAAACCGATTACCTGAAGGGCCTTGGCGCCAGCGAAGTGATGCTGCGCCAGTCGCTCGACCTGGCGAAGATCAAACCGCTCGGCAAGGAACTCTGGGCCGGCGCTGTCGACAATCTCGGTGGCGACGTGCTGGCCTGGATGGCCAGCACCATGAAGCAGGGCGGCACCATCGCCAGCATCGGACTGGCGGCCAGCATGAGCCTCAATACCACGGTGGCGCCATTCATTTTGCGTGGTGCCTGCCTGCTCGGCATCGATTCGGGCTACATCGGCGAGCCTTATCGCAGCGGCGTGTGGCAGCGGCTCGGCGCCGACCTCAAACCGCGCCATCTGGCGGAAACGATGCGCACTATCGCCTTTGCCGACCTGCCGGCGGTATTCGACGACTTCATCCAGGGCCGCGCCCATGGCCGTATCGTGGTCGAAGTCGCAGCCTGAATATCCATCAAATATCAACGAGGGAGCAAGAGATGGCCAGCTACAAGGAGTTCTACCAGCGTTCGATCGATCAGCCCGATGCCTTCTGGAACGAACAGGCACAACTGATCGACTGGCACAAACAGCCGCAGCAGGTCTGCGATTATTCGCGCCCGCCGTTCGCCAAGTGGTTCGTCGGTGGCGAAACCAACCTCTGCCACAACGCGGTCGATCGCCATGCCGCCGCGCGCCCCAATGATCGCGCACTGGTTTATATCTCGACGGAAACCAACGAGGAAAAGGTCTACAGCTTCGCTGAACTGAAGTCCGAAGTCATGCGCATGGCGGCGATCATGCAGTCGCTCGGCGTCGCCAAGGGCGACCGCGTTCTGGTCTACATGCCGATGATCGCCGAGGCGACCTTCGCCATTCTGGCCTGCGCCCGTATCGGCGCCATCCATTCGGTGGTATTCGGCGGCTTCGCCTCGGGCTCGCTGGCGACGCGAATCGACGATGCCAAGCCGAAGCTGATCGTATCGTCTGACGCCGGCATGCGTGGCGGCAAGTCCGTGCCCTACAAGCACCTGCTCGACGAGGCGATCAATCTTGCCCAGAGCAAGCCGGCCAGGGTGCTGATGATCGACCGCGGCCTCGACAAGGGATTCAACAAGGTTGCGGGCCGCGATGTCGACTATGCCACGCTGCGCGCTGAACACATGAACGCCGATGTGCCCTGCGTCTGGATGGAATCGTCGGAGCCGTCCTACATCCTCTACACCTCGGGAACCACCGGCAAGCCCAAGGGCGTGCAGCGCGACACCGGCGGCTATGCGGTGGCGCTGGCCGCTTCGATGAAGCACATCTTCGTCGGCGGCGCCGGCGAGACCATGTTCTCAACCTCCGACATCGGCTGGGTGGTCGGCCACAGCTACATCATCTACGGACCGCTGATCGCCGGCATGGCGACCGTCATGTACGAAGGCACGCCGATCCGGCCCGATGCCGGCATCTGGTGGCAGATTGTCGAGAAGTACAAGGTCAGCGTGATGTTCTCGGCGCCGACTGCCGTGCGCGTGCTGAAGAAGCAGGATCCGGCGTACATGAAGAAGTACGACCTCTCGAGCCTGAAACATTTGTTCCTGGCCGGCGAGCCGCTCGACCAGCCGACCCACGAATGGATCATGGGTGAGTTGAATCTTCCGGTCATCGACAACTACTGGCAGACAGAAACGGGCTGGCCGATGCTGTCGACGGTGCGAGGCATCGAGGACACCAAGATCAAGTTCGGCACGCCGGCGTTTCCGGTCTATGGCTTCAATCTCAAGATCTTCCGCGAGGACGGCACGGAGTGCGCTCCGAACGAGAAGGGCATCGTCGGCGTCCTGCCACCGCTGCCGCCGGGCTGCCTGTCCACCGTATGGGGCGACGACGATCGCTTCGTCAAGACCTATTTCAGCCTGTTCAAGGAGCCGCTGGTCTATTCCTCCTTCGACTGGGGCATCCGCGACGACCAGAATTACCACTTCATCCTCGGTCGCACCGACGACGTCATCAACGTCGCCGGCCATCGCCTCGGCACCCGCGAGATCGAAGAGGCCGTACAGGGACATAGCGCCATCGCCGAAGTGGCCGTGGTCGGCGTCGCCGATCAATTGAAGGGGCAGGAGCCGGTTGCTTTCGCCGTGGTCAAGGATGCGGCCCGCATCGCCACGCCCGAACTGCGCGAGGCGCTGGAAAAAGAGGTCAAGAAGAAGGTGGACGAAAGCCTTGGCGCCATCGCCCGGCCCAAGCGCGTGCATTTCGTGGCCGGACTGCCCAAAACGCGTTCCGGCAAGATGCTGCGGCGCTCGATCCAGGCATTGGCCGAGGGGCGCGATCCGGGCGACCTCACCACCATTGACGATCCCGCGACGCTGGAGCAGATAAAGCGGGCGCTGGCTGGCTGAAATTGTTTTGACAGGGGGCGCGGTTCGGGTAGAATGCGGCGCTCTTTGCAGGCGCGTAGCTCAGCTGGTTAGAGCACCACCTTGACATGGTGGGGGTCGTTGGTTCGAGTCCAATCGCGCCTACCAGATTCCGCAGCAGTGGCGGGGTTTGGCGGGAGTAGTCACTAACTGAAAATCGCAAACCACCGCGAAAAACAGCCACAAACCGCCGCAAGCCGCACCACTACGCCACACAAATCGCCACACAAAAAAAGCCGCCATCACGCGGCCTTTTCTTCGTCGCCCGTCGGAGACCACGGCCGGGCATTCCCTGCCCAGCTTGCCAGGTATTCCGGCGCGAGGTGGGCGTATTTCTGCACCATCCTCAGGTCATTCCAGCCGCCCAGCTTCTGTAGCACTTCGAGCGGCGTGCCGCTCATCACATGCCAGCTCGCCCAGGTGTGACGCAGGCCGTGGAAGGTGAAGTCGCCGATCCATTTCTTGTACTTCTTCCCGGCCGCGTCTTCCCAGCGGTCGAAGTGGCCGAGGCCGGCACGCTCCATGGCGGCCTGCCAGGCGGTCTTGATCTTGTCGATGGGCTTGCCCTGCGCGGCGCGGCCCTTGCCGGTGTAGGGGAAGACCCATTCCTCCGACTTCCCGATCTGCGCGCGGAGCTGCTCGACGGCTTCCGGCGCCAGCGGAATGCCGATGGGCTTGCCGGCCTTGGCTTCATCGGGGTGCACCCACATGACGGCGCGCGCGAGATCCACCTCCGGCCAGCGCAAATGTGTGACATTTCGCTGGCGCAGCCCGGTGGTGATGGCGAAGCGCGCCAGCGGCTTGAGGTGGTCGGGCAGCGTGGCGTAGAGCCGGCCCCATTCGGCTTTGGTGAGGAAGCGCAGGCGCCCCGGTCGGGGCTTGCGTTGGGCGATCTTGAGCTTGATGCCGGAGAGGTTAAGGATGGCGACGATCAGCGCGCGCTTGCGGTTGAATGTGGCCGGCGTCTCGTGGTCAAGCGCCTCGACGATGCTCTCGGCGGTGCATTGCGACAGCGGCCGGTCGGTGTAGATGTCGTTGAATGCGCGCAGGGTATAGCGGTCGGATTTCGATCGCTCGCCGGCCTTGAGCCATGCGGTGCCGGCGTCTAGCCATGTGCGTTCGACTTTGCCAGGCGCAGGGGCGGACCAGAGCGCGGCGCGTAGTTCGTCGTGCTGTCGCTGCGCTTCGGCCTTGTCGGCAGTCCCAGTGCTGCGGCGAACGCGCTCTCCCTGGTGGTGGATGACGATCTGCCAGTAGGGGCTGCCCGGCCTTTTTTCGAGTGGCATGGTGGCGGCTCTGGTTGGTTGGCCCGATAGTGTGCGCGCAGGTATTCGACCAGGTCAAGGTCGAGGAAACGCCATTCCTTGCCGATCTTCGCGCCAGGCACCTCGCCGGCCTTCGCCCGCGCCTGCAGCGTGGTCGGGTGCAGACCGAGGAAGGCAGCGGCTTCAGGAAGGTCGAGCGTGCGCATGGTTAGACGTTTCGCCAGCAGTCCTGCACGTCGAAAAATGCCCGCGCCAGTGCGTGGCGGGCGCGGCTGTTGGCGGTCTTCTCGGCCTTTGTCCGTCGCTGGCGCGTGGCGCGCACGCGCTGCTCGAAGTGCGCCATCAGGCGCAGCGATCGAGCGAGCTTCTGGTGGGCATTCCAGCGCGTCACGCGGCGATCCTGTCCAGCGGGCTGGTGACGCCGCGCGCGCCGCGGTTGAGGACATGGGTGTAGATCATGGTGGTGCTGACGTCGGAATGGCCGAGCAACTCCTGCACGGTGCGGATGTCGCTGCCGGATTCGAGCAGGTGCGTGGCGAAGCTGTGGCGCAGCGTGTGCGGATGAACGAGCTTTGGGATCGCCGCCGCATTGGCCGCAGCCTTGACGGCACGCTGGATATTGCGTTCACACCAGTGGTGACGACGATAGGCGCCGGTGCGCGGGCAGGTGCTGTAGCCCGGCGCGGCGAATACGTATTGCCAGGCCCACTCGATTGCCGCGCGCGGGTATTTGCGATCGATGGCGGCCGGGAGTTCGACGTCTGCATGTTGCGTGGCGAGGTCGATGTCATGCCAGCGGCGGCGCTCGACCAGGTGCGCTTCGAGCGCTGGCACCAGCGCATCCGGCAGCATGGTCATGCGATCCTTGCCGCCCTTACCCTCGCGGATGGCGACCTGCCGCCGGGCGAAGTCGATGTCCTTGACGCGCAGTCGCAGGCATTCCTTGATGCGCATGCCGGTGCCGTAGAGCAGGCGCACGATCAGTCCGTTGGTGTCGTCTGGCAGCTTGCGCAGCAGCGCCAGCGTCTCGGCCACCGTGAGCACTGACGGCAGCCGCTTCGACACCTTGGCGCGCGTGATGCCGTCGAGCCATGGCAGGTTGGTGTCAAGCACGTCGCGGTAGAGGAACAGCAGCGCGTGCATGGCCTGATTCTGCGTGCTGGCGCTGACGTTGCGCGCGGTCGCCAGATCAGACAGGAATGCCTCGACCTCCGCCGCGCCCATCTCGGCGGGGTGACGCTTGCCGTGGAAGTATATGTAGCGCTTCGCCCACTGAATGTAGTTGCGCTCGGTGGCCAGCGAATAGCGCCGCACACGAATCGCCTCGCGCATGCGGTCGAGCAGCTTCGGCGGCTTGGCCGGCGTGTCGGGTAATTCCGGCGAGCGTGTCGCGTTTGGTTTTTCAAGTGTGAGCATTGGTGCGGCCCCCGTGGATTCTTGAATGTGTTAACCGTCTGTGGGTGTCGGAGAATTTAAGTTAGGGGCTTCCGGCAGTGGCATCCAAACGCAATCCCACGTCCCGAAGTTTTTTGCCGTCACGCCGGCGCCTGTCTGAAACGATCCGCCAGTGTGGTGGCCGTAATACGTCTGGCCGCCGTGGGCAAAAATGCACTTTTC
>JAHJEO010000013.1 GCA_018825305.1 Gammaproteobacteria bacterium
CGAAGGGACGGGGCGAGTCTGGCCGCATGGCGGCGTTACTCCCTCCTGATGTGGAGCAACCACATGGCGTCGGTCGTGCCTTGCCCTGCGGCCAGACTCACCCCGGCGCACTCGTCGCCTGAATGAGAACAGGCCCTAGGCAAGCATGGCACCGGAATGATCGAGGAACTGCTGCTCGGCAGCGTCACCAAGCATGTCCTGAGCCAGGCGCGGTGCGACGTGGTGATCGCCGATCGGTAGGCACGCCTCGCTGGCGGCGCCAGGCGACGTCGCCACCCCCAGAAAAGTCGGCGCTGGCGATACGGCGATGCGAACCTTCAAGGACTGTGATCGCCCCTCAATCGCGCAGCGTAGGCCCGCTTTTCCGCCGGCTTCAGTTGCTTGATGCGATGTTCCGCCCGGGATGCGGCTGCACGATCAGGATGCGCTTCGGTCGCCAGCAGCCGGAGCGGCGGATGCGACCGGGTGTAGCGCGCGCCCTTGCCGGCCGCATGCGCCGCATAGCGGGCCGCGACATCGATGGCGATGCCGGTGTAGACGCTGCCGTCGATACACTCGATCAGATAGACGAACCAGGACTTGGCTGTACTCAATTGCTATTGCCAACAATGGTGCGGCGCCGGATCAGTCGCAATCCGGCGCCGGCGACCTTGGACAGCAGCCAGACAAGCGCGATCAGGAGCAGCACGAACACGCCCAGAAACCCCAGTGGATACGCCAGGGCCAGCACCAGCAGGCCGATTCCAAGGCCATCCTCGGCAAACGATGCCAGCCAGTTGCTGACCGGTTCGGGCGAAAGATTGAGGGTTGCCCGCGTTCCCATCTTGGCCACGTGCGTGCCACCGGCGAGCAAGCCACCCAGCAGCGCGGCGGCGGCAACCATGCCGGAATCCTGATTCGCCAGCGCAAGCGCAGCGAGCAGAGCACCTCCGGGAATTCGAACGAAGGTGTTGATCAAGTCCCAGAGCGAATCCACCAGTGGCACCTTGTCGGCAAGAAACTCGAACGCGAACAGAACCCCCGACGTAACCACGATTGCCGGATGCGTCAGCAACTGCAAATCGCCCGGCAACTGGATCACGCCGAGGCTGCCCAGAAAACCGACGAAAAACACCACGCCATAGAAGCGCAGGCCGGCAGCGGCAGCCAGTGCGGCGGCGAGGGCGAAAGGTGCAAGGACATCCGGCGTCATGGCTGGGAATGATAGTGCCGCGTATCGCGAGGCTTAACGGCCGGCGGCGCGACTCTCCTCTTCAACGCGCTTGACCAGCCATTCGACGACCGCGAGGGCATCGGCCTGGCTGCCGCCGACATGTCCGGCCGACGTCAGGTAGCGGCCATCGACCAGCAGAATCGGAACCTCGGCTATCCGGTAGTGCGATGCCACCTCGCGGGCGTGTGCGATGCGCTCGCGCACCTTGGCGGAGCGCATGACCTGCTCGAAGCGTTTCCTCTGAATACCTTCGTCCCCGATGAAGGCACCGATCTGCGCCAGCGTCTTCAGCGGCAAGCGATCCTCGTGTATCGCCTGAAATACCGTGGCATGCAGACGCTCGACCAGGCCCATCTCCTCCAGCGCGTAGTAGAGCCGGTCCTGCGCGGCATAGGCCGAGTTCAGCGCCAGATGGATTCGCACGAAGCGCACGCGCGCCTCCTGCTGCCGCGCCCACGGTTCGATCAGTGCGGTCAGCGCGTAGCAGTGGGGGCATTGATACCAAAGGAACTCGACGACCTCGACCCGACCATCGGAGTCGACACGATTCAACCGGGGCTGGACGACGTCGTAATCGAAGCCCTCCTCCGGCGCTGCCGGCGCCGCCCAGGCCGGCAGCATCAGGCAGCACAGCAGCAGCGACAGCCAGTGCGGCCCTACCCGCCGCCACCCGCCGCGAGGGCTGCCAGCCCTGTCGCAGCCGGGTGGAACAACAGCTTCAATGCTCGGCATGACGTCCTCCCTCTCGGCAACAAGGCGCCGGCAAATGCGGCCGACGCCCATGTACTCCGGCTCCATCCTACCGCCGAAGTACCGCCAGTACTCGATTTCTGCACGATTCCTTGCGGCAACGCACAAGAAACTATTTTGCAGACTAATTGCATGAAGCCCCACAAATCCTAGCGGGAGCAGGTATAGAATGGCCTCGGCTCAGCGCCATACCCGATACTCATACCGGAGGAATTGCATGAACAAATCCGAACTAGTTGAAATTGCCGCCAAGGAAGCCGACATCAGCAAGGCCGCCGCCGAGCGTGCTCTGGCCGCCATCATCGGCGCCGTTGTCAAAACCGTGTCGAAAGGTGACACCGTTGCCCTGATCGGCTTCGGTACTTTCAAGTCCGCCAAGCGTGCCGCGCGCACCGGCAAGAACCCGAAGACCGGTGCCGCCATCAAGATCGCGGCGACCACCGTGCCGAAGTTCTCGGCCGGCGCCACCTTCAAGGCCGCTGTCGCTGGCAAGAAGGCTGCCAAGAAGAAGTAAGTCTCACCGCATCACTACCGCCCGGCCGGAGCCAGTATCCGCCCGGGCGGTTTGCGTTTACGTCCCCAGGCGAACTATCCACTACAAGACATGGATCGCACCGAACGCTTCTACAAGATCGAGCAACTGCTGCACGAGCGCCGCTTCGCCAGCTTCGAGCAGATTCAGGATGCCCTCGGCGTCTCCCGCGCCACGGTCAAGCGCGACCTGCAATACCTGCGCGACCGCCTGCACGCGCCGATCGCCTACGACCGTTTCAACAACGGTTATCACTTCGAAGCACCGGACCAGCATGCGCCGCGCTTCGAACTGCCCGGGCTCTGGTTCAACTCCTCCGAGATTCTTGCCCTGCTCACCATGCAGAACCTGCTGGAGGAAGTCCAGCCGGGGCTGCTCGGGCCCCATATCGCGCCGCTGCAGACTCGGCTGCGAAGCCTGCTCGGCAGCCAGGAAGACGCGCCGGAGGACATCACCCGGCGCATACGCATCCTCCATGCCGCCAAACGCCAGTCCGACCTCAAGTGGTTCGAACTGATCGCCTCGACACTGCTCAAGCGCCGTCGCCTGCTGATCCGCCACTGGAGTCGCGCCCGCGACGAGGAAACCGAGCGCGAGGTGTCGCCGCAGCGCCTGGTGCACTACCGCGACAACTGGTATCTCGAC
Organism: Gammaproteobacteria bacterium; assembly: GCA_018825305.1. Taxonomy (GTDB): domain Bacteria; phylum Pseudomonadota; class Gammaproteobacteria; order Burkholderiales; family Rhodocyclaceae; genus Sulfurisoma. Next base: position 3,141 of record JAHJEO010000013.1, read on the forward strand.
GCCTGGTGCCACATGCGCGACGAAGTCCGCAGCTTCGCCGTGGACGCCATCCGGCATGCCGCGCTGCTCGATCAGCGGGCGAAGGAAGTTGCCAAACGGGATCTCGATGCCACGCTGGGCGCCGGCTATGGCATCTTTTCCGGCGCTGCCGTGCAGTGGGCAAGGCTGCGCTTCACGCCTGAGAGCGCGCGCTGGGTCGCCGCAGAACAATGGCACCCCCAACAGAAAGCAACAACTGACACCGACGGCGGCTACCTGCTGGAACTGCCCTATTCCAACCCGACGGAGCTGATCATGGACATCCTGCGCCACGGATCCGGCGTCGAAGTGCTGGCGCCAAAGGCGCTGCGCGACGCGGTGCGGCGGGAACTTTCGACGGCGCTGGCGGCCTACGCCTGACCCCTCCACCCCGGTCATTCCCAAAATGAATCCGCAACGCTGTCGCCTATCTGTCGCGATCCCCGCCCTCGCCTTCGCCCTGGCGTTTCTTCTCTCCGGTTGCGCAGGCATTCTCAAGTCCGAACCCACACCTGCCATCGCGACGGCAACGCCGCAGCCGCGCGCCGCGCCGAAGGTGGCACTGGCGCTCGGCGGCGGCGCGGCCCGCGGTTTCGCCCACATCGGCGTCATCAAGGCACTCGAAGCCCAGGGCATCGTCCCCGACATCGTGGTCGGCACCAGTGCCGGCGCAGTAGTCGGCGCGCTGTATGCCGCCGGCAAGAACGGTTTCGATCTGCAGAAGCTTGCGCTGCAAATGGAGGAAGGCCAGCTCAACGACTGGTCGCTGCCCGACCGCGGCCTGCTGAAGGGTGAGGCGCTGCAGCAGTTCGTCAATCGCGCCGTCGGCGGGCGTCCGCTGGAAAAACTCCCCAAGACCTTCGCCGTCGTCGCCACCGATCTCGGCAGCGGCGAAGCCGTTGTGTTTCGTACCGGCGACACCGGCATGGCGGTGCGGGCATCGAGCAGCGTACCGGGCATATTCCAGCCCGTCGCCATCAATGGCCGCGAGTATGTCGATGGCGGACTGGTAAGTCCGGTGCCGGTGCGCATCGCGCGTTCCCTCGGCGCCGACTTCGTCATCGCGATCGACATCTCGGAAAAGCCCCAGCACGGCAAGACCCTGAGCACAATTGACGTGCTGCTGCAGACCTTCACCATCATGGGCCAGACCATCAGCCGCAGGGAACTGCCCGAAGCCGATGTCGTCGTGCGTCCGCACACGCCGGAAATCCGCGCCACCGATTTCAAGGATCGCCACGTCGCCGTGCTCGAAGGCGAGAAGGCGCTGGCGGCGGTACTGCCGGAGCTCAAGACCAAGCTGGCGAAGCTGCGCGAGGAACGCAGCGGTCTGGTGGCAAGGCAATAGGACAGCGGCGACCCATCAGAGCAAGGCAATTCGTTACGCTTGGCGTAGGATGGCGCGCATGAAAGAGCCACGACTGACCAACATTTCCGCCTGCGTCTTCGACGCCTACGGCACCCTGTTCGACGTGAACAGCGTTGCGCACGGTGCTGCCGATATGCTCGGCGACCGCTGGCAGGCGCTCTCCGACCTGTGGCGCAGCAAGCAACTGCAATACACCTGGCTGCGCGGCCTGGCCGGCCACCATGCGGATTTCTGGCAGGTCACCGGCGATGCCCTCGACTACGCGATGGCAAGCCTCTCCATTGACGACCCGGCGCTGCGCGAACGGCTGATGCAACTGTATCTGTCCATCGCCGCCTACCCGGAAGTCCCGGCCATGCTGTCTACGCTCAAGGCGCGCGGCCTGAAGCTCGCCATCCTCTCCAACGGCTCGCCGGCCATGCTCGCCGCTGCCGTAGCCAATTCCGGCATCGACACCCACTTCGATGCGGTCATTTCGGTCGAAGAGGTTAGGGTGTTCAAGCCCCATCCCGACGTCTATGCCCTCGCGCCGCAGCGGCTCGGCGTACCGAAGGAAGGCATCTGCTTCCTCTCGTCGAATGGCTGGGATGCCTTTTCAGCCAAGGCCTTCGGCTTCAAGGTGCTGTGGTGCAACCGTTTCGGCCAGGCGCCGGAACGCATCCCCGCCATGCCCGATGGCGAGATTGCGGACCTGTCGGTCTTGCCGGAGAGAATCGGCGCTTAGGACTTGGCAGCAGCAGCGCCATCGAGGTAACGACGCATCGCCTCGGCGAGGAGTTCAGGCGTCTCGGCACCGCTGATGGCCTGGCTGCCACCGAAAATAAAAGTCGGCACTGACGACACGCCGATTTCGCGATCATGCCGCTCCTGCGCGCGCACCGTGTCGGCGTCGGCATCCGACGCCAGATAAGCAGCGACCTCGGCAGCCGGATAGCCGCACTCGACGGCGATCGCCTGCAGCGTGGCGGGATCGCCGACATGCTCACCGTTCTGGAAATGCGCCGCGAACAGCCGCTCGACCAATGCGTCGGCATCGCCCCGTTGCTGCGCCCAGTGCAGCAGGCGGTGGGCTTGCAGGGTATTGGCGCGGATCTCGATTTTCTCGAAGGCGAATTCGAGGCCGACACTACGCCCGGCGGCGCGCACCCGATCGAGCAGGGCCTCGACCTGCGCCGGCCCGCCGAATTTCTTTTCGAGGAAGGGGCGATAGGCCTCGCCTGCGGCCGGCGTGTTCGGATTGAGGAAGAAGGGCAGCCAGCGCACGGCGACAGCAAGACCGGGCCGTTCGGCGCGCAGCAGGTCAAGCGCGAGCGCCAGCCGGCGCTTGCCGACGAAGCACCAGGGGCAGACGACATCCGAGACGATGTCTATTTTCAGCGGGGTCATTTACTCATTCCTTTGCATCGAGTTCATCGCCAGCGGCATCGCGGATAAGCAGCGCGACCAGCGCTACCGTATCCTAGCCAATACCGTGAAGACTACCATTCATAACTCCTTCGCCGAGATCGGCACCGCTACCGGCCAGCTCGATGGCGGCGGCGATCCCTTCCTCGACCCCTGCTTTCTCGAAGCCGCCGAATTGCATGGTGCGGTGAGCCGCGCCATGGCGTGGCAGCCCTGCCATGTCGCCGCATGTGCCGAGGGCGGCAGCCTGCGGGGCCTGATGCCGCTCTACCGCCGCAACCACTCCTTCGGCGACTTCTCGCGCGACTACGGCTGGGCGCAGGCCTGGCGGCAACTCGGCCATGATTACTACCCCAAGCTGGTCACCGGCATTCCCTACACGCCAGCCACCGGGCCACGATTTTTGCTGGATGCCGGCGCGTCCCGTGAAGACACCGTCGGCGCCCTACTCGCCGCAACCATTGACCTCGCTCGCGCCGCCGGCATCTCCGTCTGGCAGTTTCTCTACGGCCGCAGCGACGACCTCGCCATGCTCGATGCCACTGGCTTCCTGCTGCGTCCCATCGTCCAGTACCACTGGCAGCGCGGGCAATGGCGCGACTTCGGCGATTTCCTCGATGCGCTCACCGCGAAGCGGCGCAAGGAGATCCGCCGCGAGCGCCGCCGCGTCGCCGAACAGGGCCTTCGCATCGAGGTGCGCCACGGTGACGAACTCGATACCGGCGACACCAAGCTGTGGGCTGCCATCCATCGCCACTACCAGAACACCTTCGAGCGCTACGGCACGCCGCACGCCTTCACCGAAGGATTCTTTCGCGATGTCGCCGCCGGGCTGGGGCGGCGCTTCGTCGTATTCATCGCCTTCCGAGGTGAGCTCCCCGTCGCCTCGGCGATTTGCTACCGTGACGAGCACACTCTGTTCGGACGCCACTGGGGCGCCGACGAGGAAATAGATTGCCTGCATTTCGAACTCTGCCAGTATCAGGGCATCGACTACTGCCTGCGCGAGGGCCTGCAACACTTCGAGCCCGGCGCCGGCGGCGAACACAAGGTCAATCGCGGCTTCCTGCCGACCCGAACCTGGTCGGCCTACTGGATCGACGAGCCGCGGCTGCGCCGCGCAGTCGCCGACTTCATCGGCCGCGAGCGCAGCGCCATCGACGACTACATCGAGGCTTCTATCGGCGAAAGCCCCTTCCGCGCCAGTTAGGGAATATGCCATCGCGCCGGCACAGTAAAATGCCGGGTCAATTCGCCAACACCAGATATCGCCATGTGGTTTCGCAACCTCCGCCTTTACCGCCTGTCCCGTGAGTGGGACATGGACGCCGCCCGCCTCGCACAGCAGATCGCCACCCAGCCGCTCAAGCCCTGCGGCAGCCAGGACATGGTCAGCCGCGGCTGGGTCTATCCGCGTTTCGACGGCGAATTCGTCCATGCCGTCAATCGCTGTTGGCTGCTGGCCCTCGGCGTCGAGCAGAAACTGCTACCGGCCTCGGTCGTGCGCGAAGCGACGCAGGAGCGCGCCGCGAAGATCGAAGCCGAGCAGGGCCGCAAGGTCGGCCGCAAGGAACTGCGCGACATGCGCGAGCACGTGGCGCAGGAGCTGATGCCGCGCGCCTTTACCCGCCGCCGCACCACCTGGGGCTGGATCGACCCGATCCACGGCTGGCTGGTGCTCGATGCCGGCTCCGACGCCAAGGCCGAGGAGTTCATCGAAGTGCTGTCGCGCGCCCTGCCCGGCCTGCCGCTGCGACCGCTGCACACGCAGATATCACCAACGGCGGCGATGACCGACTGGCTGGCCGCCGCCGAGGCGCCGGCCGGATTCAGCATCGACCAGGACCTGGAACTGCGCTCGGCGGCACAGGCCAACGCAACCATCCGCTATGCCCACCACGCGCTCGAGGGCGGCGAGATTCGAACCCACATCGGCAGCGGCAAGATCGCCACCAAACTGGGCATGACCTGGGCCGACCGCGTTTCCTTCGTCCTCACCGAAAAGCTGCTGATCAAGCGCCTTGCCTTCCTCGACATCATTCGCGAACAGGCCGAAAATGCCGAGAACGCCGATGAGCAGTTCGACCTCGACTTCACCCTGATGAGCGGCGAAGTGGCGCGCCTGCTCGACGATCTGTTACCCGCGCTCGGTGGCGAGGCACCGAGCGAGTGAGCGACGACGGGAGTTTCATGGGCATCCCCGACAACCTCCAACTCAGGGATCTGCTGGCGACGATGCCGCTGTTCGCCGGCGTTTCGCTCCGCCACCTGCGCGACATCGCAGGTTCGGCACGACGCACCGAACTGCTCAAGGACGAGATGATCTACCGCGTCGGTGAATCCGCCCGCGAAGTCTTCTTCCTGATTTCCGGCCAGGCCAAGCGCGCGACCTTCTCGGCCGGCGGCACCGAGAAGGTTCTCGAACTTCTGCTGCCGGGGCAAAGTTTCGGCGAAGCGGAACTGTTCAGTTCGCGGCCCTACGCCTCATTCGCCGTGGCTGTCGAGCCGACGGTGCTGCTGCACGTCGGCGGCGACAGCATTCGTCGCCTGCTGGAAACCGACCCCCACCTGTCCTCGCGCGTGATCGGTCGCCTGGCCCGGCGTGCGCTCGACGTCGAAGGCGATACCGCCGCCAACCATTTCCGCACCAGTTGCCAGCGGGTGCTCGACTTTCTGCTGATCCAGATCGGCTCTCCCCTGCCAGCAGATGGCCAGACGATGCTGACGCTGGCCACCAGCAAGCAGTTGATCGCCTCACGCATCGGCATGACCCCCGAGACCCTGTCGCGGGTGCTGCGCGACCTCACGGATGCCGGCTTGATCGTCGTCGATGGCCGCAACATCCACCTGCAGAATGCCCGCATCATCCGCCGCATGGCCGACGCCGTCCCCGAACAACCGCTTTTTCCCCGCCGCGCCAAGCAGCGCCTGCCCGGCCTGAGTGCCACCAGTCGCCGCGGATCGCCCGGTGCAACCCCTGGTGGCGCCATCTCCATCGATATGGCCATCAACATGGCGGGGCGCCAGCGCATGCTGTCGCAGCGCATGGCCAAGTCATGGCTGCTTCTCGGCCGCGGCGTGCAGCCGGGGCGTTCGCGCAAGATGCTCGAACAATCTACGGCCCTGTTCGAGTCCCAGCTCGACACGCTGGCCACGGTTACCGACAACGACCAGATCCATACCGCACATGCTGCCGTTGGTGAGTTGTGGCGCCCCTACCGCAAGCTGCTGGAAAGCGAACCCGGCAGCGACGGCGCGAAACGCCTGTTCGACCTGAACGAATCCATGCTTGCCGCCGCCCATGACATGACCATGACCTATGAAAAGGCCGCGGCGACGGCGAAGGGTCACCTGATAAATCTGGCCGGGCGGCAACGCATGCTGTCGCAGCGCATGGCCAAGTTCTACCTGTTCAAGCAGTGGGACATCCACGTCGACGCAAGCGAAGCCGGCATTGCCCAAGCCGGGGCTGAATTTGCCGCGGCACTGGGCGAACTGGTCGCGGCGGCCAGCAACGAACCCCGGATCGTGGTCCAACTGGAATTGGTGTCCCAGCACTGGCAATTGCTGCAGGCGGCGCTGGCCGCCACCGAGCCCGCCGACCCCCGTCGCCGCGCGGCGATCGTTGCGACGGCCAGCGAACGCCTGTTGCGGCAGACGGAAATTGCCGCAGGGCTATACGAGGAACTGGCAAGCCACTAGGGCCTGTTCTCATTCGGTCGGCGAGATGCCTGAATGAGAACAGGCCCTAAGTCGCAGACGGCACCCAACAGCAGCACCGCGCCCTACGGCTCGGCGCCTCTAGCCCCCCTCCAACTCCTGCCCTATCGCCAGAAGTTCACAGATTGCCCTTGGCGTGTCGGGCAGTTGCGACATATGCACTGCAGTGAAGCCGTCCGGGCGTGCGATGTCGATGTCGGCGCCGACGGCCAGCAGAAGTTCGACCGGCCCGACCTGGCCATTCAGGATCGCGGTGATCAACGGCGTGTTGCCGTCGTCGTCTGCAGGGTCGATCTCGCAGCCGGCGCTGAGCAGGATGCCGGCAATGCCGACATGTCCCTCTGCTGCCGCCGCGTGCAGCGGACGCTGGCCGTTGGGCCCGCGCACCTCCAGGTTGGTGCCAGCCTCGGCCATCACCTTCACGGCGGCGATGCAGCCGAGGCTGGCCGCGACATACAGCGGCGGACCGCGATCCGAAAGCATGGCCTCGGTCAGGCCAATGTTCACCAGGTCGGATGCACTCAGTTCCATGCCCCGGACTCCTACGCGTTGCCGCCCTTGTCCGTCGCCTCTTCGTAGGCAGACGGACTGACGCCGGCACGGGCGAGGAATTCGCGCAGGTGCTTGACCTCCTGCTTGCCGAAGGTGTTGCTGTGGTGCGGATGATGGATGAACACTTCCATGCGATTCAGAACCACGCGGAAGCGCGCGCCGTGTCCGGTCTCGACAGTGGCACCGAGGTGGGTGAGCAAGGATTCGACTTCGCGCCAGTGGATGTTGCCGCTGACCGGGTCGTGGAAGATGGCGCGCAATAGGCTGGCGTGCTTGTGGCTCATGGGGTGGCCTGCGAACGGTACGTAAAATCGATACGTCACCATCCTAGCAAATTGCGCCCGATCCGTTACCCTAGCGGCTCAATTTCACAAATACGGATTTTGTCCCATGGCAAGGATCATCCCCGACGGCTGGCGCGAAGTGGCGGTGACCGGCGCCGCCCAGCGCGAGATCGAAACCCTGGCAATGCTGGCCGAGCGCCTGCCAGCCGAATACAGCGTTTACCACGCCGTACACTGGACCAATCTTGAACGCGGCTTCGCTGCCTTCGGCGAGATCGACTTCGTCGTCGTCGGCCCGGCCGGCAACCTTCTGCTGATCGAGCAGAAGAGCGGCTTTCTCGAGGAAAGCGCAGAGGGCCTGGTCAAACACTACGCGGGCCGGACCAAGCGCGTGGCGGTGCAGATGTCGCGCTCGGCCGCCGCACTCCGCGGCAAACTCGGCCGCCGCCCCGGCTGCGCGGACACCGTGATCGATTCCCTGCTCTACTGTCCCGACTATCGGGTCCGCCACCCGGAAACCGCGGGCGTGGTGGCCGAGCGCATCGTCGACGCCAGCCGCCGCGAGCAGTTGCCGGCCGTCATCGCCCGCCTATTGCCGCGCGATGAGGCCTGGCCCGACGGCGCGGTGGACGCACGCGAGGTACATCGCTTCCTGCGCGACATCATCCAGCTCGAAAGCGATGTCAGCGCCCTGCTCGGCCGCGCCCGCGACATGGTCACCCGCATCTCCGGCGGCCTCGCCCACTGGGCGCGGCAGATCGAGTGTTCGCCCCATCGCCTGCGCGTCAGCGGCACCGCCGGCTCGGGCAAGACCCAGCTCGCCCTGGCCGAATATCGCGCCGCCATCGACGCCGGAAAGCGGCCGCTGTACGTCTGCTTCAACCGCCCGCTGGCCGACCACTTCGCCGCCATCGCCCCGGTCGGCAGCGACGGCCAGGGACTGGCCTGCACCTTCCACATGCTGTGCGAGCGCATCGTCCGCGCCCACGGCGAGATACCCGACTTCGCCGTCCCAGACGCCTTCGCCCGCCTCGAGGTTCGGGCGGCGCAACTGCCGCCGACCGACGCGTTCCGCTTCGACTGCGTCATCGTCGACGAAGGCCAGGATTTCTCCGAGGCGTGGCGCGACCTGGTGCTGTGCCTCGCCCGCGCCGACGCCCGCCTGCTCTGGCTCGAAGACCCGCTGCAGAACCTCTATGGCCGCCCGCCGGTGGCGCTGCCGGGCTGGGTCGGGCTTCGCGCCAATGGCAACTACCGCAGCCCGCGCGGCGTGGTGCGCATGCTGCAGGGCCTGCTGCCCGAGGCCGACCAGCCGGCGGTCGAAGCCCTCTCCCCCTTCGAATCCGGCGAAGTGGAAATCCTCACCTACGCCGATCCGGCCGGCATGCTGCAGCAGGTCAAGGAGGCGATCCGCCAGTGCTACTCGGCGGGCTTTCGCAAGCCGGATGTCGCCATCGTCAGCTATCACGGCCGCGAAAACTCGCACCTGATGCGCCACGACCGCATCGGCGCCAACACCCTGCGCTCGTTTTCCGGGCGCTACGACCTGCTCGGCCAGCCGATTTTCAGCGCCGGCGACCTGCTGCTCGAATCGGTCTATCGCTTCAAGGGCCAGGCGGCACCGGCGGTTATCTTCGCCGAGATCGACTTCACGACACTCGACGACCGCGCACTGCGCAAGCTTTTCGTCGGCACCACCCGGGCGATGATGAAGCTGGTACTGGTGATCTCGGAGACGGCGGCGCAGCAGCTGCTGGAGCGGATCGACACCGCCTGACCGGCGGCGCTGCCCCAGCCTATAATTTCGCCATGACGCCCGCCGCATCGCCACAGCAACTGCAGGACAGCCTTGGCCGCCCCCTGCGCGACCTGCGGATTTCGATCATCGACCGCTGCAACTTCCGCTGCACCTACTGCATGCCGAAGACCGTGTTCGGCCGCGACTATCCCTTCCTGTCGCGCGCCGACCTGCTCAGCTTCGAGGAAATCACCCGCATCGCCCGCATCTTCGCCGGCCTCGGCGTGAACAAGATCCGCCTGACCGGTGGCGAGCCGCTGCTGCGACGCCATGTCGATACCCTCGTCGGCCAACTCGCCGCCATCCCCGGCGTCGAACTGACGCTCACCAGCAACGGCTCGCTGCTGCCGGGCATGGCGCACGATCTCGCCGCGGCCGGCCTCAAGCGCGTCACCATCAGCCTCGACGCCTTCGACGATGCGGTATTCCGCCGCATGAACGACGTCGGCTTTCCCGTCGCCGACGTGCTCAAAGGCATTGCCGCCGCGGCCGACGCCGGCCTCGCGCCGATCAAGATCAACATGGTCGTCAAGCGCGGCACCAACGACGACCAGATCCTGCCGCTGGCCGAACACTTCCGCGGCAGCGGCATGATCCTGCGCTTCATCGAGTACATGGACGTCGGCAGCAGCAACGGCTGGCGCATGGACGAAGTGCTGCCCTCGCGCGACGTGGTCGCCCGCATCGCCACCCGCTTTCCGCTCGAAGCGGTCGACGCCAACTATCCCGGCGAAGTCGCCGAGCGCTGGCGCTACGTCGATGGTGCCGGCGAAATCGGCGTCATCTCCTCGGTGACCCAGGCCTTCTGCCGCGACTGCAGCCGCATCCGCCTGTCGACCGAGGGAAAGCTCTACACCTGCCTCTTCGCCAATCAGGGGCACGACCTGCGCGCACTGCTGCGCCAGGGCGCCGGCGACGCCGAGATTTCGGCATTCATCACCGGCCTGTGGGCCGGGCGCGGCGATCGCTACTCGGAAATCCGCCACGCCGCGACGCCGGCGGCGAAGAAGATCGAGATGTCCTACATCGGTGGCTGATCGCATGGCGTCCGCCATGGCCGACACCACCCCGCCCGGCCGCGCCGACATCACCGGCCTGGTGCTGGCCGGCGGCCGCGCCCTGCGCATGGGCGGCAGCGCCAAGGGTCTGGCCGAACTCGCCGGCGAGGCCCTGGCCGCACGGGTCATCACCCGCCTGAGGCCGCAGGTTGCAACGGTGATGCTCAACGCCAACCGCCCCGACTACGCCGCCCTCGGCCTGCCGCTGATCGCCGACGTCATTCCCGGCCACGCCGGCCCCCTGGCCGGACTGCACGCCGGGCTGCTCGCCTGCCCGACGCCATGGCTCGTAACCGTGCCGTGCGATGCCCCCTTCGTCCCCACGGACCTGGTCGAAAAGCTGGCCGCATCGGCGTCCCGCCAGCGCCGACTTTTTGTGGCGGCGAGCCCGCGCGGCATCGAACCCGGCTTCATCCTGGCCCACGCGGACCTCGCGCAGACACTGGGCGAGTGGCTGACCGGCGGCGGCCGCAAGGTTCAGGACTGGCTCAGGCAGGCCGGCGCTACGGAAATACGTTTTGACGATCCGGACGCCTTCGCCAACATCAATACGCCGGAGGAACTGGCGCGACTGAATGGCTCGCCCGCCAGTCGCAATTGAGACATGCTCGTGCGTAGCTGCGATCCGGGAACGCGGCTCTGACGAGAAGCGAAAGCCACCTGCCCCTTGGATTCAACTGGTCGATGCGACACACTGAAAACTGCGTAAGCAGAAGGAGTGTTGCAGATAAAGAAAATCTTTGCTCATCTACCAAATGGCCATCAGAAGTGTCTACGAGATCCAAGGCAATTCAATTCGATTGAATCGAGCCTCAGCAAGAAGTTCGGCGAAAAAGCATGTACCGGATCCAGTGCGCGACAAGGCGGAATAGGACGGAGAATCTTCAAAAATGGTGGGCATATTCCCAAGGGCAGCGCATCAATCATTCGCATCAGGAAAACACCATGAAGTCGCATACAGGTTTTGAACAGCGCAGTGCTTTCGGGCTTTTTCAATGCCTGATACTTGCACTCCTGCTCGTCTGGAGCCTGGCAGCGGCGCCACAGTCCGCGACAGCTTCCGGCAAATCCGAAAGTGAAATGATCTATCAGGAGGCCATGCGGGCCTACCAGCGCGGCGAATATGAACCCGCCCGGCAATTGCTGTTGCCGTTGGCAGAACAAGGCATCACGAAGGCTCAGTTCAACGTGGGCGTGATGTACGAGCGGGGCTTGGGCTTCCCCAGGGATGAAGCCAGGGCCGTGTCTTGGTATCGCAAAGCCGCGGAGCAGGGCAATATGACCGCTCAGTTCAACATGGGCGTGATGCTGGCCAACGGTCGTGGCGCTGCCAAAGACGATGCCGGCGCGCGCATGTGGTATCGCAAGGCTGCCGAACAAGGCCATGCGGCGTCCCAGTTCCATACGGCGCTGTACTTTGCGACTGAGAACAACGCAATCGAAGCCGCCAATTGGTACCGTAAATCCGCCGACCAGGGCTATGCCAAGGCGCAAACCAATCTGGGCCGCATGTATTCCAGGGGCGAAGGCGTAGCCAGGGACGATGTCGAAGCCGTCAAGTGGTATCAACTGTCTGCGGAGCAGGGCCGTGCTTCCGGTCAGGTCAACCTCGGCCTGAAGCTGCTTGCCGGCGAGGGCATTGCCCGTGACCCGGTCTCCGCTTACATGTGGCTCAGCCTTGCCGCCCGGTCCGAGGAAAGCAAGCTGGCTGCCGCCAAACTGGCGGAACTGGAAAAGATGTTGCCGCCGGAACAGATCGAGCGTGCGAAAAAGCTGGCCGAAGCGTGCAAGGCCCGGGAGTACAAGAACTGCCTGTAATCGAGGAGATGGAAACAATGACGCGCATGAAATCGGGACTGATCGGATTTGCCCTGGCGTGGGCGGTAGCAGCTGGCGCAGCGGCGGCTTCGCCGGACGATGAGCAATACCAGGCAGGATCGGCGGCCTTGGCCAAAGGCGAACGCGCCAAGGCGTTGGCGATCCTCAAGCCGCTTGCCGAGAAGGGGCGCGCCGATGCGCAGCTAAAACTTGCCGTGGTTTACTTCGGCGGCTCCGGTGTAGCCAAGGACAACCGGCAAGTGACCAAGTGGTACATCAAGGCCGCCGAGGGTGGCAATGCTGATGCCCAGTACCAGCTCGCTACCGCCTATCGCGCAGCGTTGTACGATTTGCCGCGGGACTATCAGCAGGCATTGAAGTGGTTTCGCGCCGCATCTGATCAAGGCCATGCCGCTGCCCGCTTGAGTCTGGCGGTGATGTACGAGCATGGCTGGGGTACGGAGAAGGACATCGCGGAAACGGTTCGGCTGACACGCCAATCGGCGGAACTGGGGGATGTCGATGCGCAGGTTTACCTCGGCCGACGGTACGAACTAGGCGACGGCGTTCCGCAAGACTACGCGGCAGCGGCGAAGTGGTATCGCATGGCGGCTGACAAGGGCAGTTACATGGCGAAGTCGTACTTGAAGTCCCTGCCTGCGACTGCGACAGTGGTCACCGCGCCACCTGCCACGACCGTACCTCCCACGGTCGTGCCTGCCACCGTTGCAGCGGCCACGCCAGCAGCAGCACCCAAGCCGGAACCCCGTCAGCAGGCGACGGCACCAAAGCCGGTTGAGCCATCCAAACCTTTAGTAGCCGCGCCGGTCGCGGCGGCGAAACCGGCTGCAATTGCTTCGGACAGTAGTTTCGACGTGGCATCGGCACCGGCAGCAAAGCGCGGCAAGTCCGAGCCCATCGTCGAGGGACGACCCGGATACGGATACGTGTTCACCCATTCTGACGGCCTATACACATGGATATTGCCCAAGGACTGGTCCTGGGCACCTGACAAGGAGGACCCGAGGGCCGCGCATTTCCGCGGAAGCGGCGGTAATTACTCCGCAAGCTGTGCCGTGACCCCGATGGACTACTGGCGCGGACCAAAGAGCCTCGGCGAATTGCAGGCGATCCCGGAAAGCGAGGCACGCGAACCGTTTGAAAAAGGGCTGATGGGGGCCATGGGCTGGGACCGCGTGGACAACCGCCGCATGCTGGCGCTGGGCGATGGCGGCAGTTCACAACGTACACCAGTCAAAGCCATGAGTTGGAGCGGCCCGGCCAGGAACGGTGCTTATGAGACTGCTGCCGTTGTGGAAACGCCCGCAAATGCACTGCTGATCATGTGCAATGCCAGTCGGGCAAATGTAGGCGAAAGGATAATAAGACTCGCCTTTCAGCTTGGCGAAGGCTCAATGACTCCGCGAAATGGCGTCACGGCAACGTCCGGCGACAAAACGGCATCATCCGCTTTCAGCGAAAACGCAAACAAGCCGGACCGTTTCAGCAAACTCGCGGCGGCGACCGGCAGCAGTCGCAACTCAATGCCGCCCGGTGCCAATTCGGTGGCCGCACAGGCATCGATGGACCGCCAGCGCCTTGAGCGTGAATTTGATGCTGCTGTCAGCAAAGGCGACCGCAACTTGATTTACGCATTGGGCCCGAAGCTCAAACATCTGAAGTTCTGCCAGTACGTCTACGGCGACCCGTCTGCAGCCGGGCAGCAGCTTTATGACGGCGCCAGTTCCTGCCCCGCCGGCCCGATGTTTGACAATTTGACGCAGCGTTACGTCAAAAACCTGCCGCCGCCCACCATGTATTCCTACGGGGCCGGCTCATCTCAATCTGCCAGCAATTCAGCGCCATCGAACAGTTCCGCGCCGACAAACTGGACGCAATTCAATATGCAGACAAAGCACGCAACGGATAACGCGATTCGCCAGATGAACCAGCGAATTGATAACGCAGGCCGCTGAAGCCGCCTGTTTTTGCCGTCCAAGCGCGCTCGCCGGGGGTCATCAAGACGGTGATCCCGGTGATTTCTTTTCCGTGAGCGCAACAGACTGCAATGGCCGAACACCAGCCGCAAAGGCCAAACTCCGGCCGCCGAGTGGCAGATCAATGAGCGGCCGTTTCGGGTCGATACGCGGCGTCTGGCCGGATAGCCCAAGACAACCCCACGGCCACGACGACCGGAAATCTGGGTTTTATCCGGCATACTTTTGCATAAACCTAATTATTCTGGGATAATGCACCTGTTTCGCAACTGATGCCCCGGAAACGAAACACGGTTTCCATGCGGTTTTATCAGGGATTCGCGGTATTGCACCGATACCCACGAATCTTTGCCGGGAGAACGGGTGGGGGATGCGTCCGCATCCCCATGGCTCGCCGCAAAGCGTCACCCCGTCATGCGCGGTGATCGGCCTACCGGCACGGGCCGCTGCGACTTGCCACGGCAACCGCGACCATCATCGGCAGCGATGGCCATCAGTAGCGATGACATCTGCAACCACGACAACAACCAGAGGAGACACCATGTCCGATACGGCTTATTGTTACCACTGCGGCAGACCCCACCCGAAAACCGAAATGCGCCAGCTTCGCACCAAGGGCGGTTCGCGCCGCTGGCGTTGCATCGAGTCCATCCGCGCCACCAAGCGCAGCGTCGCCGAACGGGATGCCTTCGGCAAGCAGGTTACGGCGATGAACTCCAACAAGCAGAGCATCATCGCCAAGGCGACGCAAAACCCCGAGTTGCACCGGGCCGCTTAAAACCCCAAAGGGCTGGGCCAGCCCCGCCCTATTGCGCTTCGCGCAGCCCAATCATTGCGGCGCTGGCAAGCGCGCCGCGCGTCGCCAGCACGCCGGCCAGGGCCACGCCGGCAGCACCGATGCCGCAGCCAATGACGACCAGCATGGGATCCGGTAAATAAGGCAGGCGAAAGGCCAGGCGCGCCAGCGCCCAGGCGATGGCTGCGGCGCCGAGGCCGCCGAGCAGCCCCGCCAAACCACCCAGCAAGGCAAATTCCGCGCCCAGCGCGGCGCGCAACTGGCGTTTTCGCGCGCCGAGTGCGCGCATCACCGCCAGTTCGCGCAGGCGTTCGTCGGCGGTAGCCTGCAGGGCCGCGTAGAGCACGATCACACCGGCCACCAGCGCGAAACCGAACAGCAGTTGCACTGCGCGCGTCACCTGGTCGAGTGTCGCCTGCAACTGGCGCACCAGCGCGGCGACGTCGATCACCGTGATGTTGGGAAATTCGCGCGCCACTGCGGTGACGAAGGCGATCTTTTCCTGCGGCAGGTGGAAACTGGTGATGTGGCTGGTCGGCAGGCCATCGAGCGCACCCGCCGGCGCGACGACGAAGAAATTGACCCGCATCGAGTCCCAGTCGAGCTTGCGCAGGCTGGTGATGGGCGCCACCAGGCGCTGGCCGGCGACATCGTAGTCGAGCCTGTCGCCGAGCTTGAGGCCCAGCGTTTCGGCCAGGCCCTGCTCCACCGAAAATTGCGGCTCGCGGCTCTTGCCGTGCCAGCGACCCGCCGTCACCGAATTGCCGCTCGGCAGGTTGCTGGTCCACGACAAATTGAATTCGCGCTCCACCAGCCGCCGGGCACGCTCGTCAACATAGTCGGCCGGCTGCACCGGCTGCCCGTTCACCGCCACGAGGCGACCACGCACCATCGGCTCCATCATCGGCGGCGCCAGCCGGTTGGCGGTGAAAAATTCGGTGATGGCGGCACGCTGATCGGGCTGGATGTTGATGATGAAGCGGTTCGGCGCATCGGGCGGCACCTTGGTGCGCCAGCTTTCCATCAGTTCGCCTCGCGCCACGGTGAGCAGCAGCAGCGCGGTGAGGCCGAGGCCGAGCGACACCGACTGCACCAGCGTTGCCAGCCGGCGGCGGCGCAGGTTGACCAGGCCGTAGCGCCAGCCGGGGCCGGCGCGCACCCGCCGCAGCATGAACAGCGCCAGCCGGGCGACGCCGGCATAGAGCAGGATCGCCCCGAGAAAGCCGCCGAGGACTATGCCGCCGAGCCTGATCTCGCCGGCGATGCCCAGCATCAGCAGCGCCAGCAGGCCGATGCCGACAGCGTAGGCTGCAAGCGACACAGGTTCGCCGTCCCATTCGCGCCGCAGCACCCGCACCGTCGGCACGCGCTTGAGCCGCAGCAGCGGCGGCAGAACGAAGCCGATCACCAGCACCGCGCCGACCGCCAGCCCCTGCGCCCACGGCTGCCAGCCCGGTTGCGGCAGCTCGTCGGTGAGGACGCCGGCCAGCAGCGACTGCAGCCCCCATTGCGTGACATAGCCGCCAATGCCGCCGACCAGTGTGGCCAGCAAACCAAAAATCACGAACTCGCCGCCGTGGATGACGAGGATCTGCGATTCGCGCGCGCCGAGGCAGCGCAGCACGGCGCAGCCATCGAGATGGCGGCGCATGTAGCGGTCGGCCGACAGCCCGATGGCGACGGCGGCGAGGATGACGGCGAGCAGCGCGGCCAGCCGCAGGAAACGCTGCGCCCGTTCGATCAGGTTGCGCACCTCGGGCCTGGCATTGTCGAGGCTTTCCATCCGTTCGCCGCGACCCAATGCCGGTTCGATCAGGCGGCTGAACGCGGCTACCGCCTTGGCCTCGCCCGCCAGGTGCAGGCGCCAGGCGATGCGGCTGCCCGGCTGCACCAGTTGCGACGACGGCAGGTCGGCAATGTTCATCAGCAGGCGCGGCGCCAGGGCGAAGGCATTGATGCCGCGATCTGGTTCGAGCGTCAGCACGGCCGCCATCGCCGGTTCGAGCGCGCCCAGTTGCAGGCGCATGCCGGGCGCCATGCCCAGCGTGGAAGTGAGCCGCTCGTCGAGCCAGACATCACCCGCCACCGGCACGCCCGCCGCCTCGGCATCGGCGGCATTGAGCTGCGGCGCCGTGCGCAGCTTGCCGCGCAGCGGATAGTTGGCGCTGACGGCCTTGATCTCGGCCAGTTGCACGCCTTGCGCCGCCGACACCATGCTCGGGAAGGTTGCGCTCTCGGCCAGCTGCAGGCCGGCGCGGCGAATGGCTTCCCGCATCTCCGCCGGCCAGGGATGATCGGCGGTCAGCAGCAGGTCGCCGCCGAGCAGCTGGTGCGACTGCTGCATCAGCCCGCGTTCGACCCGGTCGGCGAGGAAGCCGACGCTGGTCAGCGCCGCCACGGCCACCACCAGCGCCACGCCGAGCACCGTGAGTTCGCCGGCACGCCAGTCGCGGGCCAGCATGCGCCACATCAGGCGGAGGGAGATCATGTCGCCGCCGGGCCGCCCCAAGGCGACAAGCGCCCCCCGTGGGGGCAGCGAAGGCGCAGCCTGAGCGTGGGGGTACTCATAAATTGCGCAGCTGATCCACGGCCTGCTCGACGCGCTCCAGCGCGATCACCTCGACGCCCTTGATCGCCTGCTTCGGCGCGTTGGCCTTGGGGATCAGCGCATGGGTGAAGCCGAGCTTGGCGGCTTCCTTGAGCCGGTCCTGGCCGCGCGGCGCGGGGCGAATCTCGCCGGCCAGGCCGACTTCGCCGAAGGCCACCCACTTGCCCGGCAGCGGCCGGTTGCGAAGCGAGGAAACAATAGCCAGCAGCACCGCGAGGTCGGCTGCCGGTTCCTGGATGCGCACACCGCCGACGGCATTGACGAACACGTCCTGGTCGAAGCAGGCGATCCCGGCGTGGCGATGCAGCACCGCCAGCAGCATCGCCAGCCGGTTGGCATCGAGGCCGACGGTGAGCCGGCGCGGGCTCGGCGTGTGCGCCGTGTCGACCAGGGCCTGGATCTCGACCAGCAGCGGCCGCGTGCCTTCCTGCGTCACCAGCACGCAGGAACCCGCCACTTCCTGCGCATGCTGCGACAGGAACAGCGCGGAGGGATTGGATACGCCGCGCAGGCCCTTGTCGGTCATGGCGAAGACGCCGAGCTCGTTGACCGCGCCGAAGCGGTTCTTGAAGGCGCGGATCAGGCGGAAGCTGGAATTGGTGTCGCCCTCGAAATAGAGCACGGTATCGACCATGTGCTCGAGCACGCGCGGCCCGGCCAGCGCACCCTCCTTGGTGACGTGGCCGACGAAGACCACGCAGGTGCCGCTCTGCTTGGCGAAGCGCGTCAGTTGCGCCGCGCACTCGCGCACCTGCGCCACCGAGCCCGGCGCCGAGGTCAGCGCCTCGGAATAGACGGTCTGGATCGAGTCGATCACCGCAATCAGCGGCCGCGTTTCGGCCAGCGTGGCGGTGATCTTCTCCAGGCTGATTTCGGGCAGCAGGCGCAGCCCGGCGACCGGCAATGCCAGTCGCCGCGCCCGCAGCGCCACCTGCTCGGCCGATTCCTCACCCGAAACGTAAAGCACCGACTGCCCGGCTTCGGCCAGCCTTGAGAGCGCCTGCAACAGCAGAGTGCTCTTGCCGATGCCGGGGTCGCCGCCGATCAGCACCACGCCGCCAGCGACCAGACCACCGCCGAGCACACGGTCGAATTCGTCGATGCCTGTAGGCTGGCGCGGCTCCTCGCGCGGCTTGATCTCGGCGAGATCCTGCAGCTTGCCGACCCCGGCCAACGACGCGAAGGAGGTGGCATAGCGATTGGTGCCTGCAGCCGGCTCGGCTACCGATTCGACCAGTGTGTTCCACAGCCCGCAGCCGGGACACTGCCCCTGCCACTTGGGCGAGGACGCTCCGCATTCGGTGCAGATGTAGGCGGTCTTTGCTTTCGCCATCAGTTCACTTCCGTCACCGGCACGCGCGCGGCCAGCCCGCAGAACAGCTCGTAGCTGATGGTGCCGGCGGCGGCGGCGACTTCGTCTGCCGGCAGGCCTTCGCCCCACAGGATCGCCGTCTCGCCAGCGCCGACTTTTTGCGGCAGGTCGGTCAAGTCGATACAGATCTTGTCCATCGAGACGCGGCCGACGATGCCGCAGCGCTGCCCGGCGACCAGCACCGGCGCGCCGTTGGGTGCATGGCGCGGATAGCCGTCGGCATAGCCGCAGGCGACGACGCCGATGGTCATCGGCTTTTCGGCGGTGAAGGCGCCGCCGTAACCGACGCGCTCGCCGGGCGCGATGTCACGCACCGCGATCAGCTGGCTCTCCAATGTCATCACCGGCTTGAGGCCGAGTTCAGCCGCGGTCTGTTCCGGAAACGGCGAGCTGCCGTAGAGCATGATGCCCGGGCGCACCCAGTCACCCTGCGTCTGGTGGTGGCGCAGCAGGCCGGCCGAGTTGGCCAGGCTGCGCGGCCCGTTGCCGGCCATCCCCGCCAAGGCGTCCATCTGCCAGTCGACGCCGCGCGGACCGTCGGCGTCGGCGAAATGGGTCATCAAAGTGACGCTCGCGGCCAACCGTGAGCGCTCGATCATGTCGCGTACAGCCGGGACTTCGTCGGGATCCAGCCCGAGGCGGTTCATGCCGGTGTTGAGCTTGAGATAGACCGGCAGCTTGCACGGCAGTGCCGCGGCGCAGAAGGCCTCGGCCTGGGCGCGGCTGTGGATCACCGTAGTCAGGCCGCATTCGTCAAAGGCCGGAAGTTCCTCGGCTTCGTAGAAGCCTTCGAGCATCAGGATGGGCTGGCGGATGCCGGCGGAGCGCAGGGCGATGGCGCCATCGAGTTCGATCAGGGCGAAACCGTCGGTGGTGTCGGCCAGCGCCGCTGCCACCCGCAACAAGCCGTGACCGTAGGCATTGGCCTTGACGACGCTCCAGATGCGGGCCTCGCCGGCATGGCGACGGGCAATTGCATGATTGTGGCGCAGCGCCGCGAGGTCGATGCGGGCGCGAATCGGGCGGGACATGGAGAAGCAGTCTACCGGAGCCAGCCGCCGCGCGAGAGGATCGCCCGGCGGAACTTCGTCAGACCGAGAAATCCTTGAGGCGCTTGCTGGCGTACTCGACGAACGCGGTGACAAGGCGCGAGCGGAACTTCTCCTTGGGATAGACCATGGAGAGCGTGCGCGTCAGTCGCGGCTTGAGCGGGATCGCCACGATGTCGTGCAGACGCAGCGAGGTGGCGATCGAGGCAGCGGAGGCGATGGCGTAGCCGAGTCCGGTCTCAATCACGCCAATCAGCGCCACCGGGCTGCCCATCTCCATCACCAGGTTGACCTGTTCCGGCGCGATGCCGGCGTGATGCAGATAGGCGTCGGTGAATTCGCGCGTGCCCGAGCCGGGTTCGCGCGAGACGTAGGGTAGGTCGATCAGCTGCTGCGGCGAGATTTCCTTGTACTTGGCCAGCGGAAATTTCGGGCTACAGATGACCAGCAGTTCATCCTCGCAGCTGGCTTCGGTCTGCAGGTTGGGCTGGTGCGAGGGGGACTCGATGAAACCAATGTCGATGGTGTGTTCGGCGACGCGGGTCTCGATGCTTTCGGAGTTCGCAACCACCAGGCGCGGGCGCACGCTGGGATGCAGCGACTTGAACTCGCCGAGGATGCGCGGCAGCATGAATTCGGCGATGGTGGTCGAAGCGCCGACCAGCAGAGAGCCGCCGATCTCGCCTGTCATTTCGGCCAGGCGCACATCCATTTCGGAAGACAGGCCGAGGATCTTCTCGGCATATTCGAGCACCAGGTCGCCGGCGGGGGTCAGCGCAATGCGGCCATGGCCGCGATCGAACAGGCGCGTGTTGAAATGCTCTTCGAGTTGCTTGATCTGGAAGGTCACGGCGGGTTGAGTCATGAACAGCACTTCAGCCGCCTTGGTGAACGACAGTTGCTTGGCAACTGCGTGAAAAACCTGCAATCGGCGATCGGCCATGACTCTGAACTCCCCCGGTAAAACTCGTATTCGTTATGGCTGATATTCAATCACAAAACACTGACATAAGATAGTCTGATACCAACAAGTCAACCATCACACGGGCCATGCAGCGCGTCACGACTGCGCTGCATTCTGCAATGCGCGCTTTCTCTCGTTGCCGGCGCGCCGGTGGGCCGCAGCCAGGTCCGGGGCACCGTAGCGCTCGGCAAAAGCCAGTTCCGCGTCACCGCCGGCCCAGTCACCGCGTTCGTAGCGCAGCAGTGCC
The DNA here is from genome assembly GCA_018825305.1 of Gammaproteobacteria bacterium. Taxonomy (GTDB): domain Bacteria; phylum Pseudomonadota; class Gammaproteobacteria; order Burkholderiales; family Rhodocyclaceae; genus Sulfurisoma. The sequence goes on from JAHJEO010000013.1 coordinate 24,195, forward strand.
AGGTTGTAGTGCGGCCGTGTCAGGAAGGGCGTCAGCGCGATCGACTGTCGCAGCGCCCGCTCGGCTTCGTCCAGCCGCCCCTGCCGCAACAGCAGGTAACCCAGCAGGTTGTAGGATTCGCTGATGTCCAGCCGGCCCTTGCTGTCGTCGCGCCGGCGCACCTCGTCCTTGTCGTAAAGGTCCAGATACTGGCGGATGGCACGCCGGGCCAGGTGCTCGCCTTCGCCATCCTGCCCCAGCTGCGCCAGCGCCAGTGCCAGGTTGTGGGTGGTGCTGGGAATGTCCGGCGTGTCGGCCAGTATGACTCGCGCAATGGCCACGGTTTCCTCGAAGCGCTGACCGTTCACCAGCGCGGCGACATAGCTCTCGCGGGCGATGCGCGACGCCGGCTCGGCTTCATAAGCCCAGCGCCACAGCGTCAGGTTGCTCTGCCAGTGGGGCAGCAGCCCGGCGACGGTCACGACGGCGGCTAGCGCCCATGCGCCGGCCGTTGCCGCGCCGAGCCGGCGGCGCGAACCGTTCTCCCACAGCAGGGCCAGCGCAAGAACGAGAAAGGCGACGGACAGGATCAGGTAGCGGTCATGCACCAGGTTGTCGCCAATGGTCAGCGGCACCAGGTTGGCGACCGGCGCCAGCGCCGCCAGCGCCATCGCCACTGCCAGCGCCGGACGGCGCGCGGCCGGACGCCACAGCAGCGCCCATCCCAGTGCAACGGCGCCGGCGAGCAGGCCCGTCAGCCCCAGCCAGGCCCAGGCATCGCCAAGGGCCACGGGCGTTGTCGCCGGATGCACCGGCAGCATGCGACCGAAGGGCCAGAGCGCAAGCGATGCGTACCAGCCCACCGTCTTGCCGATCAGCAACATGTGCTGCAGGAAACCGCCGCGCAGCATTTCCGAGTCGTTGCGATAAATCCCTTCGAGCGCGACATAGCGCACCAGCAGGTAGGCGCACAGCGCCAGCAGCAAGCCCGCCCATACGGCGATATCGCCGCGCGTCCAGGCATCGCGACGCCACGGCCGCCACTCGGCATCGGTCCAATGGCGCATCGCCTGCCACAAAGGCACCAGGGCCAGCAACACCACCGCCGACTCCTTGCACAACAGCGCCAGCAGGAAGGTGGTGCCGACCCACGCAGCGCGAGCGAAAGCCCCCGACAGGCGCCGCTCGCCCACCAGCGCCAGCAGTACAAACAAGGCCACCATCAGGTCGAAACGATCGGATATCCAGGCGACATTTTCCACCAGCGCCGGGTGCACCGCGAACAACAACCCTGCGCCCACGGCTGCCAGGGCGCCGCCAGGAATCGCCGCGCGCACCAGCAACACCACCAGCGTCGTGTTGGCGGCGTGCAGCAGCAGGTTGGTCAGATGGAAGACAAAGGGATCCGGCCCGGCAAGGCGCATTTCCATGACAAAGCTGGCCAGCGGCAGCGGGCGGAAGTAGTTGCGCGAAACGAACAATGGCTCGAACAACTGCCGCCACCATAGCTCCGAATCGCGCAGGTAAGGCAGGTCGATCAGGAAGTAGTGGTCATCCCAGACGAAACCGTGGGACAGTGCCGGCAGATAAAGCATGAAGGCCAGCCATCCCGGCGCGACCAGGAGCAGGCGGTCGAACCGCAAGGGCACCGGTTACTGCACCCGGTCCGCCCAGAGCTTGGCGCGGACCGGATCGATCTGCTCGCCCAGTTCGCCATTGGTGTAAACCGCGAACAGCCGCTGCGACGCCGGCCGGTAGCCGGCCTCGGCCGAACGGCGGTACCAGGTCAGCGCCACGGCATTGTCCTGCGCCACGCCGCGACCTTTCTCATAGAGCACCGCCAGGTGCATCATCGCCTGGGCCAGCCCCTGGGCGATGGCCTTTTCGTAGAGGACTTTGGCGGCGGCGTAGTCGCGCGGCACACTGCGCGCCTCGGCCAGCATGAAGCCGAGGTTGCTCTGCGCCTGGGCGAAGCCCTGCGCCGCGGCGAGCCGAAACAGTTCGACCGCCTTGGCGTCATCGCGCGGCAGGCCCCGCCCGGCGGCGTAAAGGAATCCGAGGTTGGTCTGCGCCTGGGCATTGCCCTTGTCGACGGCCTTGCGATACCAGGAGATGGCGGTGTTCAGGTCCGCCGTCACGCCGCGCCCCCGCTCATAAAGGGCACCGATGTTGTTTTCCGCCTGGGCGAAGCCGTTGTCCGCCGCCTTGCGGTACCAGTTCATCGCACCGATGTCGTCGCGCGGCAGGCCCCGCCCGGTTTCCAGCATGTAGCCGACGTTGGTCTGCGCCTGCGCCAAACCCTGGTCTGCCGCCTTGCGATACCACAACATGGCACGGGCATAGTCGCGCTGCACGCCAAGGCCCTTCTCGTAGAGGCTGCCCAGGTTGTTCTGCGCCTGCGCCCAGTTGCGTTCGGCCGCCTGCTGATACAGCGCCAGCGCCTTGCCGTAGTCGCGGGCCACGCCCTGGCCGGATTCATGGAGGTAGCCGAGGTTGGTCTGGGCCTGCAGGAAACCCGCGTCGGCCGCCTTGCGATACCACGCGGCAGCATCGACGAAATCCTGCTTGACGCCAAGGCCCCGTTCGTAAAGCACGCCGAGATCGTTCTGCGCGCGCGCCTCGCCCTGCGCCGCTGCCGCCTGGAATTCACGCAACGCCGTCGCGTAATCCCTGGCCTTCATCGCCGCCGCACCCGCGGCAAAATCGGCGTATGCCACCGGCACGACGGCAACGCAGGCGAGGCACGCCAGGATCTTCCGCCATGAGGCGACGAAGCATGCCGGCCGGCTCATGCCGCACTCCCCGATACGTTTGCCCATGGCGGCTCCCCGTGCAGTGAAATAGTTTTTCAAATCAAATTTACGTGCGCCAAAACACTTTGTCATGGTGTCTCCTCGATGCCGGCAAGGTTGCATCTGGTAACAGTTGACGCATAATAGACCCGCAGGCCTACGAGCGAGGGAAGAATGCCACCAGCGGTCTGGCGACACCTGTTTTTCCGCGCCTGCATTCATTGATTCGTCCTTTCAATTCGCCCTGGAGAACCCCGCCATGAATAGCATGTTCAATCGCACCGCCAGCCGTCAGCGCGGTCAAGGCATGACCGAGTACATCATCATCGTCGCCCTGATCGCGGTCGCCGCCATCGGCGTCTATTCCCTGTTCGGCAAGACCATCCGCAACCAGGTGGCGGGCCTTGCGGGTGAAGTCGCCGGTACCGGTTCGGCATCGGCCATCAGCGCCGCGGGTGCGGCCGCGGGTTCCGCCGCGACCACCGCCAATACCGACAAGAAGATGAACACGTACGGCAACTGACGCCGTCGTTCCAGGGGTTCGCATGGACAGCTTCCTGCTCCAGCGACCCGGCAGACCAGGGAGCCTGCCGCATTGCGTGCGCCCAGCGCATACGCAACGTGGGCAGGCTCTCGTTTTTGCGCTGTTCACTTCGGTGCTGGTGATTCTCGCGCTGTTCGTGATGTACAGCATGGGTTCGCAGACAGTCGAGAAAATCAGGTTGCAGAACACGGCCGATGCCGCCGTCTATAGCGCAACCCTGGCCGAAGCCCGCGACTACAACTATTCCGCTTACACCAACCGCGCCATGATCGCCAATCAGGTCGCCGTGGCGCAGTTCGTCGGCATGACCTCGTGGTTCCGCAACCTGTCGGCCTTCACCAAGAACAACGATTCAGCCAACTGGGGCCGCAGCGTGTTCTATGAGCTGATGATGAACATCTGGCCCGGCGGAACGCTGAAATCGGCCTACAAGACGATCTACAACGTCATCGGCACCGGTGCAGGACTTTTCGACGAGGGCAAGGCTGGCTCCACCCTGATGAAGGGCGTCATCACGCTGCTCGATGGCCTCAACATGATCTACAGCGAGAGCCAGCGCATCTACCATTACGCCACCGCGCTGACGGTGACGCAGACCCTCGGCGTGTTCAACACGCTCGGTGCCAAGCTGGACTCCATGATGGGCGTCTCCATCTTCACCGGGCCACTGTCTATCCTCGACGGCGACGGCAGCATCATCAAGGCCAATGACGACAAGGCCACATTGACAAGCAGTTCGGCCTTCTACCTCGCCTACCATTTTTACAAGTGGTTCAACTTCACAGAGTTCAAGGATCCCAACACCGACGGCAAGGACGGCGCCAACGCCGACCGCTTCGCCCAGGTCACGACGGATTCGCTCGATGATTTCTCGCGCGACCGCTCGACCAAGCCGGCCTGGGGTTTTACCTTCTTCTACGCGCCGCCCCTGACCTTCGTCGACCCGACGGTGTTCATCCCCTACACATCGGGACCGCTGTTCCTGCCGGTGATTCACCGTGGCGGCACCGAACTCAAGGTCACCAACGTCGCGGGCACCGGTTCTACCTCGGGAACCGGCAGCGGATCGGGCACCATCGTCGATTGCCACGGCAACACCGTTTCCGCCACGCCGCCGGCCATCGTCAAGGATTACCACAGCCAGCTTCCGGGCGGATCCTGCGACGGCACGGCCGGCACCGTCCAGCTCGGCGATGCCGGCCATCCGGCGGGCGGCTACACCTACGTCGACAACCAGTGGGTCGATTCCCGCTGTTTTGGCACGGCGTCGCAGAAGCCGGCAGGCTGTCCTGCCGTCACCCATACGCCGACGCCGGCTTCGGGGGCCAACAGCAGCGCGAATCCGGGTGCCGTCGGATCTAAAAACAAGAAGAGCTGGACAGCGATGGACGCATCCAGCTTCTCGGGGCTGGACATCTTCTGGATCAGCATCCTCGGCATACCGATTCCATTGCCGATTCCCTTCGCGCCGCCCTGGATACCGGTGGCACACGGCGCGGCCCAATCGGGCAAACAGCTCGACAAACAGAATTCGCTCTCCGGCGACAACAACTTCGGCCGCACCGCCGCCGATGCCTACGGCGAGTCGCTCAGCAGCTGGCTGACCAAGATCTCGGCGACGATGCAGCAGGAGAAGGGCGCCGGCACCTCCCTCACCTTCAGCCCCAACACTTTTGGCGGCCTCCTCAAGTACATGGACGTGAAGGACACCGCCGCCGAGAACCTGACCGGCCCGTCCCTGGTGATCGAGATCGAAAAAGATGTCAGTGACATGCCCAAGAATCCGGCCACCGGGCAGTTTGCCACCATCAATGGCGCGCCGAGCAATGGCAAGATGCGCAGCCTCGCCAAGGCCCAGGTCTATTTCTCGCGCCCGACCAACGACAGCGCGCTGACCTGGTTCAAGCGCACCATCGGCACCGACACCCAGACCGAGCTGGGCAGCCTCTACAACCCCTACTGGCAGGCGCACCTGCTGCCGAACAACTTCATCGAGCAGTACATGTCGATGGAGATTCACCGGGCGGGCCTGCTGTGAACGCCCGGCGCACATCTCGCCAGCGCGGCCAGGCCATGGTCGAGGCACTCATCGCTGCGGCGCTGGTGCTGGTGCCGCTGTTCCTGGCAATACCGATCATCGCCAAGTACCAGGACATCAAGACCTACACGGTGCAGGCCGCCCGCTATGCGGCGTGGGAGCGCACGGTCTGGCATGGTGGCGCCGCCGCCGAGAGCTTCGGCCTGGGGTCGGGCAGCACCTTCAGCAACAAGTGGGATGCCAACGAAAAGACCGACGAGCAGATCCGCGTCGAGATCGGCGCGCGATTGTTCTCCGACAGCGGCACCACCGCGTTCAAGGATGCCGACAAATCCGGCGGAAGCTGGGTTGGCGGCAACGCCAAGCAACTCTGGCGCGACCGCCGCGGCAACAAGCTGCTGGTCAGTTATGCCGACATCGACAACAACACGCGCGGCGGCTACACCGCGCTGGGCAGCTACGACGACGACCTGGCCAGCGACAAGGCGCCCGGCACCATCAACGACCTGCTGACACCGCTGGTGAACATCAGCTCGGTGGTTTCCAGTTTCATGGTGGATACCCGCGGCAAGTACACCGCCGAGGTCAAGCTGGCGGTCAAGGACGTGGCGTTCAACACCAACTCGGGACTCGGCAGTTGCAATGGTTGCCCGGTGGAATACCTTGCAACCAGTACGGCCAGCACCTTCTCCGCCAAGAACGTGATCCTCGCCAACGGCTGGAACGCCAACGGCCCCGGTTCGCTCAGCGAGTACAGCACGCCGGAAGGCAAGAAAAAGATGTCCGTCTACAACCAGGTGCGCGGCCTGACGCCGGCCTCGCTGCTGCAGCCCGACGAAGGCGGCGTCTTCGACACCGTCATGGACGTGCTGAAGGTCATCGCCCTGATCTTCTTCCCCGAACTCAGCACGCTGGACCTGGGGCGCATCGAGGTCGACCGCGTGCCGGCGGATCGCTTGCAGTGATACGTGCCCTTGCTGCCCTCCTCCTGCTGATGGCCGGTACCGCGTTTGCGGCCAAGGATCCGCTGCGCGCCTGTCCCGATTTTCCCGCGCCGAAAAAGGCCAAGCTGCAGGTCGTCGCCCAGCAGATGGACTACAACGGCCTGCCCATGGGCATCCTGCGCCTCGAAAGCGCAGCGCCGCCGGACGAAATCCTCGCCTTCTACCGCAAGGAGTGGGCTGCGACCAAGGCGATCCCCGGTCCCGTCGAGTACCCGATGGGGCCCTGGCAGGTCATTGCCTCGCTGCGCGACAACTGCTTCTTCACGGTTCAGCTGAAGCCTTTCGGCAGGAACGGCACCGAGGCCATCCTCGGCCTGACCACGCCACCGGGCGGCAAGAGCGTCAAGGAGGAACTGCCCATGCTGCCGGGCAGCACCCTGATCAACGACATCGCCCACAACGATGCCGGCAAGACCGCGCGCACCGTGGCGCTCCGAAACGGCTTCTCGCCGGCCGCCAATGCCGACTTCTATCGCCGCAACCTCGGCGACCTCGGCTGGACAGTCACCAACCACTACCGCATGGAAAAGCCGAGCCTGAATGGCGACGTGATGGTGCTCAAGAACGGCCTGCGCGAACTCAGCATCACCATGACCCGGCAGGGCCGGGAGTCGAACGTGCTGCTCAACTACGTCGACCAGCCATGACCGAGCGCCGCCATTTCAGCCGGAACGCGCTGCGGCCCCGGCGGTTTTTCGCCGGCCAGGCCTCGGTCGAATACATCGTGGTGCTGGCCTTCGGCGTCATGATCCTGCTGCAGCCCTTCAGCAACCCCGACACGCCCGGCCAGCCCGCCGAGCCGGTGTTGAAGCAGGTGGCGCGGGCCATCAAGGATTACCACAAGGATTACACCTACGCCCTGGCGATCGCGCAGATTCCCGATTGCGACTACACCTACGAGACATCGCTCGACCAATGGGCGTCGGCCGACGTCACCAAGTACTTTCCGACCATGCCCAACCCGACGCTGACCGTCGGCGTCGATCGTTGCCTCGACTGGCAGAACCTCGCCATCCCGACGCCCACGGTCAGCATCTCCCCCTTCCCCACCCTGCCATCGAGTTTCGGCGACGCCATCAAGCAGATCGTCACCGCCGCCATCGACCAGGCCAAGAACGACATGCTCTCCGACATCTCGTCATTCGGCCTTCCCACCAGCCTTCCCTTCTAGCCCCGCACAGCCCGTCGCTGCCATCACAGTCCGAGGAACCAATCCATGGGTCTCAAACTTCCTTCCCTGCACATCAACAGAACCTGGCTGATGCTGCTGGCCGCAATCGGCCTGGCGCTTCTGGCGACCTTCCTCACCACCCGCTACCTCGCTTCGCGCGAGGCCAGCATCGAGGCCGAACTGGCCGCCCGCGCCCAGCGCGGCGGACCCAAGGTGGCCGTGGTGGTGCCCATCGCCGACACACCGGCCGGCATAGTGCTCGGCGACAACAACGTCGCCGCGCGCGAGGTGGCGGCCGACCTCGTCTATCCCAACGCCATCCTCGCCAACGATTTCGACAAGTTCAAGGGCCAGGCCCTGATAAAGCCGGTGATGAAGGGGCGGCCGCTGCTCAAGACCGACCTCAAGCCGGAAATCGCCGATTTCTCCGGCACCCTGGAGGACGGCATCCGCGCCATGACCGTCGATATCGACGAACTCAACGCCGTCGCCCACATGGTGCAGCCGGGCAACCGCGTCGACCTCATGCTCGCCATGCAGCGCGACGAAGGCGGCCAGACCGTGGTGCCCTTCATGGAGCGAATGAAGGTGCTGGCGACCGGCCAGCGCATCGTGCAGGAGGCCGACGAAAAGACGCCCGGCGCAAGAAAAACCTCGACCTACAGCACCCTGACACTCGAAGTCACGCCGACCCAGGCTGGGCGCCTGACGCTGGCGCAGAACATCGGCAAGCTGCGCTATGTCTTGCGCAACGAGAAGGACGAGGGCAGCGTTGATTTCTCCGTCAATGCCCAGAATATCTTCGACGAGATTTCGCAACGCCAACGTAATGCCAAGCGCTCGACATCACTGGCCGGAATGGTCGAGTACATCATCGGCGGCCAGCGCTCCGGCCCCAGCCTCAAGTCGACCGACGTCCCGGTGCCCGGCGCATCCGAATACGGCACGACCGGCGTTCCACCCCTCGTGCCGGCGATCGCCCCATCCAATCCGGCAGCTGCGGCTGCCGCCGCGGGCAATGCCGCCGCGGGCAATGCCGCCGCAGCAGCCGCGATGGCCGCGGCCGGCAACCCCACTGCCCCGGCCCCGGCCCGCGCTCCCGCTGCCGCACCGGCGAGCGGAGCCGACAGCAGCGGTCTGACGCCGGCGATGAAGGCCGAGCTCAAGACCCTGATCGAAAAGTAACCCGCAAAGGACAACCACCATGTTCGGCAAATATTTCTCCCTGTTCTGCGCGGCTTGCGTCCTCGCCCTGTCCGGCACGGCCAATGCGGCTGTCGAGCCCCCGACGGAACTCGTCATGTTCGTCGGCGAAATCACCTCCATTCCCGCCACCAAGGTACATCGCATCGCCATCGGCAACGGCGCACTGGTCAGCACCAAGTTCATCGACGACACCCAGATGCTGCTGATTGCCGAGAGCGTAGGCGATACGTCGCTGGTGATGTGGTCGCCGCAGGGCGTCGTGGAGCGTTACATCATCCGCGTCGGCTCCAAGGATTCGAGCTTTGCCTACAAGGCCGCCAAGGAAGTGCTCGGCGACATCAGCGGCATCGAGATCAAGCCGATGGGCCCGCAGGTCGCCATCACCGGTTCTGCCAGCCCGCCGCAGATCGTCCGCATCACTGCGCTGGCCCAGCGCTTCCCGCAGTTGCTGCCGCTGGTCAAGGAGCTGGATGTGGAAATGAAGAAGATGATCTACATGAAAGTGCAGATCCTCGAAGCCAAGAAGAACTTTTCCGAACAGATCGGCATGTCGTGGCCGGGCAGCTTCGTCGGGCCTTCGGTATCAGTCGCCGGCAACTTCGGCTCGTCGACCAACATTCCCGGCGCGGCAGCGGCGGCCAGCACCGTGCCGCTCACGCTCACCGGCCTGCGCACCTATGTCGGCATTGCCGGCACCATCCAGAGCGTGATCAACCTGGCCAAGAGCAACGGCGACTTGACGGTGCTCGCCGAGCCCGAACTGTCGGCCCGCAGCGGCGGCTCGGCGCAGTTCCTCGCCGGTGGCCAGATCCCGATCCAGACGGTGGGCGCGCTCGGCGCCACCAGCATCACCTACAAGGACTACGGCATCAAGCTCACCATCAAGCCCGCCGCCGACGACAATGGCAACGTGATCGCCGCGATTCGCGCCGAGCTCAGCCAGCTCGACCAATCCAACGCCGTGGCCGGCACGCCGGGTTTCCTGACCCGCACCTCGGAAACCGAGATCAACGTCAAGTCAGGGCAGACCATGGTGATTTCCGGCCTGGTCAACCGCGACATGCAAAACGACGTCAGCAAGATTCCGGGGCTGGGCGACCTGCCGATCATCGGCCGCCTGTTCCGCTCCGATTCCTTCCGCGGCGGCCGCAGCGACATGCTGATCGCCGTCACCCCGGTGGTGGTGGACCCGACATCCTCAATGAACCAGGAGCGCATCGAAAAAGGCCTCGAAATGAAAGAACGCTTCGAGCGCAACCTGAGCAAGAAAGACCTCATCGACTGAAGGCGACCCCATGCTGAAGATTGCGGTAACGACACCCAAGGGAAGCACTTCCAACATCGAGTGCATCATCGACAGTTGTGCGGTCGGCAAGAGCGACGACAACCTGATCCAGTTGCAGGGCTGGACTGTGGCAAAAAAGCACGCCGCCATCCAGCGCAAGCCCGAGGGCGTCTATGTCGAAGACCTCGGATCGAGCTCGGGCACCGAGGTCAATGGCCGGACAATCACCCGCCACGGCCCGCTCAAGCCCGGTGACAAGATCGCCATCGCCGGCTATACGCTGGAGGTGCTTGACCTCGAACTGCCCGCGGAGGCCGCGGCGGCACCGGCTGCGGCATCCGCCGCCGCACCGGCCGCACCAACCGCGGCTCCTGCGGCCCCGGCCGCCGTGCCGCCAGCGCCGACTTTTCAAACTGCCGCTGCGCCGCCCCCGCCACCGTCACTCAGCGACCAGCAGCGCGCCGCCATGACCGGCCACCTCAAGCGCGTGCACCAGCAGCTGATCAAGCAGATGGACCTGCGCCGCATGGACGTGTCGCGCCAGAGCGAAGAGGAGTTGCGCGAGAACACCCGCACCCTGCTGCAGGACATCGTCGGCAAGGACACGGAGCTGCCGCCCGACGTCGACCGCGAGCGCATCATCAAGCAGGTGCTCGACGAAGTGGTCGGCCTCGGCCCGCTCGAAGACCTGCTGGCCGACGAGGCGGTGACCGAAATCATGGTCAACCGCTACGACGAGATTTTCGTCGAGCGTTCGGGCCGCCTGACCAAGTCCGACATCACCTTCACCAGCGACCTGGCGGTCGTCGGGGCCATCGAACGCATCGTCGCCCCGTTGGGCCGGCGCATCGATGAGTCGTCGCCCATGGTCGACGCCCGCCTCAAGGACGGCTCGCGCGTCAACGCCGTGATCCCGCCGCTGGCGCTCAAGGGTGCCAACCTCACCATCCGCAAGTTCTCGAAGAAGAAGCTGCAGGGCGAGGACATGGTGCGTTTCGGCTCGATGACGCATGAGATGCTCGGCTTCATGAAAACCGTGGTCGAGCAGAAGGCCAACATGATCATCTCGGGCGGCACCGGATCGGGCAAGACCACCCTGCTCAACCTGCTGTCCAGTTTTATTCCGCCGGACGAGCGCATCATCACCGTCGAGGATGCGGCCGAACTGCAACTGTCGCAGCCCAACCTGATCGGCCTCGAATCGCGCCCGGCCAACGCCGAGGGCAAGGGCATGGTGGCCATTCGCGACCTGGTCAAGAACACCCTGCGCATGCGCCCCGACCGCATCGTCGTCGGCGAGTGTCGCGGCGGCGAGGCGCTCGACATGCTCACCGCCATGAACACCGGCCACGACGGCTCGCTCACCACCGCCCACGCCAACACCCCGCGCGACTGCCTCGCCCGACTGGAAGTGATGGTGATGATGTCGGGCCTCGACCTGCCGGTGCGCGCCATCCGCGAGCAGATCGCCTCGGCCATCCGCTTCTTCATCCAGCAGAGCCGCTTCTCCTGCGGCAGCCGCAAGATCACCCACATCACCGAGGTTACCGGCATGGAGGGCGAGGTCATCAGCCTGCAGGACATCTTCCTGTTCAAGCAGGAAGGCTTCGGTGCCGACGGCAAGGTCAAGGGCAAGCACATCGCCACCGGCGCCATTCCCGACTTCTACCAGGACCTGAAGAACCGTGGCATGGACGTCGACCTCTCGGTATTCCAGGCGGGACGGGTGCTATGAATCAGATCGCGCTGATCGGCGTCACCGTGCTCGGCGCGGTGGCCTGCATGGCCTGGCTGTTCATGAAGTGGGGCGAAAGCATGCTGCAGAAGCAGCAGGCCAACATCGCCGACCAGGCGTCTGGCACGCTGGCCGACATGTTCATCTTCATCGATCCGCAGAAGATGTTCCGCTACAACCTCATGGCAATGTTCGTGGTGCCGGGCGCGGTATGGTTCCTCACGGCCAACCCGATCTTCTCGCTGGCCGCGCTGGTGGCGACCTACGTCCTGCCCAAGTACTACGTCCGCGCCATGCGCACCAAGCGCTTCAAGACGCTGGAGAAACAGTTGCCCGACGCGCTGCTGATGATCACCGGCGCGATGTCGGCCGGCGCCAGCGTGAACATCGCCATCGAGTCGATGATCAAGGAGCAGCGCCCGCCGATCGCCCAGGAATTCGACCTGATGATGCGCGAGCTGCGCATCGGCGTCGACTTCGACACGGCACTGCAGAACATGGAGAAACGCAACCCGATACCCGACTTCGCCCTGGTGATCTCGGCGCTGCGCATCTCGCGCGAGGTCGGCGGCAACCTCGCGGAGATCCTCAACTCGCTGGCCGACACCCTGCGCGAGAAGCAGACCATGGAAGGCAAGATCGCCAGCCTCACCGCCCAGGGCAAGATCCAGGGCGTGGTGATGACCGCCCTGCCGCTGCTGGTGATGTTCGGCCTGACGCAGATCGAGCCGGTGGCGATGGCGCCGCTGTTCTCCACCTGGCCCGGCTGGGTGACGCTGATGGTGATCGGCATCATGGAAGTCATGGGCTATTACTTCATCCAGAAAATCACCGCCATCGACGTCTGAACGCCATGTCAAACAACCTCTTCGCCCTGATCATCGGCCTTACCGTCGGCGCCGCCGCCATGCTGGCCTTCCACAGCCTCGCCACGCTCAAGTCGGACGTGCCGAGCGAGGACCGCGAATACATGGATCCGCTGCCGCCGATGCTCAGCCTGGCCTGGCCGCTGATCCTCTTCATCGAATACCACCTCACCTGCCGCTTCCCGCCCGACTGGCTGGAAAAGACCCACAAGCGCCTGCAGGAAACCGGCGTCGGCTACCTGATGTCGGCGGAACAGTTCTACGCCGTGCGCGTCTTCGGCCTGATCGCCGCCGTGGCGCTGGGCAGCGTGGTACTGAGCGCCATCGATTCGCTCGGTCCCCTGAGCATCATGGCGCTGGCGCTGGCCGGCTTCTACTTCCCGATGATCTGGCTCGGCGACGTCCGCGCCAGGCGGCAGAAGGACGTGCTGCGTGCGTTGCCGGTCTATCTCGACTTCATCACCATGGCGGTCGAAGCCGGCCTCAACCTCAACGGCGCGCTCAACCAGGCCATGGACAAGGGCCCGCCCGGGCCGCTGCGCAACGAGTTCTACATGGTGGTGCGCGACCTGCGCGCCGGCGTGCCCCGCGCCGATGCCCTGCGCCGCATGGAAAAGCGCCTCGACATGGAAGAGATCACCAGCTTCGTCGGCACCGTGATCCAGGCCGAGAAGATGGGCGCACGGCTGGGCAGCGCGCTGCGGGTGCAGGCGCTGCAGCGCCGCACCGAACGTTTCCAGCGCGCCGAGAAACTGGCGATGGAAGCGCCGGTCAAGCTGATCCTGCCGCTGATCGTTTTCATTTTCCCGGTGACCTTCATCGTGCTGGCCTTCCCCATCGTGATGAAGTTCCTGATGGAGGGCATGCTGACATGAAGCATGGCGCCCTCTACCGCGCCGGCAGCGCCGACTGCCTCGTGCCCGAGGCCCGGTGCACCACCAATGCCTGGGAACGCATGCGCGGCCTGCTTGGCCGGCCGCCGCTGGCCACCGGCCAGGGCCTGCTGATCGACCCCTGTCCCTCGGTGCACACCATCGGCATGCGCTATCCCCTCGACCTCGCCTTCCTCGACCCGCAGTGGCGGGTGCTCGGAATGGTCCATAAGCTGCCGCCGCTGCGCTTCGCCGGCCGTGCCGACGCGCGCGCCACGCTGGAACTTCCGCCCGGGGCACTGGCCGCTGCAGGCATCGCCGCCGGCGACGTGCTCGAATGGCGCGAAGCCTGAACCGCCGCACGGCGCTCCTCCTGGCGTTACTCCCCCTGCTCGCGGCCTGCGCCTCGGGCAGCGTCTACGAGCAGCACCAGAATGCCGTGCTTGCCTACGAGTCCGGCGCCGACGCGCGCGCCGAGGCGCTCTACCAGGGCCTGGCCCGCGCCGCGCCCAACGATCCGGAAACCTGGCTGCGCCTGGGCAATCTCTACGCCCGCTCCAACCGGCCCGACAACGCCGCCGACGCCTACCAGCGCGCCCTGCTGCTGGCACCGGGCGACGCCCGCGCCTGGTACAACCTCGGCATCATCCGCCAGCGCCAGGCCCATGCTGCCTTCATCCAGGCGCATCACTTCGTCGCCGACGACGATCCGCTGCATGCCCGCACCCAGGCCCTGAGCGACCGCCTGGCCCCGGCGATCGCCGATGCCCAGCCGGCGGCGGAGAAGTAGGGGCGACATGCTGAAACGACTCCGCTCCCGGCAGTTCGGTCAGGCGACGATCGAGTACATCTACGTGCTGCCGATCCTGCTGCTGCTGTTTCTCGCCAGCCTGCAGTTCATCTTCATCTACGAAGCCAAACAGACGCTCAACTACGCCACCTTCGTCGGCACCCGCGCCGGCGCACTGAACGGCGGTTCGATGGCGGCGATCAAGGATGGCCTCGCTGCGGGCCTCGCCCCGCTTTACGCCCACAAGATAGGCACGGCGACCGAACTGGCGGCAGTCAAACTCGGCCGGCGCACCGCGCGCGACGAACTGGCCAACCCCAAGCTGGCGCTGATCCAGATCGTCAACCCGACCCCGGCGGCACTGGCCGGCTTCGGCGGCACCATCCCCAACGACAACCTGATGTACCGCGACCCCACCATCCTGAAGAGCAACATGAACGTGCAGGACGCCAACCTGCTCAAGGTGCGCGTGACCTACTGCGTGCGCCTCGTCGTGCCCATCATCAAGAGCATGATCTTCGGCTTCGTCGTGGCGCCGCCCACCACGGCGGCGAAGATCGACAGCACCTACAGCGGCGGCAGCATCGCCGCGCCCGAACTGCTCAAGGTGGCCCCGCCCACCAATCCACCCAACACCCTTTGCAACGACCCGACGAATCCCTTCCCCTATCGCATCCCGGTCACAGCCGAAGCCGTCGTCCGCATGCAGACGCCGTTCACCGATCCGGTCGCGAATGTCGTCGCCGGCGTATGGACCGCGCCATGAGTCCGCCCAGTCGACTGCGGCAGCCTGGCGGCATGCGGGGCCACGCCATCGTGCTCGTGCTCACGATCGCCCTGCTGCCCTTGGCCCGCGACGCCATGGCGCAGACGCCGGCAGCGCCGACGCCCGGCAGCGTGCAGGAATCGCTGGCCGGTCCGCGCCCGGCGGCGCCGGCCTCGCCGGCCCAGATCGTCATCCCGGAACAGCCCGGACCATCGGTGCACGACCGCCACGGCAAGCGCTTCCAGGTGCACTCGTTTCGCTTCGTCGGCAATACGGTGTTTCCGGTACTGCGCCTGAAACGGGTGGTCGAGCGCTTCCTCGACCTGGAACTGAATCTCTACGATCTCAACGTCGCTGCCGACTCCGTCACTGAGTTCTATCACGACCGCGGGTATACTCTGGCTCGTGCAGTCGTTCCGCCGCAGCGGGTCGAAGACGGCGTGGTCACCATCGCCGTGGTCGAAGGACGAGTCGGCAAAGTCCTGTTTTCGGGCCACAAGCGCTACACCGACGAATACCTGCAGTTGCA
Organism: Gammaproteobacteria bacterium; assembly: GCA_018825305.1. Lineage (GTDB taxonomy): Bacteria > Pseudomonadota > Gammaproteobacteria > Burkholderiales > Rhodocyclaceae > Sulfurisoma. The sequence goes on from JAHJEO010000013.1 coordinate 39,772, forward strand.
GCTGGTGCACCTGCAGCCCGGCAGCTTGGTGGCGACCGAGCGCCTCGAACGCACCCTGCTGTTGCTCAACGACTTGCCCGGCTTCGAAGTGCGCGCCACGCTGGCCCCCGGCGCCGCCTTCGGTACCTCCGACGTACTGGTCAAGGCCGAGGAGAAAATGATCACAGCGACAGCCAGCGCAGACAATTTCGGCCGCAAGGAAACCGGCCAGAACCGCGCCACCGTGGGTGTCGAAGTCAACAATCCGCTGGGCATCGGCGACCAGCTGAGCCTGTCCGGCGTGGCCACGGACAAGAGCCTGCTCAAATACGGCAAGGTCGGCTACAGCCTGCCGCTGAACAACGACGGCCTGCGCCTCGCCGCCAGCTATTCCGAAGCCGAGTATGACGTGGCCGGCGCCTTCGTGGCGCTTGGCCTCAGCGGGCAGTCAAGCGTTTCCGAGCTCGCCGTGCAGTATCCGCTGACGCGCAGCCGCGGTCGCAACGAAACCCTGTCGGTGGGCTTCAAGACCACCCATTTGCTGCAGAAGACCTTCGGTGTCCGGACATCTGACACGCGGGTGCCCATGCTCAGTTTCGGCTATCTGTCGAACAACATCGGTCAGGACGCCTCCGTCAGCAATCTGTCGATCCAGATGGCCAGCAACCTGCGCCGCAACACCGACGGCACGCGCCAGAACGCCCAGCGCTTCCGCATGGAGGTCGATGGCAACTATCTGCTCCCGCTCGACCGCAAGTGGGATGTCTATCTGCGCGGCGCCTTCGTCTTCAGCCCGGACCGGCTGCCCGACAGCGAGAAATACTCCATCGGCGGGCCGGGCAGCATCCGCGCCTACAACTCATCCGAGTTGCGCGGCGACATGGGGGCGCAGGCCACCCTGGAATTCCGCCGCAGCGTGTCGATCGGCAAGACGCCCGGCAGCGTCGCGTTTTTCGGCGACGCCGGACGCGTGGTCTACATGTACCCGGGATTTTCCAATTCCTGGCAGAGCCTGGTCGGCTGGGGTGCCGGCCTGACGCTCTACCCGACCGCCAAGACCGTGGTCAAACTCGAAGCGGCAACGCCGGGCGGCGGCCGCTTTCACGCCGTCGATCGCAAGGTGGGCAGGCTATGGGCAAGCATCAGCTTAAGCTTCTAGCCGCCCTGCTCGCCACCTCATTTTCCAATGGGGGGCCGGCGCAGGCGCAGATGCCGACCGGCGGCCAGGTGGTCGTGCCCGGCTCGGCGTCGATCGCCAACCTCGACGCCAACCGCCAGGTCGTCACCCAAACCGCCGACCGCGCCATCATCAACTGGCAGAGCTTCTCCATCGGCGCGGGCAACAGCGTGCGCTTCGAGCAGCCCTCGACCTCGTCGGTGATCCTCAACCGGGTGGTCGGCAGCGATCCCTCGTCGATCTTCGGTTCCCTTTCCGCCACCGGCCAGGTCTTCCTCGTCAATCCCAACGGCATCTACTTCGCGCCGGGCGCGCAACTCGACGTCGGCGCCCTCGTCGCCACCACGCTGGGCATCCGCGACAACGATTTCCTCGGCGGACGCTACCTGTTCGAAAAAGTCGGCGCTGGCGGTACGGCGCAGGTCGTCAACGACGGCATCATCAAGGCACGCGAACAGGGCTATGTCGTGCTGGCCGGCGATTACGTCGCCAACCGCGGCGTGGTCGAGGCGCGCCTCGGCACCGTGCTGCTCGGTTCGGGCAACCAGATGACGCTCGACGTGGTCGGCGACAAGCTGGTCAATTACGCCGTCAGCGAGCGCAACGTCGCCGAACTCGCCGGCGTGGCCAACAGCGGCCAGCTGCTGGCCGACGGCGGCCGCGTGGTGATGACGGCATCGACCGCCCGCAGCCTCGCCGCCACGGCGGTGAACAACAGCGGCGTGATCCAGGCGCGCGGCGTCGAGGAGCGCGACGGCGCCGTGTACCTGCTGGCCGACGCCGGCAACATCGCGCTCGAGGCCACCTCGAAGATCGACGTCTCCGGCGACGCCAAGGGTGGAACGGTGCTGGTCGGCGGCAACTTCCACGGTGCCGGGCCCGAGCCTAATGCCGCCACGGTGCGCGTGGCCGCAGGTTCCACCATCAAGGCCGACGCCAACGTCAAAGGCGATGGCGGCCAGGTGGCCGTGTGGAGCGATGGCACGACGGCATTCCAGGGCAGCATCAGCGCCCGCGGCGGTGCGCAGGGCGGCGACGGCGGCTTCGTCGAGGTCTCGGGCAAGCAGCGCCTGGCCTTCGCCGGCACCGTGGACACGCGTGCGCCGCAGGGCAACACCGGCACCCTGCTGCTCGACCCGGCCAACATCACCATTTCGACGGCGGTGGACAGCGACATTACGGCCGCATCGCCATTCAAGGATCTGACCGACGACGGCGGCACCTCCAACCTCAATGTCACCACCCTGCAGAATGCGCTGGCGACCAGCAACGTCACCGTCAGCACGGCCACCGCTGCCGGCGGCAGCGCCGGCAATATTACCGTGCAGGACGCTGTCAACTGGGCATCGACCTCGACGCTGTATTTGGTCGCCAACAATGCGATATCGCTCGGCGCCGCGATCAATGCGGCCAGCGGCACGCTCGACCTCTCCGCCGGCGGTGGCGTGACGCAAACGGCCGCGATCACGGCAAGCGCACTGCACCTGGGCGGCAGCGGCACCTTCACCCTGACCCAGACCAACAACGTCGCCAGCCTGTCCGGCAATGTCACCGGTTCGGTCAGTTATACCGACGCCGACGCCCTGTCCCTCGGCAGTTTGAATACCAACGGCAACACCCTCACGCTGAATGCCGGCGCCATCACCCAGACCGGCGCCATCACCACCACCCATCTGAAAGTCGTCAGCAGCGGCAGCATCGACCTGTCCTCGGCCGGCAACAGCATCGGCACATTGGCCGCGACCAGCAATGGCGCCATGAGCTTCCGTAGCGCCGGCGCGATGACCGTCGGCAGCGTCGGCGGCACCAATGGCGTCAGCAGCGGCGGCAATGACATCACCCTGCAATCGGGTGGTCTGATGACCCTGGCGCACAACGCCAACGCCGGTGGCGCCACCCTGACGCTGAATTCCGGCGGCGGCGCCAGCCAGACGGGCGGCGTCATCACGGCGAGCGCCCTGCAACTGCTGGGTTCCGGCTCGCAAACCCTGGCTTCCGCCCTGAACGACGTCAACACGCTGGCCGGCAATGTCAGCGGATCGATCAGTTACGGCGACACCGATGGCGTGGCCATCGGCAGCGTGGGAGCGACCACCGGCATCACCACCAACGGCAACACCCTGAATCTGAATGTCGGCAGCCTGTCGCAATCACAACGCATCTCCACCAACGCATTCGAACTTCTCGTGCGCTATGGCGGCGCGGTGGATTTGTCGAACGCGGCAAACAGCATCGGCGCCATCGGCGCTTCCACGCACGGCGACTTTACGCTGCACAACACATCACCCGATCTCTACATCCAGCAGGTCGGCAGCAGGTCCGGCGTGGTCACCGACGGCAACGACTTCACCCTGGTCAACGCCAACACCCTGTGGCTGGGCAATGGCGGCAGCAACGGTCGCGTCGATGTCGGCGCCGGAACATTCGACCTCAGCTCCAACCGCTCCCTGCAGTACGGCAATGCCAAGATCACCGCCGACAAGCTGGTAGTGCGCAGCACCAACTACGCCGGACTCTCGGGTACCCGCAACAGCGTCAGACTTCTCGCGCTGGCTTCAACCGGGGCCGGAGGCGGATCCAGTGGAGCAGGTTTCGACTTGCTGAACGACAGGTCACTGACCATTGACACCGTGAATGGCGTTGTTGGCTTGAATGCGGCGTCGCATGTCAAGATTAGCACTTGGGGTGATCTCACCCTCAACAGCGGTTCCACCGCCTACCCCGGGCCTGTGCCGACCGCCGGGCCCAATCTTGGCTCTGGACACTTGGGATTATTTGCCACGGGCACTATCGACCTCGCGGGGAAAGATTTTTCCCACATTGGTGCTCTTGGCCTGCAGGCCAATTCCGTGACCAACTTCATCGGCACACCCGCGGCCGGCGGCAACAGCCCACTCAAGTTCCTCGCCTACAACGTCCCGGGCAGCTTCACTTTCCGCACGGCGGCCGAGCTCACTATCGGCAATGTCTGGGGCATCCTCGGCCTCACCGCCACTGGCAACGTCTGGCTCACCACCGGCGCTTTCGGCGCCAGCGGCAGCTTCCCTGCCTTCGATGTCGCCACTGCGCCGAGCACCTATCGCGACAGCGCGACCGGCAAGGTTCGCGCCGGCCTGATGATCGAGCAGCCCATCACCGCAAGCGGTTACAACGTACATCTCGATTCAGCCTCCGGCATATCCCAGTGGAGCTCCGACAGTTCGGTGACGCCGCCAGTGTCGCGCCCGGAGGCCAGGATCGTCGCCAGTTCCCTGCTGGTGACGGGAACCGGACAATTCGACCTCTACGGTTCGGACAACGCGGTCACCAACCTCGCCGCCGCCGTCAATGGCAGCTTCAACTACAACAACAAGGGCCCGCTCTGGATCGAAACGGTGGCCTCGCCGTTGTCGGGCATCGGCAAGAGCGGCATCGAGACCTTCGGCGTGCTGCTGCCCGACGGAACCTACAACGGCCACAGCATCCAGATCACCGCCACCGACAATGCCAGCAGCATCTGCGCCTTCAGCTATTGGTGCGGACTGAGCATCAACAAGAACATCATTGCCGACCCGAACGGCAATCCCAGTGTCACGCTCGCCCTCGGCGTCAGCGACGACCACAAGACCAATACCCGGGTCATCACCAACAGCGGCGCCGAGGTCCGCGCCTACGCCCTGCTGCTCAGTGCCGCGGAGGGCGCCGGCGTCTTCATGCTTGACACCAAGGTCGACAACCTGGGCGCCGTCGGCGGCTACCGCTCCGAGATCAACAACACTACCACCAAGGATCTGACGGTGATCGGCCTGGGCAGCGCCAGAGCGGGCTCGCCAACGCCGATCGGCGACTTCTATCTGACGACGCAGGGCAAGATGCTGATGGTCGGAGGCCAGTCCAGCGGCAATTACCTCGCCTTGCGTACCGACTCGCTCTCGATGCTCGGCACCATGGAAATGAAGGACGGCGCACGGGTGCTGCTGCAGCCCTATGACATGAGCCATTCGATCGGCATTCACAACGCGTCGGATTGGGATGGCTTCACGCCGCAGACCAACTATGCCCGAACACTCTTCTGGCAATTCAGCCCGAACGCCACCTTCCACGTCGGATCGACGCCGGCGGTAATGAACAACGACACGGCCAACGTGCCATCCAGTGTCAGAAACAATAATCTGAGTGGTGACATTCATATCGGGGCTGACGGACTGGGCGGCTTGCAAATGGGCTATCGCAGCCTTTCCGCCCAAACCACCGGCACCATCACGGCGCATCCACTGGGCGATGTGTACAACCTGCAGTTGATCGCGCCGACCGTGAACGTGTATGGCTTCAACCTCACCGGCGACAAGCTTTACCTCGTCGCCAACACCATGAACTTCCCGAACAGCGCATCGTCCTACGCGATGCCCAACAAGGCGGACGTGCTGTTCCAGCCCTATACATCCGACAGTATCTGGATCGGCGACCGGGATAACGTCAACTGGGGATGGCAGAAACAATATAGCTGGGGCTTCCTGGACAAATTCGCCTCGGCAGGCCGCCTCATATTCAGCGGAACCACCGATCGACCATTCAACCACTGGGTCAACCTGGCCTGGGGTGGCAACTACCATCAATTGCCGAACAAAGTGGTTATCTCGACCGGTAGCTACATATCTACTCCGATGGGGAATCTCGGCAACGTAACTCGATCAGCATGGAACGCCAGCACTGTCCCCCTGACCTATCCATTGCTGGAACGGGTCGAGACCCTTTATAACTACCCGTTTGGATTCGTATACACCGACCCAAGCCCGACACCCCATGGCCTCGGCAAGGCCGGCGGAACCTGGAATGGCTGCCTCAACCTGGCGACCTGCACGGGCACCAACCCATCGACGCCGACCGGCTTCACACCGACGGGCGGAGGCACCGGAGGCACCGGCGGAACCGGAGGCACCGGCAGCGGTGGCTCCACGCCAGGATCGCCGCCGCTGCCGCCGGCAGCGCCGCCATCGACCCCATCTTCCGTCACGCCCGGAACGACACCCGGGGGCGGCGGAACGCCGACATCGCCAACCACCCCGGTGACGCCACCCAGTATCCCAAGCCATCCCGGCGACGCGGGCGGCGGTGGCGGCACTGGCGGTGGCGCCGGTGGCAGCGGCGGCGGCGGCGATCCGGCCGCGGGTCTTTCCGGTGGTGGATCGGGCGGCTCCGGCGGAGGTGCAGGTGGCGCCGGTGGCGGCTCCGGTGGTGCCGGTTCCGGCGATGGTTCGGGTGGCGGTGCGGGCGGATCTGGTGGCGGGTCGGGCGGTGCCGGTTCGGGCGATGGCTCAGGCGCCGGTGGCGGTGCGGGTGGCTCCGGCGGCGGGTCGGGCGGTGCCGGTTCCGGCGATGGCGGTGGTGCCGGCGGCGCGGGTTCGGGCGATGGCTCAGGCTCCGGTGGTGGCTCGGGCGGAGGTTCGGGCGGTGCTTCCGGCTCCGGTGGCGGATCGAGTTCCAGCGATGGTTCCGGCTCCGGTGGCGGATCAAGTTCCAGCGACGGTTCCGGCTCCGGCGGCGGATCAAGTTCCAGCGACGGTTCCGGCTCCGGCGGCGGATCAAGTTCCAGCGACGGTTCCGGTGGCGGATCGAGTTCCAGCGACGGTTCCGGCTCCGGTGGCGGATCGAGTTCCAGCGACGGTTCCGGCTCCGGCGGCGGATCAAGTTCCAGCGATGGTTCCGGCTCCGGTGGCGGATCAAGTTCCAGCGATGGTTCCGGCTCCGGCGGCGGATCGAGTTCCAGCGATGGCGGCGGCTCCGGTGGCGCTGACACCAGCGATTCCGGCGGTGGCTCTGGCGGCGACAAGAGCAGTGGCGGCAGCACCAGCGGCGGCGCCGACAATCAGGGCGGCATCGCTTCAAGCGATGGCAACGGCGGAACCGGTGGATCGGCCGGCGGCGGATCGGGCGGCGGCAATTCGTCCGGTTCTTCTGGCAGCGGTACCGGCGCCGTCACCGTCGGCGACCAGACGCTCTGTATTGGTCAGCCAGGTGCCGATCGCAGCAAGGACTTGCCGGAAACCCCCGGTCCGCTGACCAGCAAGCCGCTGGTCGACGTACGCAACGGCGGCATGAACATGGAAAGCGAATGCAGTCGCCAGACGTCGGCCGTATCCAACTCGACCAGTGGCGGTAGCAGGTAGAGGATGACTGCGCGAACGAACGCCTGCCGCGCTGACCTACCGCATGTCGTAATTGCGCAGGGCCGGCTTGCCCTCGCTTGCCGGCACCTCCGACATGCGAGCCTTGGCGTTGTTGCCGGGCGAGGAAAAATAGAGCGCAAAGAGGGCGCAGGGAAGAAGCACCGCGGCGACTTTCAGGCTGACCGGATTGGGTGCCGGCGCCGGTCCGAAGCGATTGGCTTCCTTTTTCCCCGGAATCGCGACCAGCGCGAATGGCACCAGCGGAATCAGCACCAGCAGCGACCACCAGCCGCTGAGGTTGAAGTCATGCAGGCGGCGAATGCTCATGACGAATACGATCAAGGGAAAGATAACGCTCTTGACCATGATGTAGCTGGTCGTGGACACCAGCTTGCCCAGACCGGCCGGCAGCAGATAAGCCACACTGTAGACCACCACCAGCAGGACGACGCAACTCGACAGCGCACCCAGAATGTAAACAAAGTAACGCAGGCGGCCGACGCGATCCGACAGCGAAAAGAAGCGCGGCGTTGCCGCAATGGAATTCAGCGAAATGACGGGCGAATTGGATTCGGATTGCACGGCGACTTTCCAGAGTACGCGGCATGCCACCAACCAGCCATGGCGAACGCCGCACGAGTCGAAGCAATTCTACCCGCTCCGCTTCTTGCGTTATCATGGCTTGACCCCATCGACCCGCACGCGATCAAGCCAATATGAAACAGGACATCTCAGCGGAATTCCAGCGGCGCTTTCCCGCGGTCAGCGCCGAACTCGGCCCGGAGAACCTGTCTCGGTTGCTGGACGCCTGCACTGTCGTCGACATAGCCCCGCGCCGCAAGCTGTTTCGCGACCGCATGCCATCCGAGTCGCTTTATCTGGTGCTTGAAGGCGAGATGGCCGCTTCGGTCGAAGAAGGTTCCAAGACGATTACAGTCGGACGCCCCATCAAGCCCGGCGACTGGCTCGGCGAAATCGCGATACTCAGCGGTGAGATGCTGGCCAGCTCCACCGTGACTACCGTGACCCATTGCCGCGCACTCAAGATTCATTTCCGCGATTTCGAGAATCTGGTCATCCATGACGAAGACATTTCCCACGTACTGCTTGGTCAACTGATTGACCTGCTGGCCGAACGCCTGCGCGGATCGAATGCCACAGCCGAGAAGATGAGCACCCAATGAACGATCTGCGCGTTTTCATCCACGGACTGCCTGCCTTCGAGCGCTTTCAAGGAAAATCGCTCGACATGCTGGTGGACAAGTTGCGGCTGGTGGACTTCGAGCCGGGACAACACCTGATCGACCAGGGCACGCAGGGGCACGCGACGTACATCATCATCGAGGGCACTGTCGAGCTCACCCATCGCGAGTCCATCGGCGGGATCGAGCAGGAATCGCGCGATGCCCGCGACGGCGAAGTGATCGGCCTGCTATCCCTGGTCGACAACATGCCCTCGCCGGAGACCTGCACGGCGAAGACCAAGGTCTTTGCGGCGGAGCTGACGCCCGAGCGATATCAGGCGCTTTTCCTGCAGGCACCCGCGGTCGCACATCAGTTGCAGTACATGGTTGCCGTGCAATTGGCGCGCGACCTGCAAGAGAAGAACAAGGCCCTGCGCAAGGGGCTGGCGAAACAGAAGCCGGCTTCGCTGCTGGAACGTCTGTTCGGCTGATCCGGTGCTACCGGGGCTCGAGCAACTCATCATCCAGTGCGCGCCGCAGGTGGCGCCCGCCACCATGATGGCGCTGGTGAAGGTCGAGTCCGGTGGCAATCCGCTGGCCATCAACGTCAATGGCAAGCGTCGCCTGGCACGCCAGCCGAAGTCCCGCGACGAGGCCATGGCCTGGTCGGAATGGCTGATCGCGCACGGCTACTCGGTCGACATGGGGCTGACCCAGGTCAACTCGGCCAACCTTTCCAAACTGCGCTCGAATCTTGCGGCGATGTTCGACCCCTGCGCCAACCTGGCCGCCGGAGCAACCATCCTGAGCCATGAATACGCCGGTGCCGCGCGGCGTTACGGCACCGGCCAGCATGCCCTGAAGGCAGCACTGTCCGCCTACAACACCGGCAACCATCGTGCCGGACTGGCAAACGGTTATGTCGCCAAGGTCAGCGCCGCGGCGCGCCCGGGCGACCGCACCGGCAAGGCACCTCCCCTCACTGACATTCCACGGGAACCCGGCGATCCGGTATCCCCCCGGGTGTACCAAGCCAAGCGCTAGGCGAGGCGACGAGACAGGGGCGCGTAGACCTTTCGTGCTATAACCCGGCAGCCTTCGTGCCTTCAATTACATGTCGCTCGGTTTCTACATCATCATGGCGGCGCAGTTTTTTTCTGCGCTTGCCGACAATGCCCTGCTGATCGTCGCGATCGCCATCCTGCGGGACATGCACGCGCCGGCGGCCTACGAGCCGCTACTAAAGACTTTTTTCACCGTTTCCTACGTCGCCCTGGCCGCCTTCGTCGGCGCCTTCGCCGACTCGATGCCGAAGTGGCGCGTGATGTTCATCAGCAACGGCATCAAGATCTTCGGCTGCTCGCTGATGTTCTTCGACGTACACCCTTTGATTGCCTATGCCGTGGTCGGACTGGGCGCCGCCGCCTACTCGCCGGCCAAGTACGGCATCCTCACCGAATACCTGCCGCATCGCCTGCTGGTGGTGGCCAACGGCTGGATCGAGGGACTCACTGTCGGAGCCATCATCCTTGGTGTCGTGTTGGGTGGCATGCTGATCCAGCCAGAGATGGCCCGCTCGCTGCTGGATCTGGATTTCCCGCTGATCGACACCGGCGTCGATTCCATCGCCGAGATGAGTCTGCTGATCATAGGCGGGCTGTACCTGGTGGCGGCAATATTCAACCTCTACGTCCCGGACACCGGGGTCGACCACAAGCCGCTGAAGAAGAATCCCGTCTTCCTTTTCCACGAATTCAACCACTGCGTGAAACTGCTCTGGCGCGACAAACTCGGCCAGATATCCCTTGCAGTGACGACGCTGTTCTGGGGCGCCGGTGCCACACTGCAGTTCATCGTGCTCGAATGGGCCAAGACTGCTCTTCATCTGGATCTGTCGAAGGCCAGCATGCTGCAGGGGGTCGTCGCCGTCGGCGTCGCTATCGGCGCCATCCTGGCCGCCAAGATCATCACCCTGCGCAAGTCGGTGCGGGTCATTCCGCTGGGTATCGCCATGGGTATCGGCGTGATGGTGATGATCGCGGTGCGCGATACCTGGGTAGCGATGCCACTGCTGGTCGTCATCGGCGTGTTGTCGGGGTTTTTCGTCGTTCCCATGAATGCATTGCTGCAGCATCGCGGCCACATCCTGATGGGCGCCGGTCACTCCATTGCCGTGCAGAATTTCAACGAAAACCTGTCGATCCTGGTGATGACCACGATCTACTCGCTGCTGATCCGCGCCAACCTGAGCATCTACTGGATCATCGCCCTCTTCGGCCTGTTCGTGGCTGGCACCATGTATTTCGTGCAGAGGCGTCATGAAGCCAACCAGCGCGAGCATGACAGCGTGGCGCAACTGGAAGATTCGGCGCACCACTGAGCGACCGCCAAGAGCACAGCAGTCGCTCAGCTGAAGAAAATATCGACGCCGGTGACCGGCGAGATGCTCGCCGCAGGAATTTGTTTTCCTTCCTGCCACTCGGCGAGCGCCGGCCGCTTCCCCTCCCCGCTAACCACGAACACCACCTGCCGCGCCACGCCCAACCGCCGTGCGCCGAGAGAGACGCGCTGTGGCGGCGGCTTGGGCGCATCGAACACCGCCAGCGCGTCGGGTGCGGCGGGTGCAGTGCCCCAGTCATGGCCGGGAAAAAGACTCGCGGTGTGTCCGTCTTCTCCCAGGCCAAGCAGGACAAGATCGAACTCACCGACGGTGACCAGTTGTTCGACGTAAGCCGCCGCCGCCTCCCGGGCACCGAGTTCTGCAGGAATCGGGTGAATCTGCGCCGGTGGAATTGTCACGTGATCCAGCCACGCGGCAGCGGCCATGCGACTGTTGCGTTCGCCATCGTCCGGTGGCAGGCAACGTTCGTCGCCGAAGTAGATGTGCCAGCGATTCCAGTCGGTATTCGCGCCGCGTAGCGCGCGATAGATCCGCTGCGGCGTGCTGCCGCCGGCCAACACCAGCCGAAAGGCGCCGCGAAGCGCCAGGGCCTCCTGCGCGGCGTGAAGGATAGCCGCGACGACGGCGCGCTCTAGCGCCTCGACATCGGGCTGGGCATGCCAGCGGCAGACCTGGCGGGCTTGAGTCATGATGGAATCTGTCGCATTATCCGGGCGTGATTTGCCGCCAAGCATACTGCGAACGCGGCCACGACAGCGTACCTCTTCACTCGAAAGGAAACGTCATGCGAATGGCTATGATCGGCTTGGGCAAGATGGGCGGAAACATGGTGCGGCGGCTGCGCCGTGCCGGAGTCGAAGTGGTTGGCTACGACCAGACAAAAGATGTGGTTGCCGGACTGGCGGAAGAGTGCGGCATGCTCGCGGCTGCCTCGGTGGCCGATGCAGTCGGCCAACTCGAGGCGCCGCGCGTGGTCTGGCTGATGCTGCCGAGCGGTGCGCCAACCGAGGAACAGTTGCAGGGTCTGGCGCCATTACTCGACGAAGGCGACGTCGTGGTCGATGGTGGCAACTCGAACTTCAAGGATAGTCAGCGCCATGGCGCGTGGCTGGCCGAGCATGGCATCGGCTTCATGGATGCAGGCACTTCCGGCGGCGTCTGGGGCCTGGAAAACGGCTATTGCCTGATGGTTGGAGCCACGCCGGCAACGGTTCGGATCATGGAACCTGTACTCAAGGCGCTGGCACCGGCGGCGGATCGCGGCTGGGCCCACGTCGGGCCGGTCGGCGCCGGCCATTATTCCAAGATGATCCACAACGGCATCGAGTACGGAATGATGCAGGCGCTGGCCGAGGGGCTGGACCTGCTGCGCGGCAAGCAGGAGTTCGAGTTCGACCTGGCACAGATGACGGAACTCTGGCGCAACGGCTCGGTCGTGCGCAGCTGGCTGCTCGACCTCACGGCCGAGGCGCTCAAGGGCGACCAGGAGTTGACCGAAGTTGCGCCCTACGTCTCCGACTCGGGCGAAGGCCGCTGGACGGTGATCGACTCGGTGGAACAGGGCATCGCCGCCCCAGTGCTGACGCTGGCGCTACAGATGCGCTTCGCCAGCCAGGATCAGAAAGGGTACGGCGCCCGCCTGCTGTCGCTGATGCGCAATGCCTTCGGCGGCCATGCCGTGAAGTCCAGCAAATGAAGACAATCGATCCCTGCACGCTAGTCATCTTCGGTGCCGGCGGCAATCTGTCGCGGCTCAAGCTGATACCGGCCCTGTTCCGCCTGGAAGTCGGCGGCCGGCTGCCGGAACGGATGTTGATACTCGCCGCCAGCCTCGAGGAATGGAGCCGCGAGCAGTGGATCGCCGAGGTCGAGGCCATGCTCGCCGCGAAGTATCCCGCGGGATACGACCAGCCGGCCTTCGAGCGTTTTCGCAACCGGCTGCACTACCATCCCAATCCGATGGGCGACGATGGCGCCTACGGACGCTTGCGCCAGACGCTGGAAGAAAACCCGGAGTTCCCGCGCAATGCGGTTTTCTACATGGCGGTTCGACCGTCCGAGTTTCCCGCCATCATCGACAGGCTGGGCAATGTCGGCCTGCTCAAGCAGGGCAACGGCTGGCGCCGCGTGGTCATCGAGAAGCCCTTCGGCTACGACCTGCTGAGCGCACAGACGCTGCAGCAGGGCCTCTACCGCCACCTCAACGAGCCGCAGATATTCCGCATCGACCACTACCTCGGCAAGGGCACGGTGCAGAACGTGATGGTCTTCCGCTTCGCCAACATCCTGCTGGAGCCGCTGTGGAACCGGCACTTCATTGACCACGTGCAGATCACCCATTCGGAAACGCTGGGCATACAGGGACGCGCTGACTACTACGAAGGCGCCGGCGCGCTGCGCGACATGGTACAGAGCCACCTGCTGCAGCTGATGGCACTGGTGGCAATGGAGCCGCCGGTGACCATGGCGGCCGAGCACCTGCGCGACGAGAAGGTGAAAGTGCTCAAGGCCATCCGCCCGATCACGCAGAATTCGGTGCATGCCCATGCCTTCCGCGGCCAGTACACCAGCGGTGTCATCGACAGCAAGACCGTGCCCGGTTACCTTGAGGAAAAAGGCGTGTCGTCGGAAAGCACTACCGAGACCTATGCCGCCCTCAAGCTGTTCGTCGACAACTGGCGCTGGTCGGGCGTGCCCTTCTATCTGCGCACCGGCAAGCGCATGGCCGAGAATGCCTCGGCCATCTGCATCCGCTTCAAGAACCCGCCGCAAGACCTGTTACGGCACACCCGCCACGACCCGTCGCGCCCCAACTGGATCATGCTCGGCATCCAGCCCAACGACTGCATGAAGATGGAATTGCAGGTGAAGGTGCCCGGCCTCGAACTGCACACCCGCACCATCAGCCTCGACGCCACCTACCGCAAGGCCAGCGAGGAGGAATACGACGCCTACGAGGGGCTGCTGCTCGATACCATGCTCGGCGACCACTCGCTGTTCCTGCGCTACGACGAGGTTGAATGGGCCTGGCGCGTGGTTGATCCGGTGCTCAAGGTGTGGGCGATGGAACGCGAGTTCATCAACGGCTACCAGGCCGGCTCATGGGGGCCGCGCGGCACCTACCGCCTGTTCGACCGCGACGACCAGTTCTGGCGACATTCGCTCGACATCCAGGGGGCGGACCTGCAGGCATATTGACCGACCGGCGTCCGCGGAGCGGCTGGCCGCTGGCCACCGAAGCCATGTATCCTGCTACCGGATCAGGGCAAGATGCCCATTCCAACAATCGATGCATGGATCGGAGCAATCAGGTGAGCGAAGACGAAGTCCTATCGAAAGAACAACGCATCCTGCGCGTGCTGCGCAAGGTATTGGCCAACATCGTGAAGGACGCCACCCCGGCGCCGGGCCAGCCGCATCCCTTCCAGGAAAGCACGATTCACGACATCCGCGACCTGTTCGGCCTGATTTCCGAACGCGAGGCCGAGCTGGCCGAGCAGGCCGGACTCAACCGCAACGAGAAGCCCTACTACACCGATGAGCCGCAGGCCAGCAGCGTCGTGACGCTGCACCGGCCGGCCAAGGACAAGAAGCTGAACTGAACGCACCCGAAGCGCGGTGCGACCTCACTGGATGTAGGAAATCTCCATCTCGGCGTCGAGTTCGGTCACGGTGTCGAGGATTTCCTCGGTGAGCTGCTGATCCTCGTCGCTCCAGGTCGCATCCGGCTCCATGGAAGTCGTGGCGAGCGGGGCAATGTCGAAATCGACGAAGCGGTCGCCGATCTTCAGTACCTGCACACCGGAATGTTCGATCAGTTCCCAGTCATCAGGAACTTCCATTTCCACGTGTAGTTGCAGCACCAGTTTCTTCATAAGGATCTCCGCGAATCGCTAGTCGATCGGGCGGATCATACGGAACAATGCCGACGGCCGGTGCAGGCACGCACGCATAATTTTCCATCGACCACCCACCCACTCATGCCTTCCACCCCGTCCCAGGAGTCGCCCCGGCTGGTTCTCGCCCCGATGGAAGGCCTGGCGGACGACGTCCTGCGCGACATACTGACCCGCCCCGGCGGCTACGACTGGTGCGTCACCGAATTCATCCGCGTCACCACCACCGTGCTGCCGCATTCGAGCTACCAGCGCGTCTGCCCCGAACTCAAGCATGCCTCGCGCACCCGTTCCGGCACACCGGTACGCCTGCAACTGCTGGGTTCCGACCCGGCGCAGCTGGCGGCCAACGCTGCGCACCTGTCACAACTCAACCCGGCTGGCATCGACCTCAACTTCGGCTGTCCGACGCCGCTGGTCAATCGCAACCGCGGCGGCGCGGCCCTGCTGGACGAACCCGAACTGCTGCACCGCATCGCCCGCAAAGTGCGCGATGCGGTTCCGCCCGCGATTCCGGTCACCGCCAAGATGCGCCTGGGCATAAGCGACACCGCCCGCGCCCTCGACTGCGCGCTGGCACTCGAAGCCGGCGGCGTGCAGGAGCTGGTGGTGCACGCCAGAACCAAGGAAGACGGCTATCGCCCGCCAGCACGCTGGGAATGGGTCGCCCGCATTCGCCAGGTGGTCAGGCTGCCGGTCATCGCCAACGGCGAGGTGTGGACAGTGGCCGACTATCGCGCGATTCGTGACGCCACCGGCTGCGCCGACGTCATGCTCGGACGTGGCGCCGTCGCCGATCCGCTGCTGGCCCGGCGCATCCGCGGCGACAGGGGCGAGTTACCGGATGCAGCCGACTGGGAACTGCTAGGCGAACTCATCGCGGACTTCTGGACACAGGCGCAGGCCAAGGTGCTGCCGCATCAGTCGCCCGGCCGCCTCAAGCAGTGGCTGGGGCTGATGCGGCGCAGCCATGGGCAGGCCCACGTACTTTACGGCGCGATAAGGGAACAGCGGACTGCCGGCGACGTCAGCCGGGTACTGGCAAGCCACGGCATCCCGACGCGGCCTGGCATTCTTCCCGGCTAGCGCTCGTCCGGCTCAAAGAACACCCAGCGCGCCTCGGGAAAGCGCTCCTGCATGCGCGCTTCGACGGCGTTGATGTTGCGGATCATCTCGATGCCGGTGATGCGTTCCATGCCGGTCATGCGCGCCTTGACGGCGATCACCATCTTGTCGCCCCAGGCCAGGGTGATGACGTTGAGCACCTGCTCCACCTCGGGCTGGGCGGCGACGAAGGCCTCGATCGCCGCACGCTGTTGCGGCCCCACCGATTCGCCGACGATCAGGCTCTTCACCTCGATCATCACCGCGACGGCAATCACCATCAGCACCACGCCCACCGCCAGTGTGCCCAGCGCGTCCCACATCGGATTGCCGGTAAGCACAGACAGCGACACCGCCACCAGGGCCAGAGCCAGTCCGGCCAGCGCGGCGATGTCTTCGCCGGCGACGACCATCAGCTCCGACTGGCGCGTCTCGCGGAACCACTTAAGGAAAGGCATGGCGCCGGCGGTCTTGCGGATCTCGCGCATGGCGCCGGCGAGCGAGAAGGCTTCGAGCACCACGGCCACCGCCAGCACCGCCATGGCGATGCCGCCGTTGGCAAGCGGCTGCGGGTGAAGCAGGCGCTCGACGCCCTCATACACCGAAAAGGCACCACCCATGAAGAACAGCAGCAGCGCCACCACCATCGACCAGAAATAGGTGACGCGGTGATGGCCCAGCGGATGGTCGGCACTCTCCGGACGCTTGGCTTCCTTCAGCCCGAGCAGCAGCAGCAACTGGTTGGCGCAGTCAGCGGTCGAGTGGATCGCCTCGGCCAGCATCGAACCGGAACCGGTCCAGAACGCGGCAAAATACTTCGCCACGGCGATGCCGAAGTTGGCGCCGAGGGCGTAGAAAATGGCCCTTATCGAGCCGTGGCTGGCATCCTCCGCGCCATGCGACATCAGGCTTTCTCCTTGAGTTCGCGCATCGTCCGCCGCATGAAGCAAAGGTCTTCCCAGGCCTTGGCCTTGTCGGCCAGGGAGCGCAACAGGTAGGCAGGATGGTAGGTGACGATCAATGGGATGCCCTTGTAGTCGAAGAGGCGCCCGCGCGAGGCGCCGACCTTGACCTCGGCCTGCAGCAGCGTCTGGGCCGCCGGCTTGCCCAACGCCACGATCAGCTTCGGCCGGATCAGTTCGATCTGGCGCTCAAGGTACGGCCAGCAGGCGGCGGCCTCCTCGGCCTCGGGCGTGCGATTGCCGGGCGGCCGGCATTTCACCGCATTGGCGATATACACGTCCTCGCCGCGGCGCAGGTCGATGGCCGCCAGCATGGCGTCGAGCAGCTTGCCGGCCTGGCCGACGAAAGGCTCGCCGCGCTCGTCTTCTTCCGCGCCCGGCCCCTCGCCGACAAACAGCCAGTCGGCATTGACGTCGCCGACGCCCAGAACCGCCTGCTTGCGCTCCTGGCACAGCATGCAGGCATCGCAGCCGGCGACGGCGGCACGCAAGGCATCCCACTCCATCGTCGCAATGGCGGCGCCACGGCCTTCGGCGGCGGCGAGCGTCGGCGTCGGACGCGGGGGCGCGGAGTCACCCAAAAAACTCGGCGCTGGCGACACGGCGAGCGGCGCCTCATCTGCCGCCGGATTGTCGCGCAATTTCCACTGGGCCCCCAGCCCCATCTCGCGCAGGATGGAATCGCGCCGGCTCACAGGTCCAGCGCCATCACCAGCGCGCTCTCGCGGCCGTCATGGGCCTGATAGTAGCCGCGCCGTTCGCCGATGGTAGTAAATCCGAAATGCGCGTAAAGACCGCGACCGGATTCGTTCGATGGCCGCACCTCCAGCAACATGCGCGTCGCCCCCCTGCCCCGCGCCACGGCAAACAGGTGCCGCAGCAGTCCGCTGGCATGGCCGCGTCGCCTCGCCTCGGGCAGGACGCTCAGGTTGAGCAGATGCGCCTCGTCCAGCGCCAGCATCATCACCGCGTAACCCACCAGGCGACCGTTTTCCGTCAGGCACCAGGCGCTGTAGCCGGCGGCGAGCGAGTCGGTGAAATTGCCGCGCGTCCACGGAAAGTCATAGATGTCCTGCTCGGCGGCGACCACCGCATCGATGTCCGCCGCGCGCATCGCCGCGAAATCGAGGGAAGGCGCGAGAACCGCCGACACTTACCTGACTCCGCCGCGTGCCAGACGCTCGGCCGTGGTCAGCGCCACCTTGTCGCGGACGTAGAGCGGCGCCGCCAGGCTGGCATCGACACCCTCGTTGCGGGCGAAGCGCCGCGCCGCCAGCGCCGCCAGCGCGCCGGCCGTCGGAAACATATCGGCACGGACGTGCGCCACGGCATCGCCCAGAACCGCACACAGAGCATCGCCATAGCCAGAAAAACCATCGCCGCAGCCCAGCCAGTCACCACCATTCGGCACATGCACGTTGCCCGGCGAACTCACCGCAGGCGGCAGCACCTGCATCGGCACGGCATCGCGCAACAGCCAGGCGGCGCTGTAAACCTCGTTCATGCGTGCGTCAAAGCAGGTGAAGACCTTCTTGGCGCCGGTCGCCTCGTGCGCCGCCCGCGCCAGCACTTCCAGCGAGCCGACACCGACCACCGGCTTGTCCAGGCCGAAGGCCAGCCCCTGTGCCACGCCGCAGGCCAGCCGCAGGCCGGTGAAGCCGCCAGGGCCGGCGCCGTAGGCGATGCCGTCGATTTGTGCCAGTGTCAGTTCACCCTCCGCCAGCAGCTCATGCACCCAAGGCAGCAGCACCTCCGAGCCGCCGTTGGGCAGGTCGCGGTCGCGCTCGATGCGCTCACCGTAGTGCCAGAGCGCAACGGAGAGGCGGCGGGTGGAGGTTTCGAAGGCGAGCAGATTCACCCGGCAATTTTACCGGCATTCCCCGATAATCCCGGCCGATGAACCCGACCTCCACCGCGCCTACGTCCGCTGCCGTCCAGACCCGCGTCGCCATCGCCGCCTGCTTCGGCACCTTCCTCGAGTGGTACGACTTTCTCACCTTCGCCGCGCTCGCCATCTATTTCGGCGCGCTGTTCTTTCCACCGGACAATCCCGTCGCCGCCCTGCTCGCCAGCCTCGCCACTTTCGGTGTCGGCATGGTGGTGCGACCACTCGGCGCGGCGATCTTCGGCTCGCTCGGCGACCGCATCGGCCGCCGCAAGGTGTTCATCGCCACCATCGTGCTGATGGGCATCAGCACCTTCGGCGTCGGCCTGCTGCCGACCTACGCCCAGGTCGGCCTGCTCGCTCCCGCACTGCTGCTGCTGCTGCGCCTGCTGCAGGGCATGGCGATGGGCGGCGAGATCGGCGGCGCCGTGGTCTACCTGACCGAGCACGCACCAGCGCAAAAGCGCGGCATCTACACCAGCGTGCTGCAGCTGATGGGGCCGCTGGGCATCATGGCCTCGACCTTCCAGATCGTGCTGCTGCAGGGCTGGTTGTCCGATGCCGAATTCCGCGACTGGGGCTGGCGCGTCCCCTTCCTGCTATCCATCGTGCTGCTGGCCATCTCGCTCAAGAGCCGGCTGGCCCTGCACGAAAGCCCGGTGTTCGCCGAACTGCGGGCGCAGAACGGCCTCTCGCGCACGCCGCTGGCCGACTGCTTCCGCGACCGCCACACCCTGGGCCGCATGGCGCTGCTGTTCTTCTGCATCTCGGCCGGCGGTTCGCTGCTGTTCTTTTCCTCGCAGGTCTATTCGACGGTATTCCTCAAGAACGTGGTCAAGCTCGATCCCAAGGACGCCGGCACCATCGTGATGGTGGCCACGCTGGCGCTGTTCCCGCTGACCATATTCTGCGGCTGGCTGTCCGACCGCATCGGCCGCCGCCCGGTGCTGCTGGCCGGCCTGCTTATCGGCGTCATCGGCATCCTGCCGGTGTTCCATGGCCTGCTGCACTACGGCAACCCGGCGCTCGAAGCCTTCCACCGCGACGTCAAGATCGAGGTGCATGGCAGCGGCTGCGACTATTCGCCCTTCCGCAAGGCGGCGAGCGACTGCGAAAAAATCCAGGAACTGTTCGCCCGCAAGGGGGTGAACTACACGCTGGCGCCAGCTGCGGCACTAACCATAAAAGTCGGCGGTAGCGACACGGCGGCAACGGATGCAACTGCCGTCGAAGCCGCCCTCGTCGTCGCCGGCTGGCCCGAGAAAGCCGATCCGGCGCAGGTCGACCGCGGCATGCTGATCATCCTGCTGCTGATCCTGGTTGTTGCCGTGGCTGCCATCACCGGCCCGCAGACGGCGACGCTGGCGGAACTGTTCCCGGCCCGCACCCGCTATTCGGCCGTGGCCCTGCCGCACAACCTCAGCGCCGGCTGGATCGGCGGGCTGTCGCCCTTCATGGTGACGTTCCTGTCGGTACAGTCGGGCAATGCCCTGGCGGGGCTGTGGTACCCCGTGGCGCTGCTGGGCATGGCCGCTGTGGTCGGCCTGCTGTTCCTGCCGGAGACACGCAACGCGCCGCTCGACCGCTGAGAGGGAACAAGCTTCCCGCTCGCAAGCGCATTTCGCCTGCGTCAGTCCCTGTGCCGCGGGCCGCGGCGGTAGAGGTCACGGCCGGCATCGTGGATGTCGCGGCGCAACTGCCGCCGATCTTCCGGACTCATGCGGCAGGGACCGCCGTCGCAGCGATCCGAATCCGATTCGCCACGCGCGGTGTCGCCACGCAGATCGTTGCGCACATCCCCGCGCTGCTCGCGCAGCGCGGGTCGTTCGGCGAACAGTCGCTCCTGCCGGGCGGCGCCGTGACGGCCGCCGCCGGGCTGGGCCCAGGCCGCGGGCGCCAGCAAAGCCATCAGTAGAACGATCCATCCTGCCGTTTTCACTTCGATTACCTTCCGTAGTAATTCTGCCGCTGGCCGTCGTTCATTTCGGTACGGATATTGCGCCACGCCGCCGCCTGATCCTGGCGCAGGTCGGCTCGCTCCGTACCGCTCAAGCGGCCGTCGCTGCGATAACTGCGCTCCTCCGCCCGGATGGCCCGCTGCTCGCCGCGCAACTGGCGGAACTCGGCCTGGGTCAGCCGGCCGGAACTTAAGCCACGTTCGATCATTTCGCGCTGCTGCCACTGGGTGCGATCCACCCGGCGTCCCTGGCTGGCGGCATGGCCGCGGTCATTGTCCCAGCCGACATGGCGGCCGTTGTTCCCGCCATTATGCCTGCCGTTGTCGCGCTGTCCGTTCCAGTCGCGGCGATTGCGATCATGGCGTTCATTGTAAATGTGCCGATCGGCCCTGTTAAGGTCGCGGCGCAAATCGGCGCGCTCGCGGCGATCGACATGGCCGTCGGCGGCATATTGGCGTCGTTCCTGGCGAATGTGGCGCTGCTCCGCTTCGAGGCGACGATATTCGTTGCGGTTGATGTCGCCGGATTGCCGACCCTGCTGGATGCGCTGCTGCTGTTGTTGCTGCCGCCAGCCGCCGTCGCGCTCGTGGCTTCGGGGTTCGGCGAAGGCGGACGAGGCCGCCAGGCTGCCGACGATCAACATGCCCAGGATAAGTGGTTTCATCTCTTCCTCCGTCGTCTGGACGCCCAAGCTTGGGCGTTGGCGGCATCCTCGCGCCAAGGTGTAAGCAAACTGTTTGCGCCGCGCGGCGATGTGTAATGCTTTGTAAGAGCAGCGACGCCTACTGGCGCCGTTTTCCCGATGCCGTTAGGATTCGAGTCATGTCCGAAAAAATACTCGTCGTCGACGACGACATCCGCCTGCGCCAGTTGCTCGAACGCTACCTGTCCGACCAGGGTTTTGCCGTCAAGGCAGTGCCCGACGCCCCATCGATGGACCGCGCGCTCGACCGCGAACTCTACGACCTGATCGTGCTCGACCTGATGCTGCCGGGCGAGGATGGCCTGGCCATCTGCCGCCGGCTGCGCGCGGCCAAGAACGAGGTGGCCATCATCATGCTCACCGCCAAGGGCGAGGACATCGACCGCATCATCGGCCTCGAACTCGGCGCCGACGATTACCTCGGCAAACCCTTCAATCCGCGCGAACTGGTCGCCCGCATCAATGCCGTGCTGCGCCGCCGCGATGCCCCGCCGCCGCCCGGTGCGCCCGCCATCGCCGAGGAAGTGGTGCGCTTCGGCAATGTCGAAGTCAACCTCGCCACCCGCGAACTGGTGCGCGAAGGCACCACCACCCAGCTCACCACCGGCGAATTCGGCCTGCTGCGGGTGCTGGTCGAGCATCCGCGCCAACCCCTGTCGCGCGACAAACTGATGGAACTCGCGCGCGGTCGCGAATACGAGGTGTTCGACCGCGCCATCGACGTGCAGGTGTCGCGCCTGCGCAAGCTGGTTGAGGAAGACGCGGCCAAGCCGCGCTACATCCAGACGGTATGGGGCTTCGGCTACGTGTTCGTGCCCGACGGGACCAAACACGCGTGAGGCTGGTGCCCCGCACCCTCCTCGCCCGCACCTTCCTTTTGCTGGCGGCGCTGATGCTGCTGTCGGTGCTGGCCTGGTTTGCGATCTTCAGCACCTACGAACGGGAGCCACGGGCGCGGCAGATCGCGCAGATGATCGCCAGCGTGGTCAACCTCACGCGCACCTCGCTGATCTCGGCACGGGTCGATGCCCGCCGCGAACTGCTGCGCGAACTGTCGGACCGCGAGGGGATCCACATCTACATCGCCGAGCCGGAAGACAGCGTCCCGCCGCTGCCGCCGCGCGCCCTGCTGCAACGGGTCGAGGAACTGGTTCGCGAACGGCTTGGCCCCGAGACCCGCCTCACCCTCGAGCGTGCCGGCGAGAAAGCCCTGTTCGCCTCCTTTCGCATCGACCAGGACGAATTCTGGGTGGCGCTGCCGATCGATCGCATCGAACGCATCTTTCCGGCGCAATGGATAGGCTGGGCGCTCGCCGCCGTGCTGCTGTCGCTGATCGGCGCCTGGGCGATCATGTTCCGCGTCACCCGTCCGCTCAAGGCGCTGGAGGGCGCCGCCGCCGAAATCGGCCGCGGCCGCACCCCGCCGCCGCTGCCCGAGCGCGGGCCGGAGGAACTGGAAACGCTGGCACGCGCCTTCAACCGCATGAGCGCCGACCTGGCGCGGCTGGACGAGGATCGCGCGCTGATCCTCGCCGGCATTTCGCACGACTTGCGCACGCCGCTGACGCGCCTGCGCATGGAAATCGAGATGACCGGCGCCGACGACGCCACGCGCGAGGCCATGGCCGCCGACGTCGAGGAGATGGATCGCACCATCGGCCAGTTCCTCGATTTCGCCCGCAGCGGCAATGAAGGCAACGAAGGCGGCGAGGCCGGCGAGCCGACCGATCTTGCCGCACTGCTCGAACAACTCGCCGGGCAGTACCAGCGGCGCGGATTCGCCGTGGCGCTACAGCCGACTTTCCCCGCAGCCGCCACTCTGCCGGTTCGCGCGCCAACCCTGCGCCGTGCCGTCGCCAACCTGATCGACAATGCGCTGCGCCACGCCGGAGCTGAGCAGCCGATCGAACTGGCACTGGCCCGCATCGGCAGGGAGATGCACATCGAGGTGCGCGACCGCGGCCCCGGCATCCCGCCCGCCGAGGCCGAGCGGCTCAAGCTGCCCTTCACCCAGTTGGAAAACGCCCGCAGCAACGCCGTCGGCGCCGGACTCGGCCTGGCCATCGTCGAACGCATCGCCCGTGGTCATGGCGGCCGCCTCGACCTGCTGCCGCGCGAGGACGGCGGGCTGGTGGCACGTATTACAATCCCGGCCCCATGAGCGAACCAACCCAAACCCCGGACACCACCCCCTACGCCATGCTCGGCGGCGAGCCCGCCGTGCGCGCGCTGGTCAAGCGCTTCTACGAACTGATGGACACGCTGCCCGAGAGTTATGCCATCCGCAAGCTGCACCCGCAGGACCTGTCGGGCTCCGAGGACAAGCTGTTCATGTTCCTGTCGGGCTGGCTCGGCGGGCCGCAGCTCTTCGTCGAGAAATTCGGCCATCCGCGCCTGCGCGCCCGCCACCTTCCGTTTTCGATCGGCGGCGAGGAAGCCGCGCAGTGGATGCTGTGCATGCGCCAGGCCATGGCCGAGCACATTGCGGACGACGCGCTGCGCGGCCGGCTGGACAAGGCCCTCACCGACCTCGCCGAGTTCATGCGCAACCAGGGCGGCTGAAACCGCCGCGCGCGATCAGAGCCCCAGGTCGACGCCGGCGCCCTGCTTGCGCAGGGCGCGCGCATGATAGTGCCGCGCCATCAGGCGCGGATCGGTGACCACCTCGCCGATGGTGGCGCCGACCACCATCACCACACCCAGCACCGGCAGCACCAGCATCAGGCCCGGCACACCGGCGACCGCGCCACCAACGAAAATCATCACCACCGTCACCACCGGGTGCATGTGCAGGCTCTTGCCTATGGTCAGCGGCATGTAGAAGAAGTCGTCCAGCAGCCGCGCGAAAACGAACAGGGTGACGGCCCAGTAGGCCATTGCCGGCGTTTCGGGAAAGTCGGTGGCGGCGACCAGCACCACCAGCAGGCCGCCGAGGATGGAGCCGACGTAAGGCACCCAGGCCAGCACCGCGCAGATGAAGCCCAGGGCCAGCGCGCCCGGGAACCCCATGGCCCACAAGCCGACGGCGAGGGTGATGGTGTCGAGCACGGTCAGCTGGATCAGCCCCTGAAAGTAGGCGCGGGCGGTGCGGTCGACCTCGTGCAGCAGATACAGCGTCCGTTCAAAGAAGGCGTTGGGCACCGCGCTGCCGAGGAAACGCTTGAAACGCTGGCCGTCGCGCAGCAGGAAGAAAGTGACGAAGGGCGCCAGCAGCAGCGACGGCGTCCACGCCGCGATGCCCATGGCCAGCGGTTCGATGTGGCGTGACAGGTGGCCGCTCATGTAGTCGAGCCGCTGCACCATGCTTTCCGCCACCTCGGCCTCGGCCAGCAGCGCCCACCGGGCTTCCAGCGCCTGCAGCGAGCGCTCGGCCAGTTTCAGGCCGCCCTGGACGTAACGCTCGATCGAAGCCTGGCCATCGACCAGATGAGCGGCCAGCCACGGCAGCATCAGCGTGAAGCCGACGCCTAGAACGGCGAGGAAGCCGACCATAACCACCCCGGTCGCGGCCTCGCGGCTCATGCCGCCATAGACCAGCCGCTGCACCGGCGGGAAGAGCATGTAATAGAGGACCAGCGCCAGCAGGAAGGGCACGACCAGCCACAGCATCTTCTGAAAAACGAACAGCAGCAGGCAGGTGGCGCCGATGATGCCGGCCCACACCACCGGGCCGGAGCCGTAGTGCGGCGTAGTCACGGTCACAGGTGCTGGCAGGTTTCGGCGGTGCGCGCCATGACGCGCATGCGCTGGCCGAGATGGCGGGCCAACTGGCGCCCGACCTTGGAGGCAATGCGCGCCTGGGTGTCGAGCAGGCTCATGAAGTCTTCGCGGAACAACACCAGCAGCCGGCAATCGCTGGCTGCGCGAGCCTGCGCCGCGCGCGGCCCCTGGTCGAGCAGCGCCAGTTCGCCGAAGAAGGTGCCCGGCCCCAGCAGGGCGAGGCGGCCGTCGTCGGGCCGTCCCTGGCGGCAGATCACCACTTCGCCTTCGAGCACGATGTAGATCGCCTGGCCATCGTCGCCCTCGTCGAAAATCACCTCGTCCTTGAGGAATGGCCGCTCATGCACCAGGCCATCGACGATGGCCAGTTCTCCGGGCGTGAGGTCGACAAAAAGGAAAAGTGAGCGTATCCGTTCGAGACGGGGTGCGACGGATTTGGGACGGAACAGGCCAAGCACCACGATAGCTCTCCAGTCTCAGGACGCGGGCATTCTAGCCCATGGGCTGAAGCGGCGGGCCTGCCAGCGGCCAGCGGCCGACGATCTCGTAGCGGGCGCCGGCCGGGCCGGGTCGCGATTGGGCCAGCACGAATTCGCGCACCGGCCAGTCGAGCGCTGGTGCCGGCGGCAACTCGCCGCCGCAGCGGGCGTTGCGCAGCAGCGTGACATGGGCGGCGAAAGGCCGGCGATCAAGTTGGAAGCCGTGCCGGCGCAGCGTGGCGGCAAGTTCGTCGGCCAGTCCGACGACGGCATCGGGAACCGAGTCGCAACCGGCCCAGACGATGTGGTTGTGCTTCCAGCAGGCCAGCCGGTCAATGTGCAGTGCCGTGCCGCCAGCGCCGACTTTTTGGGCCACCTCGTCGGCGACGGCGTTGGCAACACCGAATTGCGCCGCATCGACATCGCCGAGAAACGCCAGCGTCAGGTGCAGGGTGTCGCGACGCATGCGGCGACCGCCGCAGACGGTGTGGGCTTCGGCGGCCAGCGCATCCAGTGCCTGCGCGACGGACGGGTCCGGCCAGAGGGCGAAGAAAATCCGGCGGCTGGCCGTCACTGCCGCATCAACAGCACCACGGCCTGCGCGGCAATGCCCTCGCCGCGACCGGTGAAACCCAGCTTCTCGGTGGTCTTGCCCTTGATGTTGATGGAGGCAACGGCAACACGGAGGTCGGCGGCGATGTTGGCGCACATCTGCGCCACATGCGGCGAAATCCTTGGCGCCTGACAAATGACTGTGGCATCGACGTTGGCCACTCGCCAGCCGGCATCGAGCACACCGGCCGCCGCGCCACGCAACAGCACGCGGCTATCGACGCCCGCCCATTGCGGGTCGCTGTCGGGAAACATGCGGCCTATGTCACCCAGCCCGGCCGCACCCAGCAGCGCGTCGGTGATCGCATGCAGCAGCACGTCGGCATCCGAATGCCCGAGCAATCCGCGTTCGAAGGGAATGGTCACGCCGCCGATGATGCAGGGGCGCCCCGACACCAGCGCATGCACGTCGAAGCCCTGGCCGATGCGAATTTCGGGAATCGTCATGACACCTCCTGAAGGTTGGCCGCAGCGGTGGCGGCACGGCTGGCAAAGATGACCTCGGCCAGCTGCAGGTCGATCGGATAAGTGACCTTGAAATTGGTCACATCGGCGGCCACCAGCCGCGGCTTGAGCCCCAGCGCCTCGATGGCGCTGGCTTCGTCGGTGACGGCCGGGGCGAATTCCAGCGCGTCGAGCAGCATGCCGTGGCGGAACATCTGCGGCGTCTGCGCCTGCCACAGGCGGTCGCGCGGCACGGTGGTGGCGATGCGGGCGACGCCGTCACCGCTCTCGCTAGCCTGCTTCAGTGTATCGGCCAGCGGCATGGCAAGAATGCCCCCGACCGGATCGACGCCGGCCTCACTGATCAACTTCGCGACATGATCGACCGTCAGGCAGGCGCGGGCGGCATCGTGCACCAGCACCCAGTCCTCGGGAGCCACGTCGCGGCGCATTGCGCGTAGCCCCTGGGTCACGGAGGCCGCGCGGGTATCGCCGCCGCAACGCAGCACCTCGAGCCTGGCGCCGAGCTCGCTCCAGTCGTGGCGTTGCCACTCGGTATCGTCGGGCGCCAGCACCACGAAAACCTTGTCGATGGCGACCATCGCCGCCAATGCCGCCAGCGCGTGGAAGATCAGCGGGCGCCCCGCCAGCGGCAGGTATTGCTTGGGCATGCCGCCACCCATGCGGGCGCCGGAGCCGGCGGCCGGAACCAGTGCGAAGTAAGCCATGGGCGTAATTGTAGGGACTACAATGAATTGAGGCCAGCAGGAGAGGAGTGCCGTGTCATCATGAATCCTCTGGAACAGACAACGCCCGAGATGTTGCAGGCTTTTGCCACCAGCGTGGCGATCGGCCTGCTGATCGGGCTTGAACGCGAGCGCAAGCCCGGCACCAAGGCCGGCTTGCGCACTTATGCGCTGGTGGCTCTGCTCGGCGCTCTATCGGCGCTGCTCGCCAGTCGCGTGGGCAGCGGCTGGATCGTCGCCGTCGGCCTGCTGGTGGTCGGCGCCATGATGATCGCCGCCGTCAATCTCGGGCCGCCGGAGGATGGCGATCCGGGCACGACTTCCGTGGTCGCGGCGATGGTCTGTTTCGGCCTCGGCGCGACGGTATGGTACGGCCATGCCGAACTGGCGGTAATGCTCGCCATCGCCACCACCGCCCTGCTCTACTTCAAGGCGCAATTGCACGGCATCAGCAGCAGCCTGACCCATCGCGACCTGATCTCGATCCTGCAGTTCGCGGTGCTGTCGTTCGTGATCCTGCCCATCCTGCCCGACACGAATTTCGGGCCCTACGGTACCCTCAACCCCTATCAGGTGTGGTGGATGGTGGTGCTGATTTCCGGCGTCTCGCTGGCCGGCTATGCAGCCTTGCGCATCGCCGGCAGCCGCCATGGCGCGGCCATGATCGGCATCTTCGGCGGCTTCGCCTCCAGCACCGCCACGACCCTGGTCTTCGCCCGCCACGCGGCGCAGCGCGAGGACCTGATCCGCAGCGCCACGCTGGTCATCCTGCTCGCCAACCTGGTGGTGATGCTGCGGCTGTGGCTGGTGTCGGCCGCCGTGGCGCCGGGACTGATGCTGCCGCTCGCCATGGTGCTCGGCGCCGGGCTCGCCGGCGGCCTCGTGGTGACGCTCTACGGCTGGCGCCGGCTCGGCAGCCAGGGCAACCTGCCGATGCCGGAGATCAAGAACCCGACCGAGCTGCGCACGGCGCTGGGCTTCGGCCTGCTCTACGCCCTCGTGCTGTTTCTTTCGGCCCTGCTGCAGGACATCGCCGGCAACAGCGGCATCTACCTGGTGGCGCTCGCCTCCGGCCTTACCGATGTCGACGCGATAGCCCTGTCCAGCCTGCGTCTACACAACCTTGAAAAAATCGTCGCGGAACAGGCGGTCATTGCCATCGCGCTGGCGGTGCTCGCCAACCTGGTGTTCAAGACCGGCCTGGTGATCGCGATTGGCGGCATGGCGCTGGCGCGCCATGTGCTGCCGGGCATGGTCGCCATCGCCGCCGGCATCGGCATCGCGCTGTTCGCCCTGTTCTGAGGAAATCACCATGAACGAGAATATTCGCCCACCCGCTGTCGCCGGCATGTTCTATACCGGCGAACCCGAGTTGCTCGCCAGCGAAATCGCCGTCATGCTGGCCCAGGCCCGCCCGGTCGAAGCAGCACAGTTCGTGCCGAAGGCTTTGATCGTGCCCCATGCCGGCCACATCTATTCCGGGCCGATCGCCGCCAGCGCCTATGCGCTGCTGGCGCCGGCGGCCAAGACCATCCGCCGCGTGGTGATGTTCGGGCCGGCCCATCGCGTGGCGGTGGAAGGTCTGGCCCTGCCGGCTGCAGAATCCTTCGCCACTCCGCTGGGGCTGGTGTCGCTCGATCTCGACGCGATGCGGGCAGCACAGGCGCTGCCGCAAGTGAGCGTCAGCGCCGCGGCCCACGCCACCGAGCATTCGCTCGAAGTGCAACTACCTTTCTTGCAAGGCGTGCTCGACGAATTCAGTCTGGTTCCCTTCGTCGTCGGCCATACCCGTGGCCACGAAGTCGCCGAGGTCATCGATCTGCTCTGGGGCGGGCCTGAAACGCTGATCGTCATCAGCTCCGATCTTTCGCACTACCTGCCTTACGCCTCGGCCAGGGAGAAGGATCAGGCCACCACGGCCAGCATCCTGCGACTGGCCCCGCTCACCGAGTTCGAGCAGGCCTGCGGTGCGCTGCCGATCAACGGTCTTATCGAAGTCGCCCAGCAACGCGGGCTGACGCCGACACTGCTCGACCTGCGCAATTCCGGCGACACCGCCGGCGACCGCGCACGCGTGGTGGGCTACGCCTCCTTCGCCTTCCAGGAGCACGGCCATGTCGTCCACTGACGCGCTCGGCACGGCGCTGCTGGTGCGCGCCCGCAATGCCATCGCCGCGGAGTTCGGCCAATCGCCGCATCCGGAACCGGACCATCCGGCGCTGCACGCTCCGGGCGCGACTTTCGTCACCCTGACCCAGCAAGGCCAGTTGCGCGGCTGCATCGGCTCGCTGGAAGCCTGGCGAACGCTGGATCAGGACGTGCGATCCAACGCCCGCGCCGCGGCCTTCAAGGACCCGCGATTCGCGCCGCTGCGCCAGGATGAACTCTCACACACCCGCGTCGAGGTATCGTTGCTGGCTGCGGCCATGCCACTGAGCTTCACCAGCGAGGAAGATGCCGTGGCGCAACTGCGACCCAACGTCGACGGCGTGATCCTCGAATTCGAGCGCCATCGCGGCACCTTCCTGCCGCAAGTGTGGGAGAGCCTGCCCGAGCCGCGTCTGTTCATGGCCCATCTGAAGCAGAAGGCCGGGCTGTCGCCCGGCTTCTGGTCGCCCGACGTGAAGCTTTTCCGTTACGAGGTGCAAAAATGGAAAGAGCCGGAGAAGGCCTGACGGGAGTCCCCGCCAAGTGGTGGCACGCCCTGCCGGACGAGGGACATGGCGGCCGCATCCAGTGCGACCTCTGCCCGCGCGACTGCAAGCTCCACGAGGGCCAGCGCGGCGCCTGCTTCGTCCGCGCCATGCACGACGGCAAGATGATCCTCACCACCTACGGCCGCAGTTCCGGCTTCTGCATCGACCCGATCGAGAAGAAGCCGCTCAATCATTTCTACCCAGGCTCGAGCGTGCTCTCCTTCGGTACCGCCGGCTGCAACCTCGCCTGCAAGTTCTGCCAGAACTGGGACATTTCCAAGTCGCGCGAGATGGACACGCTGATGGACGAGGCCAGCCCCGAGGCCATCGCCCGCGCCGCACAGCGCTACGGCTCGCAAAGCGTGGCCTTCACCTACAACGACCCGGTGATCTTCGCCGAGTACGCCATGGATACCGCCGACGCCTGCCATGCGCTCGGCATCAAGACGGTGGCGGTGACGGCCGGCTACATCCACGCGGCGCCGGCCCGCGAGTTCTACGCCAGGATGGATGCCGCCAACATCGACCTCAAGGCATTCACCGACGACTTCTACGTCAAGCTCTGCGGCGGCCACCTGCAGCCGGTCCTCGACACCCTGGCCTACGTCTGGCACGAAACGCAATGCTGGCTCGAGATCACAACCCTGCTGATTCCCGGCCACAACGATTCGGACGAGGAGGTCAGGCGCCTTTCCGCCTGGTGCGTACGCGAACTCGGGGCCGACGTGCCACTCCACTTCTCCGCCTTCCACGCCGACTACAAGCTGCTCGACGCCCCGGCGACACCACCGGCGACACTGCAGCGTGCGCGCAGGATCGCCATGGACGCCGGGCTGCGCTACGTCTTTACCGGCAACGTGCACGATCGCGCCGGCGATGCGACCTATTGCCCCGGCTGCGGCAAGGCCGTGATCGAGCGCGACTGGTACGCGATCCTCGGCTACTCGCTCGATGACGCCGGCCACTGCAAGCACTGCGGCACCGCCATCGCCGGGCGCTTCGGCCACTTCGGCAAGCCCTTCGGCCCACGGCGCATTCCAGTCGCACTGCATGCACCGTGAGGCGCCTGGCGTTCATGGCGCACGTGCCCCCAGCTACTTCAGGATGGCGATGCCCTTGATCTGGGCGAAGACCCCCAGCCCCGACCGCAGGCCCAGCGCATCCACCGACTTGCGGGTGACTCGCGCCAGGATGGCGGTGCCTCCCAGGTCGAGCGCAACCACATTCTGACTGGCGCTGACGGCGGCCACACCGGTCACCGTGGCCGGCAGGATGTTGAGGATGCTGGTTTGCGCCGCAGCCGTCAGGGTGATGCTGACATCGCGCGCCAGCACCCGCACGCGCACCCGATGGCCGATGGCGGCCGGGCGGCCGGGCAGCAACAGGTGCGCCCCCGGAAATTCGACCTCGGTAAGCTGATAGGCCTCGTCGTGGCGTGCCACGGTGGCCTCGATCAGCGCGCCGGTATCGTCGCCCAGCGCCAGCGGCAGGTCGAGCCGCGTCATCAGATCGGCCGGCGCACCCTGCGCCAGCACGCGGCCGCCATCGAGCAGCAGCATGTGGTCGGCCAGGCGCGCGACTTCGTCGATGGCGTGGCTCACGTACAGCACGGGGATCTTCAGCGCATCGTGCAGGCGCTCCAGATAGGGCAGCACCTCCTGCTTGCGCGCCTGATCCAGCGCCGCGAGCGGCTCGTCCATCAGCAGCAGGCGCGGGCTGACCGCCAGCGCCCGGGCAATGGCAACACGCTGGCTCTCGCCGCCCGACAGCCGCTCCGGCATGCGCTGCATCAGCGGCGCGATGCCAAGCAGGTCGACCACTTCGTCAAGCGCGACGCGGCGTGCCGCCGGATCGATGCGCCGCAGGCCATATTCGAGATTGCGCCGCACGTCGAGGTGCGGAAACAGCCGCGCATCCTGGAACACATAGCCCAGCGGCCGCCGGTGGGTCGGCACGAAGTGCTGCGCGTCCTGCCAGACGTCATCGCCAATGGTCAGCAGGCCGTCCGGCGATTTCTCAAGGCCGGCGATCAGCCGCAGCAGTGTGGTCTTGCCCGAGCCGGACGGCCCGAACAGCGCCGTCACCCCGCGCGCAGGCAGGTGCACATCGACTTCCAGACCGAAGCCCGGGTAGTGCTGCCGAAAGCGCGCCGCGATTTCCGTCATCGGGCCAGGATCGTGGCGCGCCGGTTGAAGGCGTAGAGCAGCAGCAGCGTCACGAAGGAAAATGCCAGCAGAATTCCGGCGAGTTCGTGCGCCTGCCCGTATTCGAGCGCCTCGACATGGTCGTAGATCTGCACCGACACCACCCGCGTCTGGCCGGGGATGTTGCCGCCGACCATCAGCACCACGCCGAACTCACCGACCGTATGGGCAAAGCCGAGCACCGCCGCCGTGATGAAGCCCGGCCGCGCCAGCGGCAGGACCACGCTGAAGAAGCGGTCCCACGGCCCGGCGCGCAACGTGGCCGCCGCATCGAGCAATCCGGGGGTGATGGCGCCGAAGGCGTTCTGCAACGGCTGCACCACGAAGGGCAGCGAATAGAACACCGAGGCCACCACCAGGCCGGTGAAGGTGAACGGCAGGGTGCCCAGCCCCAGCGCCAGCGTTACCTGGCCGAGCGGGCCGTTCGGACCCATCGCCACCAGCAGGTAGAAGCCGAGCACCGACGGCGGCAGCACGATGGGCAGGGCGACGACTGCCTCGACCGGCGGCTTGAGCCAGGAGCGGGTATGCGCCAG
Organism: Gammaproteobacteria bacterium; assembly: GCA_018825305.1. Taxonomy (GTDB): domain Bacteria; phylum Pseudomonadota; class Gammaproteobacteria; order Burkholderiales; family Rhodocyclaceae; genus Sulfurisoma. The sequence continues at coordinate 72,604 of JAHJEO010000013.1, forward strand.
CCACCACGCGATCGGCGTGGCGATCAGCAGCAGCAGCACGGTGACGACAGACGCCAGCTTGATCGTCAGCAGGATGGCGGAAAGGTTCTCGGCGCCGAACATGGCCTACTGCCCGTAACCGTAGTGGCGCATGGTGGCGAGGGCCCCGGGTTCGCGCAGAAAGCGGAGAAACGCGACGGCGGCCGGGTTGTCGCGGCCGTTGGCAAGGAGCACCGCATCCTGACGGATGGGCCGATGCATGCCCGCCGGAACGATCCAGGCAGAACCTTCGGCGATGCGACCATCCTTCATCACCTGCGACAACGCGACGAAGCCGAGTTCGGCATTGCCGGAGGCGACGAACTGATAGGCTTGGGCGATGTTCTCGCCGCTGACGAACCGGGTCTGCAGCGCGCCCATCAACCCGAGCTTATCCAGCGTTTCGTGGGCGGCGGCGCCATACGGGGCGACTTTGGGGTTCGCCACAGCCAGATGGGAAAACCGGCCCTGCGCCAGCACCCGGCCTTCGCCATCGACGAAGCCGGGGCGCGCCGACCACAACACCAGCGTGCCGACGGCGTAGGTGAACCGCGTGCCGGCCACCGCCAGCCCATCCTGCTCCAGCTTTTCGGGAATCGCCGCATCGGCCGACAGCAGCACATGGAAGGGCGCGCCATGTCGGATCTGTGCATAGAACTTGCCCGAACCGCCGGACGACACGCGCAGCCGATGGCCGGTCGCCTTTTCGAATTCACCGGCGATGGCATGCATCGGTGCGGTGAAGTTGGCGGCGACAGCGACCAGGGCTTCCGCGGCATGGGCGGCCGGCGACACCAGAAACGACAGCATGATCAGCCGCAGCAGCCGCAACCAAAGCGCACCACGCCGCCCGGCCGAGGTATCCAAGCGATTGGCCGCCATCACCCGCCCCTCAAGCGGCGAGCACCGCGAACGTGGCTTCCGCCGTTCGCCGGTCGATCGACAACTGCATCTCGCAGTACTCGTTCTGCGCCTCGACCGGCGTCGGATCATCGGCACAGTTACAGCCGGCGACAACCCCGGAAAAGAAAACGCCCAGCCGCACCTGGACGGTCGCCGCGTCGGCGCCGTCCCCGATGACCATCACGCTGAAGCCGTCGTCCAGCGCATGGCTGCTGGCGGACAGCCCCTGCTGCAGCGGAAGCGCGCTGGCTTCGAGCCGCTCGATTTCCGCCTTGAGCACCTCACGGAAGTCTGGCCGGCTCCATGCCTGCAGGGCCAGGGGAAGGCGAATCATGGTCCGGTCCCGGCCCGGCCTCAGGCGGGGAAAACGCCCGTTGAAAGATAACGATCGCCGCGATCGCAGACGATGCTGACGATCACCGCATTCTCGACCTCGGCAGCGATGCGCAGCGCAACGCACAGCGCGCCGCCGGAAGAAATGCCGGCGAAAACGCCCTCCTCTTCCGCCAGGCGGCGGGTCATGTCCTCCGCGTCCTTCTGGCCGACATGCTCGAGGCGATCGATCTGCGAGAAGTCGCAGATCTTCGGCAGGTATTCCGTCGGCCACTTGCGGATTCCCGGAATCTGCGCACCGGTTTCCGGCTGGCAGCCGATGACCTGGATGGCCGGATCAACCTCCTTGAAGTAGCGCGAGCAGCCCATGATGGTACCGGTGGTGCCCATGCTGGAGATGAAATGGGTGAGCGATTCGCCGGTGTCGCGCCAGATCTCCGGCGCTGTGCCCTCATAGTGCGCGAGCGGATTGTCGGCATTGGCGAACTGGTCGAGCATCACGCCACGGCCCTCGCGTACCAGCCGCTCGGCCTCGTCGCGCGCGCCCTCCATACTTGCGGCCTTGGGCGTCAGCACCAGCTCGGCGCCGTAGGCACGCATCGACTGGCGGCGTTCGACGCTCTGGTTCTCCGGCATCACTAGCACCATGCGATAGCCACGCATCGCCGCCACCATCGCCAGCGCGATCCCCGTGTTGCCCGATGTCGCCTCGATCAGCGTGTCGCCGGGCCTGATTTCGCCGCGCGCCTCGGCCCGCACGATCATCGACAGCGCCGGCCTGTCCTTGACCGAGCCCGCCGGATTGTTGCCCTCGAGCTTAACCAGGATGACGTTGTTGCGGCGCTCGTTGTCCACGCCGGGGATGCGCCTCAGGCGCACCAGCGGTGTGTTGCCGACGAAGTCTTCGAGGGTCTTGTAGTCCATGGCGGCAATGATACTGGATGCAGCACTGGCCGAACCGCAGGCCCAGTCCGCGGCCGCCGCGACCTGGAGTTGCTCCCTAATCAGAAGCCTCGCCGTCCCGCCAGCACCGACTTCTCCGTTGGGAAAGGGCTACAACCGGCCAGGAGCGGACGGTGGACTTGACCGGCGCTAATGACTCTTGCTCGGCTTAATGCAGACGATCTCGCGGGGATTATCAGTTCGCGTGATCGTCTGCTATTTGGCAATACGCGCTTCGGGAAGGAGTGACTAAGCAGGCACTGATTGTTGCTTCACGCAAGCCGCGCTTTATTAAGCAGTCTGACTAAATCCTTTATTTCCTTTTCAGACAATTTTTCCTTGATCGCGGCACTCATAACGGCCACCAATTCAGACATCGCCTTTTCGACTAATTTGATCGCGACCGGCGAAAGGTGAACCGGTTTGCTGCGGCGGTCGGACTTCGAGATGGTGCGGGTAATCAGTCCTCTGGTTTCAAGTTGCTGCAACACTTTGGTCAACCCTCCCGACGTGATGAGCATGGCGCGCTGAACTTCAGATGGGGTTAATTCCCCAGGGGGCGGAGAGCGGCGCAGCGTAGCCAATACATCAAACTCGGCGGGCGTCAGGCCATGTCTTGCAATGACCGCGTCTGCGTGTTGCCGGTCCGCTTCATGGGTGCGCTGAAGTGCGAAGGCATAAGACATCCAGAGTTCATCAAAAGACGCCGGCCAATTATTTCTGTGCCGGTCGAGAATGACAAAATGAGTATCGGTCAATCGAGGTACTCCCTTCGGATCAGCAGTCAATTCCGGATATTTATCTTTACAGATAATTAATTAGAGCATAGTCTGTGGGCATGCGCAAAACAATTCGGGTTTGAGATGCTTACGTTTGAGATGCCTACCATTGAACCGCCAAAACGATCCCTATTCACCGCGAGGGATGCCGTTCTGTCCGGCTGCGACGCAGTGGCGGTTGTCCAATGGCGACGGCAGTTTGGTGTCCCGATGCTGGACAGCCTGATTGCCAACGCGCTGATCGCCAATACCGATATCGTCACCACTCAGGCGAAACTAAACTCGAGGCCAGCGAATCCATGATGTCGGAATCTGGCCAGCACCACGGCGCGCCCGTCTTTCCTGACCGCCACCCGACAGCTGCTGTTGGCGGGATGCATCTCACGACAATCGCGGCTTGCTTGATGCTGGCCCTTTCCGGCTGCACCTCGATGGCACCACAGAGCGCCGCACCTGTCGCAGTCGATGTACCAGCCAACTGGTCTGCCACGGATATCCCAGCGCTGACCGGTGCCTCCTCGCTGGCGCAGTGGTGGTTGCGTTTCGACGACCCGTTGCTCGCCCGTCTTGTTGCTCAGGCCTTGCAGGCCAATAGCGACGTGAAGAGTGCAGAGGCCGCGCTGCGCCAGGCCCGCGCGTTACGTGATGCATCTGCCGCCGCGCTGTTTCCGGCGGTCGGCAGCTCGGCATCGGCACAACGCAGCAAATCCGGTGGCAACAGCGCCGTCAACACCTTCAAGGCCGGGCTTGACGCGAGTTGGGAGCTCGATATTTTCGGCGCCAACCGAAGCGCGCTGGCGGCCAGCGAGGCAACGGCCCAGGCCAGCGCCGCGAGCCTGGGCAATGTGCAGGTGTCAATCACCGCCGAGGTGGCGCTGAACTACATTACCCTGCGTGCCGCCCAGGCGCGACTGATGATTGCTGAAGACAACCTGTCCAGCCAGCAAGAGACACTACAGATCACGCAGTGGCGCTTGCAGGCAGGCCTGGTCACGTCACTGGAAGCCGAGCAGGCGCGTGCTGCAACAGAACAGACGCGCGCCCAGTTGCCAGTGCTGCAAACCACGATCGAGCAGACGCGCCATGCGCTCGCGGTGCTGACCGGCGAGCCACCGGCAGCCTTGTCAGGCGTGTTGGCCGAAGTCGGCCGGATACCGCAGGCGGCCGACGATCTGGTGCTGAGCTTTCCGGCCGAAACCCTGCGCCAGCGGCCCGACGTACGTGCCGCTGAACACCAGGTGATGGCTGCGCTGGGCCGCGTGTCCCAGGCCGATGCGGCACGCATGCCGAAATTCAACCTCGGCGGCTCACTGGGCCTGAGTGCATTGACCCTGGGCACACTGACCAATGGCGCATCGGCTGTCAGCGCGCTGCTGGCCAGCCTGTCGTTGCCGGTGTTCGATGGTGGAGCCTTGCGCGCACAGGTACGCGCGCAACAGGCCACGCTCGAGCAGGCACGCGTGGCATACCAGGCCACGATACTGACGGCACTGAAGGACGTGGAAGACGCACTCGTCGCGTTGCGCGGCGACCGCGAGCGCCTGCTGCGCTTGCAGAACGCCGCCGAGGCGGCCGGCAACGCTGCACTGATGGCGCGCCAGCGCTACAGCAGTGGGCTGGTGGACTTTCAGATTGTGCTTGAAACTCAGCGTACTCAGCTCAGCACGCAGGACAGCGTGGCCAGCGTCCGCGCCGATCTTGGTTCCGACCATGTGCGCCTGTACAAGGCGCTGGGAGGGGGGTGGCGTCCCGACGACGTCGATGCGACGGCCACCTCCAACGAAAACGCAACCCGGACTAACCCGAAATGAGCACACCTACCCTTTCCGAAAAAGCCGCGTCGCCGCCCGGTTCCGGTAGCGAAACCGACCTCGCCACTTTGCTCGACGAGCCAACGTCGCGCGCCATTTACCGTCGCCCCGTGCTGTGGGTAGGCGTAGTGCTGCTGGCGCTGGTTGTCGCCGGGCTGTGGTGGTGGCAGGCCAGCAAAATCGCCAATGCCGCACCGAGCTACATCACAGAGACGGCGGCGCGCGGCAACCTGACGCTGACCGTCACTGCCAACGGCACGATCCAGCCCACCCGCTCCATCAACATCGGCAGCGAGCTTTCCGGGACGGTGCTCAAGGTGAATGCCGACGTCAACGACCGGATCAAGAAAGGGCAGGTGCTGGTAGAACTCGACACCGCCAAGTTGCGCGACCAGATATTGCGCTCGACAGCCGCGCTGGTGGCTGCGCAGGCGAAGGTCGCGCAGACCGTTGCCACGGTAAAGGAGGCTGGGGCTACCCTGGCACGGCTTGAAGAAGTGGCGCGTCTGTCGGGCGGCAAGGTTCCGTCCATGGCCGAACTCGACGGCAGCCGTGCCACGCTTGCACGGGCCGTTGCCGACGAAGCCAGCGCCCGTGCCGGGGTAAAGGAGGCACAGGCAACACTTTCCACCGACCAGACCAATCTGTCCAAGGCATCCATCGTCGCACCGACCGACGGCATCGTGCTGACGCGAAGCGTGGAGCCAGGCAATGCGGTCGCCGCGTCGCTACAGGCCGTCACATTATTTACTGTCGCCGAAGACCTGTCCAAGCTGCGCCTTTGGGTGTACGTGGACGAGGCCGACGTGGGCGCGGTCAAGGTGGGACAGGACGCCACCTTTACCGTCAGCGCCTATCCCACGCGAAAGTTTCCCGCGCGCATCACGCGGGTGGGCTTCGGCTCGACCATCACCGACAACGTCGTCACCTACCTGACTTACCTTGACGTCGACAACGCCGACCAGACCCTGCGCCCGGGCATGACAGCCACCGCCACCATCACCGCCACGCAACGCCGCGACGTGCTGCTGGCGCCCAACACCGCGCTGCGCTTCTCACCCACTGCGTCGGCGGCCGAGGCGTCGGCCAGGAAGGGCACCGGAATCAGCCTGCTGCCGGCGCGTATGCCGGGCGCCACCCGCAAGTCGGCCGCCGCTGGGGCCAGTACGGCAGCGGCCAAGCAAGTGTGGGTGCTGCGCGATGGTCAGGCGGTGTCCGTGGCGGTGACGCCCGGCATCAGCGACGGCCGCATGACCGAGATCACCGGCGGCGACTTGCAAGCCGGAATGCAGGTGATCACCGATCAACAGTCAGCGGCAGCGAAATGAGCGATCCGCTGATCCAGTTGCGCGGCGTCACCAAGAAGTACGGCAGCGGCGTGGCTGAATTGATGGCGCTCAAGGGTATCGACCTGGACATTCACGCCGGTGAGTTTGTCGCCATCATGGGGCCCAGCGGCTCGGGCAAGTCCACCGCGATGAACATCCTCGGCTGCCTCGACACGCCTACCGGCGGGCAGTACCTGTTCAAGGGCGCGCACGTTGAATCACTGTCACGCGACCAGCGGGCGCGCCTGCGACGCCGCTTCCTGGGCTTCGTGTTTCAGGGTTTCAACCTGCTGGCGCGCACCTCGGCACAGGAGAATGTGGAGTTGCCGCTGCTGTACCGCGGTGACAGTGCCAGCGTGCGGCGCGCTGCGGCCACCAAGGCACTGCAGGCCGTTGGCCTGGGCGGCTGGGAACATCACACACCGGCGGAACTGTCCGGCGGCCAGCAGCAACGCGTGGCGATCGCGCGCGCCATCGTCACCGAACCGGCTGTGGTGCTGGCCGACGAGCCCACCGGCAACCTGGATACGCAACGCAGTCACGAGATCATGGGGCTGTTGATGAGGCTGAACCAGGACCACGGCATCACGGTGCTGATGGTCACGCACGAGGCCGACATGGCGGCCTACGCGCAACGCATGGTGCATTTCATCGACGGCTGCATTGCCAGCGACGAGCCGAACCCGCACCCGACCACTGCGGCACCGGCTGCCACCGAGGAGGCGACCTGATGCTGTACAGCGTTTTCATGCTGGCATTGCGTTCGATTCGACGCAATCTGTTGCGTTCATTCCTCACCATCCTGGGCATCGTCATCGGCGTCAGCGCAGTGATCACGATGGTCACGCTCGGCAACGGCGCCACCCAGTCGATCAAGACGCAGATTTCCGGCCTCGGCACCAATCTGCTGATGGTGCGGCCGGGCCAGCGCCCGGGGCCGGGGGGCGGCGGCGCCGGCGTGCCACAATTCATCGAAGGCGATGCCGAGGCCATCGCATCGCAGATCGGCGGCGTGGCTGCCGTCGCGCCCGAAGGCCGCACCAGCGTCACCGTGGTAGCCAACGGCCGGAACTGGTCCACCACCGTCATCGGCAGCACCAACGCGTGGTTCGATACCGGCAACTGGAAGCTCGCCAGCGGCCGCATCTTCGAATCCGACGAGCAGCGCGCCGGTGCCGCTGTGTGCATCATCGGGGAAACAGTGCGGCGCGAAATCTTCGGCGGCACAATCGGCCAGACCGGTTTGGGCGAACAGCTGCGGGTGCGCAAGTTTTCGTGCACCATCATCGGCATTCTGACCGCCAAGGGCCAGAGCGGCATGGGCGACCAGGACGACTCGGTGGTGGTGCCGCTGCGCACGCAGCAGCGCCGCATCACCGGCAGCCACAAGGTCGCCACACTGCTGGTGTCGATGCGCGACGGCAGCGACAGCACGCGGCTGAAGGCCAGCCTGACGCAGCTGTTGCGCGAGCGCCGCAATCTCGCCCAGGACGACGACGACAACTTCAACATCTTCGACACCCAGCAACTGGCCGCGACGCTGTCGGGCACCACTCAGGTGCTGACCACGCTGCTCGGCGCCGTGGCTGCAGTGAGCCTGTTGGTGGGTGGCATTGGCATCATGAACATCATGCTGGTCAGCGTCACCGAGCGCACCCGCGAAATCGGCCTGCGCCTAGCCATCGGCGCGCTGGAAAATGAAGTGTTGCTGCAGTTCCTGATCGAGGCGGTGGTGTTGTCCGCGCTGGGCGGCGTGATCGGCATTGTGATCGCCACTGCTGCGTCCTGGGGATTGTCCATTCTGATGGCCATGCCCTACGCGTTCGACCCCTTTATCAACCTGCTGTCGCTGGCTTTCTCGGCCGGCATCGGCGTGCTGTTCGGTTATTTCCCGGCGCGCCGCGCCGCGCGCATGGACCCGATCGAAGCGTTGCGCCACGAATAGATATACCTGCCAAATTTGATAAGTGCCAATGTCTGTTCAAGGCTCGGCAGCGCCAATTTGAAATCTTTGGGTGCGACCATTGAAAGCATCCGCTTGTAGTGGGTTGTGATTGACGGCTTTGGCTGAACGGCTGCTTTGGGCAAACCTCTAGATGGCCGAGGTCCGGACCGCCACCCAGAAATCTCGAACGGCGGGTTTCCGATCAGTCAGCTGCCAATTGAAATAAATCTGCCATCAGGCCGGAGTGGGTCGCATCCAGCCGGCCGCGGCAGGCCGGGGTGCCGCCGATTTCGCGAACGCCGCGGCGGCGGAGCGCACGCCGGGGAAGTCGGGTCTCGATGTCTGAGCGGCGTAGCCGCGAGTTTCGAGACCGGCCGGCGGGCGGGGCGGCGCAAGGGGACCCGCAGGGCGGGAGCGCATGAGGCGGCGGCCCAACCCGTCACGGCCGGCGGCGCTGCCAACCAGATCAAACGGGGTTTGGCCTACTTGGTCGCAGCGAGGTGCTGCACGTACTTCGTCACGCCCTGCTCGACCGTATCGAATTCATCCGAGTAACCCGCGCCGCGCAGCGCCGAGATGTCGGCGCGGGTGTAGCTCTGGTACTTGCCCTTGAGCGCATCGGGGAAGGGGATGTATTCCACGATACCCTGCGCCACCATCTCCTCGAGCGACAGCGCCGGCTTGCCTTCGAGCTCACGACAGGCGTTCACCGTCGAGGTGGCGATGTCGTTGAAGGGCTGGGCGCGGCCGGTGCCGAGGTTGAATATGCCGGATTTCCCGGGGTTGTCGAGAAAGAACAGATTGACCTTGACCACGTCGTCGATGAAAACGAAGTCGCGGCTCTGCGTACCATTGGCGTAGCCGTCGCAGCCCTCGAACAGCTTGACCTTGCCGGATTCGCTGTACTGGTTGAAGTGATGGAAGGCGACCGAGGCCATGCGCCCCTTGTGCTGCTCGCGCGGGCCGTAGACGTTGAAGTAGCGGAAGCCGACGACCTGTGAGGAAAAGTCGGCGCTGGCGAGACGGCGCCGCACCACCTGGTCGAACAGGAACTTGGAGTATCCATAGACGTTGAGCGGGCCTTCGTGCTCGCGCGACTCCTGGAACACGCTGCCGCCGCCATAGACCGAGGCCGACGAGGCATAGAGGTAGGGCACGTCCTGGTCGAGGCAGAAATCGAGCAGTGTGCTGGAGTAGCGGAAGTTGTTCTCCATCATGTAGCGGCCGTCGGTCTCCATGGTGTCGGAGCAGGCGCCTTCATGGAAGATGGCGTCCACCGCGCCATCAAAATAGCCTTCCTCGACCTGGGCGAGGAACTCCTCCTTGTCGATGTAGTCGGCGATCTCGCAGTCCGTGAGGTTCTTGAACTTGTCGGCCTTCTTCAGATTGTCGACGGCGATTATGTTGTCGATGCCGCGGGCGTTGAGCGCCTTGACCAGGTTGGCGCCGATGAAGCCGCAGGCGCCGGTAACGATGTGGTAACACGACATGTTGTTCAGCCTTTCAGTTCTTCGATCGAGCAGGTGGCAGTGCCGAGCTTGCCGACGACGATGCCGGCGGCGCGGTTGGCGAGTTTCATCGCCGCTGCCAGACTCTGGCCGCTGGCCAGCATCACGGCCAGCGTGGCGATCACGGTGTCGCCGGCACCGCTGACGTCATAGACTTCGCGCGCCAGCGCCGGCTCATGCAGGGCACCGGCGGCCGAGAACAGGGTCATGCCTTCCTCGGAGCGCGTCACCAGCAGGGCCTCGAAGCCGAGGTCCTCGCGCAGGCGTTCGACGCGCGACGCGAGGTCCGCGTCGTCCCTCCATTGGCCGACAACCTGGCGCAGTTCGGCACGATTGGGCGTGAGCACCGTGGCGCCGGCATAGCGGGCGTAGTCCTCGCCCTTGGGATCGACCAGCACCGGCTTGCCGGCCTCACAGGCGAGGCGAATCATCTCGGCGATGTGGGCGAGACCGCCCTTGCCGTAGTCGGACAGGATCACCACGTCGCAGGCCGGCAACTTGTCCTCGAACTCGGCCAGTTTGGCGCGCAGCACTTCGTGCGCCGGCCAGTTCTCGAAGTCGATGCGCAGCAGCTGCTGCTGGCGACCGAGCACGCGCAGCTTGACCGTGGTGGCCAGCTGGGCGTCCTCGTGCAGGCTGGCGTCGATCTTCGAGGCGGCCAGCAGCCGCGCCAGCGACTGACCGGCCTCGTCGGCGCCGACCACAGACAGCAGGGCCGTCTGCGCGCCCAGCGCCGCGCAGTTGCGCGCGACGTTGGCGGCGCCGCCGGGGCGTTCCTCGGTGCGTTCCACCTTGACCACCGGCACCGGCGCTTCGGGCGAGATGCGTGAGACGTCGCCGAACCAGTAGCGGTCCAGCATCACGTCGCCAACGACGAGAACGCGGGCGGACGAGGTATCGGGGACTTCCGGAAGAGTCATGCTATCTCCACAAAATGCAGTCTCGCCGCCGGGCCGTCCCAAGGCGAGACGGCACGCCGCCGGAGGCGGCATCCGCGCGGACCATGCAACGAAGCGCCCTGTGACAACCGAGCGCAGCGAGCCCAAAGTTTCCCCTCGCGCGAGGGAGGGGCCGGGGGTGGGCGGGTCATTTCCTGCCGATGGCGAAATACTCGAGCCCGGCGGCACGCGGGTGCGCGGGATCGTAGAGATTCCGACCATCGAAGATCGCCGGCGTCTTCAGGGCGGCCTTGATCGCCTCGAAGTCGGGCGCGCGGAATTCCTTCCACTCGGTGACGATGGCCAGCACATCCGCACCTTCGAGCGCATCCATCGGCGTCGTGGCATAGGCCAGGCGCGGCTCGTCGCCGTAGATGCGCTGCGTCTCGTGCGTCGCCACGGGATCGTAGGCACGAACCTTGGCGCCGCGCTTGAACAATTCGCCGATCAGCACGCGACTGGGCGCCTCGCGCATGTCGTCGGTGTTGGGCTTGAAGGCCAGGCCCCACAGGGCGATGGTCTTGCCGGACAGGTCTTCGCCGAGGCGCTTGACGATCTTGTTGGCGAGAACGAATTTCTGCTCTTCGTTGGCATCCTCGACGGATTGCAGGATCTTGAGGCCTTGCCCCGCCTCGCGCGCGGTACGCACCAGCGCCTGGACGTCCTTGGGGAAGCAGGAGCCGCCGTAGCCGCAACCGGGATAGAGGAAGTGGTAGCCGATGCGCGGGTCGGAACCGATGCCCTGTCGCACCAGCTCGATGTCGGCGCCGAGCTTCTCGGCCAGGTTGGCCAGCTCGTTCATGAAGCTGATGCGGGTGGCAAGCATGGCGTTGGCGGCATACTTGGTGAGTTCGGCCGAGCGAACGTCCATGACAATGAGGCGCTCGTGGTTGCGCTGGAACGGTGCGTAGAGCTGGCGCATGAGGTCGGCGGCGCGCACGTCCTCGGCGCCGACGACGATGCGATCGGGCTTCATGAAGTCATCCACCGCAGCGCCTTCCTTGAGGAACTCGGGATTGGAGACGACGCTGTAGTCGATAGTCGCGCCGCGCGACTGCAGTTCCTCCGCTATGGCGGCGCGCACCTTGTCGGCCGTGCCCACCGGCACGGTGGACTTGTCCACGACGACCTTGTAGTCGCTCATGTGCTTGCCGATGCTGCGGGCGGCGGCCACCACGTATTGCAGGTCGGCCGAGCCGTCCTCGTCGGGCGGGGTGCCGACGGCGATGAACTGGATGGTGCCGTGGGCGACGGCAGCGGCGACATCGGTGGTGAAGCGCAGGCGTCCGGCGGCGACGTTCTTCCTGACCATGGCCTCGAGGCCCGGCTCGTAGATCGGAATGCCGCCTTCTTCGAGGATGCGGATCTTGTTGGCGTCGACGTCGAGGCAGAGCACGTCGTTGCCAACGTCGGCGAGACATGTGCCGGAGACCAGGCCGACATAGCCGGTGCCGATTACGGTAATTTTCATTTTTCGGATTTCCTCAAGGCGTCAAATCGAATTCTTCAGTGCGCTTGGGCGGGTAGGTTTCCCACTTGCCGCAAGCCGGGCAGCGCCAGTGGAACTGGCGCGCCTTGAAACCGCAGTGGTCACAACGATAGCGCGCCACACGACGGGTGTGATTGTGAATCAGGTTCTTGACCAGTTCGAGTTCGCCACGCCGCTCCGGCGGCGCCACCAGCACCTGCGCCTCCAACAGCTTATCGAGGCCGAGCAGCGTCGGGTTGCGCTTGAGTTCGGCGCGCACCAGTTGGTAGGCTGGCTCCGGCCCCCCGTGTTCGAGCTCGGTGCGGAACGCGACATCGAGCAGGTCCAGCGAGGGATGACGTTCGAGATAGCCGCGCAGCAGTTGCATGCCCTGCACGGTCTTGCCGGCCTGGCGATGTGCCTCCATCAGCTTTTCCGCCGCCAGCGACAGATAGACCGGACTCTGCTGTTCGATGCGCTTCCAGGCATCGATCGCCGCCGTGATGTCGCCTGCGGCGACGGCAGTCTCGCCCTCCAGCAACGTGGCGCGTACGCACTTGCGGTTGACTTTGAGCGCTTCCGACAACTGCCAGCGCGCCTCGGAGGTGCGCCCGTGCAGCAATTCGCTCGACGCCAGTTCGCAATGAAACTGGGCAATCTCCTTCTGCCACATATGATCGGCATGGTCGGGCAGGGACTCGGCGACGGCGATGGCCTTGGCCCACTCCTTCTCCTGCTGGTAGATCTCGATCAGCGCACGCAGCGCTTCATCGTCGCGCGAGGTGCCGCGCAGCTTCAGGAAAATCTCCTCGGCGCGATCCAGCAGACCGGCCTTGAGGTAGTCCTGCCCTAACTCGGACAGCGCGTGCAGGCGCTGCTCGTCGCTCAGTTGTGACTGGGTGCCATCCCGCTCGACCAGGTTCTGATGGACGCGAATGGCGCGATCTGTTTCGCCGCGACGCCGGAACAGGCTGCCCAGGGCGAAATGCAGCTCGATGGTTTCGGGATCGATGCGGGCGGCATCGATGAAAGCCTCTATGGCCTTGTCCGGCTGCTCGTTCAGCAGGAAATTGAGCCCGGTGAAGTATGAGCGCGGCAATGCCCGCGACTCGCGGATGACGTGCTTGATGTCGATGCGTGCCGCCACCCAGCCGAGGCCGAAGAAAATCGGCAGCACCAGCAGCCACCAGAGCTGGATGTCCATCATGCCTCCGCCGCGGAGTCCTTGGCTGCCTTCGCCAATTGCCGCTGCAGTTTGGACAACTCGCGGCGCTGCCGCGTCCACGTGCTCACAACGGCGGCGAGGCCGATCACTACGCCGGCGGTAAACGCAACGAGCAGCACAAGAGACAGCGGAGCCTGCCAGGCCTGATCGAGGAAGAAGCGCAGCTCGACCGTGCCACTGTTCTTGATGGCCAGTCCGAACAGCATGAAGAAGATGACTGCGCGCAGCAGCCAGACAACGAGACTCATCAATTGATACCCGCCGTGCCGTTTGCAAGAAAAAGGCGGGCGGCACCCGCTAGAGACACCGCCCGCCCGTTCGTGTGTTTCGGCACCGCCTTATTGCTGTTGATCGACCCGCTCGCGCAGTTCCTTGCCGGCCTTGAAGTGCGGAACGTACTTGGCCGGCACCTCGACACGCTCGCCCGACTTCGGGTTGCGCCCGACGCGCGGCGGCCGGTGATTGAGGGAGAAACTGCCGAAGCCGCGAATCTCGATGCGATCGCCGCGGGCAAGCGCCGCGGTCATCGCATCAAGAATCACCTTTACCGCTAAATCGGCATCCTTGGCCACGAGCTGGGGGAAACGTTCCGCCAGCCGGGCAATCAGCTCGGATTTGGTCATCACTGAAGGTCGATGAACAGGATTGGGGTGCCGGTAGTCTTACTGTTGGTTCATCTTGGCCTTGAGCAGGGCGCCGAGGTTGGTCGTGCCGGTACTGGCGGAACTGCTGTCCGAAGCCAGTTTCTGCATCGCCTCGTTCTGCTCGACCTGGTCCTTGGCCTTGATCGACAGGCTGATGGAGCGGGTCTTGCGATCAACGTTGATGATCAGGGCCTCGACCGACTCGCCGACCTTGAGGTGCTGCGACAGGTCTTCGATGCGCTCGCGGGCGAACTCGGACACGCGCAGATAACCCTCGACGTCGTTGCCAAGCTCGATCACGGCGCCGCGCTGGTCAACACTCTTGACCGTGCCGGTGACGAGGCTGTTCTTGTCGTGGGTGGCGATGAAGCTGGTGAAGGGATCGCCATCCATCTGCTTGATGCCCAGGGAAATGCGCTCCTTCTCGACGTCGATCGACAGCACCATGGCCTCGACCTCGTCGCCCTTCTTGAAGTTCTGCTTGGCCTCGTCGCCAGTGGCGGACCAGGACAGGTCGGACAGATGCACCAGGCCGTCGATGCCACCGGGCAGGCCGATGAAGATGCCGAAGTCGGTGATCGACTTGATGGCGCCGGAGACCTTGTCGCCCTTCTTGTGGTTCATGGCGAAATCGTCCCACGGGTTGGCGATGCACTGCTTCATGCCCAGCGAGATACGGCGACGCTCCTCGTCGATTTCGAGGATCATGACCTCGACCTCGTCGCCCAGCTGGACGACCTTGGACGGGTGGATGTTCTTGTTGGTCCAGTCCATCTCGGAAACGTGCACCAGGCCTTCGATGCCCTGCTCGATCTCGACGAAGGAGCCGTAGTCGGTCAGGTTGGTGACCTTGCCGAAGAGGCGGGTGCCGGACGGGTAACGGCGGGAGATGCCCACCCACGGATCTTCGCCAAGCTGCTTCATGCCCAGCGAGACGCGGTTCTTTTCCTGATCGAACTTGAGCACCTTGGCAGTGACTTCATCGCCGACATTGATGACTTCGCTGGGGTGACGCACGCGACGCCAGGCCAGGTCGGTGATGTGCAGCAGGCCGTCGATGCCGCCGAGGTCCACGAACGCACCATAGTCGGTGATGTTCTTGACGATGCCCTTGACGACGGTGCCTTCCTGCAGGTTTTCCAGCAGCTTCTGGCGCTCTTCGCCCATGTTGGCCTCAAGCACGGCGCGGCGCGAAACGACGACGTTGTTGCGCTTGCGGTCGAGCTTGATTACCTTGAATTCGAATTCCTTGCCCTCGAACGGGGTGGTGTCCTTGACCGGGCGGGTATCGACCAGCGAACCGGGAAGGAAGGCACGAATGCCATTGACCATGACGGTGAGGCCGCCCTTGACCTTGCCGGTAACGACGCCCTTGACCAGTATCTGGTCGGTCAGCGCCTTGTCGAGGTCGTTCCAGGCGGCGATGCGCTTGGCCTTGTCCCGGCTCAAACGGGTTTCGCCGTAGCCATCCTCGAGCATTTCGATGGCGACCTGGACGAAGTCGCCCGGGTTGGCCTCGATCTCGCCGCGGTCGTTCTTGAACTCGGCGGCATCGATGAAAGATTCTGATTTGAGTCCGGCGTTGACGACCACGAAATTCTGGTCGACGCGGACGACTTCGGCCGTGATGACTTCGCCGGCGCGCATTTCTTGGCGCGACAGGCTCTCTTCGAAAAGAGCGGCAAAGGATTCGGCGGGATTCACGGCAGCAGCAGTAGCGGACATAGACACTTCCAATTGCCACCCGGGTGGCGGGTCGGTTGAACATTGCCGCGGCAGCCCGGGACTGTCGCGACACCAAGGCGATCAGTGATCGCCGTTAATCTTTACCTTTCACTGCGGCAGCCTGCGCCGGACAATGTCCAGCACGGCAGCTACCGCCTCGTCGATGCCCAGCGGCGTGGTATCCACCAGCTCGGCATCTTCGCCCTGCTTGAGCGGGGCGACGCTTCTCGCGGCATCGCGAGCATCGCGCTCCCGCAGTTCCTGCAGGATGTCCTGCAAAAGGGGACGCATGTTAGCAGGCATTCCCTTCCCGATCAACTGCTTATGGCGCCTTTCGGCACGCGCTTCGGCCGATGCCGTCAAAAAGACCTTGGCCGGCGCCTCGGGAAATACCACAGAGCCCATGTCGCGACCGTCGGCCACCAGGCCAGGCAGGCGGCGATAGGCACGCTGGCGCTCCAGCAGGGCGGTACGCACCGCAGGCAGCGCCGCCACCTTCGAAGCACCGACGCCGATGTCCTCGGCGCGGATCGCTTCGGTCACGTCAGCGCCAGCCAGCAGGATGCGCTCGCCCGGAAACTCGGCGGGCAGGGTCGCCGCCACACCGGCCACACCGGCCTCGTCGTCCAGCGCGACGCCGGCGCGGATCGCCGCCAGCGCGGTAAGCCGATACAGGGCGCCGCTGTCGAGGAAATGGAAACCTAGTGTTTCCGCCACGCGCTGCGCCACCGTGCCCTTGCCGGAGGCAGAGGGGCCATCGATGGCGATGACCGGCGCGGCGATGCGGCCGAAGCGCTCGAAGTAGTCCGGGAAGGTCTTGGCCACGCACTTGGGATCGTTGATGCGAACCGGCACGCCGCCGAGCGCGGCCAGAGAGAAGCACATGGCCATGCGATGGTCGTCGTAGGTGTCGATTGCCGCGCCTGCCGAAAAAGTCGGCACTGGCGACACGGCACTCGACGCCACAGGCGGCGCTACGACAAGGTAGTCGGCGCCCTCTTCCACCGACGCCCCGAGCTTGCGCAGTTCGGTCGTCATCGCCGTGATGCGGTCGGTTTCCTTGACGCGCCATGAGGCAATGTTGCGAAGCCGGCAGGGCCCATCGGCGAACAGCGCCGCGATGGCCAAAGTCATCGCGGCATCGGGAATGTGGTTGAGGTCGAGGTCGAAGGATTTGAGCTTGCCATCCTCCGGCGAACTGGCTTCAATCCAGTTCTCGCCCATCTCGATGCGCGCGCCCATGACGGCCAGCGCATCGGCGAACTTGACGTCGCCCTGGATGCTGCCGCGCCCCACGCCCTCGACCCGCACCGGCCCGCCACCGATGGCGCCGGCGGCGAGGAAATAAGAAGCGCCCGAGGCATCGCCTTCGACGTGGACGATACCCGGGCTGACATAGCGCTGACCGCCGCGGATGGTGAAACGCTGCCAGCCCTCGCGCTCGACCGTCACGCAAAAGTGCGCCATGAGATTCAGCGTGATCTCGATATAAGGCTTGGAGATCAGCTCCGTGGTCATTTCGATCACGGCCGTCTCGCCGGCAAGCGGCAGCGCCATCAGCAGCGCGGTGAGGAACTGCGAGGAAACGTCGCCGCGGACACGAATCGGTGCTGCCAGTCTCACGCTGGCCGGGTGGATGTCCAGCGGCGGGAAGCCCTCCTTGCCCGCATAGCGCACGTCGGCGCCGATCTGGCGCAGGCCATCGACCAGATCGCCGATCGGCCTCTCGTGCATGCGCGCCACACCCGACAGCCGGTAGTGCCCGCCCGACAGTGCCAAAGCGGCCGTCAGCGGCCGGATCGCCGTGCCGGCATTGCCCATGAAGAGATCGCCTTCCTTGCCTGGAAACGCGCCGCCGCAGCCTGTGATGCGATAGGCGTTGCCGCCCATCGCCGCCACCCTGTCGCGCGGCGCGTCGGCTATCGCCGCCACGCCAACGCCGAGTTTTCGCAGTGCGTCGAGCATCACCCGGGTGTCGTCCGAATCGAGCAGGTCGCGGATCTCGGTCTCGCCCTGCGCCAATGCGGCCAGCAGCAGCATGCGGTTGGAGATGCTCTTGGAGCCGGGCAGGCGCACCGTGCCGGCAGCGCGCGTCAGCGCAGGAAGGTCAAGGTAATCCATAGTTCTACTCGCCTACGGCTGGCGTCAGGGAATCAAGCCAGGCATCGCGCCGCGCCCGCGCCGTGGCGAACATGGCTTCGAGCCCGGCGCTGTCGGCACTGGCGAGCAGAACCCGGGTTCTCAGCAACTCCGCCAGGTAGGCGTCGAGCTCCGCGATTAATGCCTTGCGGTTGGCAAGGCAGATGTCGCGCCACATCTCGGGATGGCTACTGGCGATGCGCGTGAAGTCGCGAAAACCACCGGCGGCGAAGGAAAACAACTGGTCGGCGTTGCCGCGCCCGGCAAGGTCATGCACCAAGGCGAATGCCAGCAGGTGCGGCAGGTGGCTCACCGCCGCGAAAACGCGATCGTGGTCCTCCGGCGCAAGCTGGGAAACCTTCGCACCGCAAAGCTCCCAGACGGTGCGCACGGCCTTGACGTCCGCCGCTGCATTCTCGGGCAACGGCGTCAGCACCACGCGCTTGCCGGCGTAGAGATCGGCCTTGGCCGCACCGACGCCGCTCTTTTCGGCACCGGCGATGGGATGGCCCGGTACAAACTGGCCTATGTGCTCGCCGAAGGCCTCGCGCGCCGCCGCGACCACATCGCACTTGGTGCTGCCGCCGTCGGTGACGATGGTGCGCGGCCCCAGATGCGGCACCAGCGCACGCATCACCGCCGGCATCTGGCCGACCGGCATGCCGAGCAGCACGAGGTCGGCGCCGTCAAGCGCGTCCGCCCAGTCGGTCGCGATCTCGTCGATGACGCCGAGTCGCAGTGCCTCGGCCAGTGGCGCGCGGGTGCGGCCCATGCCGACAAATCGCACAATGGGGGCAGGGGCACCAGGCACATCGCGCCGTCCCGCCAGCGCCGACTTTATGGCCAGCGCGAACGAACCGCCGATCAGCCCGACGCCGCAAATGACGACCTTGCTCATCAAAGAGAGTTTTCCAGCGCTTCAAGGAAGCGCACGTTCTCGGTCTCGCGGCCGACGGTCACACGCAGGTGATTGGGCAGGCCATAGCCGCTGATGGGGCGGACGATAACGCCCTGCTGCAGCAGCTTGCGGTTGGTCGCCGCACCATCGGCAACGGCAAAGGTGACAAAGTTGCCGTGCGAGGGAATGTGTTCGAGGCCGAGGCGCTTGAGGCCGGCAACGATCTGCTCCATGCCGCGACGATTGAGCTCGAACGATTCGGCGATGAACAGATGGTCATCCATCGCGGCGCGGGCCGCAACGATGGCCAGGTTGTTCACGTTAAAGGGCTGACGTACGCGGTTGAGCAGGTCGGCGACCGCGGCGGAGGCCACAGCGTAGCCGACGCGCAGGCCGGCGAGGCCGTAGATCTTGGAAAATGTGCGGGTGACGATCAGGTTGGGAAATTCCTTGATCCACGCCACGGTATCGACGCGCTCGGCCGGCGGCAGGTATTCGTTGTAGGCCTCGTCGAGCACCACCGCCACGTCCGCCGGAACGGCCTCTATGAAGGCCCGGACTTCGGCGTAGGGCAGGAAGTTGCCAGTCGGATTGTTGGGGTTGGCGATCCAGACCACGCGGGTGTCGGGACGGATCGCCGCGCGCATGGCGGTGAGGTCGTGACCGTAGTGCTTTGCAGGTGCGGCAATGCACTCGCCGCCGGCGCTCATCGTCGCCAGCGGATAGACGGCGAAGGCGTGCTGGGAGAAAACCGAGGAGCGACCCGGCGCCAGAAACACGCGTGCAGCGAGGTCGAGGACGTCGTTGGAACCGTTGCCGAGCACGACCTGCTCCGGCGCGACGCCGAGGCGCGCGGCCAGGGCGGCGACCAGTTCAAACTGGTCGGGATAGCGCTCGATTCCGCCGACGGCCTTCTCGACCGCCGCACGAGCCTTCGGGCTCATGCCCAGCGGGTTCTCGTTGGAGGCGAGTTTGACGATGCTTTCGACCGCGAGGCCCATCTCGCGGGCAAGTTCGGTGATCGGCTTGCCCGGAATGTAGGGCGAAATGGCGCGGATGTAGGCCGGCGCCTGCGCGGAAATGCTCATGGTGGAAACCTTAGAGTGCAGAACGGGGGTAGGACCCCAATTCCTTGAGGAAACCAACGCGACGCCGCAAGTCTTCCAGCGCCGCCGCCACATGCGGCTCGCCGCGATGGCCTTCGACGTCGATGAAAAATACATACTCCCAGCGGCTGCCGCCGAAGCCTCGCGCCGGGCGCGACTCGAATTTGGTCATCGACACGCCATGATCCTTCAACGGCGTCAGCAGGTCGTGCACCGCGCCAGGCTTGTTCTGCGCCGAGCAGACAAAGGAGGTCCGATCCTGCCCCGACGGCCCGGCGTCGTGCGTCGCCAGCACCAGGAAACGCGTGGTGTTGTTGGGATCGTCCTCGATGCTGCTCGCCAGCCGATTAAGGCCGTAGAGCTGCGCTGCCGCTTCGCCGGCGATGGCGCAAGACGCGGGATCATCGGCTGCCAGCCGCGCCGCCTCGGCGTTGCTCGCCACCGGCACACGCTGCAACGTGGCGAGGTTGCGGTTGAGCCACTCATGGCACTGCGCCAGAGACTGGGCGTGCGAGTAGAGTCGGGTCAAGCCGGCCAGCGACTCGGCCTTGGATAGCAGGTTCTGGTGGATACGCAGATTGACTTCACCGCAGATCTGCAAGGGCGAGGACACCAGCAGGTCGAGGGTGCGGCCGATGGCACCTTCGGTCGAATTTTCTACAGGCACCACGCCGTAATCAGCGTTGCCGGCCTCGACGGCGCGGAAGACGTCGTCGATCGCGCCACAGGGATTGAGCGCCGGGGCCGAGCCGAAATGTTTCTTTGCCGCGCTTTCCGAGAAAGTGCCCGCGGGGCCGAGGTAGGCGATCCGCAGTGGCTGCTCCAGGGCGAGGCAGGCGGACATGATCTCGCGGAATATCTGCCGCACGGCCCCGTCCGGCAGCGGCCCGCCCTGGGCCGCGCTGGCCTCGGCGAGGCGGCGCAGCACCTGCGCCTCACGCTCGGGACGATAAATGTTGCCGTGCTTGATCTCGCCGATGCGATGGGCCAGCCGCGCACGTTCGCTGACCAGTTGCAGCACCTGGTCGTCGAGCGCGTCGATCCCTTGCCGCAGGCGGCCGAGCTCCTCCTGCTCCTGCTTCGTCGGATCCGCTGCCATCCCCGCCTAGCCCGCGACCGGCAGGTAGCGCACCGCCAGCACGCCCTCGATTCTGGCAATAGCATCGACAAGCTTCTTTGGCACCTTGCTGTCGACATCCACAAGCGTGTAGGCGATGTCGCCCTTGGACTTGTTCATCATGTTGTGGATGTTGAGCTTGGCATCGGCCATCGCAGTCGAAATCTGACCGACCATGTTCGGCACGTTGGCATTGACCACGGCGACACGGAAGTTCGATTCGCGCGGCATCGTCACACTCGGAAAATTCACCGAATTGACTACATTGCCGTCCAGCAAATAGTCGCGCACCTGCTCCGCCACCATGGTGGCGCAATTCTCTTCGGCCTCGCGGGTCGACGCACCCAAGTGCGGCAACGCAATGACATGGGGATGAGTATTGACGTGAGCGCTAGGGAAATCGCAGACATAGCAGCCGAGCTTCTTCGCATCCAGAGCCGCCAGCACCGCTGCCTCGTCCACCACGCCCTCACGGGCGAAGTTGAGCACCACCGCGCCATGCTTCATCAATTCGATCGACTCGGCATTGACCATCCCGCGCGTGGCATCCACCAGCGGCACATGCAGCGTCAGGAAATTCGAGTTCTTCAGTACGTCGGAGAGGCTGGTGGCCTTGCGTACCTGCGAGGGCAGGCTCCAGGCCGCGTCCACGGTGATCTCGGGATCGTAGCCGATGACGTGCATGCCGAGCTTGATCGCCGCATCGGCAACGAGGCAGCCGATCTTGCCCAGGCCCACCACGCCAAGCGTGTGGCCAGCCAGTTCATAGCCGGCGTAGGTCTTCTTGCCGCCCTCGACCTTCTTCTCCATCTCGGGGTCGGCTGCATCGAGGCCGGACACGAACTTCATGGCGCCGCCGATGTTGCGCGCTGCCATCAGCATCCCGGCCAGCACCAATTCCTTGACCGCGTTGGCGTTGGCGCCCGGGGCGTTGAACACCGGTACACCGCGAGCACTCATGGCCTTGACCGGGATGTTGTTGGTGCCCGAACCGGCGCGACCGATGGTCAGCACGCTCGGCGGAATATCCATGGCGTGCATGTCGGCCGAACGCACCAGCACGGCATCGGGCTTGGCGACATCCTTGGCGGCGACGAAGCGTTCCGCCGGCAGGCGCGCCAGTCCCCTGGCCGAGATGTTGTTGAGGACCAGTACCTGAAACGGATCAGCCATGACTCTTCTCGAAACCGCGCATGTAATCGACCAGCGCCTTGACGCCATCGGCCGGCATGGCGTTATAGATCGAGGCGCGCATGCCGCCGACCGAGCGGTGGCCCTTGAGCTGGGTCATGCCGGCAGCCTTGGCCCCCTTGAGGAATTCCTCGTCGAGCGCGGCGTCCTTGAGGGTGAACGGCACGTTCATGCGCGAGCGGTCGGCCTTGTTCACCGGGTTGCGATAAAACTCGGTGCTGTCGAGGTAGTCATACAACAGCTGCGACTTCTCGATGTTCTTCCGCTCCATCGCCGCCACGCCCCCGTTCTGTTTGAGCCACTGGAAGACCAGGCCGGCGATGTAGATCGAATAGGTCGGCGGTGTGTTGTACATTGATTCCGCATCGACATGGGTCTTGTAGTTCAGCATCGCCGGCGGCGTCGGCTGGGCGTGGCCGACCAGATCCTCGCGCACGATGACGATGGTCAGGCCGGCCGGGCCAATATTCTTCTGGGCGCCGGCGTAGATCAGGCCGTACTTGCTAACATCGACTGACCGCGACAGGATGTTCGAGGACATGTCGCAGACCAGAGGCACGTCGCCTGTTTCCGGCGTCCAGTGGAACTCGACGCCGCCGATGGTCTCGTTGGCCGTGTAATGAACGTAGGCTGCCCCCTTGTCCAACTGCCAGCCGGCTTGCGCCGGCGCATAACTGAAACCCTTGTCCTCGGCGCTGGCGACGACATTGACGTTGCAGAAGGTCTTGGCAGCCTTGATGGCCTTCTTCGCCCATTCGCCGGTATGAACGTAGTCCGCCGCCGGCTTGCCGCGCAGCAGGTTGATCGGGATCATCTCGAACTGCAATGAGGCCCCACCCTGCAGGAAGAGCACCTTGTAGTTCGCGGGAATGCCCATCAATTCGCGCAGATCCGCCTCGGCGGCGGCGGCGATGCCCATGAATTCCTTGCCACGATGGCTCATTTCCATGACCGACTGGCCGGAACCGTGCCAATCGACCATTTCCTCTGCTGCCTGCCTGAGTACCGCCTCGGGTAGTGCGGCGGGACCGGCGCTGAAATTGAATACGCGTGCCATGGTTATTCCTCCTCTTCCTCTTCTTCCGATTCTTCCGATTCGATGACTTTTTCGATGCCGGCCAGCTTGGTGCCGTCATCAAGGTTGATAAGCCTGACCCCCTGAGCCGAGCGGCCGGTCTCGCGCACCTGGGCCACCTTGCTGCGGATCAGCACGCCGCCAGTCGAAATCAGCATGACTTCGTCGCTGGCCTCGACCAGCACCGCCCCAACCACCGTGCCGTTGCGCTCCGACGTACTGATGGCGATCATGCCCTTGGTGCCGCGGCCGTGCTTGGTGTACTCGCCAATCGGCGTGCGCTTGCCGTAGCCGTTCTCGGTGGCCGTCAGAACATTGAGGCTCTCGTCCTTCGCTACCAGCATGCAGATCACACGCTGTCCGTCCTCCAGCATCATCCCGCGCACCCCGCGCGCAGTGCGGCCCATCGGCCGCACATCATCCTCGGCAAAGCGCACGGCCTTGCCGGCGTCGGAGAACAGCATGACGTCAAAGCTGCCGTCCGTGATCGCCACACCGATCAGGTAATCACTCTCGTCGAGGCCGACGGCGATGATGCCGGCCTTGCGCGGGTTGGAGAAGTCGGACAGCGGCGTCTTCTTGACCGTGCCCATGGCTGTGGCCATGAAGACATAGTGCTGCTCATCGAACTCCTTGACCGGCAGCACGGCGGTGATCTTCTCGCCATCCTCCAGCGGGAAGAGATTGACGATGGGCTTGCCGCGCGAGATGCGCGTGCCCTCCGGCACCTCATAGACCTTGAGCCAATAAACTCGGCCGCGGTTGGAGAAGCAGAGGATGTAGTCGTGGGTGTTGGCGACGAAGAGATGATCGACGAAATCGTCCTCCTTGATCGCCGCCGCCTGCTTGCCGCGGCCACCGCGCTTCTGCGTGCGGTAGTCGTCGAGCGGCTGGCGTTTGATATAGCCGCCGTGCGACATGGTCACGACCATGTCTTCGCGGGCGATGAGATCCTCCAGATTGATGTCGGCCGTCTGTAGAACGATCTCCGAGCGACGCTTGTCGCCGAACTGAGCCTTGATCGCGGTGAGCTCGGTGACGATGATCTGGGTGATGCGCTCCGGGCGGGCGAGGATGTCGAGCAAGTCGGCGATCTGTTCCATCACCTCGCGATACTCGGTGACGATTTTGTCCTGCTCGAGGCCGGTAAGGCGCTGCAGGCGCAGTTCGAGGATGGCCTGCGCCTGGATGTCGGACAGCAGGTAGCCGCGCCGCGACATGCCGAATTCCGGCGCCAGACCTTCGGGGCGCGAAGCTTCGGCCGCCGCTCGCGCCAGCATTTCATCGACCAGCGTCGAGCGCCATGTGCGGGCCATCAATTCGCGCTTGGCATCGGGCGGCGTCGGCGCCGCCTTGATCAAAGCAATGATCTCGTCGACATTCGACAGCGCCACCGCCAGGCCTTCGAGGATGTGGCCGCGATCGCGCGCCTTCTTCAGTTCGAACACAGTCCGCCGCGTCACCACCTCGCGGCGATGCGACAGGAAGCAGTCGAGCATCTGCTTGAGATTCAGCAGCTGCGGGCGGCCATCGACCAGCGCCACCATGTTCATGCCGAAGGTGTCCTGCAGTTGCGTCTGCTTGTAGAGGTTATTTAGCACGACCTCGGGCACCTCGCCGCGCTTCAGCTCGATCACCACGCGCATGCCGGACTTGTCCGACTCGTCTTGAATATGGGCGATGCCTTCGATCTTCTTTTCGTGGACCAGCTCGGCAATTTTCTCCTGCAGCGTCTTCTTGTTAACCTGATACGGCAGCTCATCGACGATGATCGCCTGCTTGCCGCCCTTTTCCAGATCCTCAAAATGGGTGCGGGCACGCATCACCACGCGGCCGCGGCCGGTCAGGTAGCCCTCGCGTACGCCGGCAACGCCGTAGATCAGCCCGGCTGTCGGAAAATCCGGTGCCGGCAGGATCTTGATCAGGTCGTCGATGTCGATGGCCGGGTTGTCAAGAACGGCCAGACAGGCGTCAACGACTTCATTGAGGTTGTGCGGCGGAATGTTCGTCGCCATGCCCACGGCAATGCCGGCGCTACCGTTGATCAGCAGATTCGGAATGCGCGCCGGCATGACCAGCGGCTCATGCTCCGAACCGTCATAGTTCGGCCCAAAGTCGACCGTCTCTTTGTCGAGGTCGGCCAGCAGTTCGTGGCCGATCCGCGCCATCCGCACCTCGGTATAACGCATCGCCGCCGCGTTATCGCCGTCGACCGAGCCGAAGTTGCCCTGGCCATCCACCAGCATGTAGCGCAGCGAGAAGTTCTGCGCCATGCGCACGATGGTGTCGTATGCCGCCGTATCGCCGTGCGGATGGTACTTGCCGATGACATCGCCAACGATGCGCGCCGACTTCTTGTAAGCCTTGTTCCAGTCGTTGTTCAACTCGTGCATGGCGAACAGCACGCGGCGATGAACTGGCTTGAGGCCGTCACGCGCATCCGGCAGGGCCCGGCCGACGATCACGCTCATGGCGTAATCAAGGTAGGAGTGGCGCATCTCCTCTTCTAGGCTGATCGGGAGAATTTCTTTGGCGAAAGGAGTCATAGATCCGTCAATGGCGCCCACCCGAGTTATCCGGGGAACCGGCGAAAAGCATAAATCTTACCATGCTGACACGTCTCGGCAGCCACCCGCCAACTCCCTGACACCCGGCGGGAGCCGCTGCCGGCAGGCCTGTGCTTAAATCCGGCCAATGAGTGCCCCACAACCCATCGACTCCCTGATCGAGCCGCGCTGGATCGTGCCGATCGAACCGGCCGACGTCACCCTCACCGGACATGCCCTGGCAATCGAAAAGGGGCGAATCCTTGCCATCCTGCCAGCGTCGGAGGCACTCGCCCGCTATGCCCCGCGACAGCGCATATCGCTGCCCCAACACGTACTGTTGCCAGGGCTGGTAAACCTTCATACGCACGCGGCAATGTCTCTTCTGCGAGGCTTTGCCGACGACATGCCCCTGATGCGCTGGCTCAATGAACACATCTGGCCAGCCGAAGCACGCCACGTATCGCCAGACTTTGTTCGTGATGGAACACTGCTGGCCTGCTGGGAAATGCTGCGCGGCGGCATCACCTGCTTCAACGACATGTATTACTACCCGGAGGCCGCAGCCGAAGCCATCCTCGATACAGGAATCCGCGCCGCACTCGGCGTGACAGTAATCGAATTTCCCACAGCCTACGCCGCGGATGCCGCCGACTACCTCGCCAAAGGTCTGGCAACAAGGGATGCCTTGCGCGACAACCCCCTGCTTTCGTTCTGCCTCGCGCCTCACGCGCCCTATACGGTCAGCGACAAGACCTTCGAACGCATAGCAACGCTGGCCAATCAACTTGACCTGCCAGTGCACATTCACATCAACGAAACCCGCGCCGAAATCGAGGGCAGCATACGCCAACACGGTGTTCGCCCGCTGGCCCGGCTGCAACGAACCGGATTGCTGGGTCCCGGGCTAATCGGCGTCCACGGCGTCCACCTCGATTCGGATGAAATCGCCCTGCTGGGTGAGCACGGTTGCCATCTGGCGCACTGCCCAACATCAAACATGAAACTCGGTAGCGGCATGGCCCCCATTCGATTGGCGCAAGCGCAGGGAGTTGGCGTGGGACTGGGCAGCGACGGCGCCGCCAGCAACAACCGCCTCGACCTGTTCCGCGAAATGCGCCATGCGGCCCTGCTCGGCAAGGTCGCGGAAGAGGATGCCGGCATCCTGCCGGCGGCAACCGTCCTGCGCATGGCGACCCTCGACGGTGCCAAGGCCCTCGGCCTTGAATCAGAAATTGGCTCGCTGCTGCCGGGAAAAAGCGCAGATATCTGCGCCGTGCGCTTGGACGACTGGGCGATACAGCCGTGTTACGATCCGGTTTCGCATCTGGTTTATGTTGCTGGTCGCGAGCATGTCAGCCACACATGGGTGGCCGGACAATTACGCATATGCGAAGGCGCACCGGTTGGTTGCGACCCTCGATACTTGATTGAAACAGTAAGAATGTGGCATAATAGAATGGTGTAATCGTAGTGGTTTGGTTACCGCGCAGAAGAAGAATCAGTGTCGCGGATCCGATCCGGTTATAGAGATTCGCCATCGCAAGTGATGGCATTTTTTCCAACGAGGGAGCATATGATCAAGAACACAGTCAAACTTTCACTGGTTGCGGCCACCCTGTTGGGTATCGGCGCCTCCGCTATTGCCCAGACCCCGGGCATCGACAGGACCGGAACCGTCGGTTACGTCATCGATCAGCGCGACAACGTCGCCAAGAGCGGATTCGGCCTGTGCTGGCGCACCGGCTTCTGGACTCCGGCCATGGCCATCGCCGAGTGCGACCCGGACCTGGTGAAGAAGGCTGAGCCCATGAAAAAGGCCGCTGCCCCCGCCGCCGCCGCCGCGACGCCGAAGCCCGCTGCCGAGAAAATCACGCTGGCTGCCGATACGCTGTTCGATTTCGACAAGGCCACGCTGCGCTCCGAAGGCAAGAAGGCACTTGACGACCTCATCGCCAAAGTCGCCGGCATCAAGCTGGAAGTGATCATCGCCGTCGGCCACGCCGACCGCTTCGGCTCGGATGCCTACAACCAGAAACTTTCCGAGAAGCGTGCCGCTTCGGTCAAGGAGTATCTGGTGAGCAAGGGCATGGAAGCCAACCGCGTTTACACCGAAGGCAAGGGCGAGAAGCAGCCCGTCACCAAGCCGGATCAGTGCAAGGGTGCCAAGAGCGCCAAGGTCATCCAGTGCCTGCAGCCTGACCGTCGCGTTGAAATCGAAGTGATCGGCACGAAGAAGTAATCGTCCGCACTTCAGGAAAGCCCTGCGCATGCAGGGCTTTTTTTTGCCTATAGTGGTTCGAGAACATCCGAAAGATGAATTCATGAACACCGCCAGCCAGCCTCGCAATGCCGATCCCCACGAACTCGCCAAGTTCAGCGAACTGGCGCATCGCTGGTGGGATCCAAACTCGGAATTCAAACCCCTGCACGACATCAATCCGTTACGCCTCGACTGGATCGACCGCGCCTGCCAACTTGCGGGAAAACGCGTAGTCGATGTGGGTTGCGGCGGCGGCATCCTGGCGGAGAGCATGGCTGCACGCGGGGCCCTGGTAACAGGCATCGACCTGGCCGAAAAGGCATTGGGCGTTGCCCGCCTGCATTTGCTTGAAGCCGGCGGCAAGGTCGATTATCGCTATGTTGCCGCCGAACAATTGGCTGCAGAGCAACCCGCAGCATACGACGTCGTCACTTGTCTCGAAATGCTGGAGCACGTACCGGACCCTGCCAGTACGGTCAGTGCCTGCGCCACCCTGGTCAAACCAGGCGGCCACGTCTTTTTCTCGACAATTAGCCGCAACCCCAAGGCCTACCTGCTGGCAGTCGTTGGGGCCGAATATGTTCTCAACATGCTGCCGCGCGGCACGCATGATTACGCAAAATTCATTCGCCCGTCGGAACTCGCGCGCATGGTGCGCGAGGCTGGCCTCGATGTGACAGAAGTGATCGGCATGACCTACAACCCGCTTACCCGGCGCTATTCCCTCGGGCAGGACACCAGCGTGAACTACCTGCTGCGCGCTCGACGCAATGCCTGAGGCTGTATTCTTCGACCTCGACGGAACCCTCGCCGACACTGCTCCCGACTTGGCGGGTGCGCTAAACAAACTGCTGGCGGAACACGGGCGCACTGCATTGCCGCAGGCCGTGCTACGCCCGCATGTCTCTGCTGGTGCCCGCGGCCTGCTGCGCGTCGGCTTCGACATCGCTCCGGACGACACCGCCTACCCAGCGCTGCACAAGCGCTTCATCGAACTCTACGAGGATGTACTTTGCGAGGCGACGACACTGTTCCCGGGCATAGACGCCCTCCTCGATTCACTCGACGCACAAGGCATCGTTTGGGGTGTTGTCACCAACAAACCAGAACGTCTTACGCTGCCACTGATGGAGGCTCTAGGGCTCACCAAGCGCGCTGCTGCCATCGTCGGCGGTGATACCACTGCCAGGTCCAAGCCCGATCCGCTACCGTTGATCCACGCCTGCTCGGTCGCAGGCGTCGCGGCAAACGCCTCGATGTATCTCGGCGACGACCTGCGTGACATCCAGGCCGGTGCCGCTGCGGGCATGTGCACGGTTGCCGTGACCTGGGGCTATCTCGGCGATGGCCCGGCAATCGACCAGTGGGGAGCGGATATCACGATCGACGCTCCCGAAGCGTTACTTGCCGCGATGCATCAAGGTAACTGCTAGCCGCCCACCGGATACACATCGGCACTATTTTGGATCGTTGCGTGACCCATGTCACCCACAGTACCTGAAATGGCCTTATGATTCGGCACCCACCGATTCTTTTTCTCACCCAAGATCAGGAGCCGCAGATGAACAAATCCGAACTCGTCGAAGTTGTTGCCAAGGAAGCCGAACTAAGCAAAGCTGCAGCCGAGCGTGTCCTTTCCGCTGTAATCGGAGCTGTTGTCAAAACGGTTTCCAAGGGTAACGCGGTTACTCTGGTCGGGTTCGGCTCATTCAAGCCAGCCAAACGTGCCGCCCGCACCGGCAAGAACCCCAAGACCGGTGCTGCCATCAAGATCGCCGCGACCACCGTGCCCAAGTTCTCGGCCGGCGCCACCTTCAAGGCAGCCGTTGCCGGCAAGAAAGCCGCGAAAAAGAAGTAATTCAATCGAAAGAGGGTGAAATCCGGATACCGGGTTTCATCGTGCAAAACCAATATTTCCGGGTATGACTCAAGAACAGCCACCGATTCCGCAACCACCCCCACCGCCTGATCCGCGACGCCGTTTGCGCGAGCTCCTGTCTGTTCCGGAGCGGGATCGAACCGATGCGCAGTGGGACGAAATAATCGAGCTCGAAATCCAGCTTGCCCCAGGCAACAGGATAGGCGCGTCGCCCGGTGGCGGCGGGGGTGGCGGTGGCGGGAACAATCGTTCAAACCCCGCGCCTACCGGCCAGAAACCTAATCAAGCAAAGAAGAACCGTCCCCGGTGGGGTAGCGGTCGCCAAAACCAACCCAAAAAATAGCAGGGGAGAATGGAGCATGAAGTTTCATGAACTCAACCTCACCCACCATTGCCGCAACGCTCATCCCCGGTGATGGCATCGGGCCGGAGATAACAGAAGCCACACTGGAAGTACTTGACGCACTCGGAGCGCCGTTTGTCTGGGACCGTCAGGTTGCCGGCATGGCCGGCGTCAATGCCTGTGGCGACCCGCTCCCTCCCGCCTGCCTTGATAGCATTCGCAGTACACGGCTTGCGCTCAAAGGCCCGCTGGAAACACCTATCGGCGGCGGCTACCGCTCGTCGAACGTTCGCCTGCGTGAAGAGTTCAAGCTCTACGCCAACCTGCGCCCGGCGCGCACCATAGTTCCTGGCGGCCGCTACGACGACATCGACCTGGTGCTGGTTCGCGAGAACAACGAAGGCCTCTACATGGGCTACGAGCACTTTATCCCGATCGACGGCGACCCCCATGCGGTCGGCATGTCGACTGGAATCAATACGCGCCAGGGCTGTCGCCGCATTGTCCATTTCGCATTCGACTACGCCATCCGCAAGGGCCGCAAGAAAGTCACGGTGGTGCACAAGGCCAACATCATGAAGGCCCTGACCGGCATCTTTCTTGAGACGGCCCGCCAGATACACGAAGCCGAATACGCCGGCCGTATAGAGTTCGAAGAGGTGATTGTCGATGCCTGCGCCATGAAGTTGGTGATGAACCCCTGGCAGTTCGATGTCCTCGTGACGACCAACCTCTTCGGCGACATCCTGTCGGACGAAATCGCCGGACTCGTTGGCGGACTCGGCATGGCTCCTGGCGCGAACATCGGCGAACACGCCGCGATATTCGAAGCGGTACATGGTTCGGCTCCCGACATCGCCGGCAAGGGCATCGCCAACCCGATCGCGCTGATGCTAGCCGCCGCCATGATGCTTGACCATGTCGAGCGTCCGGACCTCGGTGACCGACTGCGTGCCGCTATCGATGCGACTCTCAACACCGATCAGGTGCGTACCGGCGACCTTGGCGGAAAGGCCACTACCCGCGAGTTCGCCGCAGCACTGGTGAAAAGAATCCAAGCAAGCGCGTAGCGCCCGCACGGCAGGTGCGGCGGGCCGTACGCAGTCGCCCTTCTCCGTTCCCTCTGCGACCTCCACACGATATCTGCAACGAGGGGCAAGCACCAAGGCCCGGTGCTAGAATCGCGCCCGGTTTGAAGCAATACGCTCCATTCCACCGGCCTTGAACTTCCTTCTGGGCCGGCAAGTTGGAGGCGTGGCAGAGTGGTCGATTGCACCGGTCTTGAAAACCGGCAAAGGGCAACCTTTCGTGAGTTCGAATCTCACCGCCTCCGCCAGCAGCAGACAACCCTGCCCACCGTTGCAGACCGTCGCCAGACCGCGCGACGGGAAAAGTCGGCGCTGGCGGCACGGCGAATCGGCATGCCGGCGTTGCCGTTTCCGTTTCAGCGCTCGAACAAAGCAATCGACTCGACGTGCGAGGTCTGCGGAAACATGTTGCCGATGCCGGCCCCGCGCAAACGGTAGCCGTGCTGATTCACCAGCACACCGGCGTCGCGCGCCAGTGTCGCCGGACTGCATGCCACATAGACGATACGTTGCGGATACGGCTCGGCCAGCGCGGTGACTAGCGCCAGAGCACCCTCGCGCGGTGGGTCGATCAGCATTTTGTCGAAGGGGCCAAGCGCAGCAAGGCTCTCTGCCGTCACCTCGAACAGATTGGCGACCTGAAATTCGGCCAACTTGTCGAGGCCATTCAATGCGGCATTGGCATGGGCCCGGTCGACCAGCGTCTGGCTGCCCTCGACACCGACGACCAGCGCGCCATGACTGGCGATTGGCAGCGTGAAATTACCGAGGCCGCAAAACATATCGGCGATGCGCTCACCGGGATGCGGTTCCAGCAGGCCCATCGCACGCCGAACCAGCACGCGGTTTATGCCGAAATTGACCTGGGTGAAATCGGTTGGCTGAAACTGTAGCGTCACACCGAAATCGGGCAACGTGTAACTTAACGGCCGAGCGGCAAGGGGGTAAAACTGCGCCACGGTCGCCGGCCCGCCTGTCTGCAAATAGAGAACGACGCCATGGGTATCGGCAAAGGCACGCAGCAGACCTTCGTCCGCCGTGCTCAGTTGTTCAAGAATGCGCAGAACCAACACTGTCTGATCGTCCGCAACCGCCACTTCGATTTGCGGCAGACGGTCCGGTATCGACATGGCTGAAACAAGATCGCGTAACACCGGCAACAGCGCCGCGATTTTCTCGGGCAGCACCTTGCAGGTCAGCATGTCGGCCACATAACTGCTGCGGCGCTCGTGAAACCCCACCAGCACGCCGCCTTTCTTCGGCACCATGCGCACCGATAGGCGGGCACGGCGACGATAACCCCAGTCCGGGCCGCCAATCGGCGGAAATACGGTTTCCGGCTTCAGGCGGGAAATGTGCCACAGCGCATCCTCCAGAACCCGCTGCTTGGCCGCCACCTGCGCCCCTGCCTCCAGATGCTGCATGCTGCAACCGCCGCATACGCCAAAATGCGGGCATAGTGGCGACACACGCTGACTCGACTCACGATGAATGGCGACCACTGTCGCCTTCTCGAACTTCGGCTTGCGCCGATAGCTGGAATACTCGACGCGCTCGCCTGGTAGCGCACCTTCGATGAATATAGCCTTGCCGTCAACGTGCGCAACGCCGCGACCTTCATGATCCAGTGACTCGACAATGGCCTCGGGCATGGCGGACGCCTTGAAAAATGGCGCGATTATAATGGTCGCATCAACGCAATGCTGCCGGGCAACCTGACAAAATAGCGGAGCTGGAACATGATCGAACCATTCGACAGTGAAGCGGGCTATCGCGCCGCAATCGACGCCACTCTAAATCTGGCGTGCCGCGAACTTCGCATCTTCGATGCAAACCTGGAACGCATGGCACTCGACGAGCCCGAGCGCAGCGGCTTGCTGTTGCGCTTCCTCGGCGGCGAATCCGGCAGACGTCTGCATATTGCTCTGCATGATCCCGAACCATTGCAGATAAGGCACCCGCGACTGCTCAATCTGATCCGTAGCCACGGCCATCAGATCGAGGTTCGCCAAACCCCAGACCATTTGCGGCAACTTGCCGACTGCCTGGTACTGGCCGACGCCGCGCACGGCGTCATTCGTTTCCACGCCGACCACGCCCGCGGCAAACACGTCACGGATGACACCATTGAGCTTCACCCCTACTGGCAGCGCTTTGACGATCTTTGGAAGGAATGTCAGATATGCACTCCATCGGCCGCCGGCTATTGATACTGGAAGACTCAAAAATATAATTATCGGCAGCCCGCATTTTACTTTCATGGCATTGCTATAATCCTGCGTTGACTGGGTCGCTCCCGGTCTTTTATTGGGCTTTTTTTCGAATCATCGTTACTTTTATCGATAAAGGATTACAAGACATGAAGCACTCGCTCCTCGTTGCCGCTCTGGTTGCCCTCGCCGTCTCCGCCTGTGGCAAAAAGGAAGAGCCGGTTGCCGCCGCTCCCGCTCCTGCTGCTGCCCCCGCTCCGGCTGCTGCTGCTCCGGCTGCTCCGGCTGGCATGGAAGGCATGCAGCAAGGCATGGCCGGCATGGCCGGCATGGAAGCCCCGAAGGGCATGGAAGGCATGGCTGCCGCTCCGGCCGCTGCTGCCCCCGCTGCTGCTGCTCCTGCTGCTGCCGAACCCGCCAAGAAGTAATTCTTCCGGTGGTCAAAAAAGCCGGCGCAAGCCGGCTTTTTTTCGCCTGTTATTTGCCGAGGGCCGGCTCTCAGCTGGTCCGAATCTCCCGCCAGCCAAAACCCTCGACCTGTCCGGCGACGCCGATCCACTCTTGGCTACAGCCCATGGCACCAGCCAGTGCCGTGCGGGCCAACTCAGACGTGTTGTTCTGCTCGCTCAAGTGGGCCGCCACAACATGCTGCAATCGTCGGCGATCAATCCGGCCCAGCAGGTCCGCAGCAACTGCATTGTCCAGGTGACCAAGCCTGCCACCGACCCGACGCTTGAGCGATAGCGGATAACTTCCATTTTCGAGCATGTGCAAGTCGTGGTTGCATTCCAGCACCAGGCTGTCGCAACCGTTGAGCATCTCGACCATATGGGGGGTAATGCAGCCAGCATCGGTCAGCACGCCCAGCCGCCACTGGCCGTCGCCGATAACGAACTGGGTCGGCTCGCGTGCGTCGTGCGGAACCGGAAAGGGGTGGACCTGCAGATCGCCAAGGGCAAAGGTGCTATGGCTATCGAAGAGGCTTGCCTCGAGCTTCCCGGCAAGCCCTGCCGCGGCATGAGTCCCATGGCTCATATGCACACTCAGGGAAAACCGCCCCGCCGCACGAGTCACGCCGCCAACATGGTCACCGTGCTCATGAGTAACGAGAATTGCATCCAGATCATCGGGCGCGAGACCCAGTCGCGCCAGCCGGGTGGCCAACTCGCGCGGACCAAACCCGCAATCGATCAAGACCCGCGTCCGCCCGCTCTCGACCAGCAAGGCATTGCCCTTGCTGCCGCTACCGAGCGAGGCGAAGCGCACGCTACTTCAGCTGTTCGTAGAGCAGGCCGAGAATTTTCCGGGATGTGTCGGACTTGTCGATACCGCCCTCGCGCGTCAGCACTTGCACGGTGCTGCCCGAATCGCCACCCTTGACATAAACGCGGTACCGCGCGCCGGGATCGACCTTGGGTGCGTCGCTCTTCCAGAACATGAGCTTTGAAGCAAAGCCCTTGTCATCCTTCTTCGCCGTCGGTTCGGTATCCACGTAGCGGACGAAATAGAGTCCCTGCGAACGATCACGATCCTCGACGGTAAAGCCGACGCGATCAAGCGCCAGACCGACGCGGCGCCAGGCGCGATCGAAGCCTTCCTGTACTTCCAGCGTGCCGCTACCGTCATTGGCGCGGGCCAGCTTGGCCTTTTCCTCAACCACCGGGGCCTTCGCCGCCTGTGTCTTGGCCTGGGCGTCGGTGGCGCCGAGTCGCACCATCAATCGCCGCAACATCTCGGCCTCGAGTTCCGGTTCGGGCGGGCGCGGTTGCCATTTGGTCTGATCGCGGCCCTCGGTCACGTAGATCTCGTACATGCCACGGTGGCTGATGTATATCTCGGTGGCGCCGGCCGCGCCCTTCTCCAGACGGGTGCGGAACTTGTCGCGCTCGGCGGTCGAATAGAGCGAGTCGAACACCTTGCCGATGACGCTGCGAATGCCATCGTTGCCGAGCTTGGCGCGGTTCTCGGCCCAGTCGGTCTCCATGACGCCAGCCTCGGGCATCTCGACGTTGATGATGAAACCTATTTCCTGCCAGAACTCCTTCACCGTCGGCCACAGCTTGTCGGGGGCGATTCCGCTCACCACCAGCCAGCGCTGCGTGCCGGAACGCTCAATGCGCATTTTGTCTACCGCCGGCAAGACGTCCGCAGCGCCTGCCGCACGCGGCTCGGCCGCCCGCTCACCGCTATAGGTAGAGAACGTCGCGGTTCCCTTGGAGCCGGTATCGGGCACGACATAACGATCGTCGCGCGATGGCTGGGTAAGGTCGGGCGGGACTTCGAGTGGCTGCAGCTTTCCGGTCGACTTGTAGTCGATTTTCTTCGACTCGACCATCGCGCCACCACCGCAACCAGCGAGCAGTGCCGCGCAACCGAGGGCAAGGAACAAACTGAATTTATCTGACATGATTCTCATCAAAGGGTTATTCCGGCCTCGCGCATGGCGGCACGGACACGGTCGTGACATTCGGCCGAAAGCGGCGTCATCGGCAGGCGCAGGCCGCCACCGATCAGCCCCATCTGCTCGCAGGCCCACTTGACCGGAATCGGGTTGGCTTCGATGAACAGGTTCTTGTGCAGCCCGAGCAGGCGGAAGTTGATCTCCCGCGCCCGCACCACGTCGCCCGCCAGCGCGGCTTCGATCATCTCGTGCATCAGCCGCGGCGCGACGTTGGCGGTGACCGAGATCGTGCCCTTGCCACCAAGCAGGGTAAGCAGCATCGCCGTGGCATCGTCGCCGCTATAGACGGCAAAATCCTTGGGCGCGCGCTTGAGCAGATCGGTGCCGCGCTCGAGATTGCCGGTCGCGTCCTTGATGCCGACGATGTTGGGTATCTGCGCCAGACGCAGCGCCGTGTCGTTGGAAAGGTCCGCGACCGTGCGTCCCGGCACGTTGTAGAGGATCAAGGGCAGGTCGACAGCCTCGGCGATGGCCTTGAAATGCTGATACAGGCCCTCCTGCGTCGGCTTGTTGTAATAGGGAACGACCGAAAGGTGGGCATCGGCACCCACCTTCCTGGCGAACTGGCCAAGCTCGATGGCCTCTGCCGTGGCGTTGCCGCCCGTACCGGCGATCACCGGAATGCGCCCCGCAACATGCTGGACGGTCGTCTCGATGAGACGGTGATGCTCGTCGAAATCCACCGTCGGCGACTCGCCGGTGGTGCCGACCACGACTACGCCGTCCGTGCCTTCCGCAATGTGCCAGTCCAGCAGGCTCTTGAGGCGCGGCAGGTCGAGGCTGCCGTCATCCGCCATGGGCGTGACGATGGCGGGAATCGATCCTTGAATCATTGAATGCATCCGAATGGAAGAACGTTGGATTTTACTGTCGAATTGGCCCTGCGGGCTTGGCTGGGTTGTAACGTCGTGTTAGTGCAGGTCGGCCAGCACCTTGACATGGGTAGCGACGCTGCGCGCCAGGGCCGACAGGGCATAACCGCCTTCAAGCATGGAGACGATGCGGCCCTTGGCGGATTCGCGCGCGACCGCCATCAGCTGTTCCGTTACCCAGGCATAGTCGGCCTCCAGTAGCCCCAGCGAGCCCATGTCGTCCTCGTAATGGGCATCGAAGCCGGCCGAGATGAAAACCATTTCCGGCGCGTATTCGCGCAGTCGCGGCAGCCAGACCTCGCTCACCACTTCGCGAAAACCGTCGCCTCGCGTGCGCGCAGGCAGCGGCACGTTACACATGTTGGGCGCCTGGTTCTCCGCGCCGCAATAGGGATAGAACGGATGCTGGAATGTGCTGACCATCAGCACGTTCTCGTGGTTGGCGAATATTTCCTCGGTGCCGTTGCCGTGATGGACGTCGAAATCGATCACTGCCACGCGCTTGAGTCCCCATTGCGCGATGGCGTGGGCGGCAGCAACAGCGATGTTGTTGAAAAAGCAGAAGCCCATGGCCTTGGCACGCTCGGCATGGTGGCCGGGCGGACGCACGGCACAAAAGGCATTTTCGGCCTCGCCCTGCATCACCAGATCCACCGCCATGACGCCGGCACCGGCAGCGCGCAAAGCCGCCGTCCAGGTTCCCGGGCTCATCGCGGTGTCGGGATCGACGTGGAAAATGCCGTGCGTCGGCGCACTCATTTCCAGGGTCTTCAGGTAGCGCGGCGGATGCACCCGCGCCAGCTGTTCGGTAGTGGCGAGTGGGGCGTCATGAAACTGCAGGTAGAGGTCGAGCTGGGCCGCGATCAGGCGATCCTGAATCGCCGACAGTCGCTCGGGACACTCGGGATGATGGCTGCCCATGTCGTGGGCAAAACAGTCGCGATGGGTAATGAAGGCTGTGGTGGTCATCGGAAACGAATGACTTACAATGGACTCGGAAGTTCCATTATCCACTGATTGCGGAGCTTCGACAGCATGCTTTCCCCCATGACAAAAAAGCCACTGGAACACCTCGTCCGGGCCGCCGGTACGGTCATCCTCGGCAAGGACAACCAGATTCGCCTGGCGCTGTCCTGCCTGCTTGCCCGCGGCCATCTGCTGATCGAGGACCTGCCGGGAGTCGGCAAGACCACGCTGGCACATGCCCTGG
This sequence comes from Gammaproteobacteria bacterium, assembly GCA_018825305.1. Classification (GTDB taxonomy): domain Bacteria; phylum Pseudomonadota; class Gammaproteobacteria; order Burkholderiales; family Rhodocyclaceae; genus Sulfurisoma. The sequence goes on from JAHJEO010000013.1 coordinate 110,569, forward strand.
CCCAGTTGCTCGGCCTGTCGTTCCAGCGCATCCAGTTCACCAGCGACATGCTGCCGGCCGACATCCTCGGCGTGTCGGTGTTCGACCGCGACAGCGGCGCCTTCCGCTTCCACCCCGGTCCGGTATTCACCCAGGTGGTGCTGGCCGACGAGGTCAACCGCGCCACGCCCAAGACCCAGTCGGCGCTGCTCGAAGCGATGGAGGAGCGACAGGTCACCGCCGAAGGCCAGACCCGCCCGCTGCCCGAGCCCTTCTTCGTCATCGCCACGCAAAACCCCTCGACCCAGATCGGCACCTACCCGCTGCCTGAATCGCAACTCGACCGTTTCCTGATGCGCATCGAGCTGGGCTACCCGGACCATGCCGCCGAACGCGACCTGCTGTCCGGCATCGACCGCCGCGAAATCCTTGCCAGCCTGCAACCCTGCCTCGCTCCCGACGAACTGCTTCTCCATCAGCAGGCGGCGCGCGCAGTACAGGTATCGGCGGCGCTGATCGACTACGTCCAGGCCCTGGTTGCACAAACGCGCGAAGCGCCCGAGTGGCAGGCCGGGCTGAGTCCGCGGGCGGCGCTGGCCTTGCTCGCGGCCTCCCGTGCCTGGGCCTGGCTCGAAGGCCGCGACCATGTATTGCCGGACGATGTGCAGACCGTGCTTCCCGGCGTCGCCTGCCACCGCCTGCACCCGGCCGGCGAAAACGCCGCACGCCTGAGCCCGGCCGAGGTCGCCACACGCCTGATCGAGGCAGTGCCGATCCCTTGAAGCCCCGATGAGCTTTGCCGCGGCACTGCAGGACCGCTTCATCCGCTGGGCATTGCGGGTACGCCCGCCCGAGGCCTCGCCCGTAGTCCTCAGCCAGCGCCGCGTCTATGTGCTGCCGACGCGCGCCGGTATCGGCTTCGCCGCCTCGCTGCTGGTGATGCTGCTCGGCGCCATGAACTACACCCTCAGCCTCGGCTACGCGCTGACCTTCCTGCTCGCCGGACTGGGCGTCACCGCCATCCTTCACACCTTCCGCAACCTTGCCCATCTATCGATCACAACGGGCCGCGCCGAGCCGGTATTCGCCGGCGACAACGCGCGCTTCACCCTGCTGCTGCACAATGCGCGCAGCGACGAGCGCCGCCAGATCCAGTTGAGGACCGCCGACGGCATGCCGCTGACGCTCGATGTCGCAGCCCACGCCAGCACGGCCGCAAGGCTCGGCGTTGCCACCAGCGAGCGCGGCTGGCTGGCACTGCCGCGCGTGACGCTCGACACCACTTGGCCGCTGGGCCTGATCCGCGCCTGGGCTTACGCCGTACCCGACATGCGCTGCCTGGTGTACCCCCGCCCGGCCAGCGGCGCCGTGCCGCCACCGCCGACTTTTGGCGGCCAGTCCGGCGACGCATCCCGCAATCCCATGGGAAGCGAAGACTTCCTCGCCCTGCGCGGGCACCAGTTGGCCGACCCGCCGCGCCACGTCGCCTGGAAAACCGCCGCACGCCTCGGCGCCGATGCACCACTCATGACCAAGCAATATGCCGACCCGGCCGCGCAAACAGTGTGGCTCGACTGGGACGCCCTGCCGATCGCCATGCCGATCGAGGAACGCCTGTCGTGGCTGACCCGCTGGGTGCTCGACGCCCATGCCACAGGCCTCAGCTGGGGCCTGCGCCTGCCGCAGACAAGGCTGGCACCGGCCGGCGGCGACGCCCACCTGCACGCCTGTTTGCGGCGGCTGGCACTGCATGGCAAAGAGTAATTCACCGGCGGTCAGCACCAGCCAAACCTGGTGGCTGCTTGGCGCCGCGCTGACCGCGCTGGTGCCGCTGATACCGCATGTGCCGCCATGGCTGGTCGCGCTCGCCCTGCTGCTGCTGGCCGGACGCGCGCTGCTCAACTGGACTCAGCGCAAACTGCCCGCACGCCGCTGGCTGGTACTGCTGACGTTCGCCGGCACCGCGGGCGTCCTCGCCCAGTTCAAGACGCTGTTCGGGCAGAACCCCGGCGTGGCCCTGCTCATCCTGTTTCTTGCCCTGAAGCCGCTGGAAGCACGCACGCGGCGCGACGGTCTGGCGGTGGTTTTCCTTTGCTACTTCCTCATCCTCGCCCAGTTTCTCTTCGACCAGAGCATAGCTGCTGCCGGCATGATGCTCGCCACCATCGTCACCGTCACCGCGGCGCTGGGCAGCCTCGCCGATGCTCGCGCCCGTGCCGCCGACCTGTTGCGCCGCAGCGGCGTGATGCTGCTGCAGGCGGCGCCCTTCATGCTGCTGCTGTTCGTGCTGTTCCCGCGCATCCAGGGCCCGCTGTGGGGTTTGCCGCGCGACGCCTTTTCGGGACTGACCGGACTGTCGGATTCGATGGCGCCAGGCAGCATCAGCAATCTCTCGCAGTCAGATGCCATCGCCTTCCGCGCCCGTTTCGCCGAATCGCCGCCCCGCGACCAACTCTACTGGCGCGGCCCGGTACTGAACGACTTCGACGGCCGCACCTGGCGCATCGAACGGCGCCTGCCGGCGCAACGTCTGCCCTACGTGCCGCAGGGTCCGGCCATCGACTACGAGGTGACGCTCGAACCCCATGCCAAGCGCTGGCTGTTCGCCCTGGAACTGCCGGGCAGCCTGCCGCCGGACAGCCTGATGACCGGTGACTACCAGTTGCTGGCCAAGGCGCCGGTAACGGCCCGCCAACGCTACAAGGCGTCATCCCACACCACCATGAGCGTCGGCCTCGACGACTCGGAGCATGTGCTGCAGCGAGCGCGGACGCTGCCGCCCGACTTCAACCCGCGAACACGCGCGCTGGCTGCAAGCTGGCGCCAACAGCACGGCAGCGACGACGCCGCGGTGCTCGATGCCGCCAAGCGTTTTTTCCTGTCGCAGGGCCTCGCCTACACCCTGACCCCGCCCCTGCTTGGTCAGCACAGCATCGACGAGTTCCTGTTCGAAACCAGGCAGGGCTTCTGCGAGCATTATTCTGGCGCCTTCGTCTTCGCCCTGCGTGCCGCCGGACTACCGGCGCGCGTGGTCACGGGCTATCAGGGTGGCGAGACCAACCCCTTTGACGGCTATTTCACGGTGCGGCAATACGACGCCCATGCCTGGGCAGAAGTCTGGCTCGCGGACAATGGTTGGACGCGCATCGACCCCACCGCGATCAGCGTGCCGTTGCGCATCGAACAGAACCTGGCTGCCGCCGTTCCGGCTGGCTCCAATGTGCCGTTCATGGCTCGCCTCGACCTCGCCCTGTTGCGCGAACTCCGGCTGCGGCTCGATGCCCTTGCCAACAACTGGAACCAGTGGGTGATCGGCTACAACCCCGAGCGCCAGCGCGAATTCCTCGACCGCCTCGGCATGCGCGCGCCCGACTGGCGGCAAATGACGGCGACCCTGGCGGTGCTGGCCGGCCTGGTGCTGCTCGGATTCACCGCCTGGGCGCTGCGGCAGCGGCGGCGGACCGATCCGGTGCAGCGCACCTGGATCAGGCTCGGCCGCAAGCTGCAGCGCCGCGGCCTGCCGCGCCATCCATGGGAAGGTCCGCTCGCCTATGCCGGCCGCATCGCCGTGCGCTTTCCCGAAAGCGCCACGGAAATTGGCACCATTTCCACGCTCTACGGTCGTCTGCGCTACGGTAAGCTCGATCCCGTGCTGTTCTCCGAACTGAAATCCCGCGTCGCCCGTTTCCAGCCGTGATGTCGTTGCTGCATCGCTGCCTGCTGTCGCTGTGCGCAGTCGCCTGCCTTGCCGCCATGCCGGCAGCCGCACGCGGCTTTGCCGACCGCGACGACGTCCGGGTGTTTGTCACCGAGATGGAAAATCGTCACGATTTCCGCGCCGATGAACTGCTCGGCCTTTTCGGTCAGATTCAGCCGCTGCCATCAGTCATCAAGGCCATCATGCCGCCGGCCGATCCCGGCATCCGTTCCTGGCAGGCCTATCGGGGCCGCTTCATCGAGCGCAAGCGCATTGCCGCCGGCCTGCGCTTCTGGGGCGAACACCGCGCCACCCTGGCCAAGGCCCGCGCCCTCTACGGCGTACCGGAAGAAATCATCGTCGCCATCATTGGCATCGAGAGCATTTACGGCCGCAACACCGGCCGCTTCGGCACCATGGCAGCGCTCGCCACACTGGCCTTCGATTACCCACCGCGGGCCGAACTGTTCCGCCGCGAACTCGAGGCCCTGTTGCTGCTGGCGCGGGAACAGGGCCTCGATCCGCTCAGCTATCGCGGCTCCTATGCCGGGGCGTTGGGCCTGCCGCAGTTCCTGCCCAGCAGCATGCGGCAGTGGGCCGTCGATTTCGACGGCAGCGGCCGCACCGATCTGGCCGCCAGTGCCGACGACGCCATCGGCAGCGTCGCCAACTTCCTGCGCGAGCATGGCTGGCAGCAGGGCGAACCGATTACCACCCGCGTCGAAATCGATGGCGATCCAAAGAGTCTGATCGACGAGGGGATACGGCCGGTGCGGCTGCCAGCGGAAATGGCGACAATGGGCGTCAGCCCGGCCAGCCTTGCGACCGTAGCACAGCAGCCCGCCGCGTTGATCGACTTGGTCACTCCGGCGGCGCCGACCGAATACTGGCTCGGCTATCGGAACTTCTTCGTCATCACCCGCTACAACCGCTCTAGCTTCTACGCCATGGCCGTCATCCAGCTTGCCGAGGCACTTAAGGCCGCGCACTGATGGCAAAAAAAGTCGGCGCTGGCGGGACGGCGACCGCTCCGTCCGACGCAGCGCGCTGGTAGGGCCTGTTCTTATTCAGGCGACGAGTGCGCCGGGGTGAGTCTGGCCGCAGGGCAAGGCACGACCGACACCATGTGGTTGCTCCACATCAGGAGGGAGTAACGCCGCCATGCGGCCAGACTCGCCCCGTCCCTTCGGGTTGTCGCCCAATGCGGCGTCCGCTTTGTCGCTCGGCTCGCCAAGGGGACGGCCATTGCCTTCGCCTCGCTTC
>JAHJEO010000014.1 GCA_018825305.1 Gammaproteobacteria bacterium
CCGGACAGGCAGGGTGGAAGCGATGAAGCCGGCGGTATTGATGACGCCGGAAGCGCCGATGAGGATGCCGGCCGGATTGACCAGCCAGACGCGGCCGTTGGAAGACAGGGTGCCGTAGATGGCGGAAAGGTCGCCACCGACAACGCGGTTGAGGACCGAACTGGAGGCGGAGGCCTGGATGAAGCGGGTGGTTTCGCCGGCAGCGATGTTGAACTGCTGCCAGTTAAGTATCGCGCCGTTGGAGTTGGTGACATTGAGCACCTGGCCGACCTGGTCCAGCACGGCCGTGCCATTCACCACCGCCACCCCCGTCGGCAGGCTCCACGCCGGGGTTGTGGCAAAACAGGCCGCCACGGCGGCAGTTGCCGCGCGGCGGCGGAATCTGCCCCGCAGCATATTCGAAGTATTGGCCAAGACGCGCTCCATCCGGTAATCCTTTGCTATGCCAGCCAAATTACGCCGGTCGGCGCCGACTGGCTATGATCTATTTCACGTTCAATAGGTGATTTGCAGGGCGAAGCTGCCTGTGTCCTTGCGGAAGCCGGCGGCGATGGGGCCGTCGACGTTGGCGGACGTGATGTAGGCCTGCAGGGCCACCTGCTTGCCGATGCCGTAGCGCAAGCCCAGGCCAAGACTGGTGAGCTGGGTCGAGGCGCGGGCGCCCGGCACGGCGGGGCGATGATTGACGCCCTCGCCGACGTCGGCGAAGACGAAGGCCTTGAGGCTGCCGGGCAATCCGACGTAACTGATCAGTTCGGGTGTGATCAGCTCGGCGTTGGCAAAATAGCCGTAATCGCCGGCGACCACGCGCTCGTGAAATCCGCGCACGGCTGTCGAGCCGGCCACGCCGAATTTTTCTGCGTCGGGAAGCGTGCTCGGACTGTACTGGCTGCTGAAGGCGACCCGGGTAGTCCAGTCGGCGGGCAAGGCGCGCATGTAGCTGCCGGACAGGCGATAGGCGACGAAATTGGCCGGGCCGGCGGCGGGCTGGGGCCGGATGCCGGAACCGGCGACGCCGAGGCTGTAATCGAATAACTGCCCGGCGCTCAGGCGCTGGCCGACATAGGTGACGGAAAGCGGCTCGAGCCGGACGGGCGTGCAAAACGCGCCGACGCAGGTCTCGAGATCCTTTTTGTCGTAGCCCAGAATCACCTTGGAGGTGTATTCGCCGCGACGCGGCAGGTAGTGGTTCCAGCGCAGCGCGAACACCTCGCCCTTGCCGACGATGTTGAGGCCGGTGGCCTGCGCCACGGGCACGTTCGCCGTCGACTTGCCGTAGATGATGTCGAGCGCATCGCCGATGCCGTAGAACGGCAGGCGGTAGGCGCCGCTCAGCACGGTGACGGCACTCGGCCGCTCGGCCGAGGTGGTCGCCGCCAGCGTCAGGACCTGGTCGCGGTCGAGCACGTTGGCGTGCTGGTAGGCGAGGCCGATGCGGTGCTGTCCGGTGGTGTTGGTACCGGTGTTGTCGGCGGTGAAGATAAAGCGCTGCGGATTGTCGTCGGTGACGTTGATCTTGGCGTCGACCTTGCCTTCGTCCTCGGATACACCGAGGGTGACCTCGAGCTGCTTGGCCGGGTTGTCGTTGGAGAGCTGGATGTTCTCGGACAACTCGCGCATGTTCGGCGCCTTGCCCTCCTGCAGCGCCGGCAGGCCGGCGCGGATGTTGGTTTCGCCGTAGTGCTTGTTGCTGGTGATCACCACCTTGCCGACCACGGACTCTGTCACTACCAGCCGCACCACGCCGGCGGCGAGTTCCTGCTCGGGGACGAAGACCTGGACGGTGCCGAAGCCCGCCTTGCGGTAGGCGTTCTCGAGTGCCTCGAGCGCCTTCTGCACATCGCCATAGACGCGCTGCTTGCCGACGAAGGGGCCGACCAGTTCATCGACCCGGGTCTGCGGCAGGAGGCTGTTGCCTTCGACCTGGAAGCGGGTGATGTCGAAACGAACGTCGGTTTGAGCCTGGGCCGTCGAAACAACTGCTGCGACGCCGATTGCGGCGCACAGAATCCTGATGTAAGTCTTAAGTTTCACAATGCCTCCCGCGAACCCGCGGGCCGAATCCCGGCCAGGAGTTCAGGTCAAATCGAAATACGCTTTGCAACTTACTGCTTTTTAATGGATTTTTCAATGAAAATAAAAAACCCTTTAGATCGGCTGTCAGATTATTACTACAGCAGGACGATGTCAAACTGTTCCTGTGTATAACTCGCCTCGGCGTGCAGCGATACCGGCTTGCCGATGAAGTCCGACAGCATGGCCAGCGCCTGCGATTCTTCGTCGAGGAAAAGGTCGATGACGGTCGGGGAGCCGAGGATGCGGTATTCGCGGGCGTTGAACTGGCGGGCTTCGCGCAGCAGCTCGCGGAGGATTTCGTAGGCGACGGTCTGCGAGGTTTTTACTTCGCCGCGACCGCCGCAGGTGGGGCAGGTCTCGCAGAGGATGTGGGCAAGCGATTCACGCGTGCGCTTCCGGGTCATCTCGACCAGGCCGAGCTGGGTGAAGCCATTGACAGTGATGCGGGTGTGGTCGCGCGCCAGCGCCTTGTTGAGCTCGGCCAGCACGGCTTCCTTGTGCTCGACGTTTTCCATGTCGATGAAGTCGAGGATGATGATGCCGCCGAGGTTGCGCAGCCGCAGCTGGCGGGCGATGGCCTGCGCTGCTTCGAGGTTGGTCTTGAAGATGGTGTCGTCGAAATTGCGGGCGCCGACGAAGCCGCCGGTATTGACGTCGATGGTGGTCAGTGCCTCGGTCTGATCGACGATGAGGTAGCCGCCGGACTTGAGCTCGACGCGCCGTGCCAGCGCCTTCTGGATTTCGTCCTCGACGCCGTGCAGGTCGAACAGCGGCCGCTCGCCGGTGTAATGCGAGAGCAGGCCCACCAGTTGCGGCATGTATTCCTGGGCAAAGAAGGAGAGCTTCTGGAAGTTCTCGCGCGAATCGACGATGATCCGGGTGGTTTCTGAGCTGGCGAGGTCGCGCAGCACGCGCTCGGCCAGCGTCAGGTCGTGGTGCAGCAGCGTCGGCGGCTGGGCGCCCTTGGAGCGCTGGGTGATTTCGGACCAGAGCCGGCGCAGGTAGGCGATGTCGGTGGCAAGTTCGTCGCTCGAAGCCGAAGATGCCATGGTGCGGACGATGAAGCCGCCGGGCGCGTCCGGTGGCAGCAACTGCTGGATGCGGCTGCGCAAGGACTCGCGCTCGGCCTCGTCCTCGATGCGCTGCGAGATGCCGATGTGTTTTTCCTGCGGCAGGAACACCAGCAGCCGGCCGGCGATCGATATCTGCGTCGACAGACGCGCGCCCTTGGAGCCGATCGGGTCCTTGAGCACCTGCACGACGATGTTCTGGCCTTCGCTGAGGATGCGCTCGATCGGCCGTGGCTCCTGGCCGCCGCCATTGCGCTCTTCCCAGATGTCGGCGACATGGAGGAAGGCGGTGCGCTCGAGGCCGACATCGACGAAGGCCGACTGCATGCCGGGCAGGACGCGGGCGACGCGACCGAGATAGACGTTGCCGACGATGCCGCGGCCGTGGGTGCGCTCGATGTGCAGTTCCTGCACCACGCCCTGCTGCATCAGGGCGACCCGCGTTTCCTGCGGGGTGCAATTGATTAGGAACTCTTCTTCCACGGCGGGGCCGCTACTTGCGGTCGGAAATCTGCACGTAGAGGCGGGCCAGCTGCATCTTGACGCGCTCGGAGGCGCGCACGTAGTCGCCGTGGTCAAGCATGCGCAGCGCCTCGTCCTTCCTGCCCTGCTGGGCAGTCGTAAGGACCTGGCCGGCGCAGGTGTGGAAGTGCGCGTGCATTGCCTTCATGTCGCCGAAGGTCTGGATGGCACCATAGCTTTCGCTGCCACTGCCGTAGATCCACTTGCCCAGCGGGCACTGGTCGTCGCGCGAAATCACCTCGACCTTGAGGTCTTCCTGGCTGGTGCCGTTGATGTAATTTTCCAGGCGCGTCTTCCACTTCATGTGGGCGTCGATCGCCGTCATGAAGTTGAGGCCACCGACCTCGGCGGTCTGGCCATCAGCCGGCGCCGCGCCATCGGCAGCGCCCGAAGCCTCTGTGCCGCCGGCAATTTTCTTGAACCAGTCCATCAGACCCATTTGTTCTTCTCCCTTTGTCTCAGGCGGGGTAGCCGAACCGTCTCAGCAACAGCGCAGTCTCACACAAGGGCAGGCCGACGATGCCCGAATGCGAGCCGCGAATTTCCTCGATGAATATTGCCGCTCGGCCCTGGATGCCGTAGGCACCGGCCTTGTCCATCGGTTCTCCGCTCAGCACGTAGCGTCGAATCTCTTCCGGATCGAGTGGCCGGAAGCGCACCTCGCTGATGCTGGTGTGCTGTTCGATTCGGGCACCATGGGCGATGGCTACGGAGGTCAGCACGCGGTGGGACCGTCCCGACAGCCGGCCGAGGATGGCCATCGCGTCCTGCTCATCCTGTGGCTTGCCGATGATTTCGCCCTCGACGTCGAGCGTGGTGTCGGCCGCCAGCACCGGTCGCGGGGCCAGGCGGCGCACGCCGATCAGTTGTGCGCCATGGGTGGCCTTGGCTATCGCCACGCGCTGCACGTAGTCGTCCGGCGTTTCACCGGCACGGGCATCCTCGCTGGTCTGCGGGTCCTCGCGGGTGCCGGCACGAAACAGCATCAGGTCGAAATGCACGCCGATCTGCGCCAGCAGCTCGCGCCGGCGCGGACTCTTCGATGCCAGGTAGATGCGTGGTTCTAGGCTGCTCATTCTCGGTGGTAAGGATGGCCCTTCAGTACGCTGGCCGCGCGGTAGAGCGACTCGGCGAGGATGACGCGCACCAGCGCGTGCGGCAGCGTCAGGCTGGAAAGCCGCATCATAGCGCGGGCATCGGCTTTCAGGCCGGGGTCAAGTCCGTCCGGGCCGCCGATCAGGAAGGCGACATCCTCGCCTTCGCCCGACCATTGGGCAAGGCTGGCTGCCAGTGCCTGGGTGGTCGGGTCGCGGCCATGCTCGTCGAGCGCGATGAGGTGGCAGCGCTCTGGCAGCGCTGCCCGCAGACGCATGGCCTCGGCGGCCATCATCGCCGCTGGTGACTTGCCCGTGGTGCGCGGTTCGGCCTTGACCTCGCGCAGTTCGAGCGGCCATTCGCGCGGCATGCGCCGGGCGTAATCGTCGAAGCCGGCGGCGACCCAGCCGGGCATGCGGGTACCGACGGCGGCGACGATCAGTTTCAGGCTTCGCCGCTCCGCACGCGCCGGCTGCGTGCCGGCGTTGCCTTGGGTTCCGCAGTGCTGCGCTTGGCGCTTGGCGCGCGGCTGGCGGGGGCTTTTGCCGCTGGTTTGGCGGCCGCACGCTTCGCCGGGGCCGCAGACGCCGTGCCGCCAGCGCCGAGTTTTTCGGCACGCGTCGGCCTGGCTTCCCAGAGCTCCTCCAGGTTGTAATGGGCACGTACGGCCGGCAGCATGACATGGACGATGATATCGCCGAGATCGACCAGCACCCATTCGCCACTGTCATCGCCTTCGACCCCGTAGACCTCGCCGCCGGCCTCCTTGACCTTGTCCTGGACGCTGCGCGCCAGCGCCCGCGTCTGGCGGTTGGAGTTGCCGGTAGCGACCACGATGCGGTCGAACAGGGCGGTGAGCTTGATGGTGTTGATGACCGTGATGTCTTCGCCCTTGATGTCCTCGAGCGCGGATACGGTGATTTTCTGGAGCTTGCGGATGTCCATGTCAGGTGCCGTAGAGATGATGAGTGCGAATGTAATCGAGAATGCCCGGCGGTAGCCAGTCGCCGGGGTCCTGCCCTGCCGCCAGCATGGCGCGGGTTTCCGTGGCGGAGACCGTGCCGGCGACGAGCGAAAATGTTGTGATTGTGCCGGCCGGCCCGGTGATTGTGTCATGGTGACGACTGTCGAATTCGGCGGCGAGTTCGGCCGCCATCGCCGCCGTGTCGAGTGCGAAGCCGGGCCGCGTGGCCACCGCGAGGTGGGCGAGCCCGAACAACTCGCGCCAGCGGTGCCACGTCGGCAGACCGAGAAAGGCGTCGGCGCCGAGCAGCAGCAGCAGCGGCCTTGCAGTGCCGAATCTTGTGCGCAGGCGTTCCAGCGTGGGCACGGTGTAGCTTGGCGTCTCGCTCAGCACTTCGCTGGCGTCGATCTCGAAGGCAGAGTGGCCGGCGATGGCGAGTTCGACCATGGCGAGGCGGTCGGTGCCGGGTGCCAGCGGCGTGTCGCGGTGGCGCGGCTGGCCGGCGGGAATCCACAATATTCTTTCGAGGCCCAGCATCCGGCGCGCCGTTTTGGCCAGGGCCAGGTGGGCGCTGTGCACCGGGTCGAAGGTGCCGCCGAGTATGCCGATGGCGGCTTCAGTCATCGGCCGGGGTTGCCGCGGCCTCGCTCTCGGCAGCGACGCCATGGAAGACGTCGCGGTAGGACAGATAGACGCTGGCCATCAGCACCGGGGCCATGACGAAGATCAGCAGCATGCGCAGCACGACCGAGAAGACATTGAGCAGGGTGGGCGAAATGCTGCCGGCGACGATCAGGATCAGGCCCGGAATGGCGACGCCGGCCCCGGCAAGGGCGAGGCCGTAGGCAGTGAAGGCGCGCCAGTTGCGCAGGGCGGCGACGAGGCTGAAGAACACCGCCTTCAGTGCCGGCACGCCGTCCCATGCGGCGAGCAGCGGGGCGAACCAGAAGGCCGTCAGCACCGGCGCGGCGATCAGCAGCAGTCGCAGCACCATGCCGAGCACTTCGGCCGGATCGGAATCTTCGAGGCTGGCGAGGTTCTGCGGCCCGCCTTCGACCATGGCGCTGATGGCAAGGACTGCGAGCGTCGCCAGCAGGTGCAGGCCTCCGAGGCGCAGCATGCCGATGCGATTGGCCAAGAGTCCGTCGAGCAGCTTGAGCTGATCCATCGGTCGGCCCAGTTCCAGCGCGCGTACGCCATTGGCTGCGATGGCGGTTATCGCCGGCAACGAAACGGCCAGCAGGAAAGGCCCGATGACGGGCAGCAGATTGAGGAACAGGACGACGAACAGGTAGCCGAAGGTCAGGGCCGTCAGCAGCGGCGGGTTGCGCCGGAACAGCCGGAAGCCCTGGATCAGCCAGAAGACGCCATGGCGGGCGGGGAGTTGCCGGGCCTGCATCGTTCAGCGATCAGACCGGCAGCGGCTTGCCGTCATTGAGTGCGAGCCAGCCCTTGACGATGCGGTAGATGACCCAGACCGCAGTGGCGCAGAGTATCGCCCAGCCGATGAGGATGATTATGGTGACGCCGCCGATGATGCCGCCGAGCAGGGCGAACCAGAAGGTGCGGATCTGCCAGCGCAGGTGCGATTCGAGCCAGGTGCCGCGGGCGTCGTCGATCTTGACGTAGGCCAGCACGATGGCGACGATGGCCGAGATGCCGACGAAGAAGGCCAGTGCCTGCAGCGCGTAGCCGGCGATCGCGACGTTCTTGAGCTTGCGCAGCGCGTCGTCGTCGGGCGGCAGGACTTCGGTATTCAAGAGGCGGCGATCAGAAGTTGCCGATGACCCACATCGGCACGCGGTTGCCGGACTCGAACGATTCGCGGCGCGTCATCAGGCCGTCGCCCTTTTCGTCTACGAGGTAGTAGGCCTTGCCGCCGGGCGGCGTCACCTTGATCATGTAGAGCTTGCCGCTGAGGCGGAACTCCTCGACCTTGTCTTCGCCGCGCTTGATGATGGTTACCTGCGGTTCCAGCGCCGGGTCGAGCAGGCCCGGCGGGGGCGGCGGCGCCTCGGGCAGCGGCTGCAGGTCGGCGGGACGCTGCTGTGCCAGTGCGGCAAAGGCTACGGGCAGCAGCAGGGCGGAAAGCAGGAAATGGAGCGGGCGGCGGCGCATGGCGGGATTCCTCGAAGGACGCGACGATTCTATCAAAGGTTCAGGAGCAGTTCGTGCTCCACCGGCAGGCGGTCGAAGCCCCGCGTCTGGTAGTGGGCGAAGATGGCGGCGACGACGTCCTCGGGCTTGTCGATCACCTGCAGCAGGTCCATGTCCTCGGGATTGATCATGCCCTCGACGACGAGGCGGTCGCGGAACCAGTCGAGCAGCCCGTCCCAGAAGGCATGGCCGACCAGGATCAGTGGTATGCGCGGCGTCTTGCCGGTCTGGATCAGCGTCAGCGCTTCGAGCAGCTCGTCCACCGTGCCGAAGCCGCCGGGCATCACTACATAGGCCGAGGCGATCTTGACGAACATGTATTTGCGGGCGAAGAAGTGGCGGAAAGTCTGCGAGATGTCCTGGTAGGGATTGGCCTTCTGTTCGTGCGGCAGCTGGATGTTGAGGCCAATGGCCACGCCCTTGCCGTGGTAGGCGCCCTTGTTGGCGGCTTCCATCACGCCCGGGCCGCCGCCGGAAACGACCGCGAAGCCGGCGTCCGACAGCAGGCGGGCGATCTTCTCGGTGAGGTGATAGACCTCCGATTCCGGCGCCACCCGCGCGCTGCCGAAGATCGAAACCGCAGGCCGCACCGAGGACAGTCGCTCGGTAGCCTCGACGAACTCTGACATAATGCCGAAGATCCGCCACGCCTCGCGGGCCGTGGTCGAAGGCTGCGCCAGCCAGGGGTCGGCGACGTTCGGCAGTTTGTCTTTTGCGCTCATCTTTTCTCCATGCCTACGCTACTGCTGGTTGACGGCTCGTCGTATCTCTATCGCGCCTTCCACGCGCTGCCCGACCTGCGCAGCCCGGCAAACCTGCCCACCGGCGCGATCTACGGCGTGATTTCCATGCTGCGCCGCCTCGAGGCGGACTATAAGTCAGATTATCGCGCGGTGGTGTTCGACGCCAAGGGCAAGACCTTCCGCGACGACTGGTATCCCGAATACAAGGCGCACCGGCCGCCGATGCCCGACGACCTGGCCGCCCAGATCGATCCGCTGCACCGGTGCGTGACCGCGCTCGGCTGGCCGCTGCTGATGGTGGATGGCGTCGAGGCCGACGACGTCATCGGCACCCTGGCGCGGCGGGCGGCGGCGGACGGCATCGAGACGGTGATCTCGACCGGCGACAAGGATATGGCCCAACTGGTCGATCCGCAGGTGTGCCTGGTGAACACCATGAGCAACGAGACGCTGGACGAGGCGGGGGTGCTGGCCAAGTTCGGTGTCGCGCCCGGGCGCATCGTCGATTACCTCGCGCTGGTCGGTGACGCCGTCGATGGCGTGCCGGGGGTGGATAAGGTCGGGCCCAAGACCGCAGTGAAATGGCTCAGCGAATACGGCTCGCTCGACGGCGTCGTCGCCAACGCCGACAAGATCGGCGGCAAGGTCGGCGAGAACCTGCGTGCCCACCTCGACTTCCTGCCGCTGGGCAGGAAGCTCGTCACCATCGCCTGCGACGTCGCGCTGCCGCAGACGGTGACCGATCTTGCGCCGCGGCCGCACGACCAGGCGCGCCTGGCCGAGTTGTTCACGCAACTCGGTTTCAGGACCTGGCTGCGCGAAGTCGAGGGCGGCGGCATGAAATCGCCGCCGGAAAAACTCGGCACCCCAAGGGTACTTCCTGCGGGGCGCGCTGGCGGCACGGCGGCGGCGCCGGCCGCACCGGCAACCACGGTCGCCACCGTGGCGCCTGACCGCAGCCGCTACGACTGCCTCCTTGACTGGACGCGGTTCGATGCCTGGCTGGCGAAGATCGAGGCTGCGCCGCTGGTGGCGCTCGACACCGAGACGACCGACCTCGACGCCATGCAGGCGCGGCTGGTCGGCATCTCCTTCTGCGCCGTCGCCGGCGAAGCCGCCTACCTGCCGCTCGGCCACAGCTACGCCGGCGCGCCGGAACAGTTGCCGCTGGCCGAGGCGCTGGCCAGGCTCAAGCCCTGGCTCGAGTCCGCCGCGCACGCCAAGGTCGGCCAGCACCTCAAGTACGACCGCCATGTCTTTGCCAACCATGGCATTGAATTGCGCGGGGTCAAGGACGACACGCTGCTGCAGTCCTATGTGCTGGAATCCGACAAGTCGCATGACCTCGGTGCGCTGGCGGCACGCCACGCCGGGCTGGAAACGATTGCCTACGACGCGGTCACCGGCAAGGGCGCCGCGCGCATCTGCTTCAGCCAGGTCGGCGTCGAGCGCGCCGCCGAATACGCGGCCGAGGATGCCGACGTCACGCTGCGCGTGCACCAAATGCTGGCGCCGCGGCTGGCCGAAGAGGAAAAGCTCGATCGCCTCTACCGCGACATCGAGCTGCCGGTGGCCGAAGTGCTCTACCGCATCGAACGCCACGGCGTGCTGATCGACAGTGTTTCGCTGAACCGGCAGAGCGAGGAACTCGGCCGCCGCATGCTGGAGATCGAAGCGCGGGCTTTTGATGCGGCGGGCCAGCCCTTCAACCTCAACTCGCCCAAGCAGCTGGCCGAAATCCTGTTCGAGCGCCAGGGCCTGCCGGTGGTCAAGCGCACCCCGACCAAGGCACCGTCGACCGACGAGGAGGTGCTGGAACAGCTGGCGCTCGACTACCCGCTGCCGCGCCTCATCCTCGATTACCGCAGCGTCGCCAAGCTCAAGAACACCTATACCGACAAGCTGCCGAAGATGGTGAATGCCGCCACCGGCCGCGTCCATACCAGCTTCTCGCAGGCCGTCGCCGTCACCGGCCGGCTGGCATCATCTGACCCCAACCTGCAGAACATCCCGGTGCGCACCGCCGAGGGCCGCCGCATCCGCTCGGCCTTCATCGCGCCGCCGGGCTGGCGTATCGCCAGCGCCGACTATTCGCAGGTGGAGCTGCGCATCATGGCGCACCTGTCGAACGATGATCGTCTGCTCGAGTCCTTCGCCCGCGGCGAGGACGTGCATCGCGCGACCGCTGCCGAGATCTTCGGCGTGACGCCGCTCGAGGTCGGCCCCGACCAGCGCCGCGCCGCCAAGGTCATCAACTTCGGCCTGATCTACGGCATGTCCGCCTTCGGCCTCGCCCGCGAGCTCGGCCTCGAGCGCGCCGCCGCAGCGTCCTACATGGAGCGCTACTTCGCCCGCTATCCGGGCGTGGCCAGGTACATGGAAGAGACGCGCCAGCTGGCCAAGGAGAAGGGCTACGTCGAGACGGTGTTCGGCCGTCGCCTGTGGCTGCCGGAGATCCGCTCATCCAACGTCGGCCGGCGCCAGGGCGCCGAGCGCGCCGCCATCAACGCGCCGATGCAGGGCACGGCCGCCGACCTCATCAAGCTCGCCATGATCGCCGTGCAGCGCTGGCTCGACGATGCGGGGATGCAATCGAAGCTGATCCTGCAGGTACATGACGAACTGGTGCTGGAAGTGCCGGATGCCGAGGTCGCCGCCGTGCGCCACGAGTTGCCGAAGCTGATGGGCGGCGTGGCCAGGCTGGCGGTGCCGCTGCTGGTGGATGTCGGCGTCGGCGCCAACTGGGACGAGGCGCACTGAGCGGAACGATGCGGACCAGAACCCTGATCATGTGTGCCTTGGCCCTGCTGCTGGCGGCCTGCGCGGGCGTCGCGGATTTGCGACCCGGCGAATCCCGCATCGAGGATGTGCAGCGCTCGCTCGGCGCGCCCCAACTGCAATGGCAGGACGCTGGCGGGACGACCCACCTGGCCTATCCGCGCGGCCCCGAGGGATTGAAGACCTTCATTGCCCGCATCGGGCCCGACGGCAGGCTGCAGGGCATCGAAAACGTGCTGGACGAGCAACATTTCGCCGCCATCAAGCCCGGCATGGGCAAGGAGCAGGTGCTGCGGCTGCTGGGTCCGCCGCAGCCGCAGCGAACGATCTACTTCGCGGCCCGCGATGAGCTGGCCTGGGAGTGGCGTTACTGCGATGCGGGCAATGGCGAGGCACGCTTCAGCGTCCTGTTCGACGCGACCAGCGAAACGGTGCGCTCATCGTTCAGCCTGCTGGACACCTGCGAGAGCGGCCGGTGCTGGTGCGGGCACTGACCCGCGAATCAGGGCGTCGCCGCTTGGGCCGGCTGGCCGGCTTCGCCTGATCCGATCAGCTTCGTCAGTGCGGCGACCATGGCCTGCGGCGCGATGTCGCCGATGGCGAAGCTCGGCGCGGCGACGAGTTCGTGGCGCACCTGCCACGGATGCCAGTGGGCCAGCTTGAAGGGCGAATTCTCGAACAGGGCGACCGTCGGCAGGCCGCAGGCCACGGCGACGTGCATGGCGCCGCCGTCGGCGCCGACGAATGCGGAACAGCAGGCCAGCCCCGCCATCAGCTCGTCGAGCGTCGCGGTGGGGCAGGGGATGATGCCAAGTCCGGTGCAGGCTTCGAGAATCGCGCGGGCCTTGGCGTCGTCGCCGGGATGGCGCGGGTCGTCTGTGGCGCCGGGCGACCAGAACAATGCAGGCGTCACGCCGGGATGAGTGGCACGCAAGCCCTGCAGGAATTCAACCCACTTTGCGGCCGACAGTTGCCGCGATGCCTCGCGGGCGCTGACATGAACCGCCAGCGGCGGCGTCCCGCCAGCGCCGACTTTTTCCCTAAAGCGATCGCGCCAGGCTCCGGCCAGCGCCGGATCGGGAAACACCTGCAGCGGGCCGGGCGCCACGTCGATGCCGAGCGGGGCCAGCAGATGCCAGACAGCCTCGACCTCGTGCATGGCGGCGTTGTCGGGGGTCGGCAAGGCATCGCTCAGGCCGCGCGGTGTCGCGCCGGCAGGGGCGAAGCCGATCACCCGCGGAATGCCCAGCAGGCGCACGAAGGCGAGGCCATGGCGGTCGAAGCCGGAGCGCGCCAGCACCGCCACGTCGAAGCGCTCGCGCCGCAGCCGCAGGATCAGCGCCAGCCGCGCCACCAGCGGCCCCAGTGCCGAGGTGCCGGGCTCGCGGTGCTTGAGCTTGGTGTAGGCATGCACGGCATCGAGCGCGGGATTGCGCGCCAGCACCTCGGCGTTGTACGAATTCACCAGCGCCGCGATGTGGGCGTCCGGCAGCGCCGCCCGCAGCGCGGCGATGAGTGGCGTGGTGCAGACGAGGTCTCCGATGTTGTCGCGGCGGACGACCAGGATGCGGGCCGGGCGTGGCGTCATGGCGAATCCCCCTCGTGCCGCGATGACGTCTGCACCAGCAGTATGCCGACCAGGAACATGAATATCTGCAGCATGTGGTCCTTGTTGACGCTGTCCAGCGCCATGCGGCCGGCGAAGCCGGCGGCAACCAGGAAAAGCACCAGGCCATGGACATTGTGGCGACCGAAGAAACTGCGCCAGCCGCGCCAGGCCAGTCCCCCGAGCAGGGCGCCCCACAGCAGCAGCGCCGGCACGCCGCCGCCGACGCCAAGGTCGATCCAGCCGCTGTGGGCGTGGCCGAGCCGGGCGTCGGGATGCCGCTGCCGCAATGCATGGGCGAAGGCGTTGCGGCCGTAGCCGTAGCCGAGTGGTTGGTCGGCAATCAGCCGGGCGCCGCCGCGAATGAAGGCGATGCGGGTATAGGCGGACGGTTCGACCAGGCGACCATCGGCAAGGGCGGGACGGTGCCACAGGTTGCCATCGATCCAGGTGTGGTGGCTGTCGATGTCCCACGCGATGGCGGCGGTTTCGGCGAAGGTCTGCCAGCGGACGTCCGAACGGTAGTTCAGGAACGCCAGCGTGGCCAGGGCCGCCGCGATGGCGGCAGCAGCAGCAAGCGTGCGTCGCGGGCCGAGGCGGCCGCTCTGGTCCAAGACGAACAGCGAAACCGCCGAAAAACCGAGGAAGCCGATGCCGATGATGCCGTTGCGGGCGCCGGCGAGGATGCTGCCGACGAGGGCGAGCGCCATGACGGCGGCCACGGCCGCGAACGGCAGCCGCAGCAGCGGCGTGCGGCCAGTGGCGCGGCAGAACAGGTCAACGGTGAGGAAGGCCAGCAGCAGGTTGAGGATGAAGCTCATTTCCAGCTTGCCGCCGGTCAGCGGCACCAGCTGGGTCAGCAACTCGCCGTGATCGAACCAGTGCCAGAGCGAATGGCCGACGGCGATGGCGGCCTGCGCGGCGAAGACCAGGGTGATGGCGGTGGCCAGGCGTCCGGCCCGGAGCGCCAGCATCAGCCCGAGCAGCAGCGCCAGCAGCGCCGGCAGCCACTGGCCGCGCAACTCGTCGAGCGACCATTGCGGCTCGACGGCGAGCAGCAGCGACTGGGCGATGAACCACAGCGTCAGCGCCCCGATCAGGAGTAGCGGCAGCCCGGCCGCGCGGACCAGGGTGCGCCAGTCGCTTCGCTTCAGCGCCAGCGCCAGCGCGGCCAGTGCTCCGAGCATGAGCAGCGAGCGCAGCGCAATGGTGCCGGGCAGCGACCAGACGAACAGCAGCGCGAGCGACAGGGAATAGCCGATGGCGCTCATGCGGCAGTTCCATCCAGTGCCCGGAGAACGGCCGCGACGATCTCGCCGGCCTGCACATCGCGGATGCAGGCAAGGGTGCCGACGTGGCAGGTGGTGGGCGCGCGGAAGATGTGGGCACAGGGGAGGCAGGGCAGTCGCCGCTGGATGATGGCGGCGCGCGGATTCACCGGGCGCGTCTCGGCCATGTTGCAGGGGCCGGCGACCGAGACCAGCGGCAGGTTCAGCGCGTCGGCCATGTAGGTGAGGCCGGAATCGACGCCGACGAATGCCGCCAGCCGCGCCAGCAGCGCGGGCAGGTCGGCCAGCGCCACCTGGCCGCAGGTATCGATCAGGCGCGCCTGCTGCGCCGGTGCCAGCGCGCCGGTCAGCGCGCCCGCGCGCCCGGCGTCGCCGGCGGTGCCAAGCAGAACGATGCGGATGTCAGGTTGGGCATCGAGCAGGCCGGCGGCGACTGCCGCCAGCGTGCCGCTTTCCAGTTCCTTGAGCTTGTTGGCCGCGCTGACCGCGATGCCGACGTATTTGCCCGCCTCCGGCAACAGCGCGGCAACGCGTTCCTGGGCGGCGGGGGCGGCGAATACTTCCTTGTCGGTCGCGACGGGTTCGACGCCGGCCGCCCGCAGCATGTCGAAGTAGCTTTCGACGATCAGGCGGTCGCCGCGATGGGCCACGCCATGACTCCAGAGCCGGCCGGCCAGTCGCTGGCTGCGGCCGGCGAAGTTTGGCAACACGCCGATGCGTTGCGGAATGCCGGCCCACAGCGTCGCCAGCGGCCAGACGCTGCCGCCGTTGCAGCAGAACACGACGTCGAAGTTCCCGCGGCGCAGTCGTGCGGCCAGCCGCAGCTTGCCGAGCGTGCCGCGCCATTCGGCGGCGGTGACGGGAATGATTGCGTCGATGCGCGGGTTCGCCTGCAGCAGCGGCGCGACCGCTGGGTTGGCCAGGACGGCGACATGGGCGTGTGGCAGCCCGGCGCGCAATTCGCGCAGTAGCGGCGAGGTGCAGATGGCGTCGCCGATCTTGGCCGCCTGTATAACCAGCACGCGCTGCGGCGGCACGGCGGCACGGCGGCAGAACAGCCGCAGCAGCGGCGCCAGCAACAGGGTCAGCAGGGTGTTGATCATGCCCCGGCCACGAGTACGGCCTCGACGCCGGCGACATAGCGCTCGATCGAGAACTCGGCGAGCACGCGGGCGTGCCCGTTCGCCCCCAACCGCTCGCGCAGGGCCGGATCGGCGCCCAGGCGAGCGAGATGCGCGGCTAGCCCGTCCGTGTCGCCGTGGTCGTAGAGCAGGCCAGTTTCACCATCGACCACCAGTTCGGTCGAGCCTATGGCACGCGCCGCGACCACGGGCTTGCCCAGCAGCATGGCTTCGAGGATGACGCGCGGCAGGCCTTCCTTGCCCGAGGCGAGGACGAAGATGTCCATGGCGGCGAGCCACGGCAGCGGCTGCGGCTGGAAGCCGGCGAAATGCACCTGGCCGGCGATGTCCAGCGATTCGGCAAGTGTCGCCAGCGCCACGTGCTCGGGACCTTCGCCGACGACGAGAAGGTGGAGCGCCATCCCCATGTTGGCGGCGGGCGCGGCGGTTGCCGTCCCGCCATCCGCTACGGCGAGGAGAGCGTTTCTTGCTCGACCGCCTTGTAGCGCAGTTGCGTCATCAGCGCCGACTTTTTGCACGGCCCGCAGCAGGTCGTCGACCGACTTGCGCTTGACCAGTTGGCCGACGGTGCCGACCACCAGCGCGCCGGGCGGAATGTCAGGCAGAGGCAATGGTGCTGGCAGCGGCTCGGCGCCGTCGATGGCGTTGTGCACCACGACCAGCCGGTCGTCGTCGATGCCCTGGCGGCGCAGCGAATCGGCCACACCCTGCGAAACGCAGATGATGGCGCGGGCGACGCGATTGGCGGCGGCGACCTCGACGGCGTTGAGCGTGGCGTCGATGCGGCAATGCTGGACCACCGGCACACCCGTCATCTCCCCGGCGAGATAGCCCTCGAGGTTCGACGACGGCTGGTTGTTGAGATAGAGCAGGTCGTATTGGCCTTGCCGCAACTGGGTGGCGATCGCGGCGGCGCGCGGCCGGATGCGCCAGGCCCGTTCGATGGCGAATACGGCGCGGTTGCGCCAGCCGCGGTGCCAGGCCAGCACCCCGCGCACGACTTCCTTGGCGAGCTTGGCCCACAGCGGCTGGCGCCGGCTCGGCAGTCGCACGAAGGGGATGCCGAGCGCGGCCAGCTCGCGCGAGATCGACGAACCCTGGCCTCGCGCATAGTCGTGGTAGAAGCAGGCCGTGACGTCGAAGCGCGCGCGGTCGATGCGCCGCAGCAGTTCGAGCAGACTGTTGGTGCCACCGCCCCATTCGCGGCCGCTGTCGAGAACCAGGATGCGCTGCATCAGCGCGGCCCCGCTTCGAGTTGGCGGACTGCCGCGGCGAAGACCTCGTCGACGCCGATGCGCGCAATGCAGCGCTGGTCGTCCGACTTGGTGCCGATGGCCAGGTCGGGACAGGGCCGGTGGATCACGACATGGCGTTCGGGGTCCTGCGCCGGGCCGGACGTCGCCGGATCGGAGACCGCGAACAGGCAGAGCGTCGGGGTGCCGACGGCGACGGCGACGTGCATGGTGCCGGTGTCGCCGCTGACAAGCAGCCGCAGGCGCCGGACCAGTGTGGGCAGGGCTTCGAGCGGCAGGCCGCTGGCGACGGCGACGTTGCCGCCGATGTCGCGGGCGATGCTGTCGAGGTAGTCGCGTTCACCGGGCGAGCCTGTCAGCAGAATGCCGAGCTGCGGCTGCGCGGTCAGCAGGCGGCGGCCGAGTTCGACGAAATGCGGTGCCGGCCACATCCGGCTGCGCCCCGATGCGCCGCACTGGAAGCCGACCAGGGGTTTCCCGCGCAATCCTGCTTCGTCGAGAAAGGCATCGACCGCGGTGGTAGCCGCGGCCACATCCGGCAAGGCCATGCGGGCATCGGTAACATCGGCGCCTACCAGCGCTGCGGTGCGCAGGCGCTGCGCCAGACCGTGCCCGAGTTCGGCCCAGGCCACGGGCGGCTCGCGGTTGGCCAGCAGGAAGCGGAAAGGATTGCTGGCGTTGGGCAGCTTGACTATCCAGCGCGCCCCGGCGAGATAGGCCAGCGGCGTTGCCTGCGGTTCGTTGCCGTGAAGGATCAGGGCGAGGTCCGGCCGCAGGCGGCGCAGCCGTCGCGCGAGGCCGGCGAAGCCGCGCCAGCCGCCGCGCGCGGGGAGCACCGTGTCCAGTTCCGGGCAGTGGCGGAACAGCGGCAGGTAGGCGCCATGGACCAGCGCCACGATGCGTGCGGCCGGAAATCGCCGCCGGATCGGCGCGAAGGCGGCGGTCGAGAGGACGGTGTCGCCAAGCGCGGTCGAGGAAACCAGCAGAACGCAGCGGACGGTGGCGGGATCGAGCAGGCGCAGCGAGTCATCGCGGGCGTCGAGCGCCTTGATGGTGCGGAGTGACCAGCGGAGCAGCGTGTCGATGGGGCGGATGCGCACGTTCAAGAAGGCGGGGCCGATGGACTAGAATGGCGCGAGATGCCGGCGCTAGCAGCCTGAGGATGCCGGCCGATTCTACCATCGCAGCCCTTCCGGCCCGTCGTTTGCCGGGCCGACCGCCACCATCCTCTCCACCCGTCCGTCGCGTGAGATCCCGCCTCAAGAACCTCAATCGCCACCTGATCGACCGCGCGGTCGCCGCCTATGCCGCTGCGCTGCCGCCCGGCATCACCATGCTCGATGTCGGCGCCGGCGGCGGCCACTACCGCCACCACTTCTCGGGCCAGCGCTACCTCGCGGTCGATCGCGGCTACGAGAACGGCAGCCACCGCGGTCTGGACATCGTGGGCGACGTCCGCCGCCTGCCGGTGGCGGATGGCGCAGTCGAAGCTGCGATGTGCGTCGAGGTGATCGAGCATGTTTTCGAGACCGAGGCCTTTCTTGCCGAACTGGCCCGGGTGCTGGCGTCCGGCGGGCGCCTGCTGCTGACCAGCCCGCTTTGCTACGGTGAGCACATGCAGCCCTGGGATTTTCACCGCTTCACCCGCTACGCCCTGCAGCGCCTGCTCGATGCGGCGGGATTCGAGATCGAGTCGCTGGCGCCGCGCGGCGGTTTCTTCACCCTGGCGGCCTATCTGGTGGCGCGGGTGCCGGACGAACTGGTGCGCAACGGCGGCCGGCTGGCGCGACTGGCCAAACCGCTGGCGCGACTGGCCTGCACCTATCTGGCAGCGCCGTTGCTGCTGAGCCTCGACGGCCTCGACCGTCAGCAGCGTTTCACCCTGGGTTTCGTCTGCGTCGCCCGCAAGCGCTAGGGCCTGTTCTCATTCAGGCGACGAGATGCGTTGCCGCCCAATGCGGATGGCCGCACGAAACGAGGCGAAGGCAATGGCCCTCCCCTTGGCGAGCCGAGCGACAAAGCGGACGCCGCATTGGGCGGCAACCCGAAGGGACGGGGTGAGTCTGGCCGCATGGCGGCGTTACTCCCTCCTGATGTGGAGCAACCACATGGCGTCGGTCGTGCCTTGCCCTGCGGCCAGACTCACTCCGGCGCACTCGTCGCCTGAATGAGAACAGGCCCTAGGATTTTTTCAGCACCAGATAACCGTAGTCGCCGATCATGACGTCGGCGAAGCTGTGCCGGCCCTTGTTCAGGCCGGCCTGCAGGAAGGCAAGCGGCCTGCTGGCCAATAGCTTCAGGCGGGTCTTGGTGCTGTGCGAGCCGCGGGCGAAGATGCGGGTGCCGCTGCCCAGCGTTTGCAGGCCGCTGGCCGTGGCCAGATACGCCAGGGCGCTCGGCGAGAACAGCATCAGGTGTTCTCGGTTCCACAGCGACCAGCGGTAGCCCAGTTGCCGGAACGAGGCCCCAGTATGCAAGGGCACCTCGATGTACAGCAGGTCGCCGGGCGCCATGGCGTCCGTCACCTGTCGCACCAGCGCCAGCGGCCGGTCGAGGTGCTCGATTACGTGCGACAAGGCGAACAGGGTCGGCTTGCCGGCGGCTTCGGCTGGAATCGCCGCCGCGTCGAAACGGCCCGACACGGCGGTGGCGCGACCGCCGGCCCGGATGTGTCCGATCAGCGGCCGGTTGGTGTCGAATCCGACGCAATGGGCGAAGCGGCTGCTCGCGACCTCCAGCATCTCGCCCGAGCCGCAGCCGATATCGACGAAGGATTCGATGCCGCCGAGCCATGGATCAAGCAGGGCGAAGCGCCGCCGCGCGTTTTCCAGGCGCCAGCGCATCTTAGACGGATCGGGCACCGCCTGGCCGCCGCCCTCGGCGTAGTCGAGCGGCGTGGTGTCGAGGTTGAGCAGCAGGCCGCAGGTCGGGCACAGGGCGGAGTGGACGTCGCGTCGCGGCACGTCGGGACACCCGCAGAGCGGGCATTCGATGGCGGCCGGCGTCACCCGGCGAATCCGCGGAATACCACGGCCTGGCCGGTGGGGAGCACCAGCGGCACCTCGGGACGTCCGGCGAAGAACTCATCGACGGCCTGCCGTGCACCCGGGCAGGACATGAAGCCGTAATCGTCGAACACCATGAATCCGCCCGGCAGCAGCCGCGGGAAGATGAATTCGCAGGAGTCCCTGATCGACTTGTAGATATCGAGGTCGACGTGGGCGAAGGCGATGCGATCGGCTTCGCGCCCGGCGAAGGTGTCCGGTACGTAGCCAGGATGGTAGTGGATGAAGGCGTCGGCGCCGACCGTGCCGCGCACGCCATCGAGGCTGGTGTCGGCGAAATCCCCGGCCCGGTGGATGTCCCGGCCGGGATCGGTCTGCGGCATGCCGGCGAAGGTGTCGAACAGGTGGAGCGGATGCGCTCTGCCGGTGCTGCGGATGAGCTCGGCCAGCATCAGGGCGGTGCCGCCGCGAAACACCCCGGCCTCGTAGAAGGCGCCGTCGAGCGCAAGTGCCTGACGTGCCAGCGAGTACAGTACCCAGGCCCGTTCCGGCGACACCCGGGTGTGCGGCCGCATCCGGGCGAGGATCGGACCGAACTCGCCGTAGCCCTGCCACGGGCTGAACACGCCGTCGTAGAAGGCCCTGTCGGGGATGTCATCGTAAGGCCGGTCGTTTCGCGCGCGGCGGCGGCGGCGGACCGGTTCGGTCAGGATCGGGGGCAGGAAGAGCTTGAGGGCACGTTCAAGGGACTTCAGGCGCATGGCTGGTCAGAAGATATTGCGGAGGGCGAGGTAGCTGGAAGTTAGGGTTGGGTGGCGGTAGATCCAGAGGCGCCGGCCGAGCCAGTCCGCAGCGCCCTTGACGACGATGCGGCGGAGGTGGGTGGCGTCCCCGGACATCGCGTTGGTGCCGGGAATGGTGGTGTAGAGCGTAGTGAACCCCTGAGCCAATGCGGTGGCAACGTAGCCGTCGTCATGATAACCCTGCGGCCAGCACAAGTGGGGCGAGGCCGAGCCGAGGCGACTTTGCAGCGTCGTGCGCGACTGCGCCAGATCGTCGGCAAGCAAGGCGTGGCGGCGTGCGACGTCCGGCTCGACCTGGTCCCAGCGCGTGTGGCTGTGGGTGTGCGAGTGGAACTCGAAGCTCCCGGCGGCGCGCATGGCTTCGACTTCGGACCAGCGCAGCATGACCGCATCGGCGCGGCCATCCTCGATCGCCGCCATGCAGGCCTTGTGCGCCGGGGTCGGCGGCACCTCGACACCGCCGGCTTCGCCGGCACAGGCGCGGGCCGGGCCGTCGCCGATGCGGCCGGTGATGATGAACAGCGCCGCCTTGAGGCCGAACTCGGCGAGGATCGGATGGGCATGGACGTAGTTGTCGAGATAGCCGTCGTCGAAGGTCAGCAATACGGATTTCGCGGGTAGCGGCTCGCCCCGGAGGAAGCCGGCGAGGTCGTCGCAGCCGATGGTCGTGTAGCCGTGCCCGGCGAGCCAGCGCATCTGGGCGCGGAAGTTTTCCGGCGAGATGGTGACCAGCCCCGGATTCGGGCTGACATGGTGGTACATCAGTACCGGCACCGCGCCGGCCGTCTTCATGCGGCCTCCAGCAGACGGCGATAGGCGCCGACCATGGCATCTACCATCGCCGCCCGCGAGAATCGTGCGGCCACCTTCTGGCGGGCCGACTCGCCCATGTGCCGGCGCAGCGCCGGGTCGTCCAGCAGTTCGACGATGGCGGCAGCCAGAGCCGGCGGGTTGTTTACCGGCACCAGTTTCCCCGTCTCGCCGGCGCCGACTATTTCGGGCACGCCGTCGATATCGCTGCCGATGGCCGCCAGCCCCATGGCGCCGGCCTCGACGAAGGCGGTGCCGAGCGCCTCCTGGTGCGTCGGCAGCACGAAGAGGTCGAGCGATTGCAGCACATTGACGACGTCGCGGCGCAGGCCGAGCAGGTGGACGCTGTTGCCCAGGCCCAGTTCGGCGATGCGGCGCTCGAGGTTGTCGCGCTGCGGGCCGTCGCCGGCGAAGACGAAGTGGGTGTCGGGGAAACGGGCCAGCACCGCCGGGATCGCTTCGAGCAGTTCGGCGTGGCCTTTCTTTTTGCGCAGGATGGCCACCGTGCCGACCAGCATGGCGTCCGCCGCAAGGCCGAGCTCGGCGCGCAGCGTGCCGCCGCCGGGCGCGGCGATGTAGCGTGTCAGGTCGATACCGGTGGGCACGGCGGTGATGCGATCGGCGGGTACGCCGGCCGTGGCGAGATAGCGCGCGACATGGGCGCTGACGGTGACGACGTGGTCGGGCAGCACGCTGTAGGTGAAGCGCGAGGTGATGGGAAGCGCCAGGTGGCGGGTGCGGACGATGCGCGGGCGGCGCGCCAGCAGGCGCGCGGCCATGCCGGCGAGCTGGGTATCGCGGCCGCTGTGGGTGTTGACGACGTCGGCGCGGCAATCGCGGATGCAGCGGCGCAGCCGCAGGATGGCGGGCACATCGACGGCGTTGCGCATGCGCGTTTCGAATACTTCGAAGCCGGCCTCGCGTGCACGCTGACCGAGCCTGGCGCCGGGCTGGCAGGCGACGAGCGCGGTGTGGCCGAGCTCGCGCAGGCCGAGCATTTCGTTGAGCGTGCGGTTCTCCTGCCCGCCCCAGCCCAGAGACGATTCCGTGTGCAGCACGGTCAGGCTCATTCCGCTGACTCTTCCACAACCCTTTGCAGCCGGTAGAGGCGGCTGTAGATACCGCCTTTCGCCATCAGCTCGGCATGCGGGCCGACCTCGACGATGCGACCCTTGTCGAGCACGGCAATGCGGTCGGCGTTCTCGATGGTCGACAGGCGGTGGGCGATCACCAGCGTGGTGCGGTCCTGCATCAATCGTTCCAACGCTGCCTGCACCTGGCGCTCGGATTCTGAATCGAGCGCCGAGGTGGCCTCGTCGAGTATCAGGATGGGGGCGTTCTTGAGCAGGGCGCGGGCGATGGCAATGCGCTGGCGCTGGCCGCCGGAAAGCTTGACACCGCGTTCGCCGACCATGGTTTCGTAGCCCTGCGGCATGGCCGTGATGAAGTCGTGGGCATGGGCGTCGCGGGCGGCAGTCTCGATGTCGGCGCGCGACGCATCGCCCATGCCGCCATAAGCGATGTTGGCGGCGACGGTGTCGTTGAACAGAACCACATCCTGCGACACCAGCGCGATGTTGCCGCGCAGGCAGGCCAGGGTCAGCGATTCGATGGGGGCGCCGTCGATGAGGATGCCGCCGCCGGGCCGTCCCAAGGCGGCATCAGCCCCTTGTGGGGGCAGCGAAGCCGGAGGCTGAGCGTGCGGGCTCTCATGGCCGCCGCCGGGCCGTCCCAAGGCGGCATCCGCCCCCGGTGGGGGCAGCGAAGCCGGAGGCTGAGCGTGGGGGCCCTCATGGCCGCCGCCGGGCCGTCCCAAGGCGGCATCCGCCCCCGGTGGGGGCAGCGAAGCTGGAGGCTGAGTGTGGGGGCTCTCATGGCCGCCGTTGGCGTGGTAGAAGCGCGGCAGCAGGTTGGCCAGCGTGGTCTTGCCGCTGCCGGAGGAGCCGACCAGCGCGACGGTCTCGCCGGGCGCGATGTCGAGCGCGATGTCGGCCACGGCTGGCCGCTCGGTGCCGGGATAGGTGAAGGTGACGCGGTCGAATTTGACTGCGCCGCGGGCGCGGTCGCAGGTGGAGGTGCCGCGATCATCCTCGGGCACCTGGTCGAGCAGGGCGAAGACGCTTTCGGCGGCGGCCAGCCCGCGCTGCAGTGGGGCGTTGATGTCGGTGAGGCGCTTCAGCGGCGCCAGCAGCATCAGCATGGCGGTGATGAAGGAGACGAAGCCGCCGACGGTGGTCTCGGCGCTCTGCCCCTGCAGCAGCGCGATGTAGATGACCACGGCGACGGCGATGGCGGTGAAGAACTGGACGATGGGCACGGTGGCGGCGGCGGCGATGGCCTGGCGCATGTTCTGGCTGCGGAAGCGCTGGTTGGCCTCGCCGAAGCGGCCGACCTCGTAGGCCTGGCCGCCGAAGATCTTGACCACCTTGTGGCCGCTGATGGATTCTTCGAGGATGCGCGTGATGTCGCCGATGGCGTGCATGGTGGCGCGGCTGGCCGAGCGCAGACGCTTGCTGAAAAGCTGGACGACGATGGCGATCAGTGGCGTGACGGCCACGGCCACCAGCGTCAGCTTCCAGTTGAGATAGAGCAGCCATGCCATCAGGGCGACGATGGCCAGCGAGTCACGCACCGCCACGGTCAGCACCGAGGTAGCGGCGCCAGTCACGTTGTTCACGTCGTTGGTGACCTTGGAGATCAAGAGCCCCGTGCTCTGGTTGTCGTAGGTGTGCGTCGGCAGCTGCAGGATGCGCGCGAACATGACGTTGCGCAGGTCGAAGACGAGGCGGTTGGTCAGCCACGACATGGTGTAGTCGGTGACGAAACTCAGCACGCCGCGCAGCAGGAAGATGCCGATCACGGCCAAGGGGGCGAGCCAGAGGTTGTCGCGCGGCTGGCCCGAGAATCCCTTGTCGAGCAGCGTCTTCATCAGTGCCGGGAACAGCGGCTCGGAGGCGGCCAGCAGCGCCATGCCGGCGATGCCCAGGGCGAAGGCCTTCCAGTACGGCTTGACGTAGCCGAGCAGGCGCAGGTACATGTCGAAACTGCGGAGGGGGGCGGTGCTGGATGTCATCGATGGCGGGCTGCGACCGGCATATCGGCCGGACGGCCCGGACTGGCGCGAAGCCGCGATTATAGCTGCGCTGCCGCTGCGGCCTGAGGTGCCGGACCGAGCAGGTCGCGGTAGAGGTCGAGCAGCGACCCCGCCGTCGCGTCGAGCGTCAGCGGTTCGGCGGCGGCGCGGGCGGCGGCGCGTCGCTGCTGCGTCGGGCCGTCCCGGAGCAGGAGGTCGAGGCAGGCTGCGAGCGCGTCGGCGTCGGTGGGTGCGCAGACGGCGCCGTTTTCCCCTTCGCGTACCAGCTCGGCGGCGCCGCAGGTGGTGGTGGTGACCAGCGGCAGGCCACAGGCCATGGCCTCCAGCGCGGCGTTGGGAAAGGGATCGTAGAGCGTCGGCAGCGCCATGACGTCGGCGGTGCCGTAGAAGGGACGCACGTCGGGCTGCGGCCCGAAGAAGCGCACGCGGCTGGCGATGCCGAGCCGCGTTGCGCGGCGTTCCATCGCGGCCTGCGCCTTGTCGCGGCCGACCACCCAGAGTTGCGCGTGCGGCAGGCGCGCCAGCGCGTCGAGCAGGGTCGCCACGCCCTTGCGCTCGAAGCCGGAACCGACGAAAAGGACCACCTTCACCGTGCCGCTACAGCCGAGTTTTTCCCGTAGTGCGCCGCGATGTGCCTCGCGCAGGCCGGGATGGAAATGCGCGGTATCGACGCCGTTGTAGATCAGTCGCAGCTTCTCGTCCGGCACGCCGAAGCGGCGGGCGATGTCGTCCTTCACCATGCGCGAGTTGCAGATCACCGCCCTCAGGTCGGGATGGCGGAACATCGCGGCCTCCGCGGCCAGGGTGTAGCGGTGCCATGCCGACAGCGCCGTGACGAAGCGCGCCGCGCCGCCGCGTGTCGCGTCACGCAACTCCAGCCAGCTAGCGTGAACGCCGTCGCCGGCACGGTAGATGTGGCAGCCCGGGATGCGCTCGTGTGATTGCACCAGGTCGAAGCGCCGGGCCGCGATGATGTCCTGGATCGCCCGGGCGAAGCCGGCGTCGCGCGCCTTGCGCCCGCCAAGCCTGGAATAGGGCGGATCGACGATCTCGACCGGGAAGCGCGCTTCGCCGCCATCCCATTCGCGGCAGAGCAGCGTGACTTCGGTGCCGTGTCCGGCCAATGCGCCCAGGGCGCGATCGACGAAGCGCTCCGCGCCGCCGAAGGGCGTGTACTTTTGGCGGACGACAGCGAGCTTCAAGCCAGCAACTCGTTGCAGGCGTTCAGCACCTGCTCGACCGGCAAGGTCGTCAGGCACTCGCTGACCTTGCCGCCGCCGCAGCCGTCCAGTCCGCAGGGGCGACAGGAAAAGTCGGTGGTGACGATACGGTGAGCGACCATCCACGGCCCCCATTCGACATCGCCCGAAGGGCCGAACAGCGCCACGGTCGGCGTGCCCATGGCGGCGGCAATGTGCATCGGTGCCGAGTCCACGCCGACGAACAGCCGCGCCCGCGCCGTCAGTGCCGCGAGTTCCCGCAGCGAAAGCTGGCCGGAGAGGTCAATCAGATCGGCCTTGCTGGCGGCGCGCACGGCAGCGATCAGTTCCCGCTCCTTCTCGTCCGGCGCGGCAGTCAGCACGATGCGGTGGCCCTGCGCCTGCAGCGAGTCCGCCAGTTGCGCGACCTTCTCAGCCGGCCAGCATTTGAACAGCCAGCGCGAGGCCGGATGCAGATGGATGAAGCCGCCGGTCGCGAGTCCGTGCCCGGCCAGCAGCGCCTCGACGCGCGCCTCGGCCGCTGCGCCCGGCACCATGACGAGGCGCTTGTCATCGGCTTGCGGCGGGATGCCGAGGCGGCGCAGGGCGTCGAGGTTGGATTCCACCGTGTGACGCTGCGGGTGGTTGGAGCGGGGATAGAAGTGCGTGAAGGCGTTGCGCAAAAAGTTCCCAAGGGGACGCACAGCGCTGGCGCCGGCGACACGGCGCGGCGCCACCGCCCAGCGCGGCCCGAGCAGCTTCGTCAGCCAGGCGCCGCGGCGGTGTTCGGTGAGATGCACCACGAGGTCGTAGCGGCGTGCACGCAGCTGGGACAGCAAACCCCACTCGGCACCGGCCTGTTTCAGCGGGCCGAGCTTCTTCCAGTTGCGGTCGATGGTGTGGATCTGCGCGATGGCGGGGTGGTCGGCCAGCATCGGCGCGGTGTCGGCATAGACCAGCGCATCCACCTCGCAGCCCGGCGCGGCGCGCCTGAGTGTGGCGAACACCGGCGCAGTCAGCAGTACGTCACCGTGGTGGCGCAGTTTGATGACCAGCGCGCGGCGGATCTGTTCGAGGGGGACGGCGTCTTCAACCATGATGTCGCCTATTTTGCCAGACGAGGCGACCGTCCTCGATCAGGCTGGCGCTGCCATAGTCGAAGCGCATCGAGAACCACTGGTCGGGCGCGACGCCGGCAAGCTCGGCTGCACACAGCTTCATCACGCCGGCATGTGCGACCAGGATCGCATCGCCGGCCAGCTCATCGAGGAAGGCGCGCACCCGCAGCCGCAAGCCTTCTACCGCCTCGCCGCCGGGTGGCGCGAAGTGCAGCGGGTTGGCGGCCCAGGCGTCGAGCGCAGCGCGGTCGATGCCGTCCCACGGCTGCATTTCCCAGGTGCCGAAGTCCAGCTCGCGCAGCCGGTCGTCGAAGTGCGGCGCCGGATGCAGCAGTTCGGCCAGTCGGCGGCAGCGGATGAGAGGGCTGGAAAACAGCGGCGTGGCAGCCGGCAGCAGCGGTGCGAGGCTGGCGACGACCGTCGCAGCGTCTTCCGCCAGCGGCAGGTCGGTGCGGCCGTAGCAGGTGCCCGGGGCGACATCCGGCGCCGGATGTCGAATCAGAAACAGGCGCATGCCAATCCCAGGTAGAAGGCCAGCTCCGTGAGTTGCTGCGTAGCGCCGAGGCAGTCGCCGGTGTAGCCGCCGAGGCGTTTGGCGAAGTAACGCGCGGCGAGCGGCGTGACGCTGCCGACGAACAGCAGTGCGACCGCGACTTGCGCCGCGGGCAGCAGCAGGCAGGGAACAAGGCCGAACAGCGCGGCCAGCGCCAGTTCGCCATGGCCCATGCGTGTGGCCAGCGGTTTCGATTTGGACCAGACCCCGCCGCCGGGCTGCCCCGAGGCGGGGTCAGCCACCGGACCGGAGCCGCTCGGCGGCGAACTTCCGTCACCCCCGCCTGGAGGCGGGGGGCGGGGGGTGGGGAGCCTGGGGTCGTCGCGGGCGTAGTCGAGCGCGAAGATCAGCGTGGTCGAGGCGAAGCGCGACACCGCATGGCCCGCGACCAGCGCAGCGAAAAAACTCGGCGCCGGCAGTACGGCGAGCGCTTGGTACTTGGCGAGCAGCACCAGCGCGATACCGATCGCGCCGTAACTGCCGATGCGCGAGTCCTTCATGATCGCCAGCACCTGCTCGCGTGTCCAGCCGCCGCCGAAGCCGTCGATGCTGTCGGCCAGCCCGTCCTCATGGAAGGCGCCGGTCGCCAGCAGCGTCGCCGCCATGCCGGCGAGGATCGCCAGCGACATCGGCCACAGCAGTGCCGCCGCCAGCGTCACGCCGGCGCCGATGGTGCCGACGATGACGCCGATCAGCGGGAAGTAGCGCGCCGCATGGTTCAGCTGTTGGGCCGAGTGGCCGACCCAGCCCGGCACCGGCAGCCGGGTGAAGAAGCGCAGCGCGGCGAAGAAATATGCAAGCTCGGTACGGATCACGACTTTGCGCTGACCCCGGCGGATTCGAAGCTCGCCATTTCGTTCATGAAGGCGCAGGCCGCCGCGAGCAAGGGGAAGGCCAATGCCGCACCGGTGCCTTCGCCCAGGCGCATGCCGAGATCGAGCAGGGGCCGGGCGCCGAGATGGTCGAGCTGGACCGCGTGGCCGGGTTCGCCCGAGCGGTGGGCGAAGACGCAGTAGTCGAGGAGTTGCGGCGCCAGCCGGGTCGCCGCCAGCAGGGCGGCGGTGACGATGAAGCCGTCGATCACCAGCACCATGCGCTGTCGGCCCGCCTCCAGCATCGCGCCGGCCAGCATGGCGATCTCGAAGCCGCCGTAGTGCGCCAGCACGTTGAGAACCAGCTGGTCGCCGCTGCGGCCGCTCGACAGCGATTGAGGATCGGGATGGCGGGTCAGGGCTTCTTCCAGCAGGGCGCGCTTTCTTGCCAGGCCGGCATCGTCCAGCCCGGTGCCGCGGCCGACCACGTCGACCAGCGGCGCGCCGGTGAAACAATGGGTAAGCAGCGAGGCCGAGGCGGTGTTGCCGATGCCCATCTCGCCGAAGCCGATGGCATTGCAGCCGCGGCTCGCGATGTCGCGCACCACGTCCGCCCCATTGGCCATTGCCTGGGCGCATTGCGCCGCCGTCATCGCAGCGCCATCGAGGTAGCTTGCCGTCCCGCCAGCGCCGACTTTTTTGGCGATCAGGTTCGGCCTGGGGCCGAAGTCATGTGCGACGCCGGCATCGGCCACCACCAGTTCGACCCCAGCCTGGCGTGCCAGCGCATTGATCGCGGCGCCGCCGGCGAGGAAATTCTCGACCATCTGCCAGGTCACATCCTGCGGATAGGCCGAGACGCCGGCTTTCGCCGCGCCGTGGTCGCCGGCGCAAACGAGGATGTGCGGCGCCTTAACGGCGGGTGACAGCGTGCCCTGAATCAGTCCGATCTGTAGCGCCAGCTCCTCCAGCCGGCCGAGGCTGCCCGGCGGCTTGGTCTTGCCGTCGATCTTCTGACGCAGCGCGGCTTCCGTGTCGTGGCCGAGTGCTTCGATGTGCTTGTCCATGCTTCCCCCGTAGAATCGCGACTTTACCCTGCCGGGCATCCCATGCGTCCCGCCCTGTTCCTGCCCCTGCTGTTCTTCGCTGCCGTCGCCAGCTTCGTGCTGGCGCTGGCCGCCGGCTCGCAGGGCCTCGAACCGGCGGTGGCGTGGCAGGCTTTGCTGGGTGATGCCGACAGTCTCGAACGCGAAGTGATCCTCGGCCTGCGCCTGCCGCGCGCGCTGGCGGCCTTCGGCTGCGGTGCGTTGCTGGCACTGGCCGGCGCGATGTTGCAGGCGCTGCTGCGCAACCCGCTGGCCGATCCGTTCGTCCTGGGCATTTCCGGCGGCGCCGGCGCCATGGTGCTGCTGGCCATGCTTGCCGGCCTGTCCGGCCTGCTGCTGGCCGGGGCGGGGCTGGCCGGCGCCCTGCTGTCGCTGGCGGTGCTGCTGGCGCTGGCCTGGCGCGGTGGCCTGCTGCCCCACCGGCTGCTGCTGGCGGGCGTCATCCTGTCCTCGGCCTGGGGTGCGCTGGTGACGCTGATCCTTGCGCTGGCACCCGACGCGCCGCTGCGCGGCATGGTGTTCTGGCTGATGGGCGACCTTTCCGGCGTCGATCCGGCCAACGCCGCACTGCCGCCACTGGCCGCAGTCTTGGCTCTGCTGCTGGCCTGGCCGCTGGCGCGCGGGTTCGATGCGCTGGGCCAGGGCGAAACCGCTGCGCGCGCACTTGGTGTGGCGGTCGGCCGGTTGCGCGCCGGCGCGCTGCTGCTGGCGGCGGCGATGACGACGCTGGCGGTGCTGGCCGCCGGCAGCATCGGCTTCGTCGGCCTGGTGACGCCGCATGTGCTGCGGCTGGCCGGCCTGCGCCGCCATCGCCTGTTGCTGCCGGGCTGTGTGCTGGCCGGCGGCACCCTGCTGCTGCTGGCCGATCTCGCCGCGCGTACGATCGCCGCGCCGCGGCAGCTTCCCGTTGGCGCCGTCACGGCGGCCATCGGCGCGCCGCTGTTCCTCTGGCTGCTGGCGCGCGAGCGAAGATGAAACTGGCGACGCGCGATCTTTCGGTCAGCATCGCCGGCCGCGACGTCTGCCGCAAGCTTGACCTGATGATCGAAGCGGGCAGCCGCTGGGCCATCCTCGGCGTCAACGGCGTCGGCAAGACCACGCTGCTGAGTACCCTCGCCGGCCTGCGCCCGCCGCGGGACGGCGACATCCTGCTCGATGGCGCGCCGATCCATGCCATGGCTGCGCGCGAGCGCGGGCGCCGCCTCGGCCTGATGGTGCAGGAGGATCGCGACGATCCCGAGGCCACGGTGCGCGAAGTCGCACTGCTCGGCCGCTTGCCGCACCTCGCCTGGTGGCAGGCCGAGAGCGGGCATGACGAGGCGCTGGCCCGCTACGCCATCGAAGCGGTCGGCCTGGGTGGGCTGGAACAGCGCCGCGCCGCGACGCTCTCCGGCGGCGAACGCCGCCGCCTCGCGCTGGCCGCGCTGCTGGCGCAGGAAGTGCCGCTGCTGCTGCTCGACGAGCCGACCTCGCACCTCGACATGCACCAGCAGATCGCCTTGCTCGACCTGCTGGTCGGCTGGAGCGGGCGGACGCTGGTGATGACGTTGCACGAGGTCAATCTCGCCGCGCGCTATTGCACGCATGTGCTGCTGCTGTTCGGCGACGGTCAGTGCTGCGCCGGCCCGGTGGCGGAGATGCTGTCGGCCGAGGTACTGAGCCGGCTCTACCGCCATCCTGTCAGCGCGGTCGATACCGCCCGCGGCATCCACTATTTCCCCGGTTGAACGGCGCGACCGCGCGCGACTTCCAGCGCCGCGCAAAGCCGTTCGGCGCCGTCGAGCAGGCGCGGCGTATGGCGCTGCAGCAGGTCGGGTGGCACGAAGTAGAGGTTGTCGCGCTTTACCGCCTGCAGCCGCGGCCAGCGCCGCCAGTGGTCGAGCCAGTCGGGCCGCTGCTCGCCCATGCCGCTGGCGATGATGGCTTCGGGATCGGCGCGCAGCACCGCTTCCAGCGCCACGGCCTCGGCCGGCTGGGTCAGGGCGGCGAATACGTTGCGCCCGCCGCAGAGCGAAATGGCGGCGCTGATGACGTGGTCGCCGCCGACGGTCATCAGCGGCTGGTTCCAGATTTCGTAAAAAACGCTGACCGGGCGGGCGCCGGAATGACGCGTGCGCAGGTCGCCCAGCCGCCGTTCGAAACTGCCCGCCGCCGCTTCGGCAGCCGCTGCGGTGCCGGCCAGCCGGCCGAGGCGCCGCAGGGTGGCGGGGATGTCCTCGAGCCGCTTCGGCTCGCTGACGAACACGGGAATGCCCAGCCGTGCCAGTTGCGCCACCTGCGCCGGTGGATTGCCGCTGCCCCAGGCGATGGCGAGGTCGGGCCTGAGCCGGGCGATGCGCTCGAGGTCGAGCGCCGAGTAGCTGCCGACGCGCGGCAGGTTTTTCGCCGCCACGGGGAAATCCGAATACTCGACCGCCGCGATTACGCGTTCGCCGGCTCCCGCGGCGAACAGCAGTTCGGTGATGTGGGGCGAGAGGCTGATGATGCGCCGCGCCGCTTGCGGCAGCCGGACACTCTCGCCGGCATCGTCGCCGACGACGACCTCGGCGCGCGCGATGCCCAGCCAGCACAGCAGCAGCAGCGCGAGCAGTCGCCTCATTTCAGCGCCAGCGGCAGGCCGGCCGCGACGAAGGTGACGCGATCGCACAGCGCCGCCAGCGTCTGGTTGAGGCGCCCCGCTTCGTCGCGGAAGTGTCGCGCCAGGGCGTTGTCCGGCACGATGCCCAGTCCCACCTCGTTGGCGACCAGGATGACGTGACCGGGCAGCTCGGGCAGCGCGGCGAACAGTGCGGCGATTTCGGCTTGCAGCAAGGCGGCATCGTCGGCCAGCAACAGGTTGGTCAGCCACAGCGTCAGGCAATCGACCACCACAAAGGCGTCGGCGCCGGCCGCATGGCGCAGCGCGGCGGCCAGCCTCAGCGGCTCCTCGACGGTGCGCCATCCGGCCGGCCGCTCGGCGCGGTGGCGCGCGATGCGCTCCGCCATCTCGGGGTCGAGCGCCTGGGCGGTGGCCAGCCAGGTCACGGCGAGGCCCGAGTCGGCGGCCCGCCGTAGCGCCAGCGCCGACTTTCCGGAGCGGGCGCCGCCGAGGATCAGCTCATGCATCAGAATTTGATCTCCGCGCTGAGGTAGGCCGTGCGCCGTGCGTCGGGATAGGCATTGAATGTCGTGGGCA
Source organism: Gammaproteobacteria bacterium (assembly GCA_018825305.1). GTDB lineage: Bacteria > Pseudomonadota > Gammaproteobacteria > Burkholderiales > Rhodocyclaceae > Sulfurisoma. Next base: position 32,371 of record JAHJEO010000014.1, read on the forward strand.
CGGCGCTGCTGTTGACGAGGGCATAGCCATAGTAAGCCTTGTCCGCCAGGTTGTTGATGCCGGCGTTGACGGTCAGGTCGCGCCAGCGATGGCTGAGCTTGAGGTCGGTGATGCCGTAGGGGGACATGGCGCGGAAGCGGTTGGCCGGGTCGTTGTCGTAGCGCTGCTCGCCGACGTAGCTATGGGCGAGCGTCATTCGCGTCGCCGGAAGGAACTGCCAGCCAAGCGAGAGCGACAGGCGATGGCGCGGCACGACCGGTACGACCTTGTCCGTGACATCGACGCCGCCGAAGGTGCCGGTGGCGAAGCGTGCCTGCGTCCCGGTGTAGTGGGCGAGGACATCCACGGCCGCCGTCGGTCGCCATTCGGCATCGAGTTGCAGGCCGCGGCGGGTCAGCGGCGGCATGTTCATGTTGGTGAAGGTCAGGTTGTTGTAGTAGAGCTCGTCGGCGACGCGCATGTCGAACCATTCGGCGCGCAAGCGGTTCTTTCCGTCACCCCACTCGGCACCGATGCCGCTCTCCCGCGCAGTTTGCGGTTCGAGCAGGGGCGTGCAGGGAGCGCCGAAGCAGGCGTTCTCGTCGACGTTGGCGACGCGAAAACTCGTACCGCTACGCGCATGCAGCGTGAAGCCACTGCCGACATTCTGGCGCACGGCCAGCTCCCATGCCGACAAGGTGCGATCGATCGAACGGCGCGGCAGCGGCGCGACCGTTTCCTCCCAGTTCTGGCTGATGCGCTCGCGCCGGCCACCGAGGCTCAGGCTGGTGCCGCTGGCGAAGGTCATCTGGTCTTGCAGATAAAGGGCCTCGTTCGTTTGATTGGAACGGATGCGCGAGGTGGCGGCACAGCTGAAGCCGAAAGGCAGGCAGAACTCCGTCGCACCGTCGTTGCTGTAGTGGTAGTCACGCCAGTCGGCACCGAGGGTGAGGCTGTTTGATAAGGTGCCGAATTTCCGTTGCCAGAGCAGGCGCGGCGAGAAGGCATCCTCCTCGCCGCGGGTGGTATTGCGCATGTAGGTTCCGGCGCCGGCGACATCGTTGAAGTCAAATTTGGCGTCCTTGCTGCGTGTCGTCAGGTCGGCAGCCAGGCGCCATTCGCCCAGTTTCTTCTCGAATGCCAGGGCGATGCGGCTGCCATCGGAGTTGGCGAAATCCTTCGGCGTGGCGGTCCCCTGCGGGTCGCTGCCGAGCTGGGCCTCGGTCCTTGCACCCGGCAGGCGCGCCGTCTGTCTGTCGGCGCCGAAGCGCAGGGCGACGAAGCCGGACTCAAGGCCGATGCGGGCCTCGCCGCTGGCCGCCGTGGTGTGTGTCGCGTTGTTCTTGCGCCAGTTGTCGCTGTCGCGCTGGCTGGCGTGGAGCGACAGGCCGACATTGCCGTGGGCCAGATTGAAGCCGCCGCGCAGTTCGCCGGTGCGCAGGCTGCCGGCGAGGGCCGACACGTAGCCGCGCGGGCCTTCGGTGGTCGCCGGACGCGTGACGATATTGATGACACCGCCCGATGCACCTGGACCATAGAGTACAGCGCCGGCGCCGCGCAGGATTTCGATGCGTTCCACGGCGGTGAGCGGAATGGTCGAGATGCGGGCGCTGGCGAGTTCGTTCTCGGACAGACGCTGGCCATCGACAAGCACCAGCGTGTTCTGGTTGCCGGTCACGCCGAATCCGCGGAGGTCGAGATTCGGGTCTTCGGTGCCGGCCAGGCTGCGCCGCACGGTGACGCCGCCGAGGCGGTCGAGCGCCTCGCCCAGGGTGGTGGCGGTGCTTCGCGCGATGTCTTCGGCGGTGATGACCGTGGCGCCGATGGCGCGGGCGAGGCTGCCCGAAAAGCGCGTGCCGGTGACGATGATCGCTGCTTCGTCTTCGACGGCCGATGCGGTGGCGGTATGCAGCAGCGCCAACGCGATGGCGGCGCTCGTGAAAATGCGATACATGATGACTCCCTGACGGCTGCGTCCCCGCAAGCCGGTGGCTGGCTGAAAACGGAAACGCGCAGGGAGAGTGTTCGGGAGCCTGGACAAGCGCCGAACGCTACTGCCCCGTAGCGTTTCCAACGAATGTCCGTGGCCGGTCTCCGGGCTCGGAAGTCTTGATTCGCCGCCTTCCCGGGAGTGTTCCCAGTGGCATCGTGACGAACCCACACTTCCTTACCGTTGCGGGGGCAGCACAGGTATCGCACCTGTTTCCCGTTTCACCCTGCGGCTGCGTTTTCACGCGCCGTCCGGGCACCGCGGACAAGGGCGCAGTATAGCAATGCGGCGGGCAGGGTTTCGGGCCGCTTTTTCCCATGCTCGGAATTACCTTAACTCAGGCAGCTTACTGCTTGACTAAAATGGAATTTTCTAAGAGACTTCCGCCGATGAATGGCGACGTCACCGCTCTCGAAACCAAACTCGACCAGTTTCTCGCGCACTTTCAGCAGTTGCGCGAGGAGAATCAGGTGTTGCGTGAACGTGTCGCCGGGCTGGAGGGCGAGAAGCTGTCGCTGGCCGACAAGATCCAGACGGCGCGAGTGCGGCTGGAGGCGTTGATGGAACGCCTGCCCGAGCAATCATGAACAAGCAATGAGCAATACCCTCGACATCAAGCTGCTGGGCAAGGAATATCGTGTCGCCTGTCCGCCCGAGGAACGCGAATCACTGGAAGCGGCCGTGAGCCTGCTCGACGAGCGGCTCAGCGAGATGGCGGCGAAAAGCAAGGGCACGGGCGAGCGTCTGGCGGTGATGACGGCGCTCAATCTGGCCCACGAGATGCTGGCGCAAAAAAATCCGAACTCCGGCGTTGACAGATCCGAACTAAAGCGGAGAATCGGGGCTATGGAAGCGCGCCTGGATGAGGCTCTGGCCCAGCAGGAGAAGTTGTTCTAGCCGCGACAAAATCGCGGTTTGCGCCGACCGAATCCCCTGCAGTGTTCGCCAAGGCCGTAGACTCCTTGAACCAATGTCCACGCGACATGGTCGCCGCCCAGCGACGCCGCTGTTGTGAGCGCTTCCTCGCGAAGCGCACCTGATGCGGCAGGAACGCGACCTCCCTGAACCCAGGTTCAGGATGCCGGCCTAACGGCACAGGCGGGGGGCCTCACCCGAAAGCGCGGCAACCTTTACGGTTTCCGCGCTTTCTTCTTTTTGGCCGGAGATTTTTTGGCCGGCACTTGAGTGGCGGGAACGGCGGCCGGGGCCGGTGCCACCGGCAGTGCGGCGATTTTCTGTTCGATCGCCTGCAGGGTTGCTCGCGCCGCACCTACCAGCGGACCGCCAAGCTCGACGGCACGTCGTGCCGGAATCAGGGCTTCCTGCCATTGCCCCATGTCCGCCAGCGTCTGCGCCAGGTTGTTGAAGGCGGCGGTGTCTGTCGGCTTGGCCAGCGTGGCGCGGCGGAAGGCGCTTTCGGCCTGGGTCAGGCGGCCTTGCGCATAGCGGGTATTGCCCAGCCCCATCAGCGCGATGAAACTTTCCGGCCAGCGTGCCAGCATGGCGTCGTAGGCCTGCTGCGCCTCGGTGATGCGGCCGAGGCGTTCGACGGCGGCGACAGCGGCGCCATAGCGGACTTCATGGGCGGTCACCGGCAGGCGTTCGGCAGGCATGGCGACCATCGACCAATACTTGCCGTCGCGCCAGAAGAAGTCGAAGGCGGTGAAGGGCATGTGCTTGCGCTCGCGCGTGCCGGAGCGCAGCAGGATTTCCTTCTTTTCAAGGTCGTAGCCCACCACCACGGCGTAGTGCCACAGCGGCAGCGGGCGGATGCTGGTGTTCTGCAACACGATCACCGGGTTGCCGGCGGCCACTTCGCGCAGCACGTCGGGCAGGCTGGCGGCAAGTTCATAGGCGACGCGGCCGTTGCGGCGCGCGGCGGCGAGCATTTCGACCTGCAGGCTGCCTTCGCGCGCCGGCAGGTAGACCTGCTCGACCAGCGCCTCCGGAGTGGCTTTGACGCCGCTCGCCTGCAGCACCATGGCCAGCGCCGCCGGCCCGCATTGGTAATCTTCCTGCGCGAAGAAGGGGACCTCGGTCAGTTCGACGACCGGCGGCAGGTCGAGGCGGCCGCTTTTCAGCGAGTCACGCAGGTTGTCGACCTGCGGCAGGCTGCCGCAGCCGCCCAGCGCCGCCGCGGCCGCCAAAACAAGAAGGCCCGCAAACGCGCGGGCCTTCGAGAGAAGCGGGGATTGCCGTATCAACGGTAGTAGAAGTAGTACACGCCCCAGATGATCAGGCCGAGCAGCACGGCGACGGCCCAGGCGCTGGCGGCACCGGCGGGCTGCGACTGGATCTGGCCGGCGAGACGGGAAACTTCTTCGTTGGTCATTGCGGCAACGCGATCCTTGGCGGTCTCGGGGGAGATGCCCATGGTCTGCAGTTGCGACTGGACGTCGGCGCGCGCAAGGTAGCTATTGACCTGGCCACGTGCGTCCTGCTGGGCGGCGGCGGCGACCTGATCGGTCGAGATCATGCCGGCCTGGCTGGAGAAAGGCATGGCGAGCATGCAAATGACCAAGAGGCGGCTGACGAGTTTCATGAACGAACCTTGCATGACATGCTCCCTTCTATGTGGAATGAACGGACAAGCCCTCGCTGCCCGCATGACCGCACTCTAGTGCGACTGAGGCGCCGGGTCAAGCGCATTCCCCGGTAAGATTGATCCTGGGCAAATTCGATGAGCGGCAGCTTCCCATGCGTTACTGGCTGATGAAATCCGAACCCTCCGTCGTTGGCATCGACGACGTGCTGGCCATGCCGAACCAGACCGTCGACTGGTGGGGGGTGCGCAACTACCAGGCGCGCAATTTCATGCGCGACCAGATGTCGGTCGGCGACAAGGTGTTCTTCTACCACTCGAACTGCAAGGAGCCCGGCATCGCAGGGCTGGCCGAGGTGGCGAAGAAGGCCTATCCCGACCGCACCCAGTTCGATCCGGACAGCCCTTACTTCGACCCGAAGGCGACGCCGGAGAGTCCGCGCTGGATGAACGTCGATGTGAAGGCGACGCAGAAGACCCGCCTGATCGGCCTCGACGAACTGCGCGCCCACCCCGAACTGGGCAACATGCGTACCCTGCAACGCGGCAATCGGCTGTCGATCACCCCGGTCGATCCGGCCGAGTGGAATTTCATCGTGAACAGGCTGCTCAAGTGACGACTTGGCTGCTGGGTTACGCCCTGCTCGGTCTGGTCGCCGGCTTCTTCGCCGGCCTGCTCGGCGTCGGCGGCGGCGCCATCATGGTGCCGGTGCTGGCGCTTATGTTCGCGGCGCAGGGTTTTCCGCAGGAGCACCTCATGCACCTGGCACTCGGCACGTCGATGGCTGCGATCATCTTCACCTCGATTTCCAGCCTGCGCGCCCACCACGCCCACGGTGCGGTCATTTGGCCCATCGTGCGCACCATCGCGCCGGGCATCGTCGTCGGCACACTGGCCGGCGCGCAGGTGGCGAGCCGGGTACCGACCAAGCCGCTGGCTATTTTCTTCGCCGTCTTCATCGGCTACGTTGCGGTGCAGATGGTGCTCAACATCAAACCCAAGCCCTCGCGTGCCTTGCCCGGCAGCGCCGGCATGTTCGGTGTCGGCGCTTTCATCGGCGGCGTTTCGGCGCTGGTCGCCATCGGTGGCGGTTCGCTCTCGGTGCCGTTCATGACCTGGTGCAACGTCAAGATGCATCATGCCATCGGCACGTCGGCGGCCATCGGCCTCCCCATCGCGCTGGCCGGGACCGTCGGCTACCTGATGGCAGGCTATGGCGCGGCGATGCTGCCCGCGGGCAGCATCGGCTTCATCTACCTGCCGGCGCTCGCGGCCTGTGTTGTCACCAGCATGCTCATGGCGCCTTTCGGCGCGCGGGCGGCGCACCGCCTGCCGGTGGCGACACTGAAGAAGATCTTCGCCGGCGTGCTGGTGCTGTTACTGGCGAAGATGCTGCACGGGCTGTTCGGCCCGGCCTGATTTGCCCCGGTTTCAGGGTTTCAGGTAAACAAACCCCTCCCGTGCCTGCAGCCGCGAAACCTCGGCGACACCGGAGGGAACGATCTTGGCTTCCGGGTGAATCAGCTTGCGGTCGATGTTGCGGCTGGTCAGGGTGATGTTGCAGACGCGGAACTCGATGCCCTTGAGCACCAGATCGTCGACCATGGCGTCGTAGGGGCTGCCGTTCTTGTCCTTGGCTCCTTCGAGCAGGAAATTGATCCCGCTCGAGTGGGTGACGACGACGATCTTTGCGCCGGGGTCGGCCGTCAGGTGGTTGCGGATGTTGCGCATGGCGTCGGAGGCCTGTTCGAGCCCCCCATTGACGTGGTAGACGACCTTGATCGCCTCGGCGGCAAAGCTGGCGGCGGAAGCGATGGCAAGGCAGGCGGCCACCAGGGTGTGGCGAAGGGTGATTTTCATTGTTATCTCTCCGTTGCGGGCGCGGGGCGCGCCTTGCTGTTAGACGTTGCGGAGAGTCAATCTATTCCCGGCAGGCCAATCATCAACTCGGCAAAGCTCGCGATGGCGGGGTATTGGTCCGTGTCCTTGTCGGGCTGGCGGGTATCCGGCCGGCGTACCGCGCGCAGCTGGCCGACGCCGTAGGCACGGGCAGAATCGAGCACCGGCAGGCTGTCGTCGACCAGCACCGAGCGGGCACGATCGAAGGGCTCGATCTCGCTCAGCCGTTGCCAGAACGCCGGATCCTCCTTGGCCACGCCTAGTTCGTGCGAGGTGATGATGGCGTCGAAGTGGGGCTTGAGCCCGGTACGTGCCATCTTGAGCGTGACGCTCTTGTGGTGGGCGTTGGTGGCGAGGACGATGCGGCGGCCGCTGCCGCGCACCGCGGCGAGGAACTCGACGACGCTGGGATGCACCGCGATGAGATGGGCAACCTCTTCTTTCAGCGCCATGATGTCGAGCTCCAGCTCGGTTTCCCAGAAGTCGACCGAATACCATTCCAGGGTGCCGGCGCGGGCATGGTAGCGCGCCATCAGTTCTTCGCGACCGTCGGCGTGGGGCATGCCGCGTGCCTCGGCGTAGCGCACCGGCACGTGGGTCTGCCAGAAATGGTTGTCGAAATGCAGGTCGAGCAGCGTGCCGTCCATGTCGAGCAGCACGGTGTCGATCAGCGTCCAGTCGAGCGCGGTGTCCATGGTCAGGTCCCGGTGAAGTTTGGTGGACGCTTGTCGAAAAACGCGGCGAGTCCCTCGCGGTAGTCGTCGCTTTCGAGGAAGGCGAAATTGTCGCGCAGTTCAGTAGCGGACAGCGCGTTCGTGGCAGCGGTGAGGCGTCGCACCAGCTGCTTGTGCTGCCGCGCCACCAGTGGTGCTCCGGCGGCGATGCGCCGCGCTGTGGCCATCGCCTCGGCACGAACTTCAGTGTCGGCGACGACGCGCGTCAGCAACCGCTTCTCGTAGGCCTCGCGGGCTGAAAGGATGCGTCCTTCGAGCAGGATCTCCAGCACCACGGCCGGGCCCGCCAGCGCCAGCAGGCCGGCCAGTTCGCCGGCGTACATGGGAAAACCCAGTTTCATGATCGGTGCGCCGAATTTCGCACCCGCGCCGGCGATGCGCAGGTCGCAGGCCGCCGCGATCTCCAGGCCGCCGCCGATGCACGGCCCAACGATTGCTGCGACCGTCGGATGACGGCATTCGGCCACGGCCTGCAGCGCGCCGGCGACCCATTCGCCGTGATAGACCTGCGCCTTCTCGAAGGTGTCGCGCAGCGTGACGAACTCATCGATGTCGCCGCCAGCGGCGAAGGCGCCGCTCTCGCCGCGCAGGACGACACAGCGCAGGGAGTCATCGGCGGAGAGATCGTCCATGACGAGCCTGAGTCGCCGCCACATCGCGGCGGTCACGGCATTGAGCTTGTCGGGATTGAACAGCGTGACGGTGGCGATCGGGCCGTCGCGCTCAAGCAGGATGTCGGGCGTCATGGCGGCCGATTATAAAAGTCGGCGCTGGCGGCACGGCGATTAGTTATGGAGCGCCGAGGGGGAGGGAGCTTCGCTCGTCCTCATGGTGCCCAGGAAGGCACAAATCGTCCGATCGAAGCTCCCTCCCCCTCGTTCGATGCCCCGGTTTGTGGGGCCGGAAGGTCTGCCTCAGTGCAGCTTCTTGATGCCCAGCAGGTTCATCACGTACTTCTCGTACACCGGGTCGGTGTTGCCCTTCTTGATCTTGCGCAGGAAGTACTTCTCGAAGGCGATCTTGGCCAGATGCACCCACTTGCCCTGCGAGAACCAGTTGACGTTGCGCGGCGGGATCTGCGGCAGCGCGACGAAGGCGGCGCCGTTGTCGCCGAAGTCGGCGAGGCAGACGGCGTTCCAGGTCGCCTTCTGGTCCGGTTCCTTGCCGTCGAGCAGGTTGCGGATGTTGTGCACCGATGCCGTCACCATGGACTCGATCATGAAGCCGGTCTTGGGCGTGCCGGTGGGAACCGGGGTGGCCTCGACCGGCGGAATGGCGACGCAGACGCCGACAGAGAAGATGTTCTTGAATTTCGGGTTGCGCTGGAAGGGGTCGGCGACGATGAAGCCGCGCGGATTGGTCAGGCCCTCGATGCCAAATACCGCGTCGATGCCCTTGAATGCCGGCAGCATCATGGAGAACTTGAAGTCGAGCACGTGCTCCTTCTTCACGCTGCCGTCGTCGTTGTGCTCGGCGACGTGCATCTTGCCGGCTTCGACCTTGGTGACCTTGGCGTTGCAGATCCACTTGATGTGGCGGCTGCGCATCACCGACTCGATCATGCCCTTGGAATCGCCGACGCCGCCCAGGCCGAGGTGGCCGATGTAGGGTTCGGCGGTGACGAAGGTCATCGGCACCTTGCTGCGGATGCGGCGCTTGCGCAGGTCGGTGTCCATGATCATGGCGAATTCGTAGGCCGGGCCGTAGCACGACGCGCCCTGCACCGCGCCGACGACGATGTGGCCCGGGTCCTTGCAGAAGGTGTCCCACTCCTTGGCGGCATCGACGGCGTGATCGACGTGGCACACCGATTGGGTGTGCTTGCCGGGGCCGAGACCCTCGACTTCGTCGAAGGCGAGCTTGGGGCCAGTGGAAATGATCAGGTAATCGTAGTCGACGGTGCTGCCATCCTCGAGCTCGATCTGGTTCTTGTCGGCGTGCAGTTTCTTGGCTGCCTTGGCGATGAACTTGATGCCTTTCTTCTCCAGATAGGGCCCGACCTCGACGGTGATGTCTTCCTTGGTGCGCCAGCTGACGGCGACCCAGGGGTTAGAGGGCGTGAACTGGAAGTAGGTGTGATTGGAAACGACGCTGACGGTGTCCTGCGAGCGTGCCTTCTCCTTCATTTCGTAGGCTGCGGACACGCCGCCTACGCCTGCGCCGAGAATTACGATATGTGCCATGTATAGTTTCCTCCGTTGGGTCAGGCCGGTCAGACCTTGAAGATGCGGTTCATTGCTTCCATGCCGGACTGCACCATTTGCTGCAACTCGTCCGAATCGTCTTCCTGCTCCAGCATCAGCGTCGCGTAGGCCGACAGCGACTTCAGCGCGCAGGCGATTTTCGCCACCTCGCCCGCCGTCTCGGCACTCATCTGGATTCCTGGCTGCAGCTGCCAGTCGTTGCTCTTGGTCATCTCGGGTCTCCTCCGTGAATGGACAGAACCGACGATTGTCGAAGATCAAGGACCGCCGATCATTGATCTGGATCAGACCTTGCGTTCTCGCTGCCGTGCCAAGGCATTCCGGCCAGATAGTAAATGATCGTGCATCAGTTGTGCGGCCTCATTTCCTTCACGTTTTCTTAACGCAGCGAGGATCGCGCGATGCTCGATCAACGACTGCTTGAGGCGACCGTCGAGTCGCAGCGAATCGCGTCGCGTCAGCTTGAGCACCTTGCGCGCGTCATCGATCATCTGTGCCAGAAAGCGGTTGCCCGCGATGCGCTGCACCGCCGAATGGAAGGCCTGGTTGGCCTCGAAGAAGCGATCGGCGTCGCCGGCTGCGGCATGGCGTTCGAGATCCTCATGGATGGCGGCCAACTCGGAAAAGTCGGCGCTGGCGGCACGGCGTGCCGCCTCCTGGGCGCAACGTCCCTCGAGCAAGGCCATCACCGGAAAGATGTCGTCGAGGTCCTGCTCGGTGAGTTCCGTCACGTAGCAGCCGCGGCGCGGCTCCAGTCGGACCAGACCCTCGCTGGCCAGCACCTTGAGCGCCTCGCGCAGCGGTGTGCGCGAGATTCCCAGTTCGGCGGCGAGGGTCTGCTCGTCGAGCCAGGCGCCGGGGGCCAGCTCGTGGGCGTAGATGCGGGCGCGCAGGCGCTCGGCCACCTCCTCGTAAAGGGCATGGCGGGTGATCGGGGCGGCGGGTTCTCTTGCGCTCATAATTATGGATAACGTATTATGGATGTCAGGTGGCTGTCAAGCATGTGCAGCACAATCGGCCGTTACAGCACACCGAGCAAGTTGCGTTTTGCCCAATCCCAGTGGAGCAACCATGAGCCAGAAGCCGACATCCCATCCCGATGTTCCCGCAGCGTCCCGCGATGCCTGGACCAAGGCCGCCGCCAAATCCGCGCCCGGCGGCGATACCGCCAGGCTCGACTGGCTGACCCCCGAAGGGCTGACGGTCAAAGCGCTTTACACCGCCGCCGACACCGCCGGCCTGCCCTTCGCCGATACCCTGCCGGGCTTCGAGCCCTACCTGCGCGGGCCGCAGGCGACCATGTACGTCTCGCGCCCCTGGACCATCCGCCAGTACGCCGGGTTTTCCACCGCCGAGGAGTCCAACGCCTTCTACTGCAAGGCGTTGGCAGCCGGCGCTCAGGGCGTGTCGGTCGCCTTCGACCTCGCGACCCATCGCGGCTACGATTCCGACCACCCGCGCGTGGTCGGCGACGTCGGCAAGGCCGGCGTGGCGATTGACTCGGCCGAGGACATGAAAATCCTCTTCGACGGCATTCCGCTCGACACGGTCTCGGTGTCGATGACCATGAACGGCGCGGTGCTGCCAATCCTTGCCGGCTACGTCGTCGCCGCCGAGGAGCAGGGCGTCTCCCAGGACAAGCTTTCGGGGACCATCCAGAACGACATCCTCAAGGAGTTCATGGTCCGCAACACCTACATCTATCCGCCGGCGCCGTCGATGCGCATCATCGCGGACATCATCGGCTACACCGCGGCGCACATGCCGAAGTTCAATTCCATCTCGATCTCCGGTTACCACATCCAGGAGGCCGGGGCGACGCAGGCACTGGAGCTGGCCTTCACCCTGGCCGACGGCATGGAGTACGTGCGTACGGCGATGAAAAGCGGCCTCGACGTCGATGCCTTTGCCGGCCGGCTCAGCTTCTTCTTTGGCATTGGCATGAACTTCTATCTCGAGGTCGCCAAGCTACGCGCGGCGCGCCTCCTGTGGTGGCGCATCATGAAGGAGTTCGGCGCGAAGAGTCCGAAGTCGCTGATGCTGCGCACCCACTGCCAGACTTCCGGCTGGTCGCTGACCGAGCAGGACCCCTACAACAATGTCGTGCGCACCACCATCGAAGCGATGGCTGCCGTCTTCGGCGGTACCCAGAGCCTGCACACCAACGCCTTCGACGAGGCCATCGCCCTGCCCACCGAGTTTTCGGCGCGCATCGCACGCAACACCCAGATTTTGATCCAGGAAGAGACTCACATCTGCAACGTCATCGACCCCTGGGCCGGCAGCTACATGATGGAAAAGCTGACGCAGGACATGGCGGACATGGCCTGGGGCACGATCGAGGAAATCGAAAAAATGGGTGGAATGACCCACGCGGTGGAATCGGGCTGGGCCAAGTTGCAGATCGAAAAATGCGCTGCCGAAAAGCAGGCGCGGATCGACTCGGGCCAGGACGTGATCGTCGGCGTGAACAAGTACCGCCTCAAGGACGAGGCGCCGGTCGACACCCTCAATATCGACAACCACGCCGTGCGCGAAGCGCAAGTGGCACGCCTCGGCCAGGTCCGCGCCAGCCGTGATGCCGCGGCCGTGCAGCAGGCGCTCGCCGCCCTGAGTGCTGCGGCCGGGGATGGCAGTGGTAACCTGCTTGATCTCGCCATCAAGGCGACGCGGCTGCGGGCCACGGTCGGCGAGATCTCGGATGCGCTGGAGACGGTGTGGGGCCGCCACCGCGCCACCCATCAGACGGTTTCCGGCGTCTATGGCGCCATGCTCGGACAGGATGAAAAGATGCGCGACGAGATCGCCGAATTGCGCAGCCAGATCGATAACTTCGCCGCTGCCGAGGGACGCCGGCCCCGCATCATGGTGGCCAAGCTCGGCCAGGATGGCCACGACCGCGGCGCCAAGGTGGTGGCGACCGCCTTCGCCGACCTCGGCTTCGACGTCGATATCGGCCCGCTGTTCCAGACCCCAGAGGAAGCCGCCCGCCAGGCCGTGGAAAACGACGTCCACGCGATAGGCGTGTCGACGCTGGCGGCCGGCCACAAGACGCTGGTGCCGCAACTGGTCGAGGCGCTGAAAAAGGAAGGCGCGAAGGATATCGTCGTCTTTGTCGGCGGCGTCATCCCGCCGCAGGACTATGACTTCCTGCGGCACCTCGGTGTCGCAGGCATCTTCGGACCGGGCACGCCGATCCCGCAGGCCGCGCACGACGTGCTGCGCGCCGTACGCGCCGCCCATCTGCCGCGCGATGTCTGAGATCAACTGCCGCGTGAATCACGAATGGCGCGAGATCGGACCGGAGCGAAATGCAATGGAGCGCCTGGGATGAGCGCGCCCGGTGTTGCCGGAGAGACCGATCGCGCGCTGATCGACGGCGTGCTGGCTGGCGAACGCCGCGCGCTGGCCAAGGCCATCACCCTGATCGAATCGACGCGCCCGGATCACCAGGCGCGGGCGCAGGATCTGCTCGCGGCGCTGCTGCCGCGCACCGGGAGCGCGATTCGCGTGGGAATTTCTGGCGTGCCGGGCGTCGGCAAGTCCAGCTTCATCGAGGCGCTGGGTCTTCACCTCATCGCGCAGGGCAGGAACGTCGCGGTGCTGGCGGTCGATCCGTCGTCGAGCGTTTCCGGCGGCTCCATCCTCGGCGACAAGACGCGCATGGAGCGACTGTCGCAGAATGCGGCAGCCTTCATTCGCCCATCGCCGTCATCCGGTTCGCTCGGCGGCGTCGCCGAAAAGACGCGCGAGGCGCTGCTGCTGTGCGAGGCCGCCGGCTTCGACGTGGTGATCGTCGAGACCGTCGGCGTCGGCCAGAGCGAGACGGCGGTGGCCGGCATGACCGACGTCTTCGTGCTGCTGCAGCTGTCCAATGCCGGCGATGACCTGCAGGCCATCAAGAAGGGCATCGTCGAACTGGCCGACATCATCGTCTTCAACAAGTCCGACATCGATTCACCGGCCACCGATCTGGCCGCCGCGCAAATGCGCACCGCGCTGACCATGCTGCGCCCCGCATCAAAGCACTGGCAGCCACCGGTGCTAAAGGCCAGCGCCACCCGCAGCGAAGGCATCGCCGAGTTCTGGCAGAGCATCGAGGCGCATCGCGCGGCGCTGGATCAGGCCGGCGAACTGCCCGCCAAACGCCGCCGGCAGGCGCTGGACTGGATGTGGCAACTCATCGACTCGGGGCTGCGCAGCCGCTTTCGCGACAGTCCCGGCGTGCGCGATGCGATCGTTGAGCTGACGGCCGCGGTCGAGTCCGGCGCCACCACGCCCGTGGCTGCCGCGATGCGGCTGCTCGACCTGCCGGCCCATGCCTACGACAACCTGAAATTCGACTGAAGGAAACGGAGTCCGTACATGCACGAAATCATCCAGCAGCTGGAGGTCAAGCGCGAGCAGGCCCGCCTCGGTGGCGGCCAGAACCGCATCGATGCGCAGCACAAGAAAGGCAAGCTCACCGCGCGCGAGCGCATCGAGTTGCTGCTCGACGACGGCACCTTCGAAGAATGGGACATGTTCAAGGAACACCGCTGCACCGACTTCGGCATGGCCGACAACAAGGTGCCGAGCGACGGCGTGGTGACCGGTTACGGCACCATCAACGGCCGCATGGTGTTCGTCTTCTCGCAGGACTTCACGGTGTTCGGCGGCGCGCTGTCCGAGGCCCATGCCGAGAAGATCTGCAAGGTCATGGACAAGGCGATGCAGGTCGGCGCGCCGGTGATAGGCCTCAACGACTCCGGCGGCGCGCGCATCCAGGAGGGTGTCGCGGCGCTGGGCGGCTATGCCGACGTGTTCCAGCGCAACGTCATGGCCAGCGGCGTGATCCCGCAGATATCGCTGATCATGGGCCCTTGCGCCGGCGGCGCGGTGTATTCGCCGGCAATGACCGACTTCATCTTCATGGTCAAGGATACTTCCTACATGTTCGTCACCGGCCCCGAGGTGGTGAAGACCGTGACTCACGAGGAGGTGACCGCCGAGGAGCTTGGCGGCGCGGTGACGCACACCTCGAAGAGCGGCGTTGCCGACCTGGCTTTCGAGAACGACGTCGATGCGCTGTTGATGCTGCGCCGTTTCGTGAACTACCTGCCGCTCAACAACAAGGAAAAGGCGCCGATCCGGCCGACCCAGGACCCGGCCGAGCGCCTCGATTACTCGCTCGACACGCTGGTGCCGGACAACGCAAACAAGCCCTACGACATCAAGGAGCTGATCATCAAGACGGTGGACGACTCGGACTTTTTCGAGTTGCAGCCGGATCATGCCAAGAACATCGTCATCGGCTTCGCCCGCATGGAAGGCCAGACCGTCGGCATCGTTGCCAACCAGCCGATGGTGCTCGCCGGCTGCCTCGACATCAAGTCGTCGATCAAGGCAGCGCGTTTCGTGCGATTCTGCGATGCCTACAACATTCCCATCGTCACTTTCGTCGACGTGCCGGGTTTCATGCCGGGCACCTCGCAGGAATACGGCGGCATCATCAAGCACGGCGCCAAGCTGCTTTACGCCTACGCCGAATGTACCGTGCCGAAGATCACCCTGATCACCCGCAAGGCCTACGGCGGCGCCTACGACGTGATGGCCTCGAAACACCTGCGCGGCGACGTCAACTTCGCCTGGCCCTCCGCCGAGATCGCCGTGATGGGACCGAAGGGGGCGGTGGAGATCATCTTCCGCGAGGACAAGAACGATCCGGCCAAGCTGGCGGCGCGTGAGGCCGAGTACAAGGCCAAGTTTGCCAATCCCTTCGTCGCCGGCGCCCGCGGCTTCATCGATGATGTGATCCAGCCGCACGAGACCCGCAAGCGCATCTGCCGCTCGCTGGTGATGTTGCGCAACAAGTCGATAAGCAATCCGTGGCGCAAGCACGGCAACATTCCGCTTTGAGGAGCCAGCCATGTTCAAGAAAATTCTCATAGCGAACAGGGGTGAAATCGCCTGCCGCGTCATCAAGACAGCGAAGAAAATGGGCATAGCCACCGTGGCGGTGTATTCCGAGGCAGACCGCGACGCGCTGCACGTCGAACTGGCCGACGAGGCCGTCTGCATCGGTCCGGCGCCGTCGAAGGAGTCCTATCTTTCGATGGACAAGATCATCGCCGCCTGCAAGGAGACCGGTGCCGAGGCGGTGCATCCGGGCTACGGCTTCCTGTCCGAGAATGCCACTTTCTCGAAGCGCCTGGAGGAGGAAGGCATCATCTTCATCGGCCCCAAGCATTACTCGGTGGCCAAGATGGGCGACAAGATCGAGTCGAAAAAGCTGGCGCTCGAAGCCAGGGTCAACACCATCCCGGGCTACAACGACGCCATCGACACGCCCGAGCAGGCGGTGGAGATCGCCAAGGGCATCGGCTACCCGGTGATGATCAAGGCGTCGGCCGGCGGTGGCGGCAAGGGGCTGCGCGTTGCCTTCAACGACACGGAAGCCTTCGAGGGCTTTTCATCGTGCAAGACCGAGGCGAAGAACGCCTTCGGCGACGATCGCGTCTTCATCGAGAAGTTTGTCGAGGAACCGCGCCACATCGAGATCCAGGTACTGGGCGACAGCCACGGCAATTGCCTCTACCTGCATGAGCGCGAATGCTCGATTCAGCGCCGCCACCAAAAGGTGATCGAAGAGGCGCCGTCGCCTTTCCTCGATCCGGCGATGCGCAAGGCGATGGGCGAGCAGGCGGTGGCGCTGGCCAAGGCTGTCAACTACCAGTCCGCCGGCACGGTGGAGTTCGTCGTCGGCGGAACGGACAAGAGCTTCTACTTCCTCGAGATGAACACCCGCCTGCAGGTCGAACATCCGGTGACCGAGCTGATCACCGGCCTCGACCTCGTCGAGCAGATGATCCGTGTCGCTGCCGGCGAGAAGCTGGCCTACAGGCAGGAGGATCTCAAGATCGACGGCTGGGCCATGGAGTGCCGCATCAACGCCGAAGACCCGTTCCGCGGCTTTCTGCCATCGACCGGGCGCCTCGTCAAATACGCGCCGCCGCCCGAAGTGAATGGCGTGCGCGTCGATACCGGCATCTATGAAGGCGGCGAGATTTCGATGTTCTACGATTCGATGATCGCCAAGCTCATCGTCCACGCCGCGACGCGCGACCAGGCCATCGCCCGCATGCGCGACGCCCTTAATGCCTTCGTGATTCGCGGTGTCGCCAGCAACATCGCCTTCCAGGCGGCTCTGATGCAGCACCCGCGCTTCGTTTCCGGCGACTTCAACACCGGCCTGATCGCCGAGCAGTACCCCAAGGGATTCGATGCCGCCGACGTGCCGCACGACGAACCCGCCATGCTGATCGCCGTCGCTGCCGCCATGCATCGCCAGTACCTTGAGCGCAACTCGTCGATCAGCGGCCAGATGCCGGGCCACGAGTATCGTCCGGGTGCCGAGTTCGTTGTCCGCCTCGAGGATGGCAGCGACCACGAGGTCAAAGTGATGCCCGCGATTGAAGGTGCCTGCGGTTGGGATGTGGTCTATGCCGGCGAACGCTACGAGATCCGCAGTCCCTGGCAGTTCGGTCATGCGCTCTACCAGGGCACGCTCAATGGCGAGCAGTTCTGCATGCAGGTCGAGCGCCGTGGACTCAAGTACCGCCTGTTCCACTGGGGCACGCAGGCCGACATCATGGTGATGACCGCGCGCGCCGCGCATCTGCAGTCGCTGATGCCGCACAAGGCGCCGCCCGACATGAGCAAGTTCCTGCTGTCGCCGATGCCGGGCCTGTTGACCCACATCGCGGTGCAGCCCGACCAGGAGGTCAAGGCCGGCGAGATACTGGCCAAGATCGAGGCCATGAAGATGGAAAACGTGCTCCGCGCCGAGCGCGATTGCGTGGTCGAGAAACTGCTGGCGAATCCGGGCGAGAGCCTGGCGGTGGATCAGGCGATCATCGCCTTCCGCTAGCCGTTTTGAGGCGCCGGAAAAAAGTCGGCGCTGGCGATACGGCAGGTATCGCCAGCGCCGAGGTTTGCGGCAGTCACCAAGCCGAGGCGCCCGTACGGCGCCCGGCGGCTTGCTTCATGCCTTAGTCCATGATGTAGGGCGACTCACCCTTGCCGAAGCGGAACAGGCTATGGCAGGTCGCGCAGCCTTCCATCACTTTGCCCATCTCGGCGCCGGCGCTGACGAAGTCCTTCTTGAGGGCGAATTCCGCCACGCGCTCCAGCCCGCCTTCGACCTGGCCGTTGATCTTCGGCAAGGCGGCCAGCGAGTCGGCGTTGATCTGCTCGAGTTTCACGTAGGCCAGCAGGTGTCCTTTCGGCCAGCGGTGGCGGGACGCGCGAATAGCGCAGTCGGCGGCCATCTCGCCGTTCTCCACCATCAGGCCGGCGGTCGTGCACTGCACGTCGGAGAGCAGTTCCGCCATCACCTGGCGTGCGGTGGCGTCCTCACTGTAGCGGGTGTGCTTGGCCGTCATTTTCTTGAACTGCTGGACGAACTCCGGCGGCAGCTTTTTCACCTGCTCCATGAATTCCGGGCTCATCTTGTGCTGCTTGGGGGCATCCGCCGAGGTTTTCTCGATGCTGGGATAGGTGTGGCCGCCGTTGCCGGCGGCCTTGGCCGGTGCATCGGCCAGGGCCGGAGCGGCCGCCACGGCGCCGAAGAAGGAAAGGGCGGCGAAGGTGGTCATCATGCGTTTCATGGTGGTGTGATCTCCTGTGAGTAAATGCTGTGCGGGCCGCGGCCCGCGCTATGGAAAATCTGTCAGTCGCTGACGCCGATGGTCACGCTCATCAGGCCGATGAGGTCGCCGGCTTCGAGGCCGTCCTTCTCGAAGCCGAGCATGTCGGGCTCGCCCTTGGGTTTGCCGTGGCATGGCAGGCAGGGGGCGACGAGGCGGATCGGTTCCATGTGGCGATACACCGCCTGTTTGCCCATGGTGGTGAAGGACGTAATCGGCTTGTTGTCGGTGCGCTCCGCACCGACAAAATGCTGCAGCGTGCTGAGCTCCGCCGCGTCGGGGACATTGACCGGGTTGCGGTAGGTGCGCCCCGGCTGTTTGATGATGATGCCGGTGCGGGCCGTGAACACCTGGCCCATCTCGCGCTCCCACTTGGCCGGGAGGAAGTGCTTCCAGGCGATGCCCTTGACGTTGATGCGATCCTGGTTGTTCTCGATCACCTGGCGGCCGGCCCAGAACAGTTTCTCGTAGATGCGCTTCTGGTTGGGCGTGGCATCGATCATGTCGTCCTCGACGGCACTCCGCCACTGCCTCTCGAAGAACTCGCCGCCAAAGCCCTTGTCGCCGAGCTCGGGGTTGGTAATTTTCGCGCCGTAGGCGAAGATGATCAGGCGCGCGGCGACTACCGCCTTGGCCAGTTTCTGCGCAGTCGCGGCGGCTTCGGCGCGTGGCGTCGTTTCGAGGAACAGATATTCCGGCTGCCCCCCTTTGGCCCGCATGCCGACCGGATCGGCCAGGGCTGGAGTCGCGACCAGAATCGCTGCGGCGAGTAGCGTGAGTGCCTGCTTCATCGGTGTTTCTCCTTGTGCTATGGTTGGCGACAGCTTAGGGATGGGCGGTTTCCGGCATGTTGCGGGGATGGGGTAGTTGTTACAGGTTGTTTCAATTAAGGGGCAATGCCTTGACCGAAGTTCGCGGAAACCTTCTGGTGGTCGATGATGACGAAGGCTTGCGCGACTTGCTGGTGCGCTACCTGTCCGACAACGGCTATACGGTTGCCGGCGTGGGTGACGGCGAGGCGATGAAGCAGCACCTGGCGGCGCATCGAGTCGACCTGTTGCTGCTCGACGTCATGCTGCCCGGCGAAGACGGCCTGTCGCTGGCGCGCTCGCTGGCCGGACATGGCGGACCACCGATCATCATGCTTTCGGCGCGCGGCGAGGAGGTCGATCGCATCGTCGGGCTGGAGGTGGGTGCCGATGACTACCTGCCCAAGCCGTTCAGCCATCGCGAGCTTCTGGCGCGCGTTGCCGCCGTTCTGCGACGCCAACGCCCGGCCGCGGAGTCTGGCCGCATCCGCCGCTTTGGCCCCTTCGCCGTCGATCTCGACTCGCACAGCCTGACCCGCAACGGCGAGGCCGTCGCCGTGTCGGGCGCCGAGTTCGCCCTGCTCAGGATCCTGCTCGACCATCCCGACCAGGTATTGAGCCGCGATCTGCTGGTCGATCTTCTCAAGGGCTACGAGCGCGCGCCCTTCGATCGCATGGTCGACGTGCGGGTCACCCGCCTGCGCCGCAAGATCGAGGCCGATCCCGCGCATCCGGTCTTTCTGCGGACCATCTGGGGCGAGGGCTACCTGTTCTCGCCGCGCGGCTCCTGATGGCGCCCCGCAGCCTGTTCGGCCGCACCGCGCTGGTGATCGCGCTGGCCTCGATTGTCTTCCAGTTGTTCACCATCGCGGTCATCACCTACTTTGCACTGCTTCCCCTCGGGCGCCACGCCACCGGCGACCTCGCTGCGCTGATGGCGACCACGGCAAAAACCTGGCGGGCCGCAGCACCCGGCGAGAAGGCGCAGTTGCAGCGGGATATCGGTCGCCTGCACCAGTTGCAGGTGCAGGATCCGCCCGCGGCCGCCGTGGATTTCCCGCACCTGCTGCCCTATTTCCATTTTCTCGAAGGCGCGCTGAGCGAGCGTGCCGGGCAGCGAATCACCCTGCATCACACTTCTGAAGCGGACGGCCGCTCGTGGTACTGGGCGGACCTGCCGGTGCACGACGCGAGCGTGCGTGTCGGTTTTCCGGCCAGCCGGATCGCCGTGCAGCCATCGATTGCCTTGCTGATCATCCTGGCGGCCGGCACGGTGGTGATTCTCATCACCTCGGCGTGGCTGGCGCACTGGCTGATCACCCCGCTGCAGAGTTTGGTAGATGCAACCCAGCGCATCGGGCAGGGCCGCCGTCCGGCCCCGCTGCCGGAAGCCGGCCCGAGCGAACTGGCCACGCTGGCACGCGAATTCAATCGCATGGGCGAGCAGGTCGAGGAATTGCTGGCCAACCGCACCACCCTCTTGGCCGGCATCTCGCACGACCTGCGTTCGCCGCTGGCGCGCATCCGGCTCGCCCTCGGCATGCTCTCCGAGAAACCCGCGCCGGACCTCTTCGAGCGCGTCATCCACGATGTCGATGGCATGAACGACCTGATCGCCCGCTGTCTCGAACTCGGCCGGGACTTCGCCGAAAAGGATACGGCCGACCTCGACCTGTGCGAGATGCTCCAGCGCATCGTGATCGAGCACGACCAGGCCGGAGTCGAGATCAGGGGCCGCAAGGGGCCCGACTGCCATCTGCACCTGCGACCGCTGGCGTTGCGCCGCATCCTCTCCAACCTGATGGACAATGCCGTGCGCTACGGTGCCGGCAAGCCGATCGACATCGACTATGCGATTACCGCCAGCCAGGTCGAGATATGCATCCGCGATCGCGGCCCGGGCATTCCGGAACAGGAGCGCGAGGCTGTCTTTCGTCCCTTCCACCGCCTCGACCCGTCGCGCAGCAGTCGTACCGGCGGCAGCGGGCTTGGCCTGGCGATCGTGCGCCAGATCGCCAGCGCCAACGGCTGGACGGTCGATCTGCAGCCACGCGATGGTGGCGGCACCGTCGCCCGCGTCCTGCTGCCGCTCGAGAATCCGCCGGGCGGCATGGCATGAAGCCGGCCTTAAGAAAGGCTTAATCCGGAACGATTAGACTACCGGCATTGCTCGAACCAGGGTCGTCCGGATGTCCAGCCTCTCCAACCGCCTCCTGCTGTCCCTTGCCGCCCTGGCCGCGGCGGTTGCGCTGCCCGCGCTGGCGGCCGACGAACTGATCCGCCTGACGCCCGAGCAGTTGAAGCGCGCCGGCGTGGCGACGGCCGCGCTCGCCGAGATGAAGTCGGGCGGCGCCGTGCGCCTGCCGGGCCAGGTGGTGGTGCCGCCGGGCCAGGTCGAGGTGATCGCCGCGCCGGTGCCGGCCATGGTCGCGGCGGTGCGCGTCGCCTATGGCGAGACGGTCAAGAAGGGCCAGGTGCTGGCCCGCCTGCAGGGCGCACAGTTGCTGGAGTTGCAGCGCGAATTCGCCCATGCCCGTTCGCAGGCCGGCCTCGCCGGCGAAAGCCTGCGCCGCGATGAGAGCCTGTTCGCCGACGGCATCATTTCCCAGGGCCGCCTGTCGGCCACGCGCGCCGCCGAGCGGCAGGCGGCCACGCTGCTGGCCGAGACGCGGCAGTCGCTGCGGCTGGCCGGCCTGGCCGAACCCGCCGAGGCCGGCGCGCTGGCCGCCGCTGCAGAGATTCGCGCGCCTTTCGATGGCGTCGTGCTCGATGCGCCGGTACAGCCAGGCCAGCGCGTCGACGGGATGACGCCGCTTTTCAAGCTGGGCCGTATCTCGCCGCTCTGGCTGGAAATCCAGGCGACGCCGGCGCAGGCCGCGGGCCTGGCACCGGGAGATGCCGTGAGCGTGCCGGGCTGCCCTCCCGGCGGCCGAATCACCGTGGTTAGCCCCCAC
The DNA here is from genome assembly GCA_018825305.1 of Gammaproteobacteria bacterium. Lineage (GTDB taxonomy): Bacteria > Pseudomonadota > Gammaproteobacteria > Burkholderiales > Rhodocyclaceae > Sulfurisoma. The sequence continues at coordinate 54,170 of JAHJEO010000014.1, forward strand.
GTCGACGCCCATGACCAGTCGCTGCGGCTGCGTGCCGAATTGCCCTATCGCGTGCCCTGCGTCCGGCCCAACCAGTACGTCCAGGTCGATGTGCGGCCACAGGAAACATCGACCAGCTATGCCTGGCGGGTGCCGGCCGGGGCGCTGACGCGCCACCTCTCCCGCACCTGGGTGTTCGTCGCGATGCCGGAAGGCTTCCGGGCCGTCGCGGTACAGGTGCTGGAGGAAGCCGCGCAGTCCTCGCGCGTCGCCATCCCGGTAGCTGCCGACGCCCGCATCGCCGTCAAGGGCATCGCGACCATCAAGGGTGCCTGGCTGGGCCTCGGCGCAGGCGAGCAGTGACGCGATGTTCGCGCGGCTGATCGAGTTCTCGCTGGGCCAGCGCCTGCTGGTGCTGGTCGCCACGCTGATCCTCGTCGGTGGCGGTATCTTCGCCTTCAACGGCCTGCCGATCGACGCCTTCCCGGACGTGTCGTCGACGCAGGTCAAGGTGATCATGAAGGCGCCGGGCATGACGCCCGGGGAAGTCGAGACGCGCATCGTCACGCCGATCGAAGTCGAACTGCTCGGCATTCCCCACCAGCGCCTGCTGCGCTCCACCGCCAAGTACGCGATCGCCGACATCACCATCGACTTCGAGGACGGCACCGACATCTACTGGGCGCGCCAGCAGGTGGCCGAGCGCCTGGCCGGCGTGCTCAAGGACCTGCCGGCCGGCGCCTCCGGCGGCCTGGCGCCGATCACCACGCCGCTGGGCGAGATGCTGATGTTCACCATCGAGGGCGATATCAGCCTCGAGGACAAGCGCACCCTGCTCGACTGGACCATCCGGCCGCAATTGCGCACCCTGCCCGGCGTCGCCGACGTCAACAGCCTCGGCGGCATGGCGCGCACTTTTGAAGTCGTGCCGATCCTGGTGGCGCTCAAGGCGCGCGGGCTGCAGATAAGCGACCTGATGCGCGCCATCGAGGCCAACAACCGCAACGACGGCGCCGGTCGCCTCACCGAGGGCGAAGAGTCGCTGCTGATCCGCATCGACGGCAGCGCCAAGACCATCGAGGATCTGCGCGCCATCGTCGTGCATCGCGATGTCGGCGGACGCGTCACGCGCCTTGGCGACGTGGCGACGGTACGCATCGGCAGCCTGACGCGCTACGGCTTCGTCACCCGCGGCGGCAAGGAGGAGGCGGTGCAGGGGCTGGTGCTGGGCCTGCGCGGCGCCAACGCGCGCGCCGTGGTCGAGGGCGTGCGCGCCAGGCTGGCCGCGATCGCGCCCTCGCTGCCGCCGGGGGTGACGACCCACATCTTCTACGACCGCGGCGCCCTGGTCGATCGTGCCATCGGCACGGTGGCCAAGGCGCTGGCGGAAGCCATCGTGCTGGTGCTGATCCTGCTGCTGGCCTTCCTCGGCAACCTGCGCGCCGCCATCGCAGTCGCCTGCGTGCTGCCGCTGGCGGCGCTGGTCACCTTCATCCTGATGCGGTTCACCGGCATGTCGGCCAACCTGATGAGCCTGGGCGGCCTGGCCATCGCCATCGGCATGCTGGTCGATGCCGCCGTGGTGGTGGTGGAGAACGTCGAGAGCCAGTTGGCCGACCCGGCCGGCGCCAAGCTGCCGTTCCTCCATCGCATCAACCGCGCCGTGCGCGAAGTGACACAGCCGGTGGTGTCGGGCATGGCCATCATCGTCATCGTCTTCCTGCCGCTGCTGACGCTGCAGGGGCTCGAAGGCAAGCTCTTCATTCCCGTGGCGCTGACCATCGTCTTTGCCCTGTCCGGCTCGCTGCTGCTGTCGCTGACGGTGATCCCGGTGCTGACGTCCTACCTGCTGAAGCCGGCCGCGTCGCACCACGAACCGTGGCTGCCGCGCCAGGCGATGCGGCTCTATGAGCCGCTGCTGGCCTGGAGCCTCACCAACGCCAGGAAGGTCATCACCGTGGCGGTGGCGCTGCTGGCCGCCACGGTCGCCGCCTTCTTCGTGCTGGGCAAGACCTTCATGCCGACGATGGACGAGGGCGATATCCTGCTGCAGCTGGCCAAGCTGCCCTCGATCAGCCTCGAGCAGAGCGCCGAGCTCGACATGGCGGTGCAGCGCGCCCTGCTCGAGCGCGTGCCCGAGATCAGGGACGTGGTCGCCCGCACCGGCTCGGACGAGCTCGGCCTCGACCCGATGGGGCTCAACGAGACCGACAGCTTCCTGGTGCTGGCGCCGCGCGATCAATGGCGCGAACCCGACAAGGAATGGCTGACGAACGAGATCCGCACGGTGATGGCCGATTTTCCAGGCATGGACATCGCCTTCACCCAGCCGATCGAGATGCGCGTTTCCGAGATGCTGACCGGCACGCGCGGCGACCTGGCGATCAAGATCTTCGGGCCGGACCTCGATGCGCTCAACGCCCTCGCCGAGAAGATCGCCGCCCTGCTCAAGACCGTGCCCGGCGCCCAGGACGTGCTGACGGTGAAGAACGAGGGTGTGCAGTACTACACCGTCGAGATCGACCGCCTCGCCGCCGGCCGCTTCGGCCTGTCGGTCGAGGAGATCGCCGTCGCGCTGCGCGCCCAGATCGAGGGCCAGCCGGTCGGCCTGGTGCTCGAGGGCAGCCGCCGCACCCCGCTGGTGATCCGGGGCGGCGAAGGCATGCGCAACTCGCCGGCCCTGTTCGCCGGCATGCAGCTGGCCTTGCCCGAAGGCGGCAACGTGCCGCTGGCGGCGCTGGCCCAGCTCAAGCGCGTCGCCGGCCCGGTCAAGATCGACCACGAGAGCGCCAACCGCATGGCGATCGTCCAGGCCAACGTCAGCGGCCGCGACCTGGTCGGCTTCGTCGAGGAGGCGAAGGCGAAGGTCGCCGCCGAGGTGTCGCTGGGTACCGGCGTGCATCTGGCCTGGGGCGGCCAGTTCGAAAACCAGCAGCGTGCCGCCAAGCGCCTGTTGCTGGTGGTGCCGATCGCCCTGGCCCTGATCTTCCACATCCTGTTCACCACCTTCGGTTCGGTCAGGCAGGCGGCGATGGTGTTCGTCAATATCCCCTTCGCGCTGATCGGCGGCGTCTTCGCCCTGCTGCTCGCCGGCGAATACCTGTCGGTGCCGGCCTCGGTCGGCTTCATCGCCCTGCTCGGCATCGCGGTGCTCAACGGCCTGGTGCTGATCTCCCATTTCAACCAGCTGCGGGCGCAGGGCATGGCGCTCGAACGCGTGGTAATCGAAGGCTCGAAGCGCCGCCTGCGGCCGGTGCTGATGACGGCCTCTATCGCCGCCTTCGGCCTGGTGCCGCTGCTGTTCGCCAGCGGCCCCGGCTCGGAAATCCAGCGGCCGCTGGCCATCGTCGTCATCGGCGGCCTCGTCACCTCGACCCTGCTGACGCTGGTGATGCTGCCCATCCTTTATCGCCGCTGGGGAAGCGCATGACGAAAAAACTCGATGTCAGCCTCAAGCTGGTCCTGCCCGCGGTGCTGAAGGAGCAGATACTCGACCAGCTGCTCAAGCACCCGGACTGGGTCGGCCCCTTCAGCCTCCACCGCATCGAGGGTCACGGCGACCCGGAGAGCATCGCGAGCCCGGCCGAGCAGGTGCGCGGCTCCGCTTCGCGCGTGCAGATCGAGATCCTGATGGACGCGAGCCATGTCAGCGAACTGCTGCAGGAGCTGCGTGCCGAGCTGCCCAGTCGCGAGGTGCTGTGGTGGCTGACGCCAGTGGCCGAATACGGGAGCCTGGCATGAAGCGCTGGGGCCTGTTGCTGCTGCTACTGCCGCTCACCGCGGCCGCCGCCGATTTCTCCGATCTGCCGCCGACTGCCCAGGTGGTGCCGGCATTGCAGGCCTATCCGGCGGTGCGCGCCGCCGCCGCCGGCCTGAGCGCCGAGACCGCCAACCGCGACCGCCTCGAAGCCGGCCCCCACGAATTCGCGTTGCGGCTTTCCAGCCAGCGGCGGCGTGACCGGCCGGCGGACCTGAGCTATCGCGACCACGAGATCGGGATCGAGCGCGCCATCCGCCTGCCCGGCAAGGCCGGCAAGGATGCCGAGATCGGCGCGGCCGGGGTGGCCGAGGCCGGCTTCGCGCTGGGCGACGCCATGCACGAGAGCGCGCGGCTGCTGCTCGGTCGCTGGTTCGAGTGGCAGCGCGAGACCGCCGCCGTGCGCGAATGGGCGGCGCAGGTCGCGGTGTTGCGCTCCCAGCACGACGCGGTGCTGAAAAAAGTCGGCGCTGGCGACACGGCGAGGCTTGAGGCGCTGCTGTCCGAAGCGCAGCTGGTGCAGACCGAGGCGCAGCTGGCGCAGGCGCGCTCGCGCCAGGAACGCGTCGCCGCCGAACTGGCGCAGCATTTCCCCGGCATCGCCCTGCCGGCCGAAGTTCCGGCGCCGCCGCCGCAGGCCGTGGCCGATACGCCCGAGGCGCTGGCGCAATGGCGCGAACGCATCCTTGCCCACAACCATGAACTGGCGGTGGCGCGCAGCGCTTCTCGGCGCGGCCAGCTCGCCGCCCAGCGCCTCGATGCCGAGCGCCTGCCGGACCCGACGCTGGGCGTCAGCTACGGTTCCGAGCGCGACGGCCAGGAACGCATCGTCGGCCTGCACCTGACCATTCCCCTGCCGGGCGAAGCGCGTGCGGCGAGCGCCCGGGCGGGCAGCGCCGAGGCGTCGGCGGCAGGCGCGCGCGAGGCGCTGGTGCTGGCCCGTGCCGAGGTCGAGGCACGCCGCACGGTGATGCTGGCGCTGAGCAACCACGCCCAGTGGCTGCGGCTGGCCGACGTGGCGGCGCGCATGGACGACAACGCCCGCCTGCTCGACAAGGCATGGCGCCTCGGCGAAGGCCAGATCAACGACCTGCTGACGGCGCGGCGACAGGCGATCGAGGCGCGGCTGGCGGCGGCGCAGGCGCGGCTGGACGCCAACGAGGCGCGTTATCGGCTGCTGCTCGATACCCACGAGCTGTGGGACCTGGACGGCGACGCGGATGCCGCAACTACCGCCGCGCCGTCCCGCTAGCGCCGACTTTTTCCCGGATCAGCCCGCCAGCGTCGGGTAGTCGGTATAGCCTTTCGCGCCACCGGCGTAGAAAGTGTCGGCATCCCAGCGCGCCAGTTCCTTGCCATTGCGCAGACGCTCGACCAGGTCGGGGTTGGACACGTAGGGCCGGCCGATGGCCACCAGATCGGCATGGCCGCGGGCGAGGATGGCTTCGCCGCTGTCCTTCTTGAAGCCGCCGCAGGCGATGATCGCGCCCTTGTAGGCCGCGCGCAGCAGCGGCATCAGACGATGCGCCGGATCGTGGATCCACGATCCGCCCTGGTCGAAGACGTGGAGGAAGCCGATGCCGCGCCGGTCGAGCTCGGCCGCGAGATAGGGGTAAGTCACCAGCGGATCGGGATCCGGTTCCATGTCGTTGAAGGTGCCGTAGGGCGACTGCCGCACCGCGATTCGACGCGGTTCATAGACCAGCGCGACGGCGTCCACGATCTCCAGCAGCAGGCGGTAGCGCTTGTCGAGCGAGCCGCCGTATTCGTCGGCGCGGTCGTTGAGGACGGGGCAGCGGAACTGGTCCATCAGGTAGCCGTTGGCGCCGTGGATTTCGACGCCGTCGAAGCCGGCCAGCTTGGCCATGTGGGCGGAGTGGGCGAACTGCTGGACGATGTCCTTGACCTCGGGCGTCGACAGCCCCTCGGGCGGTTCGCACGGCACCAGGGCCGGCTTGCCGTCGGCGATGATCCAGGTGCTGGAACTGGTGGCGGGGCGCCACGATGCGCCGGCCGGGCGGCTGCCGTCGGCATGCAGCGCCGAATGCGCGATGCGGCCGCAGTGCCAGAGCTGGGCGAAGATGACACCACCGGCGGCGTGCACCGCATCCGTCACCTTCTTCCAGCCGGCGGCCTGGGCCTCGTTCCACAGGGCGCCGGTGCCGAGGTAGCCGCGGCCGCGATCGGAAACCGGCACGCCCTCTGACACGATCAGGCCGGCCCCGGCGCGCTGGCGGTAGTACTCGACCATCAGGTCGTTGGGCACGGCGTCGCGGTGGTCGGCGCGGCAGCGCGTCATCGGCGCCATGACGATGCGGTTGGCGAAGGTGACGGCGCCGTTGGTGAATTTGTCGAACAGCATGGTCATGCTCCCGGTGGGTTGAATGCGGCGATGACTTCCGGCGGCGCCTGGACCAGCTCGATCAGCACGCCCTCGCCGCCAATGGGGAATTCGTCGCTGGATTTCGGATGCAGGAAGCAGATGTCGTAACCGGCCGCGCCCTTGCGGATGCCGCCGGGGGCGAAGCGCACGCCTTGCGCGGTGAGCCACTCGACCGCCTGCGCCAGGTCGTCGATCCAGAGGCCGACGTGGTTCAGCGGTGTGGTGTGCACCGCCGGCTTCTTCTCTGGGTCGAGCGGCTGCATCAGGTCGACCTCGACCTTGAACGGCCCGCTGCCCATGGTGCAGATGTCCTCGTCGACGTTCTCGCGCTCGGAAACGAAATTGCCGGTGACGGCCAGGCCGAGCATGTCGACCCACAGCGTTCGCAGCTTGTCCTTCGATGTGCCGCCGATGGCGATCTGCTGGATGCCCAGCACCCTGAACGGGCGATTCTGCGTCATGTCCTTTTCCTCGTGACGATCAATGCGATGCCGAGCGCGACCATCGGCAGAGACAGCCACTGGCCCATGCTCACAGCATAGGAGAGGCCGAAGATGCCGGCGTCCGGTTCGCGGAAGTATTCTGCTACGAAACGGAAGGCACCGTAGCCAATAAGGAACAACCCCGACACCGCCCCGACCGGCCGCTGCCGGCGCGAGTAAAGCCAGAGCACGGCGAACAGTGCCAGGCCCTCCAGCCCGGCCTGGTAAAGCTGCGACGGGTGGCGCGGCGCGGTATCGACATACGGGAACACCATGGCCCACGGCAGGTCGGGCGAAGCGACCCGCCCCCACAGCTCGCCATTGATGAAGTTGCCGATGCGCCCGGCGCCCAGGCCCAGCGGCACCAGCGGCGCGATGAAGTCGGTGACGGCGAGAAATGCCTTGCCGCGCTTGCGGGCGAACAGCGCCATCGCCGCCAGCACGCCGAGGAAACCGCCGTGGAAGCTCATGCCGCCCTTCCATACCGCGAGGATTTCCAGCGGGTGCGCCAGGTAATAAGTCGGCTCGTAGAACAGCACCTGGCCCAGGCGGCCGCCGACGATCACGCCGATCACGCCGTAGAACAACAGGTCGTCAAGGTCCGTCGGCGTCATGCCGTGCCACGGCTGGCCGGCCGCGCGGCGCCGCCCGAGCCAGAGGAAGGCGACGAAACCGGCGAGGTACATCAGGCCGTACCAGCGCACGGCCAGCGGGCCGAGCGCGATGGCGACGGGATCGAACTGGGGATGGATCAGCATGGTCGGCCGATTCTAACCCCCCGCAAAAAGTCGGCACCCCAAGGGTGCTTTCTGCGGGGCGCGCTGGCGGGACGGCGATGCGGCGGTGCTCAGGCCACGTCAGGCCGGGCCGCCGCCTCATGCGCTCCCGCCCTGCGGGTTCCCTTGCACCGGCACGCCCGTCGGCCGGTCTCGAAACTCGCGGCTGTGCCGCTCAGACTACGAGACCGGACATCCCCGCCGAGCGCGCCGGCACTGCGGCGGTCACGAAATCGGCGGCAACCCGGCCTGCCGTGGCCTGAGTGGGGCCCTGGGCAGGTATCGGCCGAGTCCGGTCGCTGGGTCTGTTGCGAATCACCTGCCCCGAGCGACCGGTTACTCATCAGACTGCTGACTACGAGGCCAAAATCCATCAGACAGCATTTCGGCCCCGACAGTCATTGGCGGCGTACTTTTGCCGTCACCACAATCGGACTTTCACCGACTACACAGAAACCGATAGCGAAGACAGCAGGCTGCTGTTTTGACTGGGGTCATTGCCGATGTTATAGGCTTGCATAAGCCGCATGATTTGCATCATGACCTTCGCCTCCGAATTGCTGCTCGCTGGCGATGAGAATGCGGTACTTGTGCCGGAATCAGTGGTCGCTGTAGTGGCCGAGTTGCTCGAACTGCTCGACTGCTGATAGGCCATCGCTTCCTGGAAGCTGACCTCGCCATCGCCATTGGTATCCGCAGCGTCGAAGTTGTCGAGGATATTCGACATCATGTTGCTGCGACTGTCGGAGGCGCCGATCTGATTGAGCGTGCTGGTTAAATCGTCCTTGGTCATGCTTGGTCCGTCGCCGGGCGGCGGTGGCGGTGGCTTGCCACCCATACCATTCATTCCCCCCATACCCCCGGCTTGCATCGCCATCTGCATACGGTTGTCCTGAAACTGCTGCTCCAGATCATTTTGAAGTTTTGTTAAGGTATCGCTGAATTCCTGCTTGGAAACCTTGCCGTTGCTGTCCGTGTCCAACTTTGAAAATAGTTCATCGACAGTCGATGAAGTGCTGCTCGTGCTTGACGATGAATTTGAGGTTGAAGAAATTTTGTCGAAGGCAGCCTGAAGATCCGACTTCTGGATGTATCCCTGACCGGAGGTATCCAACTTCGAAAACAGGCTTTCGGCCATCTTTGTGGCATCCGGCCGTTGCCTCATGCCCTGCATGATCAAACTGCTGCCAATACTGCCAATACTGCTCATGATCATTCCTTTTTAGTCGGAGGAGAGAGTCGACGTGCTTTCGCAGCGCACGCAATTGCTTCTATGCAAGACATCGGCCAGAAATCGTTGGAATTCATGCTGTTTCATGTAAAACGATGTAAAGGGCTGTTAAGAGAATGGCCATATCTGGCCGTGGGCGTGGGTTGCAGATGCGGGCGCTGGATGCACGGCGGTATTAATTGCCGCTTGCCGCCTTTTTGATCCATGTAAAGAGGCGTTAAACATCTAGTGGGACAGGGAGTTGAGTTTATTTCCCATGGCATACCCCCCATGCCTCGGCAAGCCTTGCCGCTATCCCATATCCGGCCATGGGATCGTTACAGCGGGCCAACCGCAAGTGAACTTGCTTATTGCTTTTTCGGTTTAAATCCATCGCTCGGCGCATCTTTCGGCTGGCACGCCAGCGGTTTACCTTCCGGCGCCCAGCAGGATCCATTTACGGTTCCGTGGGGAGCGGTAAAGCTGCACCCCTGTCCTGCACTCAATGACTTGCAGGCGTCAAACGCTTCCTGCGGCGGCCTGCGCGGACCACCTTGACCCTCGGCAGGCTGTGCAAAAAGCAGGCTGGAGGAACACGTGAGTGCAGCCAACAGGCCGTATTGAATCAATGTCTTGTTTGCGGATTTCATGGGATCACTCCTTTTGTCACGGCCCCACCGGATGGTGGGACAGCGCGATGAACGTCATTCTTGGCCAAGTGGCGTTAAGCGCGGTTAAAGCACGGTAAAAGCGGGTAAAGACGGCATCTGGCCTGCTACGCCTGACCTAACATTGCCACCAGCGTATTGCCGGAAAGGCGGGGAGCATGTCGGGACGGGTTCTGCTGGTGGATGACGACGTCGAGTTGGTCGAACTATTGCGCGACTATCTCGAACGTGAGGGGTTCGCAGTAAGTACTGCACATGAAGGTGTGGCAGGTGTTGCCGCAGCGTTGAGTGCGCGTCACGACATTGCCGTGCTGGACATCATGATGCCGGGCATGAGCGGCATCGAGGTGCTGGCACAAATTCGCGCCGAGAGTGCGATTCCCGTCATCATGCTGACGGCGCGTGGCGATGCCGCCGATCGCATCGCAGGCCTTGAGCTGGGGGCGGACGACTATGTTCCGAAGCCATGTACGCCGCGAGAACTGGCGGCGCGTATTCGTGCGATCCTGAAGCGGACAGGCCCGGCGGCGTCTACGCCAGCATCACCGATTGTTGTCGGCACCTTGACCGTATTTCCCGCCCAACGCCGCGCTGAGCGAAAACAGGTTCCCCTCGATCTCACCAGTACCGAATTCAATCTCCTCGAAGTTCTGGCGCGTCATGCCGGCCAGCCAGTGAGCAAGACCGACCTTTCGCAGGAGGCGCTGGGCAGGCCGCTGACCCGCTTTGACCGGAGCATCGACGTACATGTGAGCAGCATCCGCCACAAGCTTGGCAACCTGGCCGATGGCCGATCCTGTATCCAGACGGTCATCCGCAAGGGCTATCAGTTGATCGTTGAGTAGGAGGGATAATGGGGCGATTGTTCTGGAAATTCTTTTTCTTCTTCTGGGTGGCGCAAGTGCTGACTTCGGCCGGTGTCGGCCTGACGATTTGGCTGCAACAGCCTGAACGGAACCTGGCCGCCGGAGAGTTCGATCATGGACCGCCTCGCCGGGGACCTTCCGAATGGCAGCACCCGCCGCCGCCACGGCCTCCACAGGGCAGGCCGCCGCCCGCTCATTCCCCGATGCCATTGCTACCGATACTCTCCGGCAGTGTGGTGAGCGTGTTTTTTGCCGCACTGCTGGCCTGGTATTTCGCCAAACCGATACGCGGTCTGCGCACGGCTTTCGAGTCGGTCGCCGCCGGCAGGCTCCAAACGCGCATCGGCGCTTCCATGGGGAATCGCAATGACGAGCTTGCTGATCTTGGCAGTGGCTTTGACCGGATGGCGAACCGACTCGAAAGCCTGCTTGAAGCCCAGCGCCGCCTGCTTCACGATGTATCCCATGAATTACGCTCTCCGCTGGCTCGCCTGCAGGCGGCCGCAGATCTTGTCCGGCAACAACCAGATCGCGCAGCAGAGTTCATCGAGCGTATCGAACGTGATACGGGTCGTATGGATAAACTCGTCGGAGAGTTGCTGACGTTGGCTCGCCTCGACTCAGGCATGACCGGCAATATCGAGGAGGCAGTAGACCTGTGTGACATCCTTGCCGACATTAGCGATGACGCCTATTTCGAGTCTGAGCAAAAGCAATGTTCGATGGACCTTGATATTGCCAGTGCTCTGAATGTACGTGGCAGTCACGAGCTGCTCTACCGGGCAATCGAGAACGTCGTGAGGAATGCGGTACTGCATTCGCCCCAAGGGGGCAGAATTTCCATTTTCGCCCAGGCAAAGGAGGGCCGTGTGCGCATGGTCGTCGCCGATAATGGAGCAGGTGTTCCCGAAAGCGATCTTGCCGCGATCTTCGATCCTTTCGTTCGCAGCGGATCAGGTCGCTCGCCTGGCGGATATGGCCTTGGGTTGGCGATCACACGTCGAATTATTGAAGCGCATCACGGATCGGTATGCGCTGCCAATGGGTCCGAGGGAGGGCTGGTTGTCGTAATGGAGTTGCCAGAGGGGTAATGGCAGCGAGTGGCACTTCTGGTCGAACCGCCCCAAAGGTTGATCTTCAGCAGCAGCTTGAGGACCGATAAGCTGCCAAAGCGCTTCCCAATGTCATCAGTCGCTTATGGGTTGAAATCGGTCACGCCGTCAAGATTTACAAAGGCATTGGCATTGCCTGCGTCGTGTGCCGCGTCGTTTTCGCAGTGCAGGCCAGGGGCGGGGTCGCCGCCGATTTTGCGACCGCCGCAGTGACGGCGTGCTCGACGGGGATTTCCGGTCTCGATGTCTGAGCGGCGCAGCCGCGAGTTTAGGGTCTGTTCACAATCAATGGACGGCGAGAATGCCAAATGCAAGTCTGCCCGAATAACTCGTTCACGGTCAATGACATAGCAAGGGGCTGTTCACAACGGTCTGAATATGGTCATATCCTGACTTTTCTGTGGAGTCAG
>JAHJEO010000015.1 GCA_018825305.1 Gammaproteobacteria bacterium
CAAGCGGCGCGCCGACGACCACCGCCACGCGCCCCCGCCGCGGCAGCCAGTGGCCCTCGCGCAGGCTGTCGCGGGTGCCGGCCAGCGCCACCGGCACCACCGGCACGCCGTTCTGCGCGGCGATGAGGAAGGCGCCCATGCGGAAGGCTCGCAGGCCCGGCACGCGCGAAAAGGTACCTTCAGGGAAAAAGGCCAGCGCGGCACCGGCCCTGACGTCGGCGGCAAGGCGCTCCGCATCGGCCACACCCTGCCGGAAATCGAAGCGTTCGACGAACGCGGCGCCGAGCCGGCTCAGGAAGATGCGCGGCACGAAATGCTCGAGCAGTTCGCGCTTGGCGACGAAGCGCCAGCCGCAACGGGGCAGCGCCGCGACCAGCACGATGCCGTCGAGGTAGCTGGCATGATTCACGACCAGCACGCTGCTGCCGACCTCCGCCAGATGCTCCGTGCCGCTGACATCGAGACGGATGCCGGCGAGCCGCAGCCAGCCGCGTGCGGCGAAGCGGCAGACCTTCCACGAAAAACTCGGCGCTGGCGCCACGGCGACGAGCAGCCAGACCGCGACGGCGATCGGCAGGAAGCAGCCCGCCGCCCACACCCCGTGCAGCCAGTCCACCGCCGCCCGCGCGCCGCGCCGCAGTTGTGGCGCCAGGCCGCTCGCCAGCAGCCGTGCCACCTGCAGCCACACCGCCCGCGGCGCCGCGGCGGCAGCGCCGCCCGACTCGTAGAGTTCGCGGCTGGCGGCGCGACGGATCTTGCCACTGGAGGTCTTGAGCACGATGCGCGAGACCGACAGCACCACGTCGTCGGCCGGCATGCCGAGCACGCCGACCACGGCTTCCTGCACCGCCCGGCGCAAGTCATCGACAGCCGCATCGACCTTGGCCTCGGCCGCCACCACCAGCCGCTCGGTGCCACTGACCGGATCGGGGCTGCCGAAGACGGCGACGCAGCCGGCGCGGATGCCCCCGACACGCCCCACCGCCTCCTCCACTTCCTGCGGGTAGATGTTGCGGCCACCCTTGATGATGATGTCCTTGGCACGGCCGGTGCAATAGACCTCGCCGCCGGCTAGGTAGGCGTAGTCGCCCGAATCAAGCCAGCCGCCGGGGCCTCCAGCGAGCTTGGCCGTGGCCTCGGGATTGCGGAAATAGCCGGCCGTGGCCGAGGGGCCGCGAAACTGCAGTGTGCCCTCGTGGCGCTCCGGCACCTCGGCGCCGGCCGCATCGACGATGCGAATCTCGTATCCCGGCAGCGGCCGGCCACAGGCGACGAAGCGAAGAGCATCGGCCGTGGCAGCGGCAGCAGAAATGGCGACGCCGCCGGCAACGAAGGCCTCGCGTTCGATGCGATCGACCACCAGTCCGCGCCCCTTCGAAAACGCCAGGCCGACGGCGCACTCGGCCAGGCCGTAGACCGGTGCGATGGCATCGGCGCGCAGGCCGCAAGCGCCGAAGCGATCGGCGAAGCGCGCCATGGTGTCGGCATTGACCGGCTCGGCGCCGTTGAAGGCGATGCGCCAGGACGAAAGATCGAGTCCTGCCAAGCGTTCGGGCGCGATGCGGCGCAGGCACAGCTCGTAGGCGAAGTTCGGCGCGCCCGACAGCGTGCCGCGATAGTCGTGGATCGCCCGCAGCCAGCGTTCGGGCGCGGCGAGGAAGGACAGCGGCGACATGACGACGAATTGAATGGCATGGACCAGGCTGGAGAGCCAGGCGCAGATCAGCCCCATGTCGTGATACAGCGGCAGCCAGCTGACGAAGACGTCGCCGCGCGCCAACTCGGCCGCCTGCGCCATGGCGCGGATGTTGGCGAGCAGCTGGCCGTGGCTCAGCATCACGCCCTTGGGGCTGCCGGTGCTGCCCGAGGTGTATTGCAGCAACGCCAGCTGGTCGGCGCGCACCGGCACCGCGACCGGCGTGCCGGTCGTCGCCAGCAGTTCGGTATCCAGCACCACTCCGCGCAGCGACTCGACCCGCCCACGCAACAGGCCCGCCGGCAGCGCCACTTCGCCGCTGGCGATCAGCAGCCGCGCCTCGGCGTTGGCGAGGATGGTGGAGTGGCGGCGCAGGTGGTCCTCGATCTGCGAGGGCCGCGCCGGCGGGTAGATCGGCACGGGCACGGCACCGGCCAGCAGGATGCCGAGGAAGCAGGGAAAGAAGGCGGGACAGGTCGGCAACATCAAGGCGACCGAGTCGCCGGGAGAGATTTCCCGCGACTGCAGCCCCGCCGCTACCGCATTCGCCTCGCGCCAGAGACGCTCGAAGGTAAGGCTCTGCGCCGTGCCGTCCTCGTTCAGATAGGTGATATGGACGAAACCCGGCTGCATGCGCGCATGCCAGGCCAGCACCGCATTGAGGGTATCCAGGTCATCCGGTGCCGCCACGCCGGTCCCGCCGGTGTCATCACCGGGCACGGGGGCCACTGACGCTGCCGGTGAAACCGGCTCGCCGCCGTGGCCGCCGGCCGCGTCTATCGCCACCAGGAAATCGTGTGGCGTTTCGGCCTCGCCGAGCAGGCGCTGCGGCAGTTTCACTCCGAATTCGGCCTCGCAGCGCAGCAGCAATTCGGCACGCGCCAGGCTGTCGAAACCCAGTTCGCGCTCGAGATGGCTGTCGAGCCGGGCGGGCAAGGCCTGCCCCGGCCGCGACTCGCGCACCAGCGCATCTATCACTCGCAGCAGCCGCTCGGTCGCGCTCATGCCGGCAGGGGCGAGGTGATCGCGGCTAGAACTTCAGCGACGCCGTGAGCGAGGCGACTTCCTCGGCCGATTCCTTGAGGATCTCGCTCAGGCTGGTGTCGCCCAGCTTGACATCGAGGCTGCCTTCGGCCGCCACGCGCGACTCGCGCTCGGTGCTGTGCAGCGGCGAGGTGACCGGCGCCAGGTCCTCGGCCAGCAGCAGCGTGTCGCCGAGCGACACCGGCGGCAATGCCAGGTAGCCCTGCCAGTAGGTCTCTACGGCGTTCTGCGCCGGCTCGGGCACGCCCAGTTTCTTCAATACGGCCCGTCCCACCAGCGCCTCGCACTCGCCCTTCCATGCCGACATCCAGTTGCCGGCCTCGCCGTCGAAGAGCCCGGGAAACTCGTGCGCGCGCGACATCAGGTAGAAGCCGGAAACCTCATGGACGATGCCGGCGAAGAAGGCGGCCTCGGGATCGAGCCGCGTCGCCCGCCGCGCGATCACATGGGCCAGCGAGGCCACATGCGCGGTGTGTTCCCACAATTGCACCGCCATGTCGCGAAAGCGCGGTTCGATCGGCGCGGCCGACAGCTGCTTCACAGCGACGGCAGTGGCGAGCGAGCGCACGATGCGGAAGCCGAGGCGCGACACGGCCTGGCCGATGTCGCTGATTTCACGGCCGCTGCGGTTGTAGGCGACCGAGTTGGCCATTGCCACCACGCGCGTCGCCAGCAGGGGCTCGGCCATGATGAGCTTGGCTGCCATGGCCACCGAGCAATCGGGGTCGTCGAGCGCACGCTGCACCTTGAGCGCCACCTCGGCATTGGTCGGAAACACCGCCGCGCCGCGCTCGGCCTCGGCGGCGATGCGCTGGAAGATTGCGCGGCGTTCTATCACCATCAGAAGGCATCCTCGCTCAGGGCCAGGGCCGATGCGCCGCCGTGCCGCACGGTGTAGGCCAGGCCGGGCGCCGCCGCCAGCACGTGGTCGGCGTAGAAACGCGCGGTGGTGATCTTGCTCGGATAGAAACTCGCCCCATCACCCCCCTGGCCAGCGCCAATTCTTGCTTGCGCCACCAGCGCCGCGCGCGCCATCACCCAGCCGCCGCAGACGATGCCCATCAGCTTGAGGAAGGGTACCGCGCCGACGAAGGTACCGCGGACATCCTTCGCCGCATTCGTCGCGATGAAGCTGCCGGCCTCGGCCAGTGCCGCCAGCCCGCGTCCAAGGGCGGCCTTGATGGCAGCGAACTCCTCGCCCGGCTGCTTTTCCAGTTCGGCCAGCGTCGCCTGCATCATCTCACCCGCCGCCTTCAGCGCCGCGCCGCCATCGCGCATGATCTTGCGGCCGAGCAGGTCGTTGGCCTGGATGCCGGTGGTGCCTTCGTAGATGGTGGTGATGCGGGCGTCGCGCAGGTGCTGCGCCGCGCCGGTTTCCTCGATGTAGCCCATGCCGCCGTGGATCTGCACGCCGAGCGAGGCGACCTCGATGCCGGTCTCCGTGAGCCAGCCCTTGACCACCGGAATCATCAGGTCGACGAAGGCCTGCTGCTTCGCCCGTTCGGCCGCGTCGGGATGGCGCAACGCCGTATCGTGCGCCGCGCCGACGGTGTAGGCCAGCGCGCGCATGGCCTCGACCTGCGACTTCATCAGCATCAGCATGCGGCGGATGTCGGGGTGGCGGATGATGGGCACGCCGGCGTCGGAGCCCTCGATGGCGCGCCCCTGCACGCGGTCTTTCGCATAGGCCAGTGCCTGCTGGTAGGCGCGTTCGGACAGGGCCAGCCCCTCGAGGCCGACCGCATAGCGCGCCGCGTTCATCATGATGAACATGTACTTGAGGCCCTCGTTGGGCTTGCCGATGAGGTAGCCGGTGGCGCCGCCGTTGTCGCCATAGGCCATCACCGCGGTCGGGCTGGCGTGGATGCCGAGCTTGTGCTCGATGCCGACGCACCAGGCATCGTTGCGGGCGCCGAGCGAACCGTCGTCATTCACCAGGAACTTCGGCACGATGAACAGCGAGATGCCCTTCACGCCTTCGGGTGCGTCCGGCAGGCGGCCGAGCACGAGATGGATGATGTTCTCCGCCATGTCGTGCTCGCCATAGGTGATGAAAATCTTCTGGCCGAAGATGCGGTAGCTGCCGTCGGCCTGCGGCTCGGCACGGGTGCGGATGGCGGCGAGATCGGAGCCGGCCTGCGGCTCGGTCAGGTTCATGGTGCCGGTCCATTTGCCGGCGATCATGTTCGGCAGGAACCTGTCCTTCTGCTCGGCCGAGCCACACAGTTCCAGCGCTTCGACGGCGCCGAGGGTGAGCAGGGGACACAGCGAAAAGGCCATGTTGGACGCCTTCCACATTTCCTGCACCGCTGCCGAGACCACCTTGGGCAGGCCCTGGCCGCCGTGCTCGGGCTGGCAGGACAGGCCGTTCCAGCCGTTGTCGGCGAACTGGACATAGGCCTCCTTGAAGCCCGCCGGCATGGTCACGGCGCGGTCATGCCACTTGGCGCCCTCGCGGTCGCCAATGGCGTTAAGCGGCGACAGCACCCCGCCCGCAAACTTGGCAGCCTCGTCGAGGATGGCCTCGACGACATCGGCGCTCGCCTCCTCGTAACCGGGCAGCTGCGCCACCTGTTCGATTCCGGCAAGCTCGCGCAACACGAACTGCATGTCCTGCAGCGGGGCAATGTAGTCAGCCATGGTCACTCCTTGTTGTTTGTCTTCACTTGTTCAAGAGATAGCGGCGGTCGTCGAATGTGCCGACCCAGTGCGGGAAATACACCACCATCAGGGTCACCGCGGCGCCGTTGAGCCAGGCCTCGGAAAAACCCAGCAGCAGGAAATACGGGAAATAGTCGGCGAGCAGCAGCTCCGCCGGATAGACGCCGGCCACGGCCAGCAGCGCCGTGCCGGCGACACCGGTGACGCCGGCAACCACCGCCGCGCCGAAGAAGGCCGCGACGAAGACGTAGATGAAAAAATTGGCCGGCAGCCAGCGCTCGACGAAGCGCAGCACGGCGAACGCAACGAAAACCGGCAGCACCGCCATGACCAAGGCGTTCAACGCATAAGCCTGCCAGCCGGCGCCGCCATTGAAGGTCACCGCGACCAGCACCAGCGACAGCCCGGCGATGGCGAGCTGACGGCCGAACATCAGCGTCATCGCGGTAACGCCGAGCAGGTGCAGGTTGAGCCCCGGCCGCACGCCGGCCTTCATGCTCCACAGCAGCATCAGCACGACGATGGCGCCGAGCCAGACGTTGAACTGCCCTTCCCCGGCCAACCGCCGCCACGGCGCCGTGCGCAGGCACCACAGCCACACCAGGGCAAGGGGCACAAACGCGCCGTAGGCCCAGGCATCGCCGAAGAGGCCGGCGGGGAAATTCATAGCGCGGCAGTGAGTTCCGGTACCAGTTGGAACAGGTCGCCGACCAGGCCGTAATCGGACACCTGGAAGATCGGCGCCTCCGGGTCCTTGTTGATGGCGACGATCACCTTCGAGTCCTTCATGCCGGCCAGGTGCTGGATCGCCCCCGAGATGCCGATGGCGATGTAGAGCTGCGGCGCGACGATCTTGCCGGTCTGGCCGACCTGGTAGTCGTTGGGCACGAAGCCGGCATCCACCGCCGCGCGCGAGGCGCCGAGCGCGGCGCTCAGCTTGTCGGCCAGCGGTTCGAGCAGCTTGTGGTAGTTCTCGCCCGAGGCCAGGCCGCGCCCGCCCGAGACGATGACCTTGGCGGCACCCAGTTCCGGCCGCGCCGACTTGGTCAGCTCGCGTCCGGCCAGCTTCGCCAGGGCCAGGTCAGGGCCGGCGGCGACGGCCTCGATGGCACCCGAACCACCGGTACCGCAGGCATCGAAGGCCGTGGTGCGCACGGTGACCACCTTGACCGCGTCGGCCGACTTGACCGTGGCCAGCGCGTTGCCGGCATAGATCGGCCGCACGAAGGTGTCGGGCGACTCAACCGCAACGATGTCGGAAATCTGCGCCACGTCGAGCAAGGCGGCGACGCGCGGCAGGGTGTTCTTGCCATGGCTGGTGGCCGGGGCGAGGATGTGGCTGTAGCCCGCGGCATGGGCGACGATCAGCGCCGCCTCGTTCTCGGCGGTTTGCTCGCCATAGTGGGGGGCGTCGGCGACCAGTACCTTGGCGACGCCCCCCAGCTGCGCCGCTGTCTGCGCCGCACCGGCGCAATCGCTGCCGGCGACCAGCACATGGATGTCCGTACCCGACTGGGCGCCAATCCTGGCAGCGGCGGTAACGGTATTGAGGGTGGCAGCCTTGAGGCCGGCGTTGTCGTGTTCGGCGATGACAAGAATGGACATGGTCAGATCACCTTCGCTTCGTTCTTGAGTTTGGCCACCAGTTCGGCCACGTCGGCCACCTTGACGCCGGCCTGGCGCCGGGGCGGCTCGACCACTTTCAGCGTGGTCAGGCGCGGCGCCACATCGACGCCGAGGTCGGCCGGCTTGACGTTGTCGAGCGGCTTCTTCTTCGCCTTCATGATGTTGGGCAGTGTGGCGTAGCGCGGCTCGTTGAGGCGCAGGTCGGTGGTGATCACGGCCGGCAGGGGTAGCTCCAGTGTTTCCAGCCCGCCGTCGATCTCGCGGGTGACGGTGGCGCGGCCGTCGGCGACCACGACCTTGGAAGCGAAGGTCGCCTGCGGCCAGCCCAGCAGCGCGGCCAGCATCTGGCCGGTCTGGTTGGCGTCGTCGTCGATGGCCTGCTTGCCGAGGATCACCAGTTGCGGCGCCTCCTTTTCCACCAGCGCCTTGAGCAGCTTGGCCACCGCCAGCGGCTGCAACTCGACGTCGGCCTCCACCAGGATCGCGCGGTCGGCGCCGAGCGCCATGGCGGTGCGCAGCGTTTCCTGGCAATTCGCTGCGCCGCAGCTCACCGCCACCACCTCGGTGGCGATGCCGGCCTCCTTGAGGCGGATGGCCTCCTCGACGGCAATCTCGTCGAAGGGATTCATCGCCATCTTGACGTTCGCCAGGTCGACACCGGAGCCGTCGGCCTTGACGCGCACCTTGACGTTGTAATCGATCACCCGCTTGACGGGAACAAGGACTTTCACGCGCGACCTCCTTTGTGGGGTGAATGGTAGTGTAACGGCAAGCAACCCATACGGTATCGTATGGAGTCTGCTATCCTAGCGCAAGCCGCCACGACTTTCAATACTCTACCGTATGGCCACTGCCGCCCGCCCCGCCCCGCTCGACCGCGCCGCCTGGATCCGCGGCGCGTTTGCCATCGTCGCCGACGACGGCTTCGACGGCCTGCGGGTCGAAGCACTGGCCAAGCGCCTCAAGGTCACCAAGGGCAGTTTCTACTGGCACTTCAAGGACCGCGACGACCTGTTCGCCGCCGTGCTGTCAGAGTGGCGCGACAGCCGCATCGCCGACATCCGCAAGCAGACCGCCGCCCAGCCCGGCCAGGAACTCGCGGCACTGCATCACACCATCGACGTCTATGCCGCCGCCAGGAACCGCAAGGGCATCGCCATCGAGGCCGGATTCCGCCTGTGGGCCCGGCAGGACGCCGCCACCGCGGCCGTGGTCGAGGAAGTCGACGCCGAGCGGCTCGCCTGCACCTGCCGCCTGTTCCGGGTGCTCGGGCTGGGCGAAACCGAGGCGGCCGCACGCAGCGTGCTGCTCTATGCCTACGTCTTCGGCTATTCGATGATGCAGTGCGGACGCTTTGCCATGGATGCGGCCGCCGTCAAGGACTGGATCGGGCGCCAGATCGCAACGGGCTGACGACCCGGGCAATGGCCACGAGCGCCGACGCGCAACGACGGCAAGCTACCGCGGCGGACGTTTCGCCATGAAGGCATCGATGCCGGCTGCGGCATCCTCGCTCATCATGTTGCAGGCCATGGTCTCGGCAGCAAGCTGGTAGGCCGCATCGACGCCGGTTTCGAGCTGGCGGTAGAACAGCTCCTTGCCGAGCCGTAGCGCCAGCGCCGACTTTTCGCTGATGGAGTCGGTGAGGCGGGCAAGCTCGGCGTCGAGCGCATCGGCCGGCACGACGCGATTCACCAGGCCGCGCCGCTGCGCTTCGAGGGCATCGATGAACTCGCCGGTCAGCAGCATTTCCATGGCCTGCTTGCGGCCCATGTTGCGCGACAGCGCCACTGCCGGCGTCGAGCAGAACAGCCCGACGTTGATGCCGGACACCGCGAACTTCGCAACGTCGGCGGCGACCGCCAGATCGCAGGCGGCCACCAGTTGGCAGCCGGCCGCGGTGGCAACGCCATGCACCCGCGCGATCACCGGCTGCGGCAGCGCGGTGATGGCCGTCATCACCCGGGCGCACTGACGGAACAGGGCCTGCATGTAGGCCTTCTCGTGATTCGCGCGCATTTCCTTGAGGTCGTGGCCGGCGCAGAAGGCGCGACCGGCGCCGGCGACAACCACCACGCGCACCGATTCGTCGGCTCCGATCGCTTGCAGCGCGCCCAGCAATTCGGCCAGCAGCGCTTCCGACAGGGCATTGAACTGGGCCGGACGGTTGAGCGTCAGCGTGGCGACACCACCAGCGTCGTGGCGCAGCAGCAGGGGTTCGGTTCCGCTCATGGCATCACTCCTTGCAGCGTGTCGCCAGCGCCGACTTTTCCTGGGCGATCCATCCGCCCAGTTCGCCCGCCAATCCCTGGACGGCGGCGGCAGCTGCAGCCACGCCGCCACGCGCATCGGCGCTGACAGCGGAGCGCTCCAGCTTGATCGCCCGGCTCGCCACGACCTGCTCGTTGCGCGACAGCAGCGTCGCCCGCACGGCTAGAACGATGCGACTGGACTGCTCACTGGCGAATACCTGCACGAACTCGTCGATATCGACACGCAGGCGGCAGGCAATTGCGGCGGCGCCTCCCGCCAGTGCGCGGCGGCGCAGTTCCTGTTCGAGCAGTTCGGCCGGGGCGGCGGCCCAGCGGCTATCGGCGTAGGCCCGTCGGCGTGCCGGCTCGCTGTATGCCAGCCGGTACTGCATGGCGGCGCTGCCGAGCCAGACCGGCGCGACCACATCGACGCCGCGTGGCGACGGCGCATTCCAGCCACCCTCGCCTTCGCCGAAATCGAACACCGCCGCATCACCCTGGCGCACGTTGTTGGGAACGCAGCCGGCCAGCGCCAGCGCCGTCACGATCAGCAGGAATGCTCGCATGGTCTTTTTCCCCGGCATCATTTGGAAGCTCCGAACCCGGTCTCGCCCGGCCCCGGTTGTGGCGCGCCGCGCCCGAACAGCAGGGCCTGCGGCGAGTCGTCGATCATTTCGAGGACGCGCGAGAGCTGGCGTGTGCCGGCATCGAGATCACGCAACAGGGCATTGACCCGCGGCATGGTCTCGGCCCCGGCCTGGCCGGCAACTTCGTCGAGACGCCTGGACAGCGCCGTCATCGAGCGCACCATTTCGCGCATCTCGGACGTCAGTGGCGCGGCGTCGCCCGCCGCCTTTTCCATGTGCGCCAGCAGCGAGTTCATGCGCTTGAGGTTGGTGTCGGAAAGCATCTCGCGCATCGCTGCCATGATCCGCGGCATTTCCTTGAAGCCATCGGAAGCCATCGCGACGTTGTCGAGGGTGCGCGACAGGTTCTGGATGTTCTTTTCGTTCATCAGCGCCGAAACGCGCACCGCCACTTCCGACAGTTGCGTGGCGATGTCGCCGCCCTTGTCGCTCAGCGTTTCCAGCAGCGAGGGCTTCATGGCGATGCGCGGCAACGCGTCGCCCTTGCCATCCAGAATCCTCTCGCTGCTGCCGTCATCATCCAGCTGGATGTAGGCAAGCCCGGTCAGGCCCTGTACGCCCATGGTGGCGATGGTATTGGGCGTCACCGGATATTTGCGGTCGAGGCTGATGCGAACCAGGATGAGGCGACGGTCGTTGGCGTCAGGCTCGATGCTCTCGACCTTGCCGGCGCGGATGCCGCGATAGCGCACCTGGGCCTGGACGTTGAGGCCGGTCACTGCGCGCGTCGTCTCGATCAGATAGTAGCTACTGGCCTCGGCCTTCTGGCCGCCAAGCCACCACAGCGCGAGGGCGGCGGCAAGGCCGAACACCACGACAAAGAGTCCGGCGACAAGGGCGTGGGCACGATTTTCCATCGGTAATCATTCCTAGCGGTGGTAGATATTCTGCAACGCGCGGGCGCTGCGCTCGGACAGGAAGAAATTGCGGATGAAGGGGTGGTCGATGCGAATTACATTGTCGATCGAATCATAAGCAAGGATGCGCTGATCGGCCAGCACTGCGACGCGCGTGGCCAGCGCCGCCAGCGTATCGAGGTCGTGGGTCACCAGCATGACTGTCAGACCGAGTTCATCGCCCAGCATGCGGATCAGCCGCACAAAGCTGTCGGAGCGGTCCGGGTCGAGCCCGGCGGTTGGCTCATCGAGCAGCAGCAGCTCCGGTTCCAGCGCCAGCGCCCGGGCCAGCGCCACGCGCTTGATCATGCCGCCCGACAGCTCGGACGGCGTCAACTGGCCGTGGCGCGGCAGCAGCTCGACCATTTCGAGCTTGAGCATCACCAGGTCGTGGATGGTCGCTTCGTCGAAGCGCTTCAATTCGCGCAGCGGGAAGGCGATGTTGTCGAAAACGGTGAAAGCCGAGAACAGCGCGCCTTGCTGGAACAGCACGCCGAAACGCCGCCGCAACGCTCGTTCGCGCTCGACACTGCCGCCGAACAGCGATTCGCCGAAGAGGCGGATTTCGCCCTTGGTCGGCAGCAGCAGGCCAATCATCTGGCGCAGCAGCGTGGTCTTGCCGCTGCCCGAGCCACCCACCAGCGCCACCATCTCGCCGGCCGCGACATCGAGATCGAGGCCGGAATGCACCCACACCGCGCCGAAGCGGGTATGCAGGTCGCGTATCGAGATGACGGGAACTTCACCCATTACTATTTTGGAATGCCGATGTCGCGGGTGAGGATGGCGAACACCGAGTCGGCCAGAATCACCATGGTGATCGCCGAAACAACCGATGCCGTCGTATTTGCCGAAAGGCTCTCGGTGTTGGGGCGGACGCGCAGGCCGAAGTGGCAGGCGACCAGCGCCACGATGATGCCGAAGACGACCCCCTTGGCCAGGCCAATCCACAGGTTGGCGGCCGGCACCGCGCGGGGCAATGTCTGGAAGAAGAAACCATAACTGATGTCGAGCTGGAGCTGCGCCGAGATCATGCCGCCGATCAGCGCTATGGCGGTGGTCCACAGCACCAGCAGCGGCATCGCCAACGCCAGTGCCAGCACCTTGGGAAACACCAGCCGCAGGCTGCGCGAAACGCCCATGGTCGCCAGGGCATCGATCTCCTCGGTGACGCGCATGACGCCCAGCTGTGCGGTCATGGCCGAGCCGGAGCGCCCCGCCACCAGCAGCGCCACCAGCACCGGGCCGAGCTCGCGGACGATGCCCATGCCCAGGATATTCACGATGAAGGCGTCGGCGCCGAACTGTTTGAGCTGCAAAGCGGAAAGATACGACAGCACGACGCCGATGAGGAAACCGACCAGCGCCGTGACCGGCATGGCGCGCACGCCGCTCTTGAAGAGGTTGGCCGATATCTCGCGGCGCGGAATATCCTTGGGGTGGCGGAACAGGTGGCCGATGTCGAGCACCACTTGGCCCAAAAGCGCCACGAAATCGACGATATGGCGCCAGAAGCCGATCGCGGCCTGACCAATGACGATCAGCAGGTCGAGCGGTGAGCCGGGTTCGTCCACGGCAGCGGGTTCGTGGTCGGCCTTGCCGATGCGCTCGAAGACACGCAGATGCTCGGGGTTGCCCAGCAGGAGTCCGGGCAGTGCGCGGCCCCAGGCGCGCCACAACAGCATGGCGCCGGCCGAGTCGAGCGCCTCGATGCCCGTGCAGTCCCATGTCGCCTCTTCTTCGCCACCATGGGCCGCCAGTTGCCCCGCAAGCAGCTCGGCCTCGTCGGCGATTGCCGCCAGCGTCCACCGACCGGTCAGCGAAATATTGTGGCCACCGTCATCGCGCCGAACGATCTGGACAAGCGGCCCGGCCATTCAGTCCGCCTTCTGCCGCCGACGCAGCTTCAATTCCAGCCCCACCGCCGACCAGTGGCGAACCTCCTCGTCGAGGGCGGCCGCCGTCAGTGGGGCATTGTCCAACCACTGCGCATCGACCGTCAGCTGAAATCCCGGTTCGATGAGCGATGCCTCGACGGCAGGCTGGCGGTCGTCGTCACGCGCCCGATGCAGCAGCGACGCAGTGCGCAGGGCGAAGATCGGCAGCCAGTCGACACTATCGCGCGCCGCCACGGTGACACGCTCCAGCTTGCCACGATGACCGAGCACCAGCCGCGCCAGGCGCTGCTGGTCGCGGCGCGAGAAACCCGGCATGTCGGCATTGGCGAGGATATAGGCGCTGTGCTTGTGGTAGCTGGAATGCGCCACCGAAATGCCGATTTCGTGCAGCCGCGCCGCCCACGCAAGGAACTGGGCATCGACATTCTCGGGATCGCGCGCAGCGGGCAGGACCTGGTGCAGCAGTTGCAGCGCCGTCAGGGTGACCCGCGCCACCTGGCCGCGATCGACGGCATAGCGCTGCATGAACTGGCCGACCGTCGCTTCGCGCAGGTCCTCGTGGTGGTAACGCCCCAGCAGGTCGTAGAGCACGCCCAGGCGCAGCGCACCTTCGGAGAACTCCATGCGTTCCAGGCCAAATTCCTTGAACGCCGCCGACATGATGGCGATGCCGCCCGGCAGCACCGGAATGCGGTCGGCGCGCAGGCCCTCCAGCTTCAGGCGGCTGGCGTCGCCGGCTCTGACCAGCCGTGCGCGCAATTCGTCGAGGCCCTCGCGCGTAATTCCCCGTTCCGACATGCCGTTCATTTCCAGCAGGTCGACGATGGCCTTGGCCGTGCCCGACGAACCCACCGCCTCCTCCCAGCCGGTATCGCGGTAAACCCGGCCGATGCTCTGCAACTCGCGCCGCGCCGCCAGCTCGGCCTCCTTCATCGAACGCTTGTCGACCCGGCCATCCGGAAAGAAACGCAGGGTATAGCTGACGCAGCCCATGTAGAGCGACTCTAGCTGCAAAGGCTCGAAGTTGCGGCCGATGATGAACTCGGTCGAGCCACCACCGATGTCCATCACCAGTTGCTGGTTGCGCGGATTCGGCAGGGTGTGGGCCACGCCGAGATAGATCAGGCGGGCCTCTTCGCGGCCGGCGATGACCTCGATCGGAAAGCCGAGGGCCGCCTCCGCCTCCGGCAGGAACTGCGCCGCATTCTTGGCCACGCGCAGGCTGTTGGTGGCCACGGCCCGCACTGCGCCGGGGGCGAAGCCGCGCAGGCGTTCGCCGAAGCGCGACAGGGCATCGATGGCGCGCAACTGCGCCGGGCCGTCGAGCATCTTTTCGGGAGTCAGCCCCGCCGCCAGCCGCACCGCCTCCTTGAGGCCGTCAAGCGGATATATCTGGTTGCCGACCACACGCCCGACCTGCAGGCGAAAGCTGTTCGATCCGAGATCGACGGCGGCGATGTGCTCGTATTCCACGGCGATAATTGGCGGGGACGCGGCGCAGGAATTGGGGTGGCCGATTCTAGCACCGGCCATCCGCATGTCCGGTGGCGACTGAAATGACGCGGCAGGGAATTTGTCATAGTATTGTCGCCATGACTTCCCCTACCCGCCGCTTCCCGCCCGACCACTTCATCAACCGCGAACTTTCCCTGCTCGCCTTCAACCGCCGCGTCCTGGCACCGGTCGCCGACGATCGCGTACCGCTGCTGGAACGATTGCGCTTCCTTTGCATCGTCGCCAGCAACATGGACGAGTTCTTCGAGATCCGCGTCGCCGGTCTCAAGGAACAGATCAAGATGCGCAGCCAGGTCGCCGGCGCCGACGGCATGACCGCGCAGGAAGTCTTTTCCCGCGTCAAGGTCGAGGCCCACGAACTGATCGCTGCGCAATACGAACTGTTCAACGGGACCATCCTGCCGGCACTGGAGAAGGAAGGTATCGTCTTCCTGCGCCGCAACCTGTGGACCGAGGAACAGAGCGCCTGGATTCGCGACTACTTCTTCCGCGAGGTGATGCCGGTGCTGACGCCGATCGGTCTCGACCCGGCGCATCCCTTCCCGCGGCTGCTCAACAAGAGCCTCAACTTCGCCGTCGAGCTCGAAGGCAAGGATGCCTTTGGCCGCAGTTCCGGCGCGGCCATCGTCCAGGCGCCGCGCGCCCTGCCGCGCGTCATCCAGCTGCCCAGGGAATTGACGGGCGTGGATAACGGGCTGGTTTTCCTCTCCTCGGTAATGCACCAGAACGTGCATGAGCTATTCGCCGGCATGAACGTGCTGGGCTGCTACCAGTTCCGCGTCACCCGCAACTCCGACCTGTTCGTCGATGACGAAGAGGTGAAGAACCTGCGCACCGCCCTGCAGGGCGAACTGCCGCAGCGCCACTTCGGCGATGCCGTGCGCCTCGAAGTGGCCGACAACTGCTCCGAGGCGATGGCGGACTTCCTGCTGCAGCAGTTCTCGCTCGGCCGCGACGACCTCTATCGCGTTCCCGGCATCGTCACCCTGATGCGCCTGATGTCGGTGCCCGACCGCGTCGATCGACCCGACCTGAAGTTTCTGCCCTTCCGTCCCGGCCTGCCCAAGAGCGTCTCGCGCCACTATGACATTTTCGCCGCGCTGCGCACCCAGGACATCCTGCTGCATCACCCGTTCCAGTCGTTCACGCCCGTCATTGACCTGATCGAACAAGCCGCCAACGACCCGGCGGTCGTCGCCATCAAGATGACGGTGTATCGCACCGGCACCGACTCGGCAGTGACCGAGCACCTGCTGCGCGCCGCCCAGAAGGGCAAGGAAGTGACGACCGTGGTCGAACTGATGGCGCGCTTCGACGAGGAGGCCAACCTCAACATCGCCGCACGGCTCGAAGAAGTCGGAGCCCACGTCGTCTACGGCGTGTTCGGCTACAAGACCCACGCCAAGATGCTGATGGTGGTGCGGCGCGAGGGCGGCGGCTTCCGCCGCTATGTCCATCTTGGCACCGGCAACTACCATCCGCGCACCACGCGGGTCTATACCGATTTCGGTCTGCTCACCAGCAATGAGGAGATCGCCGCCGACGTCAACGAGGTCTTCAAGCAACTCACCGGCCTCGGTCGGGCCGGCACGCTTAATCACCTGCTGCAGGCGCCGTTCACGCTGCACTCGGGCATGCTGAAACTGATTCGCGCCGAGACCGAAAACGCCCTTGCCGGCCGCAAGGCCCACATCATCGCCAAGATGAACTCCATCCTCGAGCAGGAAATCATCGAGGCGCTTTATGAAGCCAGCCAGGCCGGCGTCAAGGTGGACCTGGTGGTCCGTGGGGTCTGCGCGCTGCGCCCCGGCGTCAAGGGACTCTCCGACAACATCCGGGTGCGCTCGGTGATCGGGCGCTTCCTCGAACACTCGCGCATCTTCTACTTCCACGCCGACGGCGCCGAAAAGCTCTACATGGGAAGCGCCGACTGGATGGAGCGCAACTTCTTCCGCCGCATCGAAGTCTGTTTCCCGGTGCTCGACGCCAAGCTCAAGCGCCGCGTCATCCGCGAGGGCCTGCGCCCCTACCTCACCGACAACTGCCAGGCATGGGAAATGGACAGCAGCGGCCAGTATCGCCAGAAGACGCCGCGCGGCGCGCGCAACTGCGCGCAGGAAAGCCTGCTCGGCGAACTTGCGGCCGACGCCTGACCGAAAGGTACCGAAGCCGCCTGCGATGATGCGGCGGTAGACTGCCGGTCAGCCGCGCTGCGCGCCGATCACTCCCGGCACTTCGCCGATCAGGGTCAGCACGCGCTCCAGCTGCGACACGCCGGCCAGTTCGACCGTAAAGTTCATTCGTGCAGCACCGCCCTTCGATTGCGTCTTTACGGCCGTGACGTTGGCCTTTTCGCGCAGCAGCACTTCCGAGATGTCGCGCAGCAATCCCTGGCGGTCGCTTGCCTCGACCAGCAGGTCGACGGCATAGAGCAGGTCCTGGCGCTCCCCGCCACCCCATTCGACGGCGATCAGCCGTTCCGGGTTGCGTGTCACCATGTTGCGGAAGTTTGCGCATTCGATGCGATGGATTGACACGCCCTTGCCGCGGGTGACGAAGCCGCCGACTGGGTCCGGTGGCGCCGGCTTGCAGCAGCGGCCCAGTACGGTCATCAGCTTGTCCACGCCCACGACCAGGATCGGCGACTCGCCGACGCGACTGGCACGCGTCTGGATTTCGGCCTCTTCTTCCGGCGCCACGCCGCGCAGCACGACCTGGAGGTCGCGGCTGCCGACATCGCCGCGCGCCGAAGCCAGGTAAAGGTCATCGGCGTGCTTGAAGCCAAGCTTGTGCGACAACTCCTCGAGGTTGGCCTGCGTCTGGCCCTCGCGCTGCAGTTCCCGGACGACTGCCGAACGTCCCTGCGCCAGCATCTCCTCCGCCTCCTGCGCCGCAAACCAGGCCTTGACTTTGGCGCGCCCCCGAGACGTCGACAGATAACCCTGACTGGCGTTGAGCCAGTCGCGTGACGGGCCACCGGTCTTGGCGGCGACGATCTCGACACGCTGGCCGCTGGCCAGCGGCGTATTGAGCGGCACCAGATGGCCATCGACCTTGGCGCCACGGCAACGATGGCCAAGATCGGTATGCACCCGATAGGCGAAATCGACCGGCGTCGCCCCCCGTGCCAGGTCGATGACGCGCCCCTGCGGCGTCATCACATAAATGGTGTCGTCAAGGGCGGCTCGCTTGAACTGCTCGACCCAGGCAGCCGAATCGGTGATTTCATCACGCCATGACAGCAGCTGGCGCAGCCATGCAATCTTGTCGTCGTAGCTGCCGCCGGCTTTGGTCGGCCCGCCGCTCTCCTTGTAACGCCAGTGCGCCGCGACACCCAGCTCGGCATGGCGGTGCATTTCCGGCGTGCGAATCTGCACCTCCAGCGAGCGGCCGTCGTCGGCGGTCACCGCGGTATGCAGCGAGCGGTAATAGTTGCCCTTGGGGTGCGAGATGTAGTCGTCGAACTCGCCGTGGATCGGCTGCCACAGGGCATGGACGATGCCCAGCGCGGTGTAGCAATCCTTGACGTCGGCAACGATGATACGCAGCGCCCTCACGTCATAGACGTTCTCGAAATCGACCTTCTTGCCACGCATCTTGTTCCAGATGCTGTAGATATGCTTGGGCCGGCCGTAGACCTCGGCAGCAGTGACGCCGGACTTCGCCAGCTCGTCCTTCAGCAGCGCCACGGCCACGCCGATGAATCCCTCGCGCTCGCTGCGCTTCTCGTCGAGATGGCGGGCGATCTGCTTGTAGGTGTCCGGCTCGAGGAAACGAAACGACATGTCCTCGAGTTCCCATTTCATCTGCCACACGCCGAGGCGGTTGGCGAGCGGCGCATAGAGCTCCAGGCTCTCGCGTGCCACCGACTCACGCGCCGGGCCGGGCTTGTCGGCGAACCAGCGCAGGCTCTGGGTGCGGGAGGCCAACCGCAACAACACCACGCGGATATCCTCGGCCATCGCCAGCAGCATCTTGCGCAGGATCTCGGCCTGCGCCTGCATGTCCTGCGTGCCGCCCGCCGCAGCCTGGATCATGGGCCGCAGGCCCTTGAGCCGGTGCATGCCGCCGACCAGCGCCGCCACGGCTTCGCCGAAGTCTGCCGTCACCCTGTCGCTCGCATCGGGCAGGAAATCGTGGACAGCAAACAGCAGGGCGGCAAGGCGGGTATCGAGGTCAAGCCGCAGAGAGGCCGCGATCAGCGCTGTGCCGAGCGCATGCGGCAGCGCCGCCTCGCCCGTCCCCAGCGAGTGGCCGGCATACAACTCTCCGGCCAGCGCGGAAGCCCGCGCCAACTTCTCCCGCGCCTCCACCGGCAATCCCTCGCCAAGGCGGTTCAGCGTCGCCTCGTCGCCCCCCGAATCCGGCAGCGCCTGGACTACCGAAACCACCGTTTCACCCGACCCACTTCCGCGCGTTGCGGAACAGGGTCATCCACGGGCTGTAGTCGCCCTGCCCCGCCGGATGCCAGGACATCTGCTGCGTGCGGAAAATGCGCTCCGGGTGCGGCATCATGATGGTGAAGCGGCCGTCGGGCGTGGTCACGCCGGTCGCGCCGCCGGGCGAACCGTTGGGATTGAACGGATAACTCGCGGCAGGTGCACCGCGGTTGTCGATGTAGCGTAGCGCCAGCGCCGACTTTTCCATCTCGCCGTCAAAGACTGCGCGGCCCTCGCCGTGCGACACCACCACCGGCAGCCGCGACCCGCCCATGCCTGCCAGCAGGATCGACGGCGAATCGACGATCTCGACCATGGTGAAGCGGGCCTCGAACTGCTCGGAGCGGTTGCGCTGGAAGGTCGGCCAGTTGTCAGCGCCGGGAATGATCGCTGCCAGGTTGCTCATCATCTGGCAGCCATTGCAGACACCCAGCGCGAAGGTGTCGGGGCGGTTGAAAAAGGCGCTGAATTCGTCCTTGAGCCGCGCATTGAAGAGGATGGACTTGGCCCAGCCCTGCCCCGCGCCAAGCACGTCGCCGTAGGAGAAGCCGCCGCAGGCGGCCAGTCCCTTGAAGTCGGACAGATGCACGCGGCCGGCCATCAGGTCGGACATATGGACATCGATCGCTTCGAAGCCGGCACGGTCGAAGGCGGCGGCCATCTCGACCTCGCCATTGACGCCCTGCTCGCGCAGGATCGCCATCCTGGGCCGCGCTCCGCCCGCCACGAAGGGTGCGCCGGCATCAAAGCTGAGCTGCATGCTCAAGCCCGGGTCGGCGGTGTCGAGCAGCGCGTCGAATTCCTCCTGCGCGCAGGCCGGGTCATCGCGCAGCCTTGCCACCTGATGACTGACCTCGCTCCAGGCGCGCTGCAGGTCGACGCGCCGTAGCGCCAGCGCCGACTTTGCGTTGCGCCAGACGCGGATCTCGTCGGCGTCGTTCTGGGTGCCGATGACGTGCGAGCAGCCGCCGAGGCCGGCATCGCGCAGCGCCTGCATCACCGCCGTGCGATCGCTGCGGCGGACCTGAATCACCGCGCCCAGCTCCTCGGTGAACAGCGCGGCCAGCATGCGATCCTTCATGCGGCCATCGAGCACTTCGGGGTAGCGTTCGATGCCGTCGACGTCGTTCATCAGCGGGTCGTAGCACAGCGTGTCGAGGTTGAGCGAGACGCCGACGTGGCCGGCAAAGCTCATCTCGCACACGGTGGCGAACAGCCCGCCATCGGATCGGTCGTGGTAGGCGAGGAGCTGCGGCCGCAGCTGCTGGATCGCGGCGAAGAAAGCCTTGAGCAGCGTAGCGTCGGCGTCCGGCGGCACGTCGCCGCTCTTGCCATGGACCTGCGCCAGTGCCGAGCCGCCGAGGCGGTTTTTCCCCGCGCCGAGGTCTATCAGGATCAGCTCGGTCTCGCCCACATCGGCGTCCCTTTGCAACTGCGGCGTCAGCGTCGTGCGGACATCGGCGCAGGGCGCGAAGGCGGTGGCGATCAGCGACAGCGGCGCGGTGACCGTCCTGGTCTTGCCGCCCTCTTCCCAGCGCGTACGCATCGACAGCGAATCCTTGCCGACCGGGATCGAGACACCCAGCGCCGGACAGAATTCAAGACCGACGGTCTTGACGGTATCGAACAGCGCGGCATCTTCATTGCCATGGCCGGCGGCCGCCATCCAGTTGGCGGAGAGCTTGACCTGGCCCAGTTCCGAAATCTGCGCGGCGGCGAGGTTGGTGATCGCCTCGCCGACCGCCATGCGGCCCGAGGCCGGGGCGTTGAGCAGCGCGATCGGCGTGCGCTCGCCCAGGGCGAAGCACTCACCGAGATCGGTGGCGTAACCCATCGCCGTCACGGCAACGTCGGCCACCGGCACCTGCCACGGTCCGACCATCTGGTCGCGTGCCGTCATGCCGCCGACCGAGCGGTCGCCGATGGTGATGAGAAAGCTCTTGCTCGCGACCGCAGGGAGCCGCAGCACGCGCAACGCCGCTTCCTTAAGGTCGATCGCCGCCAGGTCGAGCGCCGGCATCGAAACCGCCTTGCGCGTCGCCGTACGATGCATGCGCGGCGGCTTGCCGAGCAGCACGTCCATCGGCATGTCCACCGGCTTGTTGCCGAAATGGTCGTCCTTGACGACGAGCTGGCGTTGCTCGGTCGCCTCGCCGATAACGGCGTGCGGACAGCGCTCGCGTTCGCACAGGGCCTCGAACTCGGCCAGCCGTTCCGGCCCGATGGCCAGCACGTAGCGCTCCTGCGCCTCGTTGCTCCATATCTCGCGCGGCGCCATGCCCGGCTCTTCGTTGGGCACGGCACGCAGGTCGAACAGTGCGCCGCGACCGGCGTCGTTGGCCAGTTCGGGCATGGCGTTGGAAATGCCGCCAGCGCCGACGTCGTGGATGGCAAGGATGGGGTTGCGATCAATGACCTCACCCTCCGGGCTGCGGGTGCCCATCTGCCAGCAGCGGTCGATCACCTCCTGCGCACGCCGCTGCATCTCAGGATTGCCGCGCTGCACCGAGGCAAAGTCGAGGTCGGCGGTGT
This sequence comes from Gammaproteobacteria bacterium, assembly GCA_018825305.1. Lineage (GTDB taxonomy): Bacteria > Pseudomonadota > Gammaproteobacteria > Burkholderiales > Rhodocyclaceae > Sulfurisoma. The sequence continues at coordinate 21,207 of JAHJEO010000015.1, forward strand.
TGGTGCCGGTTGCCATCGACGACGCCGCGCCGCCGCCCAGGCCGATCAGCATGCCGGGGCCGCCGAGCTGGATCAGCTTGGTGCCAGCCGGAAACTGCTGCTTGAAGGAATGGCGATCAGAGATATTGCCGACACCGCCGGCGATCATGATCGGCTTGTGGTAGCCGCGCATCTCGCCGTCGAACTCCTGCTCGAAGGTGCGGAAGTAACCGGCAAGGTTGGGCCGGCCGAATTCGTTGTTGAAGGCCGCCGCGCCGATCGGGCCTTCGATCATGATGTCGAGCGCCGAAGCGATGCGGTCGGGCTTGCCGTAGTCGGACTCCCACGGCTGGGTGTAGCCGGGAATCCTCAGGTCGGACACCGAGAAGCCGCCGAGGCCGGCCTTGGGCTTGGAGCCGCGGCCGGTGGCGCCCTCGTCGCGGATCTCGCCGCCGGAGCCGGTGGCGGCGCCGGGGAAAGGCGAGATCGCGGTTGGGTGGTTGTGGGTCTCGACCTTGGCGAGGATATGCGTGGTGTCCTCGACGTAGCCATAGCGGCCGTCGCTCGCCGGGAAGAAGCGCTTGATGGCGGCTCCCTCGATCACGGAGGCGTTGTCCGAATAGGCGACCACCGTGCCCTGCGGATGGGCCTTGTGCGACTCGCGGATCATGCCGAACAGCGACAGGGGCTGGTCGGCGCCATCGACGGTCCACGAGGCATTGAATATCTTGTGGCGGCAATGCTCGGAGTTGGCCTGCGCAAACATCATCAGTTCGACGTCGGTCGGGTTGCGCCCGGCCTTGCCGAAATTCTCGACCAGATAGTCGATCTCGTCATCCGACAGGGCCAGCCCGAGTTCGGCGTTGGCCTTCACCAGTGCGGCGCGACCGCCAACAAGGATGTCTACGCTGGTCAGCGGCTGCGGCGCAACGTGGTGAAAAAGCTGTGCGGCCGCGTCGATGGAGTCCAGCACCGACTCGGTCATGCGGTCGTGGAGCCGTGCCGCCAGCGCCGACTTTTCGACGGCGCCGCCGACATGGAACGCGGTGCCGCGCTCGATGCGGCGAATCGCGGCGAATCCGCAGTTATGGGCGATATCGGTCGCCTTTGAGGCCCACGGCGAGATTGTGCCCAGGCGCGGCGTGACCAGGATCAGTTGGCCGTCCGGCGCCGGCGGCAGGGTGGCGGGAATGCCCAGCAGATCCTTGAGGCGATCAAGCTCGTCAGCGGCAAGCGCGGCATCGCATTCGACGAACATCCAGTGCTCGGCCTGAAGAGGAACGCCGACCCGTTCGACGATACGGGCGAGACGGGCGTCGGAAAAGGCGGCGGCGGCGCGCAGCGCGATGAATTCGGCCATGGGGATGGTGTTACGTGGAAATGGGTGGCTGGACCCGGCAAATTATAACCTCCGCCCCGGCACGGCCCGCCGTAAGTCCGGCCGGGGAACCCGGCTACGCCAAGGCGCCCGGATGCCAGGCCCGGAACCGATCCGGCCACCTATTACCAAAGTTACATCCATGGGGGATAATCCCCACTTTACGAACGCGCCATAACCATGACAACAATTTCACCCGACGAGATCGTCCGCCGGATCGCCGCGCTGACCGACCTCCGCGACATCGACATGCTGGAAACCAGCTTGCTGAAGACCGTGAACGAACTGATTGCTCCCGACTGGGCGGCGATCTACCACGCCGGCAGTGACGTCGATACCGAGTTTTCCCTGGCGATCCGGGCTGGCGAACTCGTTTCCGAGCGCCTGCCGGGAGGCTTTGCCGAACTTTCCGGCGCGTCCGGAGTCACGGTGTTTTCCATCCGCGGGCACCACCACAACATCATCGGCTACCTGCTGCTGTCACGAACCAAGCCGCTGCAAACCGGCGAGCAGCAGATGATGGCCGGGCTGTTCCGCATCTACGACAACTACCTCACGGTGCTGAAGGACTCGCAGATCGACCGCCTGACCGGCCTGCTCAACCGCCACACCTTCGATGTCCAACTCGACAAGGCGCTCAACCTGATTCGCCGCACCCACCTCGAAGAACAGAAAGGTGACGATCAGCGGCGGCCAACCGCGGATGGCGCTTTTTTCCTGGGCGAAATCGACATCGACCACTTCAAGCAGGTCAACGACAATTTCGGCCATCTCTATGGCGACGAAGTGCTGCTCATGATCGCCGGCATCCTGCGCCACTGTTTCCGCAAGCACGACCTCATTTACCGCTTCGGCGGCGAGGAGTTCGTCGTCATCGTCTATGTGGACAATCTGGCGGATGCCGAGGGCACCTTCGAGCGCTTGCGGCGTTCGGTCGAGAACCATGCCTTCCCGCAGGTCGGCCGCGTCACCGTAAGCATCGGCGTGACAAGGATCATGGATACCTCGGTGCCGGTCGAACTTCTGGGGCATGCCGACCAGGCGCTCTACCATGCCAAGAACGACGGCCGCAACCAGGTCTGCTTCTACGAAGAACTGATCGCGACCGGCAAGCTCACCAGTCACCGCGTCGAGAGTGACGTTGTCCTGTTTTAGGCTTGAATTGACCCGGCCCCGCCCCCACTGTTCAGGAGTCCCTGCACAGACCAAGGGTTTTCAATGAACGATTCCAGCTACGACGTTTCTGTCGCCGACTTCGACGAAAAGGTCCTCGCCGCCTCGCGTAACACCCCCGTCATCGTCGACTTCTGGGCACCCTGGTGCCAGCCTTGCACCATTCTCAAGCCCCTCCTTGAAAAGCTCGCCGCCGAATACGGCGGCAAGTTCATCCTCGCCAAGGTCAATTCCGACGAAAACCAGGAGCTGTCGGCGCGCTACGGCGTACGCGGCATCCCGGCGGTAAAGGCCTTCATCGGCGGAGAGATGGTGGATGAATTCACCGGCGCCCTGCCCGAGGGCCAGGTCCGCGAATTCATCCAGCGGCTCATCCCCTCGCCGGCCGAACCGCTGCGGCAGCAGGCGCTGGCGGCGCGCACCGAAGGCGACCTGTCCGGCGCGCGCAAGCTGATGGCCGAGGCCATCAACCTCGACCCGACCAACGACATTTCCTATCTCGATTTCGTCGACATGAGCCTGGAAGCCGGGGCCCTCGAAGAAGCAACGCAGATCCTCGACATCGTCGCCGAACGCGCGCGCGACAGCGCCCGCGTCGAGTCGCTGCGCGCCCGCCTGCAACTGGCCAGCGCCGGCAGCGGCGTCGATGTGGCCGAACTGCAGGCGAAGATCGCCGCCGACCCCGCCGCCCTCGACGCCCGCTTGCAACTGGCCAACGCCCTGGCGGCCAACGGCGACTATCGCGGCGCCTTCGAGCAACTGATCGAGATCGTGCGCCGCGACCGCACCTGGAACGAAGAAGCCGGCCGCAAGACCATGCTCACCCTGTTCAGCATGCTCGGCGCGCAACCGCAGTTCGACGACCTGGTGCGTGAATTCCGCGTTGCCCTGTCGCGCACCCTCAACTGACCCGGCTGAACTGTCAAGTCTTGTCTTGCAGGGGGCGCGCCGGTATGGTGCGCCCCTTTGCATTATCCGCACTCACCATGCTGCCACCGATAGAACATCGCATCGCCACGGAACTCGGCGTCCGCCCGCAACAGGTTTTCGCCACCGTCCAACTGCTCGACGAGGGCGCCACCGTGCCCTTCATCGCCCGCTACCGCAAGGAAGTCACGGGCGAACTCGACGACACGCAACTGCGCCACCTCGATGAACGCCTGAGCTACCTGCGCGAGCTGGAAGAACGCCGCGCCGCCGTGCTGGACTCCATCGACGAGCAAGGCAAGCTGACGCCCGAGCTGCGCGCCGAGATCGAGGACGCCGATACCAAGCAGCGCCTCGAAGACCTTTACCTGCCCTACAAGCCGAAGCGCCGCACCAAGGCGCAGATCGCCCGCGAAGCCGGGCTGGAACCGCTGGCCGATGCGCTGTTCGACGACCCGACGTTGACGCCCGAAGTCGAGGCGGCAAAGTACGTGAACACCGCCACCGAGCCGCCGGAGCAGCATGTCCCCGACGTCAAGGCTGCGCTCGATGGCGCGCGACAGATCCTCATGGAGCGCTTCAGCGAGGACGCTGCCCTGCTCGAAAGACAGCGCAGCTATCTCAACGACCACGCCCTGATCGTCTCGGCCGTCGTCGCCGGCAAGGAAACCGAGGGCGCCAAGTTCCGCGACTGGTTCGACTTCCGCGAAGCGGTCAAGGATATCCCGTCGCACCGCGCGCTGGCGCTGCTGCGCGGTCGCAACGAGGGCGTGCTGCGCCTCGCCCTCAAGACCGCGCCGGAGCTGGAAAACCCGCCCCGCGCATCGAGCTGCGAGGGCATGGTGGCGGCGCACTTCGGCATCCGCGACCAGGGCCGCCCCGGCGATCGCTGGCTGCTCGAAACCGCGCGTTGGGCCTGGATGGTCAAGCTGTCGCTGCACCTGGAACTGGAACTGATGAACGCCCTGCGCGAACGCGCCGAGGAAGAGGCGATCCGCGTTTTCGCCCGCAACCTGCACGACCTGCTGCTGGCCGCGCCGGCCGGCCCGCGCGTCACCGTCGGACTCGATCCCGGGATCCGCACCGGCGTCAAGGTCGCCGTCATCGACGCCACCGGCAAGCTGCTCGACACCGCCACCGTCTATCCGCACGAGCCGCGCCGCGACTGGGAAGGCGCGCTGGCCACGCTGCGCCAGCTGGCCGTCAAACACCATGCAGAGGTCATCGCCATCGGCAATGGCACCGCCAGCCGCGAAACCGACAAGCTGGCCTTTGATCTGATGCAGCGCCAGCCCGAACTCAAGCTGACCCGCGTCGTGGTGTCGGAAGCCGGCGCCTCGATCTACTCCGCCTCCGAGCTGGCGGCGAAGGAGTTCCCCACCCTCGACGTCAGCCTGCGCGGCGCGGTGTCGATTGCCCGCCGCCTGCAGGACCCGCTGGCCGAGCTGGTCAAGATCGACCCCAAGAGCATCGGCGTCGGCCAGTACCAGCACGACGTCAATCAGTCGCGGCTGGCAAAGATGCTCGACGCCGTGGTCGAGGACTGCGTGAACTCCGTCGGCGTAGACGTAAACACCGCCAGCGTGCCGCTGCTCACCCGCATTTCCGGCCTCAACTCGACGCTTGCCGCCAATATCGTCGCCTTCCGCGACCAGCACGGCGCCTTCAAGTCGCGCGCACAGCTCAAGGAAGTGCCGCGCCTCGGCGACAAGACCTTCGAGCAGGCGGCAGGCTTCCTGCGCATCGCCGCCGGCGCGGGTGGCGCCGTCGAGCAGGCCAATCCGCTCGATGCTTCGGCCGTGCATCCGGAAGCCTATCCGGTGGTCGAGCGCATCCTCGCCGACGTCAGGAAGAAGGCGAAGGAACTTATCGGTGACAGCCGCACCCTGCGCGCGCTGAAGCCCGAGAAGTACACCGACGAGCGTTTCGGCCTGCCGACAGTGCAGGACATCCTGCGGGAACTCGAAAAGCCCGGCCGCGACCCGCGCCCGGAATTCAAGACAGCGTCATTCCGCGACGGCGTCGAGGACCTCAAGGACCTCGAACCCGGCATGCAGCTCGAAGGCGTCGTCACCAACGTCACCAACTTCGGCGCCTTCGTCGATATCGGCGTGCATCAGGACGGCCTGGTCCATGTCTCGGCACTGGCCGACAAGTTCGTCAAGGACCCGCACAGCGTGGTCAAGGCCGGCGACGTGGTAAAGGTCAAGGTGCTGGAAGTGGATGTCCCGCGCAAGCGCATCGCGCTGACAATGCGCCTCGCCGACGAGGTCGCGGCACGCAAGCCGAGAGAGGCGCGGCAGGAAAAAGTCGGCGGTGGCGGCACGGCGCAGCGCCGCCCCCAGGGCACCGGCGCCGGCGCCCC
>JAHJEO010000016.1 GCA_018825305.1 Gammaproteobacteria bacterium
ATGGTGGCGCGGGCCTGCAACATCGTCTCGAACCAGTGCTCGTTCAGGCACTCGTCGCGAAACTTGCCGTTGAAGCTCTCGATGTAGCCATTCTGCATCGGCCGGCCGGGTTCGATCAGGATATGGCGGATGCCGTGGGTTGCCTAAGCACGGAATCAGATGCTCGTTGATGACGCGGATGTAGTCAGCGTAAGAGACCTTGCCCTTACCGCTGGCCGTCTCTTCGTTCATCCGTTCAATCGCAAGCTTGGCGACATTCGAGAACTTGCGTGTGACGACAGGCAGATTGGAACGCTTGCGTATCAAGCGGCCTAGCGATAGTGAGTGGAAGCTTGCAGACGATTGCCGTAGCTGAAGAAAAAAGAGGACTGTCGCAATCGACAGTCCTCTTACCGTTGGTGGGCCCACTTGGACTTGAACCAAGGACCAAAGGATTCGGGTTTGTGTAGCTTTCGCTACTCCCTGGACTATGCCTTCACCGTAGCTCTCGCCTTAGGTGGGTGCCGTCTAGTCTCTACACCTTCAACAAGCATTTCTGCTTGAAGCTTGGCTCGGCGTTGCCGTATGCATTGCTGCACTTAGGTTTCTCCGAATTTGACACCATCCCATACGCAGTTTCCAAGCGTATGGCACATTTTCATATGAGTCCTCTGCTCTAACCAACTGAGCTATGGGCCCGTAAAACCTATTTTAGTTGTTCGACGACTGCAAAAAACGGTGCTGCTACTGCTGAAAGTGTGTAAGTGGTGTGTAAGCACTTTTTCACACTGCGAAAACGCGGAAACCGTTGCTACTACAGGGCTTGCGGACTTTAAGCTATCTGGTTGAATAGATTATGAGTCCTCTGCTCTAACCGACTGAGCTACAGGCCCTCAGTTCGGGCGCAATTTTGTCGACTTCGCCTTGCCGTGCTGTTCGCACTGCCTTCGGCTCGTCTTCGCGTCACGCCCGCGCTGAATTCTTAACTTATTCCGCGCCGTCCAGGAAGTGGCGCAGTTTTTCGGAGCGCGACGGATGGCGCAGCTTGCGCAGGGCCTTGGCCTCGATCTGGCGGATGCGCTCGCGCGTCACGTCGAACTGCTTGCCGACCTCTTCCAGCGTGTGATCGGTGTTCATCTCGATGCCGAAGCGCATGCGCAGCACCTTGGCTTCGCGCGGTGTCAGCGAGTCGAGGATTTCCTTGACCACGTCGCGGCGGCTGGAATCGATCGCGGCCTCGACCGGCGCGAGCGTGCTCTGGTCCTCGATGAAATCACCAAGATGCGAGTCGTCGTCGTCGCCGATCGGCGTTTCCATCGAGATCGGCTCCTTGGAGATCTTGAGGATCTTGCGGATCTTGTCCTCGGGGATTTCCATGCGGATCGCCAGCGTCGCCGGATCAGGTTCGGCACCGGTTTCCTGCAGGATCTGCCGGCTGATGCGGTTCATCTTGTTGATGGTCTCGATCATGTGCACCGGGATGCGGATGGTGCGCGCCTGGTCGGCGATCGAGCGGGTGATGGCCTGGCGAATCCACCACGTTGCATAGGTCGAGAACTTGTAGCCGCGGCGGTATTCGAACTTGTCTACCGCCTTCATCAGGCCGATGTTGCCTTCCTGGATCAGGTCGAGGAACTGCAGGCCGCGGTTGGTGTATTTCTTGGCGATGGAGATAACCAGACGCAGGTTGGCTTCGGTCATCTCGCGCTTGGCGCGGCGGGCCTTGGCCTCACCCGTCGACATCTGCTTGTTGATGTCCTTGAGTTCCTTGAGCGGGATGCCCATGCGCTCCTGCAGTTCGAGCAGCTTGCGCTGTTCCTCGATGATGGCTGGGGCGGCGCGCATCAGTTGCGCGGCGTAGGGCTTGCCCGACTGGACTTCGTGCTTGAGCCATTCGAGGTCGGTTTCGTTGCCGGGGAAAACCTTGATGAAGTGGCTGCGCGGCATGTGCGCCTTGTCCACGCAGAGATGCAGGATTTTGCGCTCGTGGCTGCGCACCAGTTCGACCGAGTGCCGTACCGAGTCGCACAGGCGTTCGATGGTGCGGGCGGTGAAGCGGATGGACATCAGCTCGTCGGATATCTGCTTCTGCGCCCGCAGATAGCCCTTGTCCTGCGAACCCTTGCGGGTCAGTGCCGTCTGCAGCTTGGCGTAGACGTGGTGGATGTTGGAGAAGCGCTCGAGCGCGGCCTGCCGCAGCCGTACCAGCGAAGCCGAAACGGCTCCGCCGCCTTCATCCTCGCCGCCGTCATCTTCTTCGTCTTCGGTGATTTCGAGCTCGTCGGCCTCGGCCATGGCTTCGATATCTTCTTCGCTGGCGTTGGGGTCGATCACGCCGTCGACCAGTTCATCGATGCGCATTTCCTCGCGCGCCACCTTGCCTGCCAGATCGAGCATCTCGGCGATGGTGGTGGGGCAGGCGGAGATGGCCATGACCATGTGTTTGAGGCCATCCTCGATACGCTTGGCGATCTCGATTTCGCCCTCGCGCGTCAGCAGTTCGACCGAGCCCATCTCGCGCATGTACATGCGCACGGGGTCGGTGGTGCGGCCGAATTCCGATTCGACGGTGGACAGCGCCTGCTCGGCCTGTTCTTCGACTTCCTGGGCATCGACGTTGGCGGTGGCGCCTTCGTTGAGCAGCATTTCCTCGGCGGCCGGAGCCTCGTCGAAGACCTGGATGCCCATGTCGTTGAAGGTGGAAATGATCGACTCGATCTGCTCGGCATCGACAAGGTCGTCTGGCAGGTGGTCGTTGATTTCGGCGTAGGTAAGGAACCCCCTCTCCTTGCCCAGCGCGATCAGGGTTTTCAGGCGGGTGCGCTTGGTTTCCAGGTCGAGCGGAAGTGCAGCCGCCGGCAGGACCATCGGCGCGGCCTTGCCCTTGCCCTTGCGGGGCTTGACAACAACGGCAGGCGGTTCCGGCGGTGGGGGCGGCGGCGCGACGGCTACCGGTGCCTTGACCGGTTTTGCCGCAGGCTTGGGCGCCACTTTGGGCGCTGCTTTGGGTGCGACCTTCGGCTCGGGTTTTGTTGCTGCCCGGGCCGGTTTGGCGGCGGGCTTGGGCACGGGTTTGGCGGCGGGTTTCTTGACTGCCGCCCTGGTCTGCGCGTCGGGTTTTTGGGCAGCCTTGGCCTTGGCCGGCTTTTGGGTGTTCGGCATGTCTTTCCTCAACGTCGGGCAGCTCTCGCGTGACACCGACACGGCGGCACGACACAAGTGGTGTTCAAGTGTGTCGTTACTGCTTGCCGGTCGGTACCGAGGGATATTCGGGAAAACGTTAAATTATATAGCAAAATCAGCCCCCTTTCGAGGGTTCTGTGGCGTGTCCGGCGGCGGGTACAGAAGCCGCCGCGCCGCGGGTCTTGCGTGTCAGCAGCGCCTTGAGCCTGTCGAGTTCGTCGGGGTTGAGCGCGGCGACGCGCGCCTTGGCGCTGAGCGCGGCGATTTCCTGCGCCAGACCGCTTTGTCGCAGGCGGTCGAGTATGTCGGTGAATACCGTTTCCAGGGCGCCTTCGTCCATGTCATCGGTCAGCGTGGTCGCAATGCCCGCAATCAGGGCCTCGTGCGGGCTGCCGCGGAAGCGCTCCAGCAGTTGTCCTACGCCATGCGCGGGGAGTTCGCCATGTTCGAAGGCTTCGGCGATGGCACGCAGCGCCTGGCCTTCCGCACTGTCGAGAGACACGCTGTCCCACGGCAGGCGTCCGGCGCGTTCCGGGCGACGCAGCACCAGTTCGAGCAACTGATGCTCGATCGAATTGGGTGCCCGGCGGTGCTGCATCTGGGCCGGCGCATAACGCGTGCGGGCCAGCGGCTTGAGTCCGCACTGGGCTTCGACTTCGGCCTGGCTGAGTCCCGCCAGGTCCGCGATCGCCTTGGTGATCTGCACGCGCAATATCGGGGCGGAGATGCGCTGCAACAGCGGCTTGGCTTCCTGAACCAGTTGCGCCCGACCCTCGGCACTTGCCAGGTTGAACTGCCTTTCGATGGGCTCGCCGACCGGCTTGCGCACTTCTCGAACCAGGAACTCGGAAAGCCGGGTCGCACCGTCGCGCAGCAGCGTTTCGAAAGCTGCGCGCCCATGCTCGCGAATGTATTCATCCGGGTCCTGGTTGCCGGACATTTGCAGAATCTCGACGCTCTTGCCGTCCGCGAGGAATTCGAGGCTGTTCTCCATGGCCCGCCGCGCCGCGCGGTCGCCGGCGCTATCGCGGTCGAAACAGAAAACCACGCGATTGGCCTGTTTGAGCAGTCGCTGGACGTTATGCCCGGTGGTGGCCGTGCCGAGCGAAGCCACGGCATTCTCCACGCCAAGCTGCGCCAGACCGACCACATCCATGTAGCCCTCGACGACGATTACCGTATCGGTTTCGTGAATGGCCTTGCGCGCCTGCGGCAATCCGTAGAGTTCGCGGCCCTTCTCGAACAGCGGAGTTTCGGGCGAGTTGAGATATTTCGGTTCGCCGTCGCCGATCACCCGCCCACCGAAGCCGATGACGTTGCCGCGCTGATCGAGTATGGGGAACATGATGCGATCGCGGAAGCGGTCATAGCGTCGCCCCTGTTCGTTTTCGATCACCAGTCCGCACTCGACCAGTCCGGAGTCCCGGTAGTCCGGGAATGCGCGCTCCAGCGCCTGCCATTCGTCCGGGGCGTAGCCAAGGCCGAAGCGTGCCGCGATCTCGCCGGTGAGGCCGCGCTGCTTGAGGTAATCGATGGCCTTCGGCGTGGTTTTTAGTTGCTCGCGGTAATACTTCATGGCCCGCGCCATCAGTTCCGTGAGCGGCGCCTTCCTGGCGCGTTCGACTTGGGCGTGGGCAAGCTCGCGCGGCACCTGCATGCCGGCCGACTGGGCAAGCTCCTCGACGGCGTCGATGAAGCCGAGGCCGGCGTACTGCATGACGAAGCCAATGGCGCTGCCGTGTGCGCCGCAGCCGAAGCAATGGTAGAACTGTTTCGACGGACTGACGCTGAAGGACGGCGTCTTTTCCGAATGGAAGGGACAGCAGGCCTGATAGTTTGCCCCGGCTTTCTTGAGCGGCAGGTAGCGCTCGATCACGTCGACGACGTCGACGCGGGCGAGCAGCTCTTGAATGAAGCTTTCCGGGATCACTCGGCCATTATGCCGGAGTGAGTTTGGCCTTAATGAGTTTCGATACTTCGCCCATGTCGGCCCGACCGGCGACCTGCGGCTTGACCAGCGCCATCACCTTGCCCATGTCGGCGGGCGCCTTGGCGCCGGAGTCGGTCAGGGCACGGACGACGAGGGCCTCCACTTCGGCTGCACTCATCGCCTGCGGCATGTAGGTCTGCAGCACCACTACCTCGAACTTCTCGACATCGGCCAGATCCTGGCGGTTGGCGGCCTCGTACTGCGTGATCGAGTCCTTGCGCTGCTTGAGCATTTTCTCGATGACTGCGATGACCGCGGTGTCATCGAGTTCGATGCGCTCGTCGACTTCCCGCTGTTTCATGGCCGCCATCAGCAGGCGGATGGCCGCCAGCCGGGTGCTGTCCTTGGCTTTCATGGCGGTTTTCATGTCTTCGTTGATGCGGATCTTCAGCGACATGGCGCGACTCTCCTGATTGCGGCAGAAACGACAAAACCGCCGTGAGGCGGTTTATCTAGAACCGCCCGGAGGCGGTCTCGTCACGATTCGGTGGCGAAGCTTAGTACAGCTTCTGCGGCAGCTGCTGGCTGCGGATGCGCTTGTGATGGCGCTTCACTGCGGCGGCGGCTTTGCGCTTGCGCTCGGAAGTGGGCTTCTCGTAGAACTCGCGTGAGCGCAGTTCGGGCAACGTGCCAGCCTTCTCGATGGTGCGCTTGAAGCGGCGGATGGCGACCTCGAAAGGCTCGTTTTCCTTGACGCGGATACCGGGCATTGCGTGTTTCCCTTGGTGGTTGATGCAGAAGAGGGGCGCATTCTAGCCGCTTTCCCGGGTTTGTCAAAGTAGAATGGCCGGCCCCATGCTCACCCTTGGCATCGAATCCTCCTGCGACGAGACCGGGCTGGCGCTCTACGACACGGCGCGTGGCCTGCTCTCCCATGCCGTGCATTCGCAGGTGGCGATGCACGAGGAATACGGCGGCGTCGTGCCGGAACTGGCCTCCCGCGACCACATCCGGCGCCTGATTCCCCTGTTGCGCGGCGTGCTGGAAACCGCCGGCGTGGTGCGGACCGACATTGATGCGATAGCCTACACGGCCGGCCCCGGCCTGGCCGGGGCGCTGCTGGTCGGCGCCAGTTTTGCCGAATCGCTGGCGCTGGCGCTGGGGATTCCCGCGCTGCCGGTGCACCACCTCGAAGGCCATCTGCTGTCGCCGCTGCTGTCCAGCGAGCCGCCGGAATTTCCATTCGTCGCCCTGCTGGTGTCGGGCGGCCATACCCAGTTGATGCATGTCGCCCGCGTCGGTGCTTACGAACTTATGGGCGAGTCGCTAGACGATGCCGCCGGCGAGGCCTTCGACAAGACTGCCAAGCTGCTCGGCCTCGGCTATCCCGGCGGGCCGGCGCTGGCGCGGTTGGCCGAAGACGGCCACCCGGGCCGGTTCAAGCTGCCGCGGCCGATGCTGCACAGCGGCGACCTCATGCTCAGTTTTTCCGGCCTCAAGACGGCGGTGCTTACCGCCGCGCGCGAGCGCGAACTGACCGCAGCGGAACGTGCCGACCTCGCGGCCGAATTTCAGGAAGCGGTGACGGAAGTGCTTGCCGCCAAGGCGATTTCGGCGTGCCGCCAGCGCCGACTTTTCACGCTGGTGGTGGCAGGCGGCGTCGGCGCCAATCGCCGCCTGCGCACACGCCTCGACGAGATGGCGGCGCGCCACGACATCCGCGTCTTCTATCCCGAACTGGAACTGTGCACCGACAACGGTGCCATGATCGCCTTCTGCGGTGCCCAGCGGCTGCTGCAGGGCGAGCCGGCGAAGGGCGGCGGTGCCTTCGCGGTGCGCCCGCGCTGGCCGCTCAGCGAGGTCGTCGGCTAAGCTTTTTTGCCGCCGCCGATGCCGCCTTCGGTGCCGGCGGCCAGGTTGGCTATGTTGGAGCGGTGGCGCCACAGCAGCAGGGCGCACATGAATATGACCGCCGAACTGACGGCGCCAATGCCGAATTTCTCCAACGCCAGCGTCGGCGCCACGCAGGCGGCAGCCACGGCGGCCAGCGAGGAATAGCGGCTGATGACGGCGACGCCCAGCCAGGTAGCGGCGACCAGTGCGGCGAGCATGCCGTCGATACCGATCAGCACGCCCAGTGCCGTGGCCACGCCCTTGCCGCCCTTGAACCTGAGGAAGAGCGGAAAAACATGGCCGAGGAAGGCCGCGACTCCTGCCACGGCGGCGCCGGTGGCGTCGGCGCCAAGCAGGCCCGCCAGCACCATGGCCAGCCAGCCCTTGGCGGCGTCGCCCAACAGGGTCAGCCCCGCCGCCAGCTTGTTGCCGGTGCGCAGCACATTGGTGGCGCCGGGATTGCCCGAGCCGAAGCTGCGCGGGTCGGCCAGGCCGAAGGCCTTGGAGACGATCACGGCGAAGGGCAGGGAGCCGAGCAGGTAGCCCAACAGCGCAAAGACAAGCGGATTCATCGGGGATTTCCTAGAATGACCGGCATTCTATCGGAGGCCGGATCGTGGATTTCATATTCATCGACGACATGCGCGTCGAGGCTCATGTTGGCATCTATCCGCGCGAGCGTGCCGCGCCGCAGACGCTGGAAATCTCGCTTACCTTCGGCGTGCCCGACGAGGCCGCGCGCGACGACGATATCGCCAAGACCATCGACTACGCTGTGGTGATTTCCCGGGTTCGCGCCGAACTGGCGGCGAGACACTTCAATCTGCTGGAAACTCTTGGCGAGTATGTCATCGGCCTGATGCTCGAAGAGTTCGGCGCGCCATGGATCAAGATATCCATCGCCAAGGTCGGCATTGCCAAGGGGGTGCGTCGTGTCGGTGTGCAGATCGAACGCTCGCGGAGCGAGGTAACGCCTCCCGACAGGGCGCCGCGCTGAATGCTGGCCGCCGCCGGGCGACGCCAGGCGGCTACGGCGCCGGCTTTGTCCTTACCTCGCGGCAGACCGCGATCTCCTCGTCGCTCATGGCCGGTTTGATGACGCAGCGCGCCGCCCAGGCCTGCTGCTTCGCCAGTCGCTCCCGCTTCTTCTCTTCCGCCGCCAGCCGCTGCATTTCCTTTTTCTCGGCCGCCTTGCGCTTTTCTTCTTCGCGGTTGGCCATCTCGATGAGATCGGGTTTTGCAACCTCGGTCGTGGCCGACTTGTTCTCGCCTGCGGTTTCCTCTGCCGGCTTTTCTTCCGCCCTTGCGGCGGAGCTCATTGCCAGCGTAGCGCCTACTGCCAGGATCGCGGCCAGCGTCGTCATTTGCTTCATGGTTCGGTTCTCCCGTCCTGTGTTGCGACTTCGACAATTTTTGGGGTCAGCACGCGCAGGATGTCGTGCGGGTGCACGCCGACCAGATAGCCGCGCCGGCCGCCGTTAATATAGACCAGCGGCAGGTCGAGGATGGACTTTTCCATGTAGACCGGAAGCATTTTCTTGGTGCCGAAGGGCGAGGTGCCGCCGACCATGTAGCCGGTGTGGCGCTGCGCCACCTCAGGCTGGCAAGGCGCGATCTTCTTCACCCCGATCTGGCGCGCCAGCTCCCTGGCGTTGACCTTGCGGTCGCCGTGCATCAGCACGATCAGCGGCTGGGCCGACTCGTCTTCCATCACCAGCGTCTTCACGACGTGGTGCTCGGGGACGTTGAGCGCCCGCGCCGACACCTTGGTGCCGCCGTGTTCCTCGTAGTCGTAGAGGTGGTTGGAATGGGCGACGCGGTGCTGGTGCAGAAAACGCGTTGCCGGGGTTTCGGGGGCGTGGGTTTCTTGTTTCATCGTTGGATTCGTCTGCAGTGGATGGTATTCCCCTTGAAGCATAGCGGAATCCGGCTCACGGCGCGGGATTGGCGTTGACCAGGTGCGTCTGGTCGATCGCGGCCAGCACATCCGCACTCAGGGGCGTCTCACAGGCGTCCAGGTTTTCGCGCAATTGGCCGAGTGACGAAGCGCCGACGATGGTGCTGGCGACGAACCAGCGCGAGAGGACGAAGGCCAGCGCCAGTTGCGTCGGCGTCAGGCCATGTGCGTGCGCCAGCGAACAGTAGGCCGCGACCGCCGGGGCGACGCCCGGTTTTTCGTAACGCTGGCCAAAACCCTTGAAGCGGTTGATGCGCCCCGCGGCATCCGCGGCCACAAGATACTTGCCGGTGAGGTGGCCGAAAGCCAGCGGCGAATAGGCGAGCAGGCTGACGTTCTCGCGGTGGCACACTTCCGCCAGCCCGCACTCGTAGGTCCGGTTCAGCAGGTTGTAGGCGTTCTGGATGGAGGCGACGCGTGGCAGGCCGAACTCGTCGGCGTGGCGCACGAACTGCATTACCCCCCAGGGATGCTCGTTGGACAGGCCCACCGCGCGAATCTTGCCGGCCTGAACCAGTTCCGCCAGAACTTCGAGCTGGGCGCGAATGGGGCTGTGGTCACGCTCCTGCGCGGGGTCGTATTGCCACTGGCCGAACATTGGCTGGTTGCGCGCGGGCCAGTGCAACTGGTAGAGGTCGACGTATTCGGTTTGCAGGCGGCGCAGCGAGGCGTCCAGCGCCGAGCGCAGGTTGTCGCGGGTGAAGTCGAGGGCGCCGCCGCGTATCCACGGCATGTGTCGCGCCGGACCCGCCGCCTTGGTGGCCAGCACGATGGCGCTGCGGTCGCGGCGGGCCAGCCAGCGGCCGACGATGGTCTCGGTGGCACCGTAGGTCTCGGCCCGGGGCGGCACGGCATACAGCTCGGCTGTGTCGATGAAGTTGATGCCTCTTTCGAGGGCGAGGTCCAGTTGCGAATGGGCGTCATCCTCCGCCGTCTGTTCGCCGAAGGTCATGGTGCCGAGGCAGACGGGCGTCACGGACAAGGAACTGGAACCCAACGGGCGGGTTTGCATGTGAACTCCTAAGCCGGGCGCGCTTCGATTCTAGCCACGGGGGTGGTGCTGCTGGTGAAGCTGCTTGAGGCGTTCCCGCGCGACGTGGGTGTAGACCTGCGTCGTCGAGATGTCGGCATGGCCCAACAGCATCTGCACCGCGCGCAGGTCCGCGCCGTGGTTGAGGAGGTGGGTGGCGAAGGCGTGGCGCAGCACGTGGGGCGACACCCGTTCGCGCGGGATGCCGGCTGTCACGGCGTGCTTCTTGATCAGCGTCCAGGCCATCTGCCGCGTCATGCCGCTTCCCCGGGCGGTGACGAATACCGCGTCGCAACCGCGGCCCTTGAGGATTTCGCCGCGGGCCTGTGTCAGGTAGCGCTGCAGCCACTCCGCCGCCACTTCGCCCAGCGGCACCAGCCTTTCCTTGGCGCCCTTGCCGAGGGTGCGCACCACGTTGTCCTGCAGGCTGACCTCGAACAGCTTGAGGCCGATCAGTTCGGAAACGCGCAGGCCCGTGGCGTAGAGAAGTTCCAGCAGGGCGCGGTCGCGCAGGCCGAGGGGCGTCGCCAGGTCGGGTGCCGCGAGCAGCGCCTCGACCTGCGCTTCGCTCAGTGTCTTGGGAAAACGCTCTGCCCGTATCGGCCGCTCGATGTTGAGCATGGGGTCGGCCTGGAGCCGGCCGCGCTCTATCAGCCAGCGGTAGAGGCGCTTCAGCGCCGAATGCAGCCGCCGCTGGCTGGCCGGCTTGATGCGTTCCGGACGCGTGTGCAGGTGGGCGAGGTAGGCGTTGATGTCGCCTTCGCCCGCCGTGGCAAGCGACCCGCCACGCGCCGCGAGCCAGGCGCCGAACAGCCCGAGGTCGGAGCGGTAGGCGGCAAGGGTGTTCTTGGCCAGGCCATCGGCCAGCCAGAGGGCATCGACAAATTCGTCGAGCAGGGCGGTGTCAGCTTCTTGTGGCATCGGCGAACGGCCCGGCCCCTTCATGCGCCAGCAGCCAGCGCTTGATGTCGAGCAGGAAGCCGCCGCGGCTCCGGGCGAAGCCACCCAGACCGCCATTGGCGCCGCCGGCCGCGACGACGCGGTGGCAGGGAATGACCAGCGGGTAGGGGTTGGCGCCGCAGGCGCCGCCGACCGGGCGCGGCGCGCTGGCGAGGTCGGCTGCGAGTTCTCCATAAGTGCGGGTCGCGCCGCGGGGAATGGCGGCGATCCGCTGCCAGACGCGGCGCTGGAAGGCGGTGCCGGCTGGGGCCAGCGGCAGGGTGAACTCGAAGGACGGGTTCGCCAGATAGGCGCGCAACTGGCGCACCGCCTCATGTGCCAGCGGCGTTACGGGCTTCACTGCGGCACGTGGTTCGAGATAGACGATTTCGCAGATTTCGTCGGCCGAGCAGTGGATCCCCAAGGAAAAACTCGGCCCGGACAGCACGGCGGAAAAACCCGGGTTCATGGCGGACAACTCCTGATCTCGATCACCGTCGTATTGTCGATCCCCGGCAGGTGCGCGGCAAGCGGTGCGCAGCGATCGGCGATGCACAGTTCGTAGCCGCCGGCGTGGGGCGAGTGGGTCAGGCGCAGCACTGCCTGCGGCGGCAACGTGGGGCGATAACGCCAGACGCCGTGTTCGAGCACGGCGCCCGGCGGCGGCTCCATGCCGGCGCCGCTGCCGCGAATGCGGGCCTGATCCAGCACCAGCTGGCGCCCTTCGACGCGCCAGTCTTCCTCCCAGCGGATCTTCTCTATCGAGTGCACCCAGGCCAGGGTGAAGGTATCGATGGCCAGGGTCGCCGCGACGGCGCCGGCGGCAAGGCACAGTGGCATCGGGTGGCCGCCCTCAGGAAAACTCGGCGCTGGCGGCACGCCGCGAGCGCCAGAAATTCCAGCCGAGGAAGGCTGCGGCCATGGCAAAGCCGATTTCGTCGGTGATCGGCAGCGCCGCGATCAGCATGAAGGCGGCGCTTGCCGCGAACAGTCGCTCGACGACATTGAGCGGGCCGCGCAGGTGGCCGATGGCGGCAGCACCCCAGAGGGCGATGGCGACGACCGCCTTGAAGACGATGTAGAGCACGGCGAGAAACGTCGGATCGCCCTGCAGCATCAGCGCATTGTCATAGACCGCCATGTAGGGCACGACGAAGCCGGCGATGGCGATCTGCACCGCCTTGAAGCCGATCTTCATCGCGCTTTCCTTGGCGATGGAACTGGCGGCAAAGGCGGCCAGCGCCACCGGCGGCGTCAGGTCGGCCATGATGCCGAAGTAGAAGACGAACATGTGGCTGATGATCAGCGGCACGCCCAGCTGCAGCAAGGCCGGGGCCGCGATGGCGCTGGTGATGATGTAGTTGGGAATGGTCGGGATGCCCATGCCGAGGATCAGGCAGACCAGCATGGTCAGGAGCAGCGAGAGGAAAAGGCTGGTTTCGCCGACCCGGAGGATGAAGCCGGCGAAGGTCGAGGCGGCGCCGGTAAGCGTCAGGATGCCGATGATGACGCCGACCACGGCGCAGGCGACGCCCACCGGCAGTGCCTGCCGGGCGCCGTCGACCAGGCTCAGGCGCAGGGTGTGCAGCGTCTCCCGCCCGCCGTGGACAAAGAAGGCGACCGCGACCAGTGCCGCGATGACGCCGAGTACCGGGTAGATGCCGTACTTGACCAAGGTGGCGCTGGCCAGGCCCAGCGCGATCCAGAAGGCATAGCGGAAGGCGGTCAGCGATACCCGTGCGGCGATGGCGGCGCCGAGGATCAGCACGGCGGTCAGCGCCAGGCCGACCATGCCCGAATACATCGGCGTGAAGCCGTTGAAGAGCATCCACACCAGCGCCGCCAGCGGCAGCACCAGGTACCACTTGTCGCGCATCGCGTGCCACGGGTTGGGGCACTGCTCCCTGGGCAGCCCCAGCAGGTTCTTGCGCCCGGCTTCGAGGTGGACCATCCAGAAGGCGGTGAGGAAATAGAGGATGGCGGGGATCGCGGCGGTCTTGACGATCTCGCTGTACGAGACATTGAGGTTCTCGGCCATGATGAAGGCGACGGCGCCCATCACCGGTGGCATGATCTGGCCGCCCATCGACGAGGTGGCCTCGACCGCGCCAGCGAATGCAGAGGAGTAGCCGAAGCGCTTCATCAGGGGAATGGTGAACTGGCCGGTGGTCAGCACGTTGGCGACGCCCGAGCCGGAGATGGTGCCCATCAGGCCCGAGGACAGCACCGACACCTTGGCTGCCCCGCCCTTGGTGTGGCCGACGAAGCCGAGGGCGACGCTGTTGAAGAGGTGGATCATCCCGGCATGTTCGAGGAAGGTGCCGAACAGGATGAACAGGAAGATGTAGGTGGCCGACACCAGGGTCGGAATGCCGTAGATGCCCTCGGTGCCGAAGGCGAGCTGGTCGACGACCTGCGAGAAGGCGAAGCCGCGGTGGGCCAGGTCGCCCGGCAGGTACTGGCCGAGCAGGCCATAGAGCAGGAACAGGCCGCAGACGATGGGCAGTGCCAGGCCGAGGATGCGCCGCGCCGCCTCGAACACCATCACGACCATGATGGTGCCGACGATCAGGTCGGTCGTGGTCGGGTCGCCCGCGCGCTGGATCAGCTCGCCTTCGTAGAGCCACTGGTAGGCGCTGAGGGAGAAGGCGCCAGCCGCCAGCAGCCAGTCGATAAGCGCTACCCGCGACAGCCTGGCGTTGCGGAAGGCCGGGTAGAGCAGGAAGGTGATGGCCAGCAGGAAGCCGACGTGGAAGGAGCGCGTGACCAGGCTGGAGAGCGGGTGGAAGGCCGCCACCACCAGCTGGTAGATGGAAAATGCCAGCGCCAGCCCGGTGAGCAGCATCAGTGCAGCGCCGCCGAGCCGGCGCTGCACGCCGTGCTCGGAGAACTCTGCCGTACTCTGCTCAGGGGCGACGCTGCGATCCGTCATGGGACCGTGCCGGCCGCCGGCTTACTTGATCAGGCCGGCTTCGCGGTAGTACTTCTCGGCACCCGGATGCAGCGGAGCCGGGGGGGCCTTGAAGGCGTTCTCTTTCTTGATCGCCTTGGCGGCGGCATGCGCGGCGACCATCTGGTCGAGGTTGTCGAACATGGACTTGGTCATGGCATAGACGGTGTCTGCCGGCACGCCCTCGTGGGTGACGAGGAAGTTCTGGATCGCCACGGTGGCGACTTCCTCGGTCTGGCCGTTGTAGGTGTTGGCCGGAATGGCGCCGGACTGGTAGGCGGGATCGCCGACCTTGGCGACGACGTCGGCCGGCACCGGCACGATGACGATCTTGACAGCGGTGGCGAGGTCGCGGACCGCCGCGACACCGAGGCCGGCCGAGATCAGCGTGGCGTCGAGCTGGCGGTTCTTGATGAGTTCCACCGACTCGCCGAAGGGCAGGTATTCGGTCTTGGCGAAGTCCTTGTAGCTCATGCCGGCGGCCTTGAAGATGTTGCGGGCGTTGAGCTCGGTGCCGCTCTTGGGTGCGCCGACGGCGACGCGCTTGCCCTTGAGGTCCGCCAGCGTCTTGATGCCGGAGTCGGCGGCGGCAACGATCTGGATGTGGTTCGGGTAGATGGCGGCCAGGGTGCGCAGCTTCTTCAGCGGCGTCTTGAAGCCGGCTTCCTCGTCGCCCTTCCAGGCATCGGAGAAGGCATCGCCCAGCGAGAAACCGACTTCGCCGCGGCCCGCCTGCAACAGGTTGAGGTTTTCGGAACTGGCCTTGGTGGCCTGCACCGACGCCTTGGCGTTGGGTAGTGCCTTGCCATAGATCTGGGACAAAGAAACGCCGAGTGGATAATAGACACCGCTGGTGCCGCCGGTGAGTACGTTGATGAAGTCCGCCGCGTGGGCCGAGACGGAAAGCAGGGCGCCGGCGCAAAGTCCGAGCAGGGTGCGCTTGTTCATGGTGTCTCCTCCTGTTGTGGTTGTGCGGCCGATTATAGACACACCACACCAACAACAGACCTCGCCGCGAAGAGGGCTAAGCCCGCACCTCGCCGTCGCCGAGGACGATCCATTTCTGCGAGGTCAGCCCCTCGAGACCGACCGGGCCGCGGGCGTGGAACTTGTCGGTGGAAATCCCGATCTCGGCGCCGAGGCCATACTCGAAGCCGTCGGCGAAGCGGGTCGAGGCGTTCACCATCACCGAGCTCGAATCCACCTCGCGCAGGAAGCGCATGGCGTGGCTGTAGTCCTCGGTGACGATGGACTCGGTGTGGGCCGAGGAATACTTGTTGATGTGTTCGATGGCTTCGCCGACGTCGGCGACGATCTTTACCGAGATGATCGCGGCGAGATACTCGGTGTAGTAGTCCTCGTCGCTGGCGGGCTTGGCGTTCGTCACCAACGCCTGCGTCTCGGCGCAGCCGCGGATCTCGACCCCCTTGGCCGTCAGCATGGCGCATAAAGTCGGCGCTAGCGCCACGGCGACCGGGCGGGCGATCAGCAGCGATTCGGCGGTGTTGCAGGTGCCCAGGCGCTGGGTCTTGGCGTTCTCGACGATCTTCAGCGCCTTGGCCGGATCGGCGGCGGCGTCGACATAGACGTGGCAGTTGCCGTCGAGGTGCTTGATCACCGGTACCTTCGCCTCGCGGCTGATGCGCTCGATCAGGCCCTTGCCGCCGCGCGGCACGATGACATCGACGTACTGCGGCATCGCCACCAGTTCGCCGACGGCGGCGCGGTCGGTAGTTTCGATCACCTGCACGGCGGTTTCCGGCAGGCCGGCGGCCTTGAGGCCGGCACGGACGCAGGCGGCGATGGCCTGGTTGGCGCGGATGGCCTCCTTGCCGCCGCGCAGGATCGCGGCGTTGCCCGACTTGAGGCACAGCGCCGCAGCGTCGGCGGTGACGTTGGGCCGTGCTTCGTAGATGATGCCGACCACACCCAGCGGCACGCGCATCTTGCCGACCTGGATGCCGCTGGGGCGGCGCTTCATGTCGGTCATTTCTCCGACCGGGTCGGGCAGGGCGGCAACCTGCTCCAGTCCCTGCGCAATGCTTTCGACACCCTTTGCGGTCAGCGTCAGGCGGTCGATCATCGCTGCGTCCAGCCCGTTGGCCCGGGCCTCGGCGAGGTCCTCGGCGTTGGCGGCGAGCAGGCCGGCGCTGCCGTCGCGGATGGCCTGCGCCATTGCCAGCAGCGCCGCGTTCTTGGCGGCGGTCGAGGCCTTCGCCGTTTCCCGCGAGGCCGCGCGGGCGGCGCGGCCGACGTTTTCCATGTAGTCCTTGATGTCCATCAGGCAGTTCCTCAATTGGCTCGGCTCATGCGCAGCGACAGCTGCAGGAACTCGTCCCACAAATCGCCCTTTGCCACGCCTTTAATCATGCGGTCAATGCGCGCGGCGTGCAACAGGGCGTTTCGCGCCGCGCGGCGGCGCCCCGGGTTCTTCTGGAACAGGCTGCGGGCTTCGGTGGCAATCGCCCACAGCACCAGCGGCGGTGCCGCATCCTCGGCGCGCAGGCCCTCGATGACGCGGGCGCAGCGTGCCGGGTTGCCCTCGGTCAGTGCCTGGCGCAGCTTGCCGATGTCGTAGCGGGCGACATTGAGCACCGCGCCTTCGATCTGCGTCGGCGTCAGCGCGCCCTCGGGGTAGAGCAAGCCAAGCTTCTGGATTTCCTGGTGGGCGGCGAGCAGGTTGCCCTCGACATGGGCGGCGATGAATTCCAGCGCCTCGCGCGGCGTGGTCTGCTTCTGGCGCTGCAGCCGCGCGGCGATCCAGTCCGGCAGTCGCGCCAGCGGCGGCGCGTTGGCTTCGATGGCGACGCCAGTGCCGACGAGGGCCGAGAACCAGGCGCTCTTCTTCACCTGCCAGTCGAGTTGCGGCAGCGTCACCAGCGTCACCACGCCCTGCGGCAGTTGCTTGCAGTAGCGTTGCAGGGCCTCGCCGCCTTCGCGCCCGGGCTTGCCGGTGGGCAGGCGCAGGTCGATCAGCTTGTCGCCGCCGAACAGCGAGAGGTTGCCGGCGGCGAGGAACAGTTCGTCCCACTTGAACCCGGCGCTCGCCACCAGCACCTCGCGCTCGGCGAAGCCCTGGGCGCGCGCGGCGCCTCGGATCGCATCGGCGGCCTCGATCACCAGCAGTGGCTCGTCGCCATGCAGGACGTACAGGGCCTGGAGCGGCTGGGCGATGTGGGCGGCGAGCTGTTCCGGCCGGAGTTGCATGGCCGTCTCAGTCGGCCGCGGCGGCAGGTGTCGCTGGCGGCTTTGCAGCCGACAGCCGGCGCAGCATCTGCTGCGCCAGGTCGCCCTGCATGTCGCGCCAGAGCAGCGCCTCTTCGGCTTCCTTGGACAGCACCTGGGTATCGCTGAAACTGATGTCGCGATGCAGTGCGACCCGGGACTGCGGCAGCCAGTCGCGCCCGGCGGCATCATGGACGCGGTAGGTGACGGTGCGCAGCAGCTGGAATTCACGGACGCGGCCGGAGGTGTCCAGCGAAAGGATATTCTTGCTCGGGGCGTCGCCGAGGATGCTGAGGATGACCTGCGCCTCCTTGGCGCTGTCCACCACCCGCGTCTTGGTCGAGGCCTCGATGCTGCGCTTGAGCATGGCGTGCAACTCGCTGGTTGCCGGCAGCGTAATGTACACAGTGTCGAACGGCAGGGTGTAGCTGCCGCGCAACTGGAAGCCGCAGGCCGAGAGCAGCAGGACGCTGGCGAGGAGCAGTAGCTTGCGCATGGTCATCACGCTCATCAGGCGACGATGTTGACCAGGCGGCCCGGCACGACGATGACCTTCTTCGGCGGCCGGCCTTCCATGAACTTCTGCGCCATCTCGGAGGCCAGCGCGGCCGCCTCGATCGCCGTCCTGTCAGCGCCGACTTTTACGCGCAGGCTGCCGCGGTGCTTGCCATTGACCTGCAGCACCAGCTCGATCTCGTCCTGCACCAGCGCCGCTTCGAGCGGCTCGGGCCAGGGGGCGGCGAGGATGTCCGGGCCGAAGCCCAGTTCGAGCCAGAGGCCGTGGGTGATGTGCGGCGCGATGGGCGAGAGCACGCGCAGCAGGATGGAAAATCCCTCGCGTGCATGCGGGTCGGCCGGCGCCTTCTCCAGTGCGTTGAGCATTTTCATGCAGGCCGAGGCGACGGTGTTGAACTGCAGCTTGCCGAGGTCGTAGTTGGCCTGCTTCAGCAGCAGGTGGATCTCGCGGCGCAATGGCGTGGATTCGGACCCCGCTTCTCCCGTGGCGGCTTGCGCCTTCAGCGCGTGGCCGAAGCTCCAGACACGCTTCATGAAGCGGTAGGCGCCCTCGACGCCACTGTCCGACCATTCGAGGGTTTGTTCGGGCGGGCTGGCAAACATCATGAAGAAGCGCGCGGTGTCGGCGCCGTACTGCTCGATCAGCGATTGCGGATCGACGCCGTTGCGTTTGGACTTCGACATGGTGCCGACGCCGCCGTAGTCGATGGCCGAGCCGTCGGCCTTGAGGGTGGCGCCGGTGACGTGTCCCGCTTCATCGCGAACCAGCTCGACTTCCTCGGGGGCGAAATACTCGATGCCGCCCTTGGCAGTGCGGCGGCTGAAGATGTGGTTGAGCACCATGCCCTGCGTCAGCAGGTTGGCGAAGGGCTCGTCGTATTGCACGAGGCCCAGGGTACGCATCACCTTGGTCCAGAAGCGCGAGTAGAGCAGGTGCAGGATGGCGTGCTCGATGCCGCCGATGTATTGGTCGGCCGGCATCCAGTATTTCACGCGCTCATCCACCATCACCGTGGCATTGCCGGCCGAGCAGTAGCGGGCGTAGTACCAGCTTGAGTCCACGAAGGTGTCCATGGTGTCGGTCTCGCGCCGCGCCGGCTTGCCGCATTGCGGGCAGGTGCAGGCGAGGAAGTCCTCGCGCTTGTTGAGCGGATTGCCGGAGCCGTCGGGCACGCAGTCGGTGGGCAGCACCACGGGCAATTGCTCGTCGGGCACCGGCACGGTGCCGCAGGCGTCGCAGTGGATCAACGGGATCGGGCAGCCCCAGTAGCGCTGGCGCGAGATGCCCCAGTCGCGCAGGCGGTACTGCACCTGCTTGTCGCCGAGATCCTTTGCCTTGAGGTCGGCGGCGATGGCGTCGATCGCCGCGTCGTAGGCCAGACCGTCGTATTTGCCGGAGGCGATGCAGACGCCTTTCTCCTTGTCGGCGTACCACTCCTGCCAGGCGTCGAGCGAATAGTCCTTGCCGGGAACGTCGATGACCTGTTTGATCGCCAGGCCGTACTTCCTGGCGAAGGCGAAGTCGCGCTCGTCGTGCGCCGGCACGGCCATTACCGCGCCCTCGCCGTAGCCCATCAACACGTAGTTGCCGACCCAGACCTCCACTTTCTCGCCGGTCAGCGGATGCGCGACGAAAATGCCCGTCGGCATGCCCTTCTTTTCCATGGTCGCCATGTCGGCTTCCATCACCGAGCCGTGCTTGCATTCGTCGATGAAGGCCGCAAGCGCTGCATTGCCCTGCGCTGCACGGGTGGCCAGCGGGTGTTCCGCGGCAACGGCGCAGAAGGTCACACCCATCAGGGTGTCGGCGCGGGTGGTATAGACCCAGAGCTTTTCGGCCTTGCCATCCAGTTCGTAGGGGAAGGCGAAGCGCACGCCGAAGCTCTTGCCGATCCAGTTGGCCTGCATGGTCTTGACCCGCTCGGGCCAGCCGGGCAGGGTGTCGAGCGCGGCCAGCAACTCGTCGGCGTACTGCGTGATGGCCAGGTAATAGCCGGGGATTTCGCGCTTCTCGACGGGCGCGCCGGTGCGCCAGCCGCGGCCCTCGATCACCTGCTCGTTGGCGAGCACCGTCTGGTCCACCGGGTCCCAGTTGACCACCTGGGTCTTCTTGTAGGCGATGCCCTTTTCCAGCATGCGCAGGAACAGCCACTGGTTCCACTGGTAGTAGTCCGGCTTGCAGGTCGCCAGTTCGCGCTCCCAGTCGAGGCCGAAGCCGAGCGACATGAGCTGCTGCTTCATGTAGGCGATGTTGTCGTCGGTCCATTGGGCCGGCGGCACCTTGTTCTGCATCGCCGCGTTCTCGGCCGGCAGGCCGAAGGCGTCCCAGCCCATCGGCTGCAGCACGTTGAACCCGCGCATCTTGTGCCAGCGCGTCAACACGTCACCGATGGTGTAGTTGCGCACATGGCCCATGTGCAGTTTCCCCGACGGATAGGGGAACATCGACAGGCAGTAATACTTGGGCTTGGACGGATCTTCGAGGGCGCGGAAGGCGCCGGTCGAATCCCAGTGCGCCTGGGCGGATTTTTCGATCTCGCCGGGGTGATATTTTTCCTGCATGGCCGGGGGCGGGTGGGGGTGTCGCGCAAGGCCGCGACAGCGCGTTATCGGGACGCCGATTATAACCGCCGCCACGACCCGGCCAGCCCCGGCGTCAGGCCGGCTCGGGCGCCGCCTCAGGCGGCGCGGTGCCGGTTGCGCGAGTTCGCGGCCAGCACTTGCGACGTGCGTTCGCAGGCTTCGGCCGTGAGCAGCCAGAGGCGGGCTGGCAGCAGCCAGAGTGAACGCATGTCGGCGGTGCGGGCGTGCCGGGCCGATTCCGCCCGCAGGCTGGTGAGCAGGTGGTCGGTGGCGAGCTTCGACCAGACCGGCGTGCGGCGGCGGGCCAGGCCGTCGGCAAAGCGTTCGGCGCGGCGCCACAGCGCCTCGGCACGCGGCGGCGTCACGCCGGCCTTGCGGGCGAGCCAGGGCAGAATCTTGGGGAAATCGGTGGCAGGGGTGCCAAGTGTTTGATTCATCGGTGTCTCCTTCGGACCGCGACCGGGATGGGCCGTCGCGGCATGGCCGGGAGCCCGGGTAGGGCTCCCTTGCCGCCCTGCATCCGGATAATGATGCAGCGCAGCATGGCAATGATAGACCAAGTGGCGTTATATTGGTTCATGCTTGTGGGTAAAGATAATGCGCCGCAACACGGCGCGGCGGCCGCTTTGACACGGTCGTTATAATTGCCCGACCATGTCCGACCTCCTGCGCGGCCTCAATCCGGAACAGCTGGCCGCCGTCACGCTGCCGCCGCAGCACGCCCTGATCCTGGCCGGCGCAGGCAGTGGCAAAACGCGCGTGCTGACGACGCGCATCGCCTGGCTGATCTCGACCGGCCAGGCCAGCCCGCAGGGCGTGCTCGGCGTGACCTTCACCAACAAGGCGGCGCGCGAGATGCTGACGCGTTTGTCGGCCATGCTGCCGATCAACACCC
The DNA here is from genome assembly GCA_018825305.1 of Gammaproteobacteria bacterium. Taxonomy (GTDB): domain Bacteria; phylum Pseudomonadota; class Gammaproteobacteria; order Burkholderiales; family Rhodocyclaceae; genus Sulfurisoma. The sequence goes on from JAHJEO010000016.1 coordinate 21,081, forward strand.
GCGGCATGTGGATCGGCACCTTCCACGGACTCTGCAACCGCCTGCTGCGCGCCCACCATCGCGACGCCGCCCTGCCGCAGCTGTTCCAGATCCTCGATTCGGCCGACCAGCTTTCGGCCGTAAAGCGCCTGCTGAAATCGCTCAACATCGATGATGAAAAATTCCCGCCGCGCGAGCTGTGCCACTTCATCAACGCCCAGAAAGAGGCCGGCCTGCGCGCCAGCGCGGTCGAAGCCTGGGACGACTACAGCCGCCGCCGCGTCGAGTTCTACGCCGCTTACGATGCCCAGTGCCAGCGGGAAGGCGTGGTTGATTTCGCCGAGCTGCTGCTGCGCTCCTACGAGCTGCTGTCCCGCAACGAGCCGCTGCGCCGCCACTATCAGGAACGCTTCCGCCACATTCTCGTCGACGAATTCCAGGACACCAATGTCCTCCAGTACAAGTGGCTGAAGCTGCTGGCGGGCGGCGGCGCGGCGATGTTCGCGGTGGGGGATGATGACCAGTCCATCTACGCCTTCCGCGGCGCCGACGTCGGCAACATGCGCGACTTCGAGCGCGAGTTCAAGGTGGCGAACGTGATCCGCCTCGAGCAGAACTACCGCTCGCACGGCAACATCCTCGACGCCGCCAACGCCATCATCAAGAACAATGCCCGGCGGCTCGGCAAGAACCTGTGGACCGAGGCCGGCAGCGGCGAGCCGATCCGCGTCTTCGAGGGCTATTCCGACCTCGACGAGGCGCGCTGGATCGTCGAGGAAATCAAGGCGCTGGCGCGCGACGGCCATGCCCGTGTCGAGATCGCGCTGCTCTATCGCAGCAACGCCCAGTCGCGCGTGCTTGAACACGCCTTGTTCTCGGCCGGCCTACCCTATCGCGTCTATGGCGGCCTGCGCTTCTTCGAACGGCAGGAGATCAAGCACGCGCTGGCCTACCTGCGCCTGATCGCCAATACCGACGACGATACCGCCTTCGCCCGCGTGGTGAATTTCCCGACGCGGGGCATCGGCGCGCGCAGCCTCGAACTGCTGCAGGACGCCGCCAGGGCTGCCGGTAGCAGCCTCCACGCGGCCATTCCTGCGGTCGCGGGCGCCGGCGGCGCCAAGCTCGCCGGCTTCGCCGCGCTGATCGCGAAAATGCGCGAGGCCGCCGACTTGCCGCTGCCCGAACTCATCGACCATGTCGTCGAACTCTCCGGCCTGCGCGCGCACTACCAGAACGAGAAGGAGGGCCAGGACCGCCTCGCCAACCTTGACGAACTGCTCAACGCCGGCGCCAACTTCATCGGCGAGGAAGGCGCGCTGGGTGCTGCGGGAGAAGAGGGTGGGCAAACGGGCGAACAGACTGGCGAACTGCGGGCCGACCTCGCCTCCTTCCTCGCCCATGCCGCGCTAGAGGCCGGCGAACACCAGGCCGGCGAGGGCGACGACGCGCTGCAGCTGATGACCGTGCATTCGGCCAAGGGCCTCGAATTCAACGTCGTCTTTGTCAGCGGCCTCGAAGAAGGCCTGTTCCCGCACGAGAACGCCATCCTCGAAGCCGACGGGCTGGAAGAGGAGCGCCGCCTGATGTACGTCGCGGTGACGCGGGCGCGGCAGCGGCTCTACCTCTCGCATGCGCAGACCCGCATGCTGCATGGCCAGACCCGCTACAACCTGCCCTCGCGCTTCCTCGATGAAATCCCCGCCGGCCTGCTCAAGTGGCTGACGCCGAAGGCGGGAAAGAACGGCTTCGCCGCCGTGGCGCCAGCGCCGAGTTTTTCCGGCGCGCCCCGCCGCAGCGATGCGGACGGCAACGGCCTGCGCATCGGTCAGGGTGTCCTCCACGCCAAGTTCGGCGAGGGCGTCGTCGTCAATCTCGAAGGTGCCGGGCAGGATGCTCGCGCCCAGATCAATTTCGGCGGCGCCGGCATGAAGTGGCTGGCGCTGTCGGTCGCCAAGCTCACCCCGGTTTGAAAGGACGCCCCATGAAGATCCGCTGCAACGGCATCGAGGTCAATTACGAAATCTCCGGCAGCGGCCCCTGCGTGGTGCTGGCCCACTCGCTCGGCAGCGACCTGTCGATCTGGGAAGCGCAAAAGTCGGCGCTGGCGGCACGCCACACCGTGGTGCGCTACGACTTGCGCGGCCATGGCGGCACCCAGCACGCGCCAGGCATGCCGCCGGGCGCCTATGATTTCGACCTGCTGGCGGCCGACGTCGTCGACCTGCTCGACATGCTCAAGATCCAGCGCGCCAGCTTCGTCGGCATCTCGCTCGGCGGCATGATCGGCCAGGCGCTGGCGCTGGCCGCGCCCAACCGCCTTGACAAGCTGGTGCTGGCCGACACCGCCGGCCGCTATCCGCCCGAAGTTCAGGCCAGCTGGCCCGAGCGCATCCGCCAGATCGAAGCCGGCGGGCTGGAGCCGCTAATCGGCCCGACGCTGGAGCGCTGGTTCACCGCGCCCTACCGCGCCGCGCATCCCGAGGTGCTGGAGCGCATCGGCGGCATCATCCGCGCCACGTCGCTGGCGGGCTACACCGGTTGCTGCCATGCCATCGCCGGACTGGATTTCCTCGACCGGCTGGCGACGGTGAGTCTCCCGACGCTGGTGCTGGTCGGCGACCAGGACCCGGGCACGCCGCCCGCCATGGCGCGCGAACTCGCCACCGCGATTCCCGGCTCGCGGCTGGAGATAATCGCCGGCGCGGCGCACCTGTCGAACATCGAGCAGTCGGAAGAATTCAATCGCCTGCTGCTGGCGTTTCTCGGCTAACGGCGCGCCCCTGACAGTCGAGCGCAGCGAGCCAAGAGCCGCCCCATCCGCGAGGAAGGGGCCGGGGGATGGCCGGCGTTCAGTCTCCGCCGCCACAGCCCCCGCCGCCGCCGTCTCCGCCGGAGTCGCTTGAGTCGCCGCTGCCGCCATCGCTGCCGTCACCACCGCCCAGATCGCTGGCGCAGTGCGATGAGCCGCTGCTGCCGGGGGCGAGCGACTTGCAGTCCGGCGTGTAGGTGAAGCCGTCGGCAATGCCGAGCTTGCCGTCCAGCGCGAACAGCAGCGGCAGCCGCGAGGGGTTCTTCGGGCCGATGTTCTCCTCGCGGCAGCACCAGTACCAGCAGCGACGCAGGCCCGCATTGCTTTGCTGGTCGTCGGCGAGCACCACGGCGGGCGTGTGGTGGAGGAAGTGGCCGAATGCCTGGCGACAGAAGGCATCGTAGCCCTTGGTGTAGAGGATGAATTCGTGCCACAGGTCGTCGGCGACCTGCGACGGCATGGAAACGTAGCGGCCCGAGCGCAGGGCCGCGAGGAAGAACTGGCGCAGGCCGCGCGCCACCAGCGCATGGTCCTTCGGCGCCAGTTCGGGGCGACGCTTGGCCAGGCGCTCGAGCAGGCCCCTGGGCCAGGCGTATTCGCGAATGAAGCGCTCGCGCTCGAGGCGACGGTTGCGGCGCCACAGTAATATGACAAGGATGGCGAGAATCAGGAGGGCAAGCAAAACGGCGGGCATCGGCGTAGACTATGACTTAAGGAGGAGGGGAGGATAATGGAACTGGGGATTTCCGGCCGCTGCGCGCTGGTCTGCGGCGCGAGCAGGGGTCTGGGGCGTGCCTGTGCCATGGCGCTGGCGCAGGAGGGCGTTGCGGTCACCATCGTGGCGCGCGGCGCCGAGGCGCTGGAAGAGACGGCCGCGGAGTTGAGAAAAGTCGGCGCTGGCGGCACGGCGATCTCCGCAGTGGCGGCCGACATCACGACCCCCGAAGGGCGCGCCACCGCCTTGGCCGCCTGCCCGCAGCCCGACATCCTCATCAATAACGCCGGTGGCCCGCCGCCGGGCGATTTCCGCGACTGGTCGCGTGACGACTGGCTCAAGGCCCTCGACGCCAACATGTTGACCCCGATCGAGCTGATCAAGGCCACGGTGGATGGCATGATCGAACGCAAATTCGGCCGCATCGTGAACATCACCTCCGGCGCGGTCAAGGCGCCGATCGACGTGCTCGGGCTGTCCAACGGCGCCCGCTCCGGCCTCACCGGTTTCGTCGCCGGCCTCGCCCGCAAGACGGTCCGGCACAACGTCACCATCAACAACCTGCTGCCCGGTTTCTTCGCCACCGACCGCATGGCGGCCGTGATCGGCGGCCAGGCCAAGGCGAAAGGCATCAGCTACGATGCCGCGCTGGCCGAGCGCGTGGCGACGATTCCCGCCGGCCGCGTCGGCGATCCGGCCGAGTTCGGTGCCGCCTGTGCCTGGCTGTGCAGTGCCCAGGCCGGCTACATCACGGGCCAGAACTGGTTGCTCGACGGCGGCGCCTACCCCGGAACCTTCTAGCCCTTTCACCTTCACCCCTTCATCATGTCCGACCAGCCAGCCTATTCGCGTCGCCTCATCACCAGCATCGCGCTGCTGATCGCCTTCGCCGTCACGGTACTGCTGCCGGCGCTGGTGTGGTTCCAGAACTACCGCAAGGAAGTGGTGGAAATGGAATTGCTGGCCTCGGTTTTCGCCGATCAGGTGACGCAGCAGGCGGCGACCGGCGACCCGGAATTCTGGAAGAGTCATGCGCAGCCGCTGGCCGACGTGCTTGGCGCGCGGCTGGACCCGACTCGCGCCGACGAGGCGCGGTTTATCGAGACAGCCGCCGGCGAGCGCGTCGTCATCGTCGGCAGAATGCCTTCGTCGCTGTCGTTGACCCGCGCGGCTTCTTTCAAGATGGCTGGCGACATGTCCGGCCGCGTGGTGATCGTGCGCTCGCAGCGCCAACTGGTCGAAGTCACGATCTTCGCCCTGCTGCTCGGCAGCACGCTCGGCTTCGGCATCTATCTCGCGCTCGCCCACCTGCCGATGCGCGACATCGAGCGGGCCATCGACCTGCTGGCCGAGGAACGAGAACGTTCGCGCCAGATGTTCGCCCATGCCCGCGACGGCATGCTGAGCTACGACGACTACCTGAAGATCACCGACGCCAACAAGGCGGCCGAGCTGCTGTTCGGCCGCGACCGCTCGACCATTGTCGGCCAGCACCTGCAGACGCTGTTCGACGTCGCCGGCACTCGCGGGCAGCGCGACGGCAATCTCTGGCTGGAATCGGGCAAGGACTTCGAGGTGTCGGCGCGCGGTTCCGACGGCAGCCTGATCCCGGTCGAGGTGTCGGTCGGTCGCATCGAGGATCGCAAGGAAGTCTGTCGCATTGCGATCGTCCGCAACCTTACAGCGCGCCGTGCGGTCGAGTCCGACCTCAACCTCTTCGTCAACTACGACAGCCTGACCCGCCTGCCCAATCGCGACTACTTCCGCGAGTTGCTGAGCGAGGCGCTGTTCCGTGCGCAGCGTCGCGGCTCCAGCGTCGGCCTGCTGTTCCTCGACCTGTCCCGCTTCAAACTGGTCAACGATGCCCTCGGCCATGCCGTCGGCGACAAGCTGCTGTGCGCTACGGCGCGGCGGCTGCAGCAGACGCTCGCCCATGCCGAATGGCCGGGTCGCGGCCTGTCTGGCCTGGCCAAAAAGGAGGCGCTGGTGTCGCGCCTGGGCGGCGACGAATTCGCCATCATCCTGGAGGAACTGACCGATCCGGCGGGCGCCGAGAAAGTGGCGCGGCAGGTGATCGACGCCATTCGCGAGCCCTTTGACATCGAGGGCCACGAAGTATCCATCGGCAGCAGCGTCGGTATTGCCATCTTCCCGGAACATGCCGATTTCGTCGGCAAGCTAATCCGCGCCGCCGATCTCGCCATGTACCAGGCACGGACCATTGGGCACAACTCGTTCCACGTCTGGTCCGAGTCGCTCGAGACCGGTCGCCAGGAACGCCTCGACCTCGAGGCCCGACTGCGGCGCGGCCTGGCCGCCGAGGCCTTTGAACTGCATTACCAGCCCATCCTCGGCCTGTCGGCGGACGTGGTGGAAGGCGTCGAGGTGCTGTTGCGCTGGCAGGACGGAGAAGACAACCTGCTGCTACCGCCGGATTTCATCGACGTGCTCGAAGACATCGGCATGATCCGCGAGGTCGGCGCCTGGGTCATGCGCACCGCCTGCCTGCAATTGCGGGGCTGGATCGACGCCGGCCACAGCGGACTGCGGCTGTCGGTGAACCTCTCGCAGCACCAGTTCAACGATCCCGATCTGGCGCAGACGACGGCGGCAGCCATCGCCGACAGTGGCATCGACCCGGCCTGTCTCGAACTGGCCCTGAGCGAGAACACCCTGAGCCAGTCGGCCGCCCGCAGCCACGCCACGCTGCAGGCCCTGCGCGACATCGGCGTGCGGATTGCGCTCGATCGCTTCGGCACCGGCCTGTCCTGCCTCGCCTCGCTCAAGCAGTTGCCGCTCACCACGCTCAAGGTGGACCTGTTCTTCGTCCATGACCTGGTCGAATCCGACAGCAGCCGGGCCATCGCGCAGACGGTGATCGACCTCGGCCGCGCGCTCGACCTGCAGACCATCGCCGTCGGCGTCGAGCGCGAAGAGCAGCGGCAGATGCTGCAGGCGATGGGCTGCGATCTCTACCAGGGCTTCCTGGCGACGCCGCCGATGTCGGCGCGCTCCTGCCTGGCTTGGATCGAACAGCACGGCAGCCACGGTCAGCCCAAGCTCAGTCTCGTTTCCTGAGGCAGGCCCGGCCGCCGCCGGCGTAATGCCGGCGTCAGTGCAACAGGCCTAGAATGGGGCTCCCCAAGCCTCGCCGGTCATGCCATGACTCAAGAAAATGAACGCGACTTGAGCGCTGCCGCGCTCGAATATCACGCCCTGCCGCGACCCGGCAAGATCTCCGTCGTCCCAACCAAGGGGCTGACCAACCAGCGCGACCTTGCCCTGGCCTATTCGCCCGGCGTGGCCGCCGCCTGCGACGCCATTGTTGCCGACCCGCGCGAGGCCAGCCGCCTCACCGCCCGCGCCAACCTGGTTGGCGTCGTCACCAACGGTACCGCCGTGCTGGGACTGGGCAACATCGGTCCGCTCGCCGCCAAGCCGGTGATGGAAGGCAAGGGCGTGCTGTTCAAGAAGTTCGCCGGCATCGATGTCTTCGACATCGAGCTCGACGAGCCCGATCCCCAGAAGCTGATCGAGCACATCGCGGCGATGGAGCCGACCTTCGGCGGCATCAACCTCGAGGACATCAAGGCGCCAGAGTGCTTCCTGATCGAGGCCGAGCTGCGTCGCCGCATGAAGATCCCGGTGTTCCACGACGACCAGCACGGCACCGCCATCGTCGTCGGCGCGGCCGTGCTCAACGGCCTGAAGCTGATCGGCAAGAAGCTCGATGCGGTCAAGCTGGTCACCTCCGGTGCCGGCGCCGCCGCGCTGGCCTGCCTCGACCTGCTGGTGAGCCTCGGCGTCCGGGTCGAGAACATCTGGGTCACCGATATCAAGGGCGTGGCCTACGTCGGCCGCGTCGAGGACATGGATCCGATCAAGGCGCGCTACGCCAAGGTGACCGAAGCCCGCACGCTGGGCGAGGTGATCGAGGGCGCCGACGTCTTCCTCGGCCTCTCGGCCGGCGGCGTGCTGAAGCAGGACATGGTGGCGAAGATGGCGGCGAATCCGCTGATCCTGGCCCTGGCCAATCCCACCCCGGAAATCCGGCCCGAGGAAGTCAAGGCTGTGCGCAGTGATGCCATCATGGCCACTGGCCGTTCGGACTATCCGAACCAGGTCAACAACGTGCTGTGCTTTCCCTTTATCTTCCGCGGCGCGCTCGATGCCGGTGCCACCACCATCACCGAGGAGATGAAGCTCGCTGCGGTGCGCGCGCTGGCCGAACTGGCCCAGGCCGAAGCCTCTGACGTGGTGGCGATGGCCTACGGCGGCGAGGCGCTGGCCTTCGGCCCCGAGTACCTGATTCCCAAGCCCTTCGACCCGCGCCTGATCGTCAAGGTGGCGCCGGCCGTGGCGCAGGCTGCTGCCGATTCCGGCGTGGCGACCCGGCCGATCGCCGACATGGCGGCCTATCGCGACCAGCTCGACAGCTTCGTCTACCACTCCGGCTTCGTCATGAAGCCGGTATTCGCCGCTGCCAAGCAGAATCCCCGTCGCGTCGTCTATTGCGAAGGCGAGGACGAGCGCGTGCTGCGCGCCGTGCAGGCGGTGAAGGACGAGGGCCTGGCACAGCCGGTGCTGATCGGCCGCCCCGAAGTGATCGAGATGCGCCTGCAGCGCGCCGGCCTGCGCCTGAAATCCGGCACCGATTTCGAAATCGTCAATCCGGATTCCGACCCGCGTTACCGCGACCTCGCCGCCGAATACCACGAATTGATGGGGCGCCAGGGCGTGACGCCGGAGATGGCCAAGCAGGCGCTGCGCTCGGACACCACGCTGATCGGCGCCATGCTGCTCAGGCGCGGCGACGTCGACGCCATGCTGTGCGGCACCGTCGGCCGCCACGCCCAGCATTTGAAGCATGTGCAGGACATCATCGGCCTCAAGGCCCGCGCCCACTGCTTTGCCGCGATGAACCTGCTGCTGTTGCCGCGCCACACCCTGTTCGTCTGCGATACCTATGTCAACGAAGACCCGGACCCCGGCCTGCTCGCCGACATCGCGCTGCTTGCCGCCGAGGAAGTGCGCCGCTTCGGCCTCGCGCCCAAGGTCGCGCTGCTGTCGAATTCCAATTTCGGCAGCGTGCCCTCGGAGTCTGCGCAGAAGATGAGCCGCGCGCTCGAGATCATCAACGCCCGCGCCCCGGATCTCGAAGTCGACGGTGAAATGCACGGCGACGCCGCCCTCAACGAAACCCTGCGCAACCAGCTCTATCCGGGCAGCCGCCTCAAGGGCGAGGCCAACCTGCTGATCATGCCCAACGTCGATGCCGCCAACATTGCCTTCAACCTGCTGAAGGAAACCAACGGCGACGGCATCACCGTCGGCCCCATCCTGCTGGGCGCCGCCCGGCCGGTACACATCCTCACCTCGACCGCGACGGTGCGACGGCTGGTGAACATGACGGCACTGGCGGTGGTGGATGCTAACCACCTGCGCGGGGCAGGCGGCTAGGTTCGTTCGTAACTGACGAAGGCGTAGTCGAAACCGGCCGCGGCGCGCCCATCCTGACGCGTGACCTCGCGCCAGGTGGCGCGATCGAACTCGGGAAAATGGGCATCGCCGGTGAAGTCGGCGGCGATCTCGGTCAGCTCCAGCCGTGTCGCCAGAGGCAGCGCCTGGCGGTACAACTCGGCGCCACCAATGACGAAGGACAAGGTATCGCCGCTGGCAGCCACCATCACCGCTTCGTCGATGGAATGCACCACGCTGGCGCCGGCGGCATGGTAATTCGTATCGCGGCTGACGACGATGTTGTGGCGTCCCGGCAGGGGCCGGAACTTTTCCGGCAGCGATTCCCACGTCTTGCGACCCATGATGACGGCATGGCCGCTGGTGAGCGCCTTGAAATGTTTCAGATCTTCCGGCAGGTGCCACGGCAGCGCATTGCCGCTGCCGATCACGCCGTTGCGGGCGATTGCGGCGATGAGTACAAGCATGGTGCGGCCGCTCAAGTCGTCGGCTTGCGTGCCGACGTTGCCAGCACGCGGGCGTAGAGCGCGGCGTACTGGCGTGCCGGCTCGGCCCAGCTCAGGTCGCGCGTCATGCCGTTCTTGCGGATGCGCGCCCAGCGCGCCGGCTTGCGCCAGGCGGCGACGGCGCGTTCGATCGCCGCTTGCAGTGCGATGGCGGTGGCCTCGGTGAAGACGAAGCCGTTGCCCTGCTTGTCGGCGTCGGCATCGATCACGGTATCGGCCAGCCCCCCGGTGGCGCGTACCACCGGCGGCGTACCGTAACGCAGGCTGTACATCTGGTTGAGGCCGCAGGGTTCGAAGCGCGAGGGCATCAGGAAGATGTCGGCGCCCGCCTCGATGCGGTGCGCCAGCGGCTCGTCGAAACCGAGACGCACGGCGAAGCGGCCGGGGTGTTGCGCCGCCAGCAGGGCGAATTCGGCCTCGATCTCCTTGGCGCCGCTGCCCAGCACCGCGAACTGCGCCGGCAGCGCCAGCAGCGCCTCGGCTATGGGCGGTACCAGGTCGAGGCCCTTCTGCTCGGTGAGGCGGCTGACAATGCCGAGCAGCGGCAGGTCGGGGTTCGGTTCAAGACCGAGTTCGGCTTGCAGCGCCGCCTTGTTGGCGGCCTTGCCGGCAAGCTTTGCGGCATCGTAGCGGGCAGGCAGGTGCGGGTCGGTGGCCGGGTTCCAGGTATCGGGATCGATGCCGTTGATGATGCCGGAGAGGACGCCGCCGCGCGTGCGCAGCAGGCCGTCCATGCCCATGCCTTCGGCTTCGGTCTGGATCTCGGCGGCGTAGCTCGGGCTGACGGTGGTGATCCAGTCGGCGTGGCGCAGGCCGCTCTTGAGGAAAGACAGGTAACCGTAGTACTCGACGCCGTCGATGTTCCATGCGGTAGCGTCGAGGCCGAGCTCATAGAGTGCCGCGTGGCCAAACAGGCCCTGGAATGCAAGGTTGTGTACGGTGATGATGCTCTTCGCCCGCGCGCCCGGCAGGTAGTTCAGGTAGGCCGGCGCCAGGCCGGTCTGCCAGTCGTTGCAGTGGATGATTTCGGGGCGCCACACGGTGGTGGTTGCGTCCGAGCCGAGCCAGGCGGCAGCGCGCGAGAGCAGGCCGAAGCGCAGGTGATTGTCGAGCCAGTCGTGGCCCTCGGGCCCGAGGTAGGGATTGCCGGCGCGGCTGTAGTAGGCCGGGTAGTCGAGCAGCCACAGCGGTGTGCCGTCGGCGGCGTGCGCTTCGAGAATGGCGGCGTGGGGCAACAGTCCGCCGGGTTGCTCCAGGCGGGCGATCTCCTTCGCCTCCGGAAAGGCCTCGGCCAGCGCCGGATAGCGCGGCACCAGCACCCGCACATCCACACCCAGTGCCCGCAGCGCCGGCGGCAGCGCTCCGGCCACGTCGCCCAGGCCGCCGGTCTTGACCCAGGGCGCGATCTCGGAGGTTGCGAACAGGACTTTCACGGCTTGCATGCGGCGATCAGTCCCGCCGTCGAACTGTCGAGCCCCGTTGCCGGAGCCTTGCCCTCGATGATGGGCAGCAGGCGGCCGGCGAGCTGCTTGCCGTATTCGACGCCCCACTGGTCGAAGGAATTGAGGTTCCACAGTACGCCCAGCGCAAAGGTTTTCTGTTCGTAGAGGGCGATCAACTGGCCCAGGGTGTGCGGGTCGATGGTCTGCAGCAGCAGCGTGGTCGAGGGCTGGTTGCCCGGGAAGACCTTGTAGGGCGCCAGGGGAAAAGTCGGTGCTGGCGCCACGGCGGTGGCAGCGGCGGCAAGCTCGGCCTGCACCTCGGCCAGCGTCTTGCCGCGCATCAGCGCCTCGGACTGGGCGAAGCAGTTGGACAGCAGCTTTTCGTGGTGGCCGGGCAGGGCGAAGTCGGCGTGCCTTGCTGCGATGAAGTCGCAGGGAATCAGCCGACCGCCCTGGTGGATGAGTTGGTAGAAGGCGTGCTGGCCGTTGGTGCCGGGCTCGCCCCAGACTACCGGGCAGGTGGCGTGGCCGAGCGGCTGGCCGTCGCGGCCGACCTGTTTGCCGTTGGATTCCATTTCGAGCTGCTGCAGGTAGCGCGACAGCAGGCCGAGCGACTGGCTGTAGGGCAGCACCGCATGGGTTTCGGCGCCGAGGAAGTTGGTGTTCCAGACGTCGAGCAGCGCCAGCGTCGCCGGCAGGTTTTCGGCGAGCGGCGCCTCGCGGAAATGGCGATCCATCGCCGCCGCGCCTTCGAGCAAACGGGTGAAATTGTCGAAGCCGATGGCCAGCGCCAGCGGCAGTCCGATGGCCGACCACAGCGAGAAGCGGCCGCCGACCCAGTCCCAGAATTCGAAGGCGTTGGCGGTGTCGATGCCGAAGGCGGCGACCGCCTTGAGGTTGGTGGAGACCGCGACGAAATGGCGCTCGACCGCGGCCTCGCCTAGCGCACCGACCAGCCAGGCGCGCGCGGAAGCGGCGTTCTGCATCGTTTCCTGGGTGGTGAAGGTCTTGCTGGCGACGACGAACAGGGTAGTGCGCGGCTGCAGTTGCTCCAGGGTGGTGGCAAGGTCGGCGCCATCGAGGTTGGCGACGTAATGCACCCTGACATCGCGGTGGCGGTGCGCGGCCAGCGCCTGCGTCGCCATGCGCGGGCCGAGGTCGGAGCCGCCGATGCCGATGTTGACGATGTCGCTGATCGGCTCACCGGTGGCGCCGCGCCAGTGGCGACCGTGGATGGCGTCGCAGAACGACTTGATGTGGTCGAGCACGCGGCGCACGTCGGGCATGACGTCGCGGCCGTCGTGCATCACCGCGCTGTCGCCGCGATGGCGCAGGGCGTGGTGCAGCACCGCGCGCTGCTCGGTGTGGTTGATCGCCTCGCCGGCAGCCAGCCGTGACTGCCAGCCGGCCACGTCGGCCGCGCGCCAGAGGTCGTGCAGCAGGCCCAGCGTTTCTGTCGTGACGCGCTGTTTCGAGTAGTCGAGCAGCATCCCCTCGGCTTCGAAGGAGAGGGAAGCGAAACGCCCGGGGTCGGCGGCGAACAGGTCGCGCAGGTGGAGCTTGCGGGTGGCGTCGGCATGTGCCCCAAGGGCACTCCAGGCGGCGGTGTTGAGCAAGGGATTGGTCATCGCGGAAGCGGTGTTTCAAGTAAGGATGTGGTTCGGTCGAAGCGACCCGTGATACACGAGCGCAAGCGAGCAAGCAAGTCACCCCTTCCGCGAGGGTCGAGGCGGGGTTTCGCAAGGCACCGCCTTGTGCCGCAGATACGGGCAAGCGGTGCAATGCGAGCCCTGGACAGGGGCCGGGGGATGGCGGGCCCGCCTGTGCCCTCAGGCATGGCTGTGAATATCCGCCAACGGCGGAAATTCACAGCCATGCCATCATCCCCATTTCCAGGGGGTGGGTGAGCAGGGGGTGTGTCGGATGGGCACGCACGCGGTATTCCAGCTTGCCGCACTGGTCGGGCGTGAGGTCGCGCACGAAGAGGTGCTCGCCGTTGGCCAGTGCCTGATGCTGCCGTAGTGGAAAACGCTTGGAACGAACGGGATTGCGTTCGTTGGGGCGGTTGAATACGAGTTCGACCGAAAGGTCGCTCGGGTCGAGGCCGTTGAGCTGGACGGCGACTTCGATGCGAACCATCTCGCCGTAGCGGACGCGGGTCGTCGGCAGGTCAACGCGGCGTAGCGTGATGCCGGACCAGGCGGCCCGCACCTTGTCCTTCCAGTCGGCGAGGCTGCGCATGCCGGCGAAATTGTCGGGCGACACCTTGCGCCAGTGTGCCGATGCCGGGGCGTAAAATTTCTCGACGTATTCACGCAGCATGCGCTCCATGTTGAAGCGCGGCATGATGGTGGCGATCGAGCGCTTGGCCATCGCCACCCAGTCCGGCGAGTAGCCGAGCGAGGTGTTGCGGTAGTACAGCGGCACCACGCGATCCTGCAGCACCTCGTAGAGCGTGCGCGATTCCTCGGCATCGCGCTGGCCGGGATCGAGCGCGTCGGCCACCGGCTTGATGCCCCAGCCGTTTGATCCGTCGTAGGCCTCGCCCCACCAGCCGTCGAGCACCGACAGGTTGATGGCGCCGTTGATTGCCGCCTTCATGCCCGAGGTGCCCGACGCCTCGAGCGGGTAGATCGGATTGTTGAGCCACACATCGACGCCCGAAACGAGGCGGCGCGACAGGTGCAGGTCGTAGCCTTCGAGCAGCAGGATGCGGCCCTCGAACTCGGGGCGGCTGGCGACCGACTGGATCACGCGGATCATGGCCTGGCCCGGCTCGTCGGCGGGGTGGGCCTTGCCGGCGAAGATGAACAGCACCGGCCGTTCGTTGTTGCAGAGGATCTGGCGCAGCCAGTCGAGGTCGCGGAACAGCAGCGTGGCGCGCTTGTAGGTGGCGAAGCGGCGGGCGAAGCCGATGGTAAGCACTGTCGGGTTGGCCGGGTCGGCGAAACGCAGCAGGCGGTCGAGGTGGGCCTCGGAGCCGTGGTTGCGCGTGTGCTGCTCGCGCACCCGCGCACGCACCAGGTGCAGCATCTGCGCCTTCAGCGACTGGCGGATGCTCCAGAACACCTGGTCGGGAATGCGGTGGATGCCGGCCCAGCAGCCGTGGTCGGTGAGGCGGTGCATCCAGCCCAGGCCGAGATGGCGGTCGAAAGTTTCGTACCAGTCGGTGGCGAGGAAGCTCGGGACATGGGCGCCGTTGGTGACGTAGTCCATGGGGTTTTCTTCGGGCTCGACCTGCGGCCACAGTTCGGCGCAGATGCGCGAGGAAACGCTACCGTGGATGCGCGAGACGCCGTTGTGATAACGCGAGCCGCGCAGCGCCAGCGCGGTCATGTTGAACTCGCGCTGGCCGTCGATGCGCCCGAGCGACAGCAGGTTGTCGACGTCGCAGCCCATCTCGCTGCAGCAGACCTCGAAGTAGCGCCGCACCGTGCTTTCGTCGAAGTGGTCGTGGCCGGCCGGCACCGGCGTGTGGGTGGTGAACACCGTGTTGCAGGCGACGATTTCCAGCGCGGCGTTGAAGGGCATGCCTGCCGCGACGAAGCCGCGCACGCGCTCGAGGATGAGGAAGGCGGCATGGCCCTCGTTGATGTGCCAGACGCTCGGCTTCACCCCGATCTCTTCGAGGGCGCGCACGCCGCCCATGCCGAGCACGATCTCCTGCTCGATGCGGGTGGTGCGGTCGCCGCCGTAGAGGCGGTGGGCGATGTTGCGGTCGTGCTCGGAGTTCTCCGGCAGGTGGGTGTCGAGCAGGTAGAGCGTGGCATGACCGACCTGGGCCTTCCACACCTTGATCGAAACCTCGCGCCCCGGCAGGTGGGTGCTGACCTTGAGGTCGCTGCCGTCGTCGCGCAGCACCGGCGCGATCGGCATGTCGTCGAAATCGTTGTCGCCGTAGTGTGCGTCCTGGCGGCCGTCGCGGTCGATGGTCTGGGTGAAGTAGCCCTGGCGGTAGAGCAGGCCGACGGCGACGAAGGGCAGGCGCAGGTCGGAAGCGGCCTTGCAGTGGTCACCGGCGAGGATGCCGAGGCCGCCCGAGTAGATCGGCAGGCTTTCATGGAAGCCGAACTCGGCGCAGAAATAGGCGATCTGGTCGGTATGCACCAGCGGCTGCTTGCCGGGCAGCGTGATCTGCGAGTGCATCTGGGTGTAGGTGTCGTAGGCCGACAGCACCTTGTTCATGGTGCCGAGGAAGATCGGATCCTCGGCGGCCTCCTTCAGCCGCTTCTGGTCGATGCGCTTGAGGAAGGCCTTGGGGCTGTGGTTGACCGCGCGCCACAGCGCCGGGTGCAGGCGCGAGAACAGTGCGCGCGTCGGGCGATCCCAGCTGTACCAGAGGTTGTTGGCGAGTTCCTCGAGGCGGGCCAGTCGCGGCGGGATGTCCGGATTGACTTCAAGCAGATAGCGGGTGCCAGCCATGATGCGGTTTCCCTTCTTAGGCTCTCGATTTTACGCCAGAGGGGAGAACTCCAGCGTCAGCACCTGCTCGGTGCCGGCCACCAGCGGCCACGACAGGGTGAGTTCGACCGCCTGCATCACCTTTTCGAAACCGGCCTCGGATTGCGATACCGTGCGGTGGGCGCGCGCCGCGATGTGCGCGGGCAGCGCGGCGGTCAGGCGCAGGCGGCCGGCGAGGACACCGTCTTCCAGTGTCAGCTGCGTCGCGTGGTCGAGGTCCAGCGGGTCGCCGAAGCCGCACGGGATTTCGCCCGAGGCGAGGATGTAGCGGCCGAGGAAGCCATCGCAGCTGGGCATGGCGAGATTGATGCGGGTGGACAGCGTGCCGCCGATGTCGGCGGCGGCAAGCCGCACCGTCAGATGCGGTCCCGACAGCGAGATGTTCTTGGCGATCCGGCCGCGGCCGACTTCGGCGACGAAACCGATGCTGCCATTGCGCTGCGATGATCCATCGGGCCGGTAGCTGGCGACCGGTTCGACGCCGCCGTCGAGCGCGGTCCATTCTTCCATGAACAGGCTGCGCGGCCGGCTGTCGGGCCGGGCGTCGTCCGCCACGATCTCGTGGCGGAAGGCGACGCGGTCGTGCGGCGAGGCGATGCCGCCGTGTTCCGCGGCGGCCTGCTGCACCTGCTGGATCTTGTCATGGTAGGCCTCGTCGTAGCGGCGCAGGGTGTCGCCGAAATTGTGGGCGCGCTCGAAGGCGTCGAACTCGACGATGGCAGCGTCGCCGTCGGCGCGGATCACCGCCTGCAACTGGTCGCCATGCAGCACGATTTCGTCACGGCCGTCGTGGTCGATGTCGCCGCGCTCGATGGCGGGGCGCGGCGACAGCGTGTCCAGCGCGGCTTCGAGGGCCAGCAGGTTGTTCCAGATGGCGCGGCGCAGGTGGGGCAGGTAGAGGCCGCCGAAGAGGCCGTGCCAGTAGGCGTCGTTGGCCTGGCAGCGGTGCAGCAACTCGCGGCGCTCGGCCGTCTGCTGCTTTTTGGGCAGGGCGTTGAAACGGTTCGACACCTGCAGCATGCGCTTGTGCATCCAGTTCGACTCGGGATAGCGCGAGAAGAAGTTGCGCCAGATGCCGCCACGCAGATAGGGCTTGCGCCGCTCGAAGCGGCCGCCCGCCTTTTCATCTTCGAGCAGGGCGTGGTATTCGCGCGCCGCCGGGCCGGGCAGCGTCCATTCGTTCATTTCGATGTAGGACGCGGTCGGCAGATAGACGATGCCGTGCGTGCGGTTGGCGGCGTGGAACTCGTCGAAGCTGGCGGTGCGGATCAGCGGCGATGCCAGTACGCCCTCGATGAACCGGGTGAGCCATTCCTTTTCATAGACCCATTCGTAGGTCTCGGGCCAGATGCCGAATTTCTCGATGTCGTCGAAGTAGATCGCGGCGCGCTGGCCGGTGCGGGCGAGGCCTTCGAGCCAGGCCACGGCCTCGTTGGCCGGCGAGAAGGGAAAACGGTAGCGGGTGTCCTCGGAGATCGGGAAGAGGTCGAGCGCGAGGCCCGATTCCTCGGTGGTGTGGAAGCTGTCGAGCTTGGCCGGGTCGGCGCCGGCGCAAAGGAAATGGTAGTCGTCGACAGCGACATACTCGATGCCGGATTCGGCCAGCGAGGCGACCACGGCCGATTCCCAGACGCGCTCGGTGAGCCAGGCGCCCTTGGGGCGCTGGCCGAAGCGCTTTTCCAGTTTGTCGGAGAGTGTGTTGATCTGGGTTACCCGGTCGCGGTGCGGAATCGCCGCCAGCACCGGTTCGCAGTCGCCCGAGCCAAACCATTCGACCTGGCCGCGCGCCGTCATCGCGGCCATGCGCTGCATGTCATCCGGATAGCGCTCGGCCAGCACGTCGAGCAGCCAGCCGGAAAAATGCGCGGCGAAGCGGAACTCCGGATAGTTTTCCAGCACCTCGAAGAACTTGGCGTAGCAGCGCAGGTGCGCTTCTTCGATGACTTCCGGGAAATTGCCGACGGGCTGGTGGGCGTGTACGCCGAAGAGCAGGGTGATGGGGGTGGTCATTTATTGGTATGCGTGGAAATCAGTGTTCCGTGGCGCGGCGCATCGAGCCGTCCGCCGCGGTATCGGAGCCGGTGGAGATGGCCAGGTCGAGTTCGGCCGGCGGCGCCAGTTCGAGGCTGCGGTAAAGGTTGGCGAGATTGCGGCGGAAGAGCTGGTCGAAGCTGGCGACCGCCTGCGCCGGGTTGTAATCGCCGAACCACCAGAACCAGTCGGAGCTTTCGCAGATCGCCAGTTGCCGTTCCGCCAGCGCCGACTTTTCGGGATCGAGGCGGCCGCTGGCCATGACGAGGTCGTAGCTTTGCTTGGCGGCGCAGAGCATGTCCCAGGCGTGGTTCTTGTCCTTCTCGCCGATCCAGGTGGATAGCGTGCCATAGACCCAGCTGCCGGCCACGATGTCCGGCAGCTGGCCGACCTGCAGCGGCTCCTTGCGCGCCAGCAGTTCGGCGAAGGTGGTGGTGCGGATGGTCGGGTGCGCTTCGAGCAGGCCGTAGAGATCCTCGAAGAAGTAATGGCCGTTGTAGGGGTAGTGCTCCCAGGCGTTCTCGCCGTCGAGCATGACGCAGACGACCGGGTTCTCGCCCGCCGGACTGTCCTTGAGGATGGCTTCGACCTGGCCGACGAAGTGGCGCGCCGCATCCCGCCCGTGCCACTTCGAGTACTCGAAGCCGATCAGGTCGGACAGCCTCTCGTCGCGGAAGAACAGGGTTGTCTGCGGCGCATCGGCGAGTCGCCAGGGATGGAAGGCGGCACGCGTTTCCTCCTGCTTGGCGCGATGCAGGGTGTTGCGCAGCACGCCCTCGCCGCTGGCGACCCAGCCGCAGTCGGTCGCAGCCAGTTGGCGGACGAAAGCGTTCGAGATGGCGCCTTCGGCCGGCCACATGCCAGCGGGGCGCCGGCCGAAGCGCTGTTTGTGCGTTGCCATGGCCGAGTCGATGTGTGCCTGGACGCGCGAACGGCCGCCGGGGTAGTTGGCAGCCTTGGGCAGCGGCGCATCGGGCTGGGTATCGCGGGCGACAGCGAAGTCGAGCAGCAGCGGCGAAAGCGGGTGGGTGTGCGGCGTCGACGATATCTCGACGCGGCCCGATTCGGCCAGCTGCCGATAGCGGGGAACCAGATCCTTGAGCATGCCGCCGAGCAGGGCAACCAGCGCCAGGCGGTCGCCCAGGCTGTAGCCCTCGCCCTTGCTCATCAGTTCGGCCAGCAGGGGATGGCGGCGGCGCTCGGTCTCGCCGGTCCAGGCCAGGTGGTACCAGGTGACGAGGTCGGCGAGATAGGCGCCGGACAGGTAGGACAGCGCCACCTCGCCGGCGTGTTCCAGCCCGCTGTAGATGTCGTGCAGCCGCTGGTAGCGCGGGAAGGGCGCCAGCATGGTGTGGTGGTTGCTGCGGAAGCAGGCCATCAGCAGCAGGTCGCGGTCGGCCGCTGCGATATGGTCGAGGTCGGGCTCGGCCAGCAGGCGCAGCAAGGGATCGCGGAACGTCCCACTGTCGAACTGCGCGACGTAGTCGTCGATCTGGTCCAGCAGCACCGGCACGAAATTGACCACGGCATGAATGCCCGGATGGCGTTCGAGGTGCGCCGCCATGTCCGTGTAGTCCTTGATCGCGTGCAGATAGACCCAGGGCAGCACGAACTCCCCGCTGGTGTGGTCGCGGTAGTCCGGCTGGTGCATGTGCCAGAGGAAGACCAGGTCGATGTGTTTCACGACGCCTCCGCCGGGCCGCCCCAAGGAGGCGGCAGTACAAGGATGCGGAAGCCGCGCAGCGGCTGAACAACCGTCACCGCCGCCCTTGGGGCGGGGGGTGGGGGGTGGGGGGTGTTTTTCATCATCTGATCTGGTGCAGTTGCTGCCCGAGCATGTCGGGCGTCACCAGGGTGACGCCGCCTTCGGAAACATAAAAGCGTTTCTTGTCTTCTTCGGGGTCGTAACCGATGACCATGCCGGCCGGGATGCGGCAGTTCTTGTCGATCACCGTCTTTCTCAGCTTGGCGCCCTCGCCGATGTCAACCTTGGGCAGGATCACCGAATCCTCGACCGTGGCATAGCTATGCACATGGACGTTGGAGAACAGCAGCGAGCGATGGACCGCGGCGCCGCTGATGATGTCGCCGCCGGAGACCAGCGAGTCAATGGCCATGCCGCGGCGGCCGTCGGCGTCGAAGACGAACTTGGCCGGCGGCTGCTGCTCCTGATAGGTCCAGATCGGCCAGTCCTGGTCGTAGAGGTCGAGCTCGGGCGTCACCTTGGTCAGCTCCATGTTGGCCTCCCAGTAGGCGTCGATGGTGCCGACGTCGCGCCAGTACGGGTCCTCTCCCGGCCGCGAGCCGACGCAGCTACCGGCGAAGTCGTGGGCGAAGACGTTGTAGCGGCTGACGCAGTGGGGAATGATGTCCTTGCCGAAGTCGTGGCTCGACCCCGGCGTGTCGGCGTCGCGGATCAACTGCTCGTAGAGGAACTCGGCGTTGAAGACATAGATGCCCATGCTGGCCAGCGCCCGGTCCGGGCGCCCCGGAATGGCGGGCGGGTCCTGCGGCTTTTCGACGAAGCTGAGGATGCGATGCGACTCGTCGATATGGATAACGCCGAAGTCCCTGGCCTCCATGCGCGGCACATCGACGCAGGCGACCGACATGTCGGCGCCGCGCTGCACGTGCTGCGCCAGCATCTTGCCGTAGTCCATCTTGTAGATGTGGTCGCCGGAGAGAATGATCACGTACCTCGGCGCGTTGCGCCGCATCAGGCTCATGTTCTGGAACACCGCGTTGGCGGTGCCGAGGTACCAGTCCTCGTTGATCTGCTGCTGCGCCGGTAGCAGGTCGATGGCCTCGCGGAAGCGGCCGTCGAGGAAGCTCCAGCCGCGTTGCAGGTGGCGGATCAGGCTCTGCGCCTTGTACTGCGTCGCCACGCCGATACGACGGATGCCGGAGTTAACGCAGTTCGACAGCGTGAAATCGAGGATGCGGAACTTGCCGCCGAAGGGCACCGCCGGCTTGCTGCGCCAGTCAGTGAGCTGCATCAGGCGGCTGCCGCGCCCGCCGGCGAGCACGAAGCCGATGGTGTCGCGCGTCAGCTGGCTGACGAAGCGACCGTGGCTGGTGTTGGGATCGTTGAGCAAGAGTTCGTTCTGCATGGCCTGTTCCCCCGCGGGTATACAATGACTGTGGTGTCTCTATGGATTCTATGATGATTGACGTATCCCTGCGACCGCTTACCGAAGCGCGCGAGCACGACCCCTTCAGCATACTCGGCTGGCACCGCGACGGCAGCGGCTGGCGCCTGCGGGTGTTTCGTCCGCACGCGACCTCGGTGGCGGCGCAGGTCGACGGCCAGTGGCAGGCGCTGCGCCGTGTCGCCAGAACCGACTTTTTCGAATGGACGGGCGCGGTGGCCGACGCATCCCCGGCGCGGCTGAAGATCGACGAGGGCGACCATGCCTTCGAGTGCATCGACCCCTACGGTTTCCCGCCGCGGCCGCTCGAACAGGCACTCCATTACTTCGCCGAAGGCACCAACTACCAGAGCTACCGCCTGCTTGGCGCCGTGCCCGAAACGCGCGACGGCGTCGCCGGCACGACCTTCCGCGTCTGGGCGCCGAATGCCGCACGTGTCTCGCTGGTCGGCGAATTCAACCGCTGGGACGGCCGCACCCATCCGTTGTGTTCGCTCGGTGCCTCGGGTGCGTGGGAACTCTTCATGCCCGGCCTGGCCGCTGGCGCGCTCTACAAGTTCGAGATCCGCAACCGCCACAGCGGTGCGGTGCTGACCAAGACCGACCCCTATGCCCGTGCCTACGAACGGCGGCCGGCGACGGCGGCACGCGTTACCGCCGAATCGGACTATGCCTGGGGCGACTCCGACTGGCTGGCGCGGCGTGCCCAGTGGGACTGGCAGCATGCGCCGATGAGCACCTACGAGCTGCATCCGGGCTCGTGGATGCGCCATCCCGACGGCAGCTTCTACAGCTACCGCGAACTGGCCGAGCGTCTGGTGCCCTACGTCAAGGAGCTCGGCTTCACCCACATCGAACTGATGCCGGTGATGGAACACCCGCTCGACGAATCCTGGGGCTACCAGTGCACCGGCTATTTCGCGCCGAGCTCGCGCTTCGGCACGCCCGACGACCTGCGCTGCCTCATCGACACCTGCCATCGGGCTGACATCGGCGTGCTGCTCGACTGGGTGCCGGGCCACTTCCCGATGGACGACTGGTCGCTGGCCAAGTTCGACGGCACCGCGCTCTACGAACACGCGGACCCGCGCCTCGGCGTGCACCAGGACTGGGGCACCCACATCTTCAACTACGGCCGCAACGAGGTGAAGAGCTTCCTGCTGTCCTCGGCCGACTACTGGCTGCGCGAGTTCCACGCCGACGGCCTGCGCGTCGATGCCGTCGCCTCGATGCTCTATCT
This sequence comes from Gammaproteobacteria bacterium, assembly GCA_018825305.1. Taxonomy (GTDB): domain Bacteria; phylum Pseudomonadota; class Gammaproteobacteria; order Burkholderiales; family Rhodocyclaceae; genus Sulfurisoma. The sequence continues at coordinate 42,894 of JAHJEO010000016.1, forward strand.
CGACTATTCGCGCAAGGCCGGCGAGTGGCTGCCCAACAAGCATGGCGGCCGCGAGAACCTCGAGGCCATCGACTTTCTGCGGCAGATGAACGAGATGGTGCATCGCGAGTTTCCCGGCGCGGTGACCCTCGCCGAGGAGTCGACCTCGTGGCCGATGGTGTCGCGGCCGGTCTATCTGGGCGGCCTCGGTTTCTCGATGAAATGGAACATGGGCTGGATGAACGACACGCTCGACTACATGAGCCAGGATCCGGTGCATCGCCGCTACCACCATGAGCGACTGACGTTTGGCCAGCTCTACGCCTATACCGAGAACTTCGTGCTGCCCTTCTCCCACGACGAAGTGGTGCACGGCAAGGGTTCGCTGCTGGGCAAAATGCCGGGCGACGAATGGCAGCGCTTCGCCAACCAGCGCCTGCTGTTGACCTACCAGGCGGCGGCCTCCGGCAAGAAGCTGATGTTCATGGGCATCGAACTCGGCCAGCCCTCGGAATGGAGCGAAAAGGGCGAACTGCCCTGGCATCTGCTGCAGTTTTCGCCGCACGCCGGCATGCAGCGACTGGTCGGCGACCTTAACCGCCTCTATGCCGCAACGCCGGCGCTGCATGACCTCGATTTCGAGCACGCCGGATTTTCCTGGATCGATTGCCACGATGTCGAACAGTCGGTGGTGAGCTGGCTGCGTTATGCGCGCGACGGCAGCTTCGTTGCGGTGGTGCTCAACTTCACGCCGGTGCCGCGCCAAGGCTATCGGCTGGGGGTGCCCGAAGGCGGCACCTATCGCGAGTTGCTCAACAGCGATTCCAGCCATTACGGCGGCAGCGATGTCGGCAATGGCGGTTCGCTGCAGGCCCAGCCGATCCCATGGATGGGCCGGCCGGCATCGATTCAGCTGACGCTGCCTCCGCTCGGCGGAGTCATTCTGGCGCTGGTCCCCGAGCAAGGCTGACGGCGCAGCGCCGCAGCCTTGTCCCGCTTCAGGGATTGAGGCGGCCGTCTGCCAGCAGCTGGTCGATTTCCTTCGAGGCCTGTTCCCAGTCCGCCAGCTCCCTGCCGCTGCTGAAGCCGTGGCGCTCGGCGATGTAATAAGCCGCCACCTCGATGTAGTAGCGGCGCTGGTCGTCGGCAACCGGTGCGCGCTTGGCCTTGGCGGCGGGTTTCGCCGCCGGCTTGGCGGCCTTGGGCTTGGCAGCGGCAGCCTTGGGGGCGACCGTTTTCACCGGCTTGGCGGCCGCCTTCGCCGGTGCCTTGGCCTTGACGGCGGGTGTCTTCTTGGGTGCTGCCCTGGCGGCGGTCTTGGCCGGAGCCTTCGCCGCTTTGGCGGCTGTCTTGCTGGTGCTGGTTGCCATGCTGATGTCTCCTGAATCGGTGGTGATCGATTTGATTTTTGTAGTTATTGTTTCAGGGCGGGATTCTACGTTACCGAAACGACATTTCCATATTCTTCTGACGCTATATTCCTGAGTTATCAAGGGCGAGTCGGGCGGCGCCGCGCAGCCCGAGCAGGGGGTCCGTCACCACATGCAGCGGCATGTCGGTGACCAGCCCGGAATGTTCGGCCTTGGCGTTGAATGCGGCGACCAAGGCGCCGGAGCGCAGCAGCGGCAGCATCTTCGCCGCGATGCCGCCGGCCAGATAGACACCGCCGCGCGCCATCACCGCCATCGCCATGTCGCCGGCGAAAGCACCGTAGGCCGCTAGGAAAACCTCCACCGACTGCCGCGCCGCCGCGTCACCGGCCAGCGCCCGTTCGCTGATCGTTTCGGCGGCGACCGTCTCGCCGGCGAGGATGCGGTGGATGGACTCAAGTCCCGGTCCCGAGATCACCCGCTCGCTGGTGACGCGACCGTGCTCGCGGAACAGTTCGGTCCAGATGCGCGCCTGCGTCTCGTCGGTCGGCGCGAAGCCGACATGGCCGCCCTCGCTCGCCAGCGCTCGCCAGCGTCCGCCTTCGCCGACCAGCACGGCCATGCCCAGCCCGGTGCCGGCGCCGACCACCAGCTTGACGCCGCCTGCCTGCGGCTCGCCGGCCTGCAGGGTGACGAGTTCGGCGGGCGCCAGCACCGTGACGCCCATCGCCGCGCCGGCGAAATCGTTGACCAGCCGCAGGGAGCCCGCTGCGATGGCGAACTCGCGCTCGAGCGTCGCGGTGTCGATGGTCCAGGGCAGGTTGGTGATCTTGGCCGAGCGGCCATCGTCGGCCACCGGTCCGGCCACGGCCAGGCAGCCGCCCGAAACGTCCGTGCCGGCCTCGCGCAGGAACTCGCCGAGCAGCGGCGCGAAATCGGAAAAGTCGGCGCTGGCGACACGGCGCTCGCCGACGATAACGCCCGCGTCATCGACCAGCGCCAGCAGTACCTTGGTGCCGCCGATGTCGCCCGCGAGCTTCATACGGCCACGGGTGCCGGAATGTGCGGATGCGGGTCGTAGCCTTCGAGGGTGAAGTCCTCGAACCTGAAGGCGAAGATATCCATCACGTCGGGATTGAGGCGCAGCGTCGGCAGCTGGCGCAGTTCGCGTGCGAGCTGCAGTTGTGCCTGTTCCAGGTGATTGGAGTAGAGGTGGGCATCGCCCAGGGTATGCACGAAGTCGCCGGGCTTCAAGCCGACCACCTGCGCCAGCATCAGCGTCAGCAGGGCATAGGAGGCGATGTTGAAGGGCACGCCGAGGAAGATGTCGGCGCTGCGCTGGTAGAGCTGGCAACTCAGCTTGCCGTCGGCGACGTAGAACTGGAACAGCGCGTGGCAGGGCGGCAGCGCCATGCGGTCGACGTCGGCGGGGTTCCAGGCGGTGACAAGATGGCGGCGCGAATCCGGGTTCTTCTTCAGGCCTTCGACCAGCTGCACGATCTGGTCGATCTCCAGTCCGTCACGCGCCGGCCAGTGGCGCCACTGGTGGCCATAGACCGGGCCGAGGTCGCCGTTGTCGTCGGCCCACTCGTCCCAGATGCGGACGCCGTTGTCCTTGAGGTACTTGATGTTGGTGTCGCCCTTCAAGAACCACAGCAGCTCGTGGACGATCGAGCGCAGGTGCAGCTTCTTGGTGGTCAGCATGGGGAATCCGGCGGCAAGGTCAAAGCGCATCTGCCAGCCGAACACCGAGCGCGTGCCGGTGCCGGTGCGGTCGGACTTCACGTTGCCGTGCTCGAGCACGTGGCGCATCAGGTCGAGATACTGTCGCATGGGGAAAGGAAGTGGCGGCCCATATAATCGGCCGCACATTCTACTCGCGAGACTTTTCCATCATGTCGCTGCCAAAGATCACCCACGTCGCCGCGGATGCCGCCAGCCATCTGCTTTATCTGCTGCCGCGGGCCAGGACGCTGCCCGCCGAACTGGCCGAGGGCAAGCGCTGGCAGGCCGCGCTGAAGCGGCGCGACATGAAGGTAGAGGAACTGGCCAAGTCGCCACTGGCGCTGGATCTCGCCGACGGTCGCCGCGCCGTCTGCGCCATGATAGATCCCAAGGCCTCGCGCTTCGAGCGCCTCACGCTGTTGCGCAAGGCCGTGATGGCCCTGCTCGACGAGGCGCCTAAGACGCTGGCGATTGTTCCGCTCGGCATCGACGAGGCCAGCCTGAACGACGCTATCTACGTCGCCTTGCTCAACGGTGTCGCACTGCCGGCGCGCAAGAAGAAGCCGGCCAAGCCCTTGCAGGCTGTCGGCATCGCCGGTCGCCGTGCCGCCAGCGCCGAGTTTTCGGCGCCCATGCATCTGGCCTCCGCCAACACCCTGGCGCGCGAACTGACCGCGCTGCCGCCCAACGAGTTGCCGCCGGCCGCCTATCGCAAGCGCGTGCGCGCGCTGGCCAAGGCCCAGGGCTGGAAAGTCGAGGAGTACGATTTCAAGCGCCTGAAGAAAATGGGCGCCGGCGCCTTCTGCGCCGTGGCACAGGGATCGAATCACCAGGACGCCGCCATCGTCCATCTGGCGCATCGCCCCAAGGGTGCGCAGGCGCGCATCGCTCTGGTGGGCAAGGGCATCTGCTTCGACACCGGCGGCCACAATCTCAAGCCGGCGAAATACATGGCCGGGATGCACGAGGACATGAACGGCTCTGCCGTGGCGCTGGCGCTGACCCAGGCCATCGCCGACCTCAAGCTGCCCGTGGCCGTCGACTGCTGGCTGGCCATCGCCGAGAACCATCTGTCGCCCGAGGCCTACATCCAGGGCGATATCGTGACGGCCCTCGACGGCACTACCATCGAGATCGTGCACACCGATGCCGAAGGCCGCCTGGTGCTGGCCGATACGCTGGCCCTGGCGAGCAAGGCGAAGCCCGACCTCATCGTCGATTTCGCCACCCTCACCGGCAGCATGCACTACGCGCTGGGCAGCCGCTATTCGGGCATCTTCGCCAGCGAGGACAAGCTGGGTGCGCTGGCCGTCGCGGCCGGCGTCGCGGCCGGCGAGCGCGTCTGCGCCTTTCCGCTCGACGCCGACTATGAGCCTGCACTCGACTCCAAGGTAGCCGACATCAAGCAATGCACCCTCGACGGCGAAGCCGACCACATCCTCGCCGCGCGCTTCCTCAAGCGTTTCACCAAAGACCTGCCCTGGCTGCACATGGACCTCTCGGCATCGAGCTGCAGCGGCGGCCTCGGCGCGACGGCGTCGGACCTCACCGGGTTCGGCGTGGCCTGGGGCGCGACCTTCGTCGAGTCCTGGCTGCGACAGAAGCCATGACGACGGGCTGGATTTTGGTTTAAGCTTCGACTTCCTTACGGCTTCCTGACGCGGGGCGCTACCTGATGCTTGGATCACTCTTTTCATCGAAACCGGATCATCCGCTCGCCGACGCCAAGGAGGCCAGGCGTATCTTCACCGCGCTGCAGAGCCGGGAGCCGGCGACCGCCATCGACGAGGCCACGGCACTGCTCGAATCGCTGGTCGGGGTCGAGGGCTTCAAGCCGGAACAGCGGCTGGGGCTGATCCTGCAACTGGACGAGGCCGCCATCGTGCCGGCGCGCCGGCTTGGCCGGGAGTACGTCTCGGCGCGGCTCACCCGGCCGCAGGAGCAGGCGCTGTGGCTGGCCAATCGCGACTACTGGGCGACGTTGATCGCGGCGCTGGAAGACAACCTGCGCCGCTTCGACGCCAACGAAAAGGGTGCCGAGGCCATCAAGCCGACCCTGCCGCTGCTCTATGGCCGGTTGCTGCACGCCGCGCGGCAGCGCCTGAAGTGGGAGCAGTTCCGCTATGGCCCGGTGGATGGTGCACTGTGGCAACTGATGGGCCGCATCTACCTCGCGGCCGCCGGCACCCGGCTGGCCGAGCGCGAACTGGAGCTCTACTCCGGCAGCGGCAGCACGACGGCGGCAGGCGAATACCTCAAGGCCCTGGTGTTTCACGCCTCGTCGATGGACAACCTGCTGCCGGTCGAGATCGAACTGGCCGAGCACCTGATCGCCCACTTCCTGCCGCACTTCGTCTTTACCGCCGAGGTGCGTCCCGACAACGTCTATTGGGCCGATGCCGCCAAGCCCCTGCCGCCGGCGCGGCTGGCGCGGCCGCCGGAGATTTCGTCGACGCTGCGCTTCTTCAACTCGATCCCCGCGGTCGAGGCCATCGAACAGTTGCGCGGCGTTATTGGTCGCGACGGCCGCGTGCCGCCGGAGCTCAATCTCGGCGGCCAGTACGCGATCGAGGCGGTGCTGCCGGTGCTAGACCACCTCGCCATGTGCTGGGCGCCGACGCCGCCGATGCGCAAGGACGCCCGCCATCGCGTCAAGTCGCGGCTCGCCGTGGTGCATGGCGTGGCCGAGATCCATCACCAGTTGCAGGGCCATAGTGAATTCGGCGAGAGTGAGTCATGGGTGGTCGATGATGTCAGCCTCGGCGGCATGGGCGCCAAGGTGGCGCTGGGGGCCAGCGACTGGGTTCGCATCGGCTCACTCATCGGCCTGCAGCCGGACGGTGGCGGCAACTGGCTGGTCGGCATGGTGCGGCGCTTCTCGCGCGACAGCAACGCGGTCGGCTCGGTCGGCATCGAAACCCTGTCCAAGTCGCCGCGCGCCATCGTCGCCGATGCCGGCGGCCTGCAGACCGAAGGCATCCTGCTCGACGCGCCGCAGCAGGGCGAATCGGTGCGCGTCGCCCTGCCGGCGGATTCCTGGGAAGAGGGGGTGAGCCTGCTGTTTGCGCTCGACGGTGCGCGGGTGCGCCTCTTCCCCGAGGCCGAGCTGGAACGCAGCTCCGACATGGTGCTCGGCCGCTGCTTCGTGCAGTCGATCGAGTAGGGCCGGGACGCCGTTGCGTTGTTGCCGGCTGGCCGACCGCGCGGCGCGAAGCACTTTATCCGGGCGCCGCGCCGGGATTACCTTGAAGCGATACCAAGTCCGTGGCCGCAGACAATTCTCATTCGCCACCTTCCCGTTCGTGGCACAGCAGCACTGATCCCTTGCCATCCCGGGTGGCGGTGAGTTCCGGAGCCTCGCCCGAACGGCTGCTTGCCGACGGCCTGAAGTCTGATCCGAAGCGCGACTTGATGGCTTTTTGCGCTTCGACCAGCGGCGCATCGAAGGCCAGCGCGTGCAGATCCTGTGTTCCAGGCACGATCACCTCGCGGACCTGCAGACCGAATGCCGCGTCGATCACGCGAAAGTGGTAGAGGCCATCCCCCTCCTTGTAGGGCTGCAGCCCCCGCTCGCTGAAGTAGATATGACTTTTCCCATCCCACGGTGCATGAAACAGGCCAGGGAAGCGACAGCGCGCAATATCGGCGAAGGCCGAATCGAGAGTTGCCGCAACGCGTGCCGGTGTCCCGGATTTCACGGGTACTGCGCTGCCGCCACCGAGGAATCCCGGCGGGCCGGCCGGTGCCGGCCAGTCCTGGCATAGCAGCCGCCACTGCGCGGACTTGAATTCCCCCGACTGGCAGGCCGTTTCGGCAAGGCGCTCACGCGAATGCCAAAGCGCCATCACCGAGGGCGTGCGCCTTCCTTCCGAAATCTGCAGCAAGCCGGTCGTACCACGGCGCCCGAGGATGTCCTCGCCACCGGTGTCGACGCCGAACTTGCCGGCGGCGACACCCTCGAAGCGCTCGAACCAGTCCTTGGCCGCAGGCCACTGCTCCGGCGCGAACGCAATGCGGATGCGCCGCAATCCCTCCGGGCCGAAGAAAAAGGCGATGACCTGTGACGGTATGCCGTCGATGTTGTTCGCCAGTGTCCAGCAGACCAGGGTGTCGCTCTCCTCGATCTTGCTCTGGCGATCCAGATTGCCGTAACAGCGCATGCGGAACCCGTCGGCCGAAAGGCGCTTGCGGATTTTCTCGGCGGGAATTCCGCCGACGAAATCGTTGAGGCTGTACTTCCAGGCCGGCGCCTTCTGGCGTTCCGCTTCATCCTCAGCCAGCCACTGGTCCGCCTGGTTCACGCGGATGTACCAGAAGGCCCAGACCCCAAGAACGAGCAGCACCCCGATGCGAACCGCTTTCCAGTCGCCTAACAATGGCGCCTCGCGCCGTACCGCTACCGCCGACTTTTCCGGCCCGGGCGCGCCATCCGTGCGCGCCGCGTAGATCAGCGAACCGGTCACGGCAATGGTGATGCCGGCCGTTGCCTGGACTGCCGCCGCCAGCGTCGTCGGCCACCAGAGCTCGGGCAGGGCCATGAGCGCCGCGAGCACCCCGCTGGCGACGAAGAATCCGCCCAGCATCGCCGTTCCGCCCGGACCCCGCATCATGCTTGCGGCGTCAGCCGAATATCGCTTCGCACATGCGTCGAGCTGCTCAGGCCGGTGCTTACCGGGCCACAAGGGGGCAGCCGGCACCGTATCACTTCTTGCCCTTTTCGTTCTGGCGCTCGTCCGCCTTGAGTTTCGCGGCGGCGAGGATGGCGTTGGCTTGGTCGAGCTTGGCCTTGCCCGCAAGCATCAGTGTTTCATCCTGGCGCGCCAGGCCTTCCCGCAGGTCTTCCAGTGATGCGGTCTTGAGATGGATGAACTGCGCCATGGGATCGCGGACTTCGCGGCTGCGAACGGTCAGGCGTGTCAGTGGTGCGATGCGCCGATTCTGCTCCTGCCAGCCCTTGAGGATTTCCGTGTCCAGCCTCCTCACAAATTCATCTGCCGGCATCGACTTGAGCGACGCGAACAAGGACTTTGCCTTAGCGTTGAGCTGTTCCTCGGCGGGTGCAAATGTGACGAGGAAGGCACGGAACGCCGGTTCGTCGCGGACCGGCTCCGCCATCTCGACGGCTCGTGCCGCGCCCATGCCGAGCAGGGCCACCGTCGCCGCCACCGACGCCCACATGCGCTGCGCAGACGCGACCAACCCGGCCCCGAGCAGCGCACCGGCCAACAGGCCGCCGAGGTGGGCAGCATTGTCGATGCCGGTCTTGGCGAAGCCATTGAGCAGCGAGTAGGCGACGAACACAGCCATGCTCGCCGTCATTTGCCTGGCCACCGACAGCGGCAGCATGTCCTTGCGCAGGGCGAGCGCAGCCAGTAGCGCGCCGTATACCCCGAAAACGGCGCCGGATGCCCCGACCCCCACGAAGTCCTGCTGCCAGTTGATGCTGGCCAGTGCGCCGAGCAAACCGGCAGCCAGATACACCATGGCGAATGTGCCATGTCCGAACAGGCGCTCGGCAATCCGGCCGGCCTCCCAAAGCGCCCACATGTTGAGGGCGACATGCATCAGGCCGGCATGAAGGAACATCGAAGTGGCCAGGCGCCACCATTGGCCGAGGGCGGTCGATGCGGCGAAATTTCCACCCAGGTCGTACAGCACCATGGTGTTGCCGGACATCCAGCCCGCCCCCTTGGCGCCGGCAACGAGGTACATGATCACGTTGGCGGCGATGATTGCCAGAGTCACGAGTGGCGTCCCGCTTTCCTGGAGAAAGCGGGAGAACTCGTGCGCATCGGCCTTAGCCCTGGCGCCATCGACAGATAGCCGCGTGGGCAGGCGGGCAGCAAGTTCGCTTGCCGCTGCCGGGGTGGCCAGTCGCAACAGGCGCGGAAGCTTCGCCGCCTGCCCTGCCACCCGGAAACGGACCAGCCGGCCGTCAACGATCACGTCATGGATATCCAGCAACGGGATGCGCTCGTCGCTCCGGCCGAAGGCGAACAGGCGCCGGCGCCGGCCGTGGACGATCAGCGCCCCGTCCGCCATGCAAACGGATCCCTTGCCCAGGCGCAAGGGATCGGCGTGACCGGCGAAGGTCTGAAACTCCACGGTCTGTGTCGCGTAGTCAGGTGCCGATGCCGCAGGGGCGAACAGGCCGGGAACCGCAACTGCCGCAAGGGCTTGCCCCGTTGCCGTGTGGCGCAACACGGAATCGGGCGTGACCATGCCCTGTTCCTTGAAGCGCTGTAGCTGTGCCAATCCGAACGGCCCGTGCTCGCGTTCGCCGGCCTGCAGGAACCAGCGAGCCGGCTCCGGGTCATTGTTGCGGGCCGCAGTCTCGCGCCGCACGGCCGCCTCGGCCCGACGCTGGCCGCGCGCGGTAAGCCAGACGAAGAACCACACCAGTCCCAGCAGAAATGCCGGGACGAGGAGTATCACCAGAGCACCCAGCATGCGTCGATCTCCGTATAACCCTATCGGCCTGCCTGCTTCAATTCGACCTTGCCATTGCGAATGCCCTCGATGAGCCGTCCCACCGCGGTGTCGCTCGGACTACGCTGCTGGTAGGCCGTGAGATGCTCGATCGCCTTTTGCCTGTCGCCCAGAGACAGCCAGGTCATCCCGAGGCTGTAGCTGGCCTCGGGTAGTCCGGCGGCGGCAGCCATTTCGAGATGGGGCAAGGCTTGTCGCGGCCGCGCCGATCCGGCCAGGAAGTTGCCGTAATACAGGTTTCCCCGGGCATGCGCGGGGTCGGCCTGCAGCAGCCGGCCGAACGCTGCAGCAGCCTTGTCGGCGCAGCCCGGGATGTCGAGATTGTGGCCCATGCCGTTGAGCAGGCCGGCCCGCAGCAGGAGTTCGGGATGCGGCGTGGGGCCGATCAACAGGGCATCGAGCATGCCGGCGAGGACTTTGACATCCTGAACTGCCCGCTGCCTGTCCTGCGGCGAATCGAACTGCGGCGGATAGTTGCGGGCATGTGACGCCAGCGCGCCAAGCATGCGATCCAGATATGCCACGTCCAGCCCGTGCTTCTTTCCGGCGGGCGTCTCGGTGGTGGTCAGCAGCCGCTGCGGATCGTATGCGGCATAGGCGGCGGCGAGCACTGGCAGGGGAATCAGGCTGCTGCACGCGAGGAGAAACAAGCGGACACGAAAGCCTGACGGCAGAAACCGGATCATCGATCACCCCCTGTAGGAGGTGCGGAGGATATCAGAATGTCATGCCGTGCCGGCCGTTGTTGGCCGTGGGTCGTTTACATCACCTGGGAAAGATAAGAGCCCAGTCGCAAATCGGCGGTGAGGATGTGCCCGGTCAGCCAGCGCTCCAGGAACTCGATATGTTCATGCGCGAGGGGTTTGTCGGCGGCCAGGATCGCCTGCTGCAGTTCCTTGGCGCTGGCGATCAATTCCCGGTGTTCCGCCTTGTGCTCTTCAATTTCCGCATAACGGTACTTCAGCATCAGCCGCTCTTCGTGGCTGAAGTGCCAGACCGTGCAATTGATCAGCTCTTCCAGAGTCGCCGCAAGGTAATCCGGCGATTCCGCATCCGTCACGGCATGGTTGAGGACATTGAAAATATTCACCAGCTTGCGGTGGTCTTCATCGATCTCGTCGATCCCGACGCTCAGTATCTCGCCCCAAACGATGTCTTTCATTGCCCGCCTCCTGTTCAGTTGCTTGCCGGCTTCAGCGCCGATTTCGGGCGGAAGGCCTTGATCGCTTCCTCGCGCGTTTCGACATACGGCCCGCCGATCAGGTCGAGGCAGTACGGCACCGCGGCGAAGATGCCGTCGAGGGTCTCCTTGATGGCCTTGGGCTGGCCCGGCAGGTTGAGGATCAGCGATTGCCCGCGAATAACGCCGACCTGCCGCGAGAGGATGGCGGTCGGCACGTACTTGAGGCTGACCGCCCGCATCTGTTCGCCGAAGCCGGGCATCACCTTGTGGGCGACGGCCAGCGTGGCCTCGGGGGTGACGTCGCGCGGCGCCGGGCCGGTGCCGCCGGTGGTGAGCACGAGGTGGCAGCCGGCACCGTCGCAGAGTTCGATCAATATCCGTTCGATGAGCATTTGCTCGTCGGGAATCAGCCGGGTTTCCATGCGCCAGGGTGTGGCCAGCGTGGCGTCGAACCAATCCTTTAGCGCGGGGATGCCCTGGTCTTCGTAGGTGCCGCTGGAAGCGCGGTCCGAGATCGAGACCAGGCCGATCAGGAGGGTGTCATTCGCCGGCAGTTCCAGCGTCATCTGCGTCATGGCCATGCCTCCGCCGGGCAGCCCCAAGGAGGCATGCCCCCCCTCGCGGGGGGCAGCGAACGAATGTGAGCGTGGGGGGGCATCATTCTTCCTTCGCTGCCTCGGTCAACTCGCGCAGCACCCGGAAGATTTCGCGGAAGGCGCGCGGCGGCTTGTTGTTCTCGCGCTCCTTGAGGGCGTTGCGGCGTAGCTGGCGCAGCTGGGTGATGTCGGTGCCGGGATGGTCGCGGGCAATCTCGCCCACCACGGCCTCGTCCGCCAGAAGGCGTTCGCGCAGGCGTTCCAGCGCGTGCTGGCGGGCGTTGGCGGCGTTGGAGATGCCGTTGATCTCATCAAGCACGGCGCGGATCGGTTCGGGCTCGATGCCGCGCATCAGCTTGCCGATGTATTGCATCTGGCGGGCGACGGCGCCGTGGCTGGTGAAGCGCTGGCAATCGCGGATGGCGCCCATCAGGTTGTCCGGCAGGTCGAACTTCTTCAGCTGGTCGCGCGACAGGGCGACCAGCTCGGCGCCCATGTCCTGCAGCGCGGTCGATTCGCGCTTCTTCTGCGACTTGCTCGGGCGCAGGTCTTCTTCGCCTTCGCTGGCGGGCTCTTCATCGGTGCCGGGGACGTAGTGCTTGCTCATCGCGGTTATGATTATAGCTTTCGCACCCACCCAATTCCGCCATGCCGACCAGGTCTTCGAACGATTTCAGCCACACTCCCGAGCAATTGCGCCAGTTGGCGGCCGACATCCTCGAACATGCCCGGCGCGTCGGCGCAACGGGTTGCGAGACCGACGTGTCCGAAGGGTACGGCCAGTCGGTGACGGTGCGGAAGGGCGAGGTCGAGACCATCGAGTACAACCGCGACAAGGGCATCGGCGTCACGGTTTACCTCGGCAACCGCCGCGGCAACGCCAGCACCTCGGACTTTTCGCCTGCGGCGCTGCGTGCCACGGTCGACAAGGCCGCCACCATCGCCCGCTTTACCGCCGAGGACTCCTGCGCCGGTCTGCCCGACGCGGCGCTTCTGGCCAAGGCCGGTGGCTCCGACCTCGACCTGTTCCATCCGTGGCAGCTGCCGATCGAGGAGTCCATCGAACTGGCCCGACGCTGCGAGGCGGCCGCATTCGCGGTCAGCCCTTTGATCGCCAATACCGAAGGCGCCAGTGTTTCGGCACAGCAGTCGCATTTCGTCTCGGCCAACAGCCTGGGTTTCATGGGCGGTTTTGCCACCACGCGCCATTACATCTCCTGTGCGCCCATCGCCGGCAAGGGCGATGGCATGCAGCGCGACGACTGGTATTCGAGCAAGCGCGACCCCGCCGACTTCCCCGCGCCCGAGGCCATTGGCAAATACGCGGCTTGCCGCGCGCTGGCGCGGCTGAAGTCGAGGAAGCTCAAGACCTGCCAGGTGCCGGTGCTGTTCGAGGCGCCGCTGGCGGCCTCGCTGATCGGCAGCTTCGTGCACGCGGTCAGCGGCGGCTCGCTTTATCGAAAATCCTCCTTCCTGCTCGATTCGCTCGGCAGCCAGGTTTTTCCCGATTTCGTACAGATCACCGACGATCCCTTCCTGCCCAAGGGCCTGGCATCAGGCTGGTTCGACGACGACGGCGTCGCCGTCAGCCGCCGCGAGGTAGTGAAGGGCGGCGTGCTGCAGGGCTACTTCCTGTCGACCTATTCGGCGCGCAAGCTCGGCATGCAGACCACCGGCAACGCCGGCGGCAGCCACAATCTCATCGTCAAGCCGGGTCGCCACGACTTCAAGGGGCTGCTGAAGGAAATGGGTCGCGGGCTGCTGGTTACCGAGCTGCTCGGCCACGGCGTCAATTACATTACCGGCGACTATTCACGCGGTGCCGCCGGCTATTGGGTCGAGCATGGCGAGATCCAGTACCCGGTCGAGGAAATCACCATTGCCGGCAACCTCAAGGACATGTTCCGCGGCATCGCGGCCATCGGCAAGGACGTGGTGGTGAGAGGTTCCAAGCAGGTGGGGTCCATCCTGGTCGATCGCATGACCGTTGCCGGCAACTGAGCTCCCCCCCCGTTCCTTTTTGCACAACGATTGTGGTTTTCCGCAGGTCCCGATGGCAACTCTTTGGGAGTAGTATCGGCGCACGATTCCTCACCCTGTGCGGAATTGCACCCCCTCAAAAATACAGGAGACGTGGCATGGAACGACGTAAATTCTTGCAGAACGCGGGTATCGCCGGCATCCTGGCGGCCGGTGCCGCCCCGGCGGTGGTCAACGCCCAGCAGGCGATCCGCTGGCGCCTGGCCTCGAGTTTCCCGAAAGCACTTGATACCATCTATGGCGCGGCAGAGGCCTTCTCCAAGAAGGTCAAGGACATGTCGGGCGGCAAGTTCGAGATCTCGGTGCATGCCGGCGGCGAGCTGATGCCGGCCTTCGGCGTGGTCGACGGCGTGCAGCAGGGCACAGTCGAGTGCGCGCATACCGCGCCCTACTACTTCTTCGGCAAGGACGAGACCTTCGCCATCGACTGCACCATTCCGTTCGGCCTCAACTCGCGCCAGATGACGGCGTGGATGTACCACGGCAACGGCATGAAGCTGATGCGCGAGTTCTATAGCCAGTACAACATCGTCAACTTCCCCATGGGCAACACCGGGGCGCAGATGGGCGGCTGGTATCGCAAGCCGGTCAAGTCGCTGGCCGACATCAAGGGCCTCAAGATGCGCATCGGCGGCTTCGGCGGCCGCATCCTTGCCGGCATCGGCGGCGTGCCGCAGAACATTCCCGGCGGCGAGATCTACCAGGCGCTGGAGAAGGGCACCATCGACGCCACCGAGTGGGTCGGCCCCTATGACGACCAGAAGCTCGGCTTCTACAAGGTTGCCAAGCACTATGCCTACCCGGCCTGGTGGGAAGGCGGCCCGCAGCTGACCCTCTACGTCAACAACAAGGCCTACGACTCGCTCTCCAGCGAGAACAAGGCCATCGTCGAAGCCGCCGCGGCCTATGCCCACGTGGACATGCAGGCCAAGTACGACGCGAAGAACCCGCAGGCGCTGAAGGAACTGGTCGCTGGTGGCACCAAGCTGTTCCGTCTGCCCAAGGACGTCATGGCCGGTGCCTTCAAGTTTGCCGAAGCGCACTACGCCGAACTGTCCGCCAAGAACCCGCACTGGAAGAAGGTCTACGCCGACTACTCCGCCTTCCGCAAGGAGCAGAACCTGTGGTTCCGCTTCGCCGAGGCGGGTTTCGACAGCTTCATGCAGGCACAGAAGCTGTAAGCGGTTTCCGTTTCACCAACAAAAAACCCGCAGGCAAGCCTGCGGGTTTTTTGTTGTCCGGCGAATGCAACCGGGGCCGCTTACCGCCGCGTCTACTTCGGATTGCCCTTCTTCTTGTCCTTGGTGAGGTCGTCCAGCAGGGCGGCGGCGGCCTCGTCGTCCTTGGCATCCTGCTCGTCCCGAGCCGGCGCCATCGCGTCGAGGTCCGCCGGCTTGTCGGCCGGGTTCGCTCCGGCGCCAGCGTCGGTCGGGGCTCCGGCCTTCGGTTCGTCGAACCAGTCGGCCGGATTGCTCGGTGCGCCGTAGCCGCGGTCGAAGCCGCTGGGCTCGAACTGCAGCTGGATCTCGTCGGCGTTGAGCTTCTTGACCTTCTCGATGTTGCCGGTCACCAGTTGCGGGAAAGCGATGAGCAGGCCGACCATGGACATCTGGATCACCACGAAGGGCACGGCGCCCCAGTAGATCTGGCCGGTCGTGACGGGCGCGATCTTCTTCTGCGTCAGGCGGTCGATGTATTCGCTGTGTGGCGCCACGCTGCGCAGGTAGAACAGGGCGAAGCCGAAGGGCGGATGCATGAACGATGTCTGCATGTTCACCGCCATCAGGATGCCGAACCAGACGAGGTCGATGCCCATCTTGTCGGCCACCGGCGCCAGCAGCGGGATGATGATGAAGGCCAGTTCGAAGAAGTCGAGGAAGAAGGCCAGGCCGAATACCAGCAGGTTGACCACGATGAGGAAGCCGATCTGGCCGCCGGGCAGGCCGGTGAGCAGGTGTTCGACCCAGCGCGGCCCATCCACTGCCTGGAAGCTGAGGCTGAATACCGTGGCGCCGAGCAGGATGAACAGCACGAAGCTGGAGAGCTTCATGGTGGCTTCCATCGCTTGCGTCATCAGTTTGATGCTCAGGCGACGGCGGCTGAAGGCCATTATCAGCGCGCCCATGGCACCCATGGCGCCGCCCTCGGTCGGTGTGGCGATGCCGAGGAAGATGGTGCCGAGCACGAGGAAGATCAGGGCCAGCGGCGGGATCAGCACGAAGGTGACGCGCTCGGCCATGCGCGACAGCAGCCGCAGCTTCAGCACGCGGTTGGCGACGGCCAGGGTGAAGGCGGAGCCGATGCCGATGCACATCGAAACGATGATCATCTCGTCGGTGGGCGTGCCTTCCGGGCGCGTCTTGGCGAAGGCGATGGCGGCACCGACGGATACCACCGTGAGCGCAGATAGTGAGCGCAGGCCGGCGCTGCCGTCGTCCTCGCGGATGGTGCGCGCCGACAGCGGCATGGCCGGCACGGCAGCCGGGCTGAAGATGCTGACGAGGAAGACCCAGCCAAGGTAGAGCATGGTCAGCACGAAGCCGGGAATGAAGGCGCCGGCATAGAGGTCGCCGACGCTGCGACCCAGCTGGTCGGCGATGACGATCAGCACCAGCGACGGCGGGATGATCTGTGCCAGCGTGCCAGAAGCGGCGATGACGCCCGAGGCGATGCGCCTGTCGTATCCGTAGCGCAGCATGATGGGCAGCGAGATCAGACCCATCGAGATCACCGAGGCGGCGACCACGCCGGTGGTGGCCGCCAGCATGGCGCCGACCAGGATCACCGCGTAGCCGAGGCCGCCGCGGATCGGGCCGAACAACTGGCCGATGGTGTCGAGCAAATCTTCGGCCATGCCCGAACGTTCGAGGATCAGGCCCATGAAGGTGAAGAAGGGGATGGCGAGCAGGGTATCGTTCTTGAGGATGCCGAAAATGCGTAGCGGCAGCGCCTGCATCAGCGAGGCTGGCAGCATGCCCAGCTCGACGCCGAGGTAGCCGAAGAACAGGCCGCAGGCGGCAAGAGAAAAAGCCACCGAGTAGCCCATCAGCAGGAAGAAGATCAGGCCGATGAACATGACCGGGGCCATGTTGGCGTGGAGGAAATCGGTCAGCAGCGCGATCACTTGTCGCTCCCTTCGCGCCTGTCGGCCATGTCGACGGCATCCTCTACGCGGTCGATGACTTCGGGCGCGACGTGATGGCGCTTGATTTCCTCGGCCAGTTCTTCCTCGGCAGTCTTGGTCTGCAGTGGCCGGGTCGGATCGGCGCAAAGGCCCTTCAGGAAGCCGATGCGTTTGATGAGTTCGGAGATTCCCTGCAATCCCAGCAAGGCGAAGCCGATGGGCACCAGGGCATAAACCGGCCAGCGGATCAGGCCGCCGGCGTTCTCGGACATCTCACCGGACTCGTAGGCGTTGACCACCAGCGGCCAGACCAGGTCGACGACGGCGAAGACGAAGGGCATCAGGAAGAACAGGATGCCGAAGATCTCGACCTTGACCTGGGTCTGCCGGGAAAACCGGCCGAGAATCACGTCGATCTTCACGTGGCCCTGGCGCAGCATGGTGTAGCCGGCGCCGAGCAGGAAAATCGCGGCGAACAGGTACCACTGGATTTCGAGGAAGGCGTTGGAACTGGTGTTGAACAGCTTGCGAATGACCGCATTGCTGGCACTGATGAACACGGCGACCAGCACCAGCCAGAGCACCATGCGGCCGACCCGCTCGCTCAGGCCGTCGATCAGGCCCGAAAGTTTCAACAACCCCTGCATCGTTTCTCTCCCCCGCCGCCCGGCCTCACAGCACCGAATTGGCATTTTGGAACAACAAGATGTGGGCCAGTTTATACAAAAAGCCCCGATCCCCGGCCGCGTTGCGGAAAACCACAATGTGGTCACCGTGGTTCATGAAAATGACCGCACCGTCAAATGCGCGTCGTCCGATTGGCCCAGAAGGGCTCGCGCAGTTCGCGTTTGAGTATCTTGCCGGCGGCATTGCGCGGCAACTCTGCGACGATATCGACACGGGCCAGGCGCTGATATCGTGCGGCGACCCGAGCATTGATCCATTCGCGCAGTTCTTGCGCCGTGGCGCCAGCGCCGACTTTTAGCTGGACCGCCGCCGCCGGTGTTTCTCCCCATTTCTCGTCGGGAATGCCGAACACCACGGCCTCCGCCACGGCCGGATGGCGCACGATCACCTCCTCGACATCGCGCGGGTAGATCTTGACGCCGCCGCTGTCGATCATGTCCTTGATGCGGTCGACCAGCACCAGGTAGCCGTCGCCGTCGATGCGGCCGAGGTCGCCGGTATGCAACCAGCCGTCGCGGATGGCCGCTGCGGTCAGGTCGGGGCGCTTGTAATAGCCGGGCATCAGCAGCGGGCCGCGGCCGACGATCTCGCCGACCTCGTCGATGGCAGCCTCGCTGCCGTCATCGCGCAGGATGCGCAGATCGAAGAAAGGCGGCGGCACGCCGACCGAGCCCTGCTTGCGCACGGCGTCACGCCGGTCGAGGATGGTGACAAAACCCTCGGTCAGGCCGTAGAGTTCGTGGAACCGGCCGGGCAGCAACGCTTCCAGCCTTTCCTTGTGAGCCAGTGCCAGTGGCGCGCCGAGCGACACCAGCACCTGCAGCGATTCAAGTTTCTCCGCAGCGAACGCCGCCGAGTTCAGGATGGCAACGATCTGCGACGGCACCAGCATGGTGTGCGTGACCTTCTCGCGCGCCACGGTTTCGATGAAGGCGGCGGCGTCGAAGGCCTGGTGCAGCACGTAGGTCGCGCCCATGGTGAAGGCCGGCATCAGCGTGACGAAGGAACCGTTGAAAACAATGGCGCCGCCGTGGAGCACCACCGAGTCCGCCGTGATGCGCCAGGCGTTGGCCAGCAGCGTGCCATAGAGGGCGCGGATGCGGTGGGTCAGCACGATGCCCTTGGGCATGCCGGTGGTGCCGCTGGTGTACATGATGTTGTAGATGTCGTCGGGCGCCACTTCCGCCCGCAGCGAAGGCCCGGTGTTCACTGCGACGAATTCGGCCCAGGGCACAAAGCCATCACTGCGGCCATCGACGATCACGCGGCCGGAAATGTCGGGCAGGGCGGTGCAGGCGGTGCCGACCGGGCCGGCGGTGGCCGCGCTGGCGAAGACGAAGCGTGGTGCGGCGTCGGCCAGCAGCGAACGCAGGCCGGATTCCATCAGCAGCGGCGACAAGGGCACGGCAACCGCACCGAGCCGGGCGCAGGCCCAGTAGATCTCCAGCAGTTCCAGGCTGTTGCCGAGCACCGTGGCAATGCGGTCGCCCGGCGCCACGCCGGCATCCTGCAGCGCCCGCGCCAGGCGATTGACCTGCTGGTCGAACTCGCGCCAGTCGAGCGCGGTGTCGCCGCAGACCACGGCGCGTGCCCCCGGTCGGTAGCGCGCGTGGTGCTGGACCAGGCCGGCGATGTTCAATGTCGCACTCATTGCGCGGTGACCCCACCATCCGTTCCGGTGCGCACGGGTTCAAGGATGCTGACGTAGTTGGCGACGGCCGATCCGCCCATGTTGAATACGGCACCGAGTTGCGGCTGGCCGACCTGCATGGCGCCGGCGCTGCCGGTAAGCTGCATCGCCGCCATCACGTGCATGGAAACGCCGGTGGCGCCAACCGGATGGCCCTTGGCTTTGAGCCCGCCGGACAGGTTGACCGGCAGGCGGCCGTCGCGGCCTGTGCTGCCGTCCAGCGCCCGCTCCCAGCCGTGGCCGCTCGCGGCCAGGCCCATGGCTTCGTAGGCGAGCAACTCGGCCACGGTGAAACAGTCATGCACCTCGGCGAAGGACAGGTCATCCACGGTGATGCCGGCGTCGGCATAGGCACGCGCGAAAGCCTCCTTAGGCCCGGCGAAATCTATGACGTCGCGGCGCGACATCGGCAGGAAGTCGTTGACCTGACGGGCGGCACGAAAGCGCACCGCCTTGGCGAAGGCGGCTGCCGTGTCGGCCGCGGCGATCACCAGCGCCGCCGCGCCGTCGGCGACGGTGGAGCAGTCGGATACCTTGAGCGGTGCCGCGACCATGCGATTCTTTTCCGACTCCTGGCGGCAGAAGTCGTAGCCGAGGTCTTTCTGGATGTGCGCCAGCGGATTGAGCGAGCCGTTGAAATGGTTCTTCGCCGCGACCATCGCCAGTGCGTCGCCAAGGTCAACTTCGTCGCCGTAGCGGGCAGAGTAATCCTGCGCCATGCGGGCGAAGATGCCGGGAAAGGTCAGGCCCTGGCCGCCTTCCTCGCGCATGTAGCTGGCGCTGGCGAGGACCTTCGCCACTTCGCTTGCCGGCAGCCCGGTCATTTTTTCTGCGCCGACCACCAGCACGATGCGGGCGCGCCTGGCGGCGATGCGATCGAGCGCGGCGTGGATTGCCGCCGAACCGCTGGCGCAGGCGTTCTCGCAACGCGTCGCCGGCTTGAAGCGCAGGCCGGCGTCCGCCTGCAGCGGCAGGCTGGCCGGAAAGGACTGCGGCTCGAAGCCCCCGAGGTTGCCGACGAATATCGCATCGATGTCGCGGCCGTCGACGCCAGCATCGGCCATTGCATCGCAGCTGGCCCGGACGATCAGGGATTCGAGCGTTTCCTTGTCGAGGCGGCCGAAGCGGGTATGGCCCCAGCCGACGATGCAGGGCATTGTCGTCACAGGCTGAGGCCGCCCGTGACTTCGATGGTTGCGCCGTTGATGTAGCCGGCATCGTCGGAAAGCAGGAACGCCACCGTCGCTGCGATGTCCTCGGGCTTGCCCATGCGGCCCAGCGGCACCCTGGCGACGAGCGCTTCGAGCGTTTGTGGCGGCATGGCGTCGAGTATGGGGGTGGCGATGAAGCCGGGACAGATCGCGTTACTGCGAATGCCCTTGCGCCCAAGTTCCTTGGCCCAGGTGAGGGTCATGCCGATGACGCCGGCCTTGGCCGCGACGTAGTTGGTCTGGCCGAAATTTCCGTAGAGGCCGACCACCGACGAGATGTTGACGATACTGCCGCCGCCCTGTGCCAGGAAAGCCTCCACGAAGGCGCGACCGCAATTGAAGACGCCCTTGAGGTTGATGCCGATGACGCGATCCCACTGTTCCTCGGTCATCTTTTTCAGTTGCGCGTCGGCGACGATGCCGGCGTTGTTCACCAGGCCATCGATGCGGCCGTGGTGCGCCAGCACTTCGCCGGCGGCCCGCGTCACGTCGGCCAGCACCGCGACATCCACCACCGCGCCGGAGACTTTCGCGCCGGGGGCGACCGCAATGATATGCGCGACGGCAGCGTCGATTGCCGCCGGCCGAACGTCCCAGATCACCACCGTCGCCCCCTCGCGGGCGCAACGTTCGCCGATGGCCAGGCCAATGCCCTGCGCCCCGCCGGTTACCACCACGATTCGATCACGCAGCTTCATGTCCTTCTCCATTGCCTTGCCAAATTGGACCCGGTGGATTCTCGCCCGAATGCTATTGCCTTGGCAGTGAGGTTTGTGCCACATTGTTGTGCATGAATGCACATGCCCCGCTCGAATTCAGCGCCCTGCCGGAGTGGACCGACATGCGCTACTTTCTCGAAGTGGCGCGGGCGGGCACCCTGTCGGGCGCAGCGCGGCGACTCGGAGTCGAGCACACCACGGTGGCACGCCGCGTCCAACGCCTTGAAGTCGAACTGAAATCGACACTGTTCGACCGGCGCCGTGAAGGCTATGAACTGACCGAGATCGGTCAGGCCCTGCTGCCCCACGCCGAAGTGATGGAGCGCGCCATGCTGGCTGCCGCCGAACAACTCGGCGGACCGCAGACGGCTGCCCGGGGTGCGGTGCGCTTGGGCGCGCCCGAGGTGTTCGGAACGCTGGTGGTGGCGACGCGGCTGGCGCCGCTGCTGGAGCAGCATCCGGATCTGCGTGTCGACCTGCTGCTGCTGCCGCGCTTCGCCAATCTCGCCAATCGCGAAGCCGACATCGGCGTCATGCTCGATCCGCCGGATGCCGGCCGTTACATGGTGACGCGGCTGACCGAATTCCGTTACTACCTTTATGCCGCGCCGTCCTATCTGGAGAAGCACGGGCCGATCCGCAGCCGTGCCGATCTCGCCGGCCATGACTTCATCGACTACGTGCAGGACCAGTTGATGAGCGCCGGCCTCAACTATCTCGACGATCTTGGCATCGAGCCGCGCCGCCGTTTTTGCTGCACCGGCATGCTGGCGCAGTACGAGGCGGCGGTGGCGGGTATCGGCCTGATCATGGCGCCCCCCTACGCGGTGCCCGACGATGGTCGCCTGCTGTGTCAGCTGCCGGGCGAAATATTTGCCCATCGCACCCTGTGGCTGGTGGCACCGGCCGACATTTTCCGCTTGCGTCGCGTGCGAGTGGTCTGGGACCATCTGCGCCAGACCGTGGAGCAGAGCCCCGGCCTTTTTCAACGCTGAATCGTCCGTCCCATGCCTACCCGAATCTGCTTCGTCCGCCACGGTGAAACCGACTGGAACGCCGAAAAGCGCATCCAGGGCCACATCGACGTCCCCCTCAACGAGACGGGGCGGGCACAGGCGATGGCGACCGCCTTCGGCGTCGCCCATCACAGCTTCGCTGCGCTCTATGCCAGCGACCTCGGCCGCGCCTGGCAGACGGCACAGGCGGCGGCCGAGCGCCTCGGCCTCGATGTCCGTCCCGCACCGGGGCTGCGCGAGCGGAACTACGGAATTTTCCAGGGGCTGACGGCCGAGGAGGGTGCGCAACTGCACCCGTCCGCCCACGCCCGCTACGCGGCGCGCGATACCGGCTACGACTTCGAGACCGGCGAAAGCCTGCACAGCTTTGCCGATCGGGTCGTCGCCGGGGTGGAATGGCTGGTGCGCCACCACGCCGGCCAGACCATCCTGGCGGTGTCCCACGGCGGCGTGCTCGACATCATCTACCGCAAGGCCACCGGGCGGACGCTGGAAGCGCCGCGCGACTTCAAGATTCCCAACTGCGCGCTCAACTGGTTCGTTATCGATGCCCACGGCTGGCACCTGCAGAGCTGGGCCGACCGCCACCACCTCGAGCGGGTCTTGGAGCAGGTGGTCGAGTGATAAAATCCGCGGCTTCCCCAATCTGACGGACGCCCAGCCATGTTCTCGAAGAAAAACTCCCTCGCCAAGACCGATCCCGAGCTGTGGGCCGCGATCGAGGCCGAAAACAAGCGCCAGCAGGACCACATCGAACTGATTGCCTCCGAGAACTATGTCTCCTGCGCGGTGATGGAAGCGCAGGGCTCCCAGCTCACCAACAAGTACGCCGAGGGCTACCCCGGCAAGCGCTACTACGGCGGTTGCGAGCACGTCGACGTGGCCGAGCAGCTGGCCATCGACCGCGCCAAGAAGCTCTACGGCGCCGATTGCGCCAACGTCCAGCCCAATTCCGGTTCGCAGGCCAACCAGGCCGTGTTCCTCGCCTTCCTCAAGCCCGGCGACACCATCCTCGGCATGAGCCTGGCCGAAGGCGGCCACCTCACCCACGGCATGGCGCTCAACATCAGTGGCAAGTGGTTCAAGGTGGTGCCCTACGGCCTGACCGCCAAGGAAGAGATCGACTACGATGCGATGGAAAAGCTGGCGCATGAGCACAAGCCGAAGCTGATCATCGCCGGCGCCTCGGCCTATGCGCTGAAGATCGACTTCGAGCGTTTCGCCAAGGTGGCCAAGGCCGTCGGCGCCATCTTCATGGTGGACATGGCTCACTACGCCGGCCTAGTCGCCGCCGGCTACTACCCCAACCCGGTGCCGCACGCCGACGTCGTCACCTCGACCACGCACAAGACCCTGCGCGGCCCGCGTGGCGGCCTCATCCTGATGAAGGCCGAGCACGAGAAGGCCATCAACTCGGCCATCTTCCCCGGCCTGCAGGGCGGCCCGCTCGAGCATGTGATCGCCGCCAAGGCGGTCGCCTTCAAGGAGGCGATGACGCCGGAGTTCAAGAACTACCAGGAACAGGTGATCGACAACGCCCAGGTCATGTGCAAGGTGTTGAAACAGCGCGGCCTGCGCATTGTCTCCGGCCGCACCGAGAGCCACGTCTTCCTCGTTGACCTGCAGGCCAAGAACATCACCGGCAAGGATGCCGAGGCCGCTCTGGGCCGCGCCCATCTCACGGTCAACAAGAACGCCATCCCCAACGACCCGCAGAAACCCTTCGTCACCAGCGGCATCCGCATCGGCACGCCGGCGATGACCACGCGCGGCTTTACCGAGATCGAGGCCGAACAGGTCGCCAACCTGATCGCCGATGTGCTCGATGCGCCGGCCGACGAAGCCGTACTGGAGCGCGTTCGCGGCGAAGTTGCGGCGATGTGCAAAAAGTTCCCGGTTTATGGCGACTGATCGGTTTCCGATCGAATTTGTTGCTCGCCCGCAGGGCGAGGTAACCAGTCGCCCCCTTCCTTGGGGCGAAGGCAGGGTTTCGCGGAGCACCGCTCCGCGCTGCCGAAGCCGGCTGGCTGTGCAAAGCCAGCCGTGGGGCAGGGGATGGGAGGATGGGGGCCATAAGAAAGGGGCTTTTCATTTTGAGGCCTGGGGGGCCGAAGAATGAAGTGTCCCTACTGCGCTGAGCCGAATACGCAGGTGGTGGACACCCGCGAGAACGAGGACGGCGACACCGTGCGCCGCCGCCGCCGCTGCCTTGCCTGCGACAAGCGCTTCACCACCTACGAGCGCGTCGAGCTGCAGTTGCCGCTGGTGGTCAAGAAGAACGGCAGCCGTACCGAGTACGACCGCGACAAGCTCAAGGCCAGCATGATGCTGGCGCTGCGCAAGCGCCCGGTGACGACCGACAGCGTCGATGCGGCGCTGGATCGTATCGAGGAAAAGCTCGTCACCCTGGGCGAGCGGGAGGTCGCCTCCGACCGCATCGGCGAACTGGTGATTCGTGAACTGAAGAAACTCGACAAGGTCGGATACATCCGCTTTGCCTCGGTCTATCGCAACTTCGAGGATCTCGACGAATTCTCGGACGCGATTCGCGAGGTCAAGAAGCCGCGCGTGCGGCGCCCCCGTACCGAATAGAGGCAATGAGCTTCAGCGCCGCCGACCGGGAATTCATGGCGCGTGCGCTGGCGCTGGCGGAACGCGGTCTTTACACTACCACCCCCAACCCGCGCGTCGGCTGCGTCCTGGTCAGGGATGGCGCCGTGATCGGCGAAGGCTGGCATGAGATGGCCGGCCGGCCGCACGCCGAAGTCAACGCGCTTGAAAAAGTCGGCGCTGGCGGGACGGCGCAGGGCGCCCAGGGAGTGGCGCGTGGCGCCACGGCCTACGTCACACTCGAACCCTGCTGCCACCATGGCCGCACGCCGCCCTGCGCCGATGCGCTGATCGACGCCGGCATCAGCCGCGTGGTCGCAGCCATGCGCGATCCCAATCCTCTGGTCGCCGGTGCCGGCCTGACGCGGCTGATGCTCGCCGGCATCCAGGTCGAGAGTGGACTGATGGAGAACGAGGCGCGGGAACTCAACATCGGCTTCGTCTCGCGCATGACCCGCGGCCGGCCCTGGCTGCGGCTCAAGGTCGCTGCCAGCCTCGACGGCAAGACCGCGCTCAACAACGGCAAGTCGCAATGGATCACCGGCCCCGAGGCGCGCCGCGATGCCCATGGCTGGCGCGCGCGCAGCTGCGCCATGCTCACCGGCATCGGCACCGTGCGCGACGACAACCCGCGCCTGACGGTGCGCGACATCGACACGCCGCGCCAGCCGCTGCGCGTGGTGGTGGATAGCCGTCTGGAGATTTCACCCGATGCAGCGATCCTTGATGGTGGCAACTGCCTGGTCGCCTGTGCTGTCGAGAACTTGGAGAAAGCCGCATTGCTAAGGGCGCTTGGCGCCGATGTCGTGGTTTTGCCTAACGCGCAGGGCAAGGTGGACCTGCCGGCGCTGCTTTCCGAGCTGGCGCGGCGCGGCATCAACGAAGTGATGGCAGAAGCCGGCTTTCGGCTCAACGGCTCCCTGTTGCGCGAAGGCTGCGTCGACGAACTGCTGATCTATCAGGCACCCCTGCTGCTTGGCGATGCCGCCCGTGGCATGTTCGACCTGCCAGAACTCGTCGAACTGGGCGGTGCCCGCCGCCTTGAAGTGGTAGAGCGCCGTGCCGCCGGCGCCGACTTTTTCTTGCGGGCGCGGCTGGCCTAGCGCTAGCGCTTGCTGCAAACGACGCAGCCGGGATCGCGCGGCACCGCGATGCTGCGCCATTCCATAGCCAGGCCGTCGAGCAATAGCAGCCGTCCTGCCAGCGATTCGCCGCAGCCGATGATCAGCTTGAGTGCTTCGGCGGCCTGCACCGTGCCGATGATGCCCGTGAGCGGCGCGAATACGCCCATCACCGCGCAGCGTACCTCCTCGACGTCCTCGGCCTCCGGGAACAGGCAGTGGTAGCAGGGGGCATCGGCGCGGCGCGAATCGAATACGGCGACCTGGCCATCGAAGCGGATCGCCGCGCCCGAGACCAGCGGTTTGCGAAACCTGGCACAGGCACGGTTGATGGCATGGCGGGTGGCGAAATTGTCGGAGCAGTCGAGGACGACGGTGGCGGCAGCCACCTCCCTCTCCAGCCGTTCGCCGACCAGGCGTTCGACCAGTGGCTCGACGTGGCACTCGGGGTTGAGGCCCGCCAGTGTGTCGCGCCCTGACTCGGCCTTGGGCTGGCCGACCGAGTCGACGCGATGCAGGATCTGCCGCTGCAGGTTGGTGAGGTCGACCGTGTCGCCGTCGGCCAGGACCAGCGTGCCGACGCCGGCCGAGGCGAGGTAGTAGGCCGCTGGTGAGCCGAGGCCGCCGGCGCCGACGACGAGGACACGCGCGGCCAGCAAACTTTCCTGGCCCTCGACACCGATCTGCGGCAGCAGGATGTGGCGGCTGTAGCGCAGCAGCTGGGCGTCGGTCAATGGTTCAGGCCTCGCCGCCGGGCAGTCCCAAGGCGAGGCACCGATTGGAGCGCGTGAAACGCGCGACCCCTCTGGAGTTCACTACACCGCGCCCTGTGACTGTTGAGCCCAGCGAGCCGGTAGTCGCCCCTTCCGCGAGGAAGGGGCCGGGGGATGGCGGGCGTTCACTTCTGCTCTCTCAGGTCGACCGGCGTGTCGTCGTGGTCGCCATGGGGATGGTGGTCCCAGGCCTTGGAATAGACCTCGTGCGATTTTTTGATCAGGCGCTCCGGCTGGCGCATGTTGCGTAGTTGGGTTTCCTCGACGAAGTAAACCAGCGCGCGCACCAGTTTGCTGTAGAGCGTGTTTTCGAGGTGAAAGCCCTGGTCGATCAGCGCGGCCTCCAAGCCCTGCATGGTGTAGTCCGTGATCTCGTACCAGACCGAGATGGCGTTGGCGATGCTGCCCGGTGCGACGGTCAGGCCGTCGAGGCCGGCAAGCAGGACGAAGGCCTGCTCGACCTGGCCGGGGCGCAGCTTCGAGAAACGAATCTCGCGGTGCTTGCCCGTGCCCGGCTGCGGCGCCATGGTGTGGGGCCGGTGCTGGCCCCGTTCCTTGTCGCGCAGATGTCGGGCGTGCTCGACGTCCATGCCGTCACTTCTTCATGATGTGCCAGGCCTTGAGCAGGTTCATGGCCTGGCTGAGCTGGTAATCGTTCTTCGAGGCGATCTCGAAGCCCGGCGCCTTGGCGTCTTCGTCCTTCTCGTCGCCTTTGCCCTTGCCGTTCTTGCCCTGCGACTTGACCGGCTTCTCGGCGTCCTTGTTCGGGGCCTTTTCCTGGTCGTTGTCGAGATGGCGATCGAGATCGGCCTCGCGCAGGCGCTCGTGCGAGGCACCGTTGGGCGTCTCTTCGACGATCACGTCGGGCGTGATGCCCTTGGCCTGGATCGAGCGGCCGTTTGGCGTGTAATAGCGCGCGGTGGTCAGCTTGATCGCAGCGTTGTTGGACAGTGGCAGCACTGTCTGCACCGAACCCTTGCCGAAGGTCTGGGTACCGAGCACGACGGCGCGCTTGTGATCCTGCAGCGCACCGGCGACGATTTCGGACGCCGATGCCGAACCGCCATTGACCAGCACCACCATGGGAATGGCCTTGGCCGATGCCGGCAGGCTCTTGAGGGGATCATCACGACGGCTGCGGGCGTAATCCTCGACTGCGGCGACATACTTGCGCTTGGCGTCCTCGGTGCGGCCGTCGGTCGAAACCACGAGGCTCTGCGGCGGCAGGAAAGCGGCGGAAACGCCGATGGCCGAGTGCAGCAATCCACCCGGGTCGTTGCGCAGGTCGAGTACCAGGCCGCGCAGATCCTTGGGGCCTTCCTTGTTTTCGGCCGCGCGCTTCAGCAGCTTGTCGTAGTGGCGAACGAGGTCGGCGGTGGTTTCTTCCTGGAACTGGGTGATGCGCAGGTAGCCGTAGCCCCCTTCCAGCATCTTCGACTTGACGCTTTGCACCTTGATCTTGTCGCGAACTATGGTGATTTCGAGCGGCTTGGTTTCGCCCTTGCGCACGATGGTCAGCTTGATCGGGGTCTTGGGCTTGCCGCGCATCTTCTTGACGGCGTCATTGAGCGTCATGCCCTTGACGGGGGTTTCATCGAGTTTGATGACCAGGTCGCCGGCCTTGACGCCGGCCTTCCAGGCTGGCGTGTCCTCGATGGGGGCGACGACCTTGACGAAGCCGTCCTCCATGCCGACCTCGATGCCGAGGCCGCCGAACTCACCCTGGGTCGATACCTGCAGGTCCTTGAAGGCATCGGCGTCGAGATAGGCCGAATGCGGGTCGAGGTTGGAGAGCATGCCGGAGATGGCATGGGTAATCAGTTTCTTGTCCTCGATGGGCTCGACATAGCCCTGCTTCACGGCGCTGAAGACGTCGGCGAAGCTGCGCAGTTCCTCGATGGGCAGGGCCTCGCCCCCTTTTTGGGCAATGGCCGAGAAATTGAGGCTGACAAGTATGCCGGCGACAACGCCGAAAAGTACCAGACCAGCTTGCTGCAATCTGCTGCGCATGCGCGACTCCGTGGGTGACGCCGAATAAGGGGAGCGGGTCACCCCGGTTTACCTGGTGCCGACCCACTTCATGGGGTCGAAGACCTGCCCGCGGTGACGGAGCTCAAAGTATAAACCTGATTCCGGGTTGCCGCCGCTGTTGCCGACGGTGGCAACGACCTCGCCGGCACGGGTTTCGTCGCCCGGCTGGCGCAGCAGCGACTGGTTGTTGCCATAGACCGAGAGGAAGTCATCGTCATGATCGATGATGAGCAGGTTGCCGAAGCCGCGCAGCCAGTCGGCGAAGACCACGCGGCCGGCGGCGACGGCACGAACCTCCGCGCCCTCGGCGGCCTGGATGAACAGGCCCTTCCAGGTGCCGCCCTCGCTGCGCGCACTACCGAAGCGACTGCCGAGTTTGCCCGCCACCGGCAATCGCAGCTTGCCGCGCAGGCTGGCAAAGGCGCCGCCGGCTCCCGCCGTGTCCGCCTCGCGTGCCGGTCGGGTCGGTGGTGGTGGCGACTCGCCAATGCGGGGTGCGGCTGCCGGCGGCCTGGGCGGCTTGCGCTTGGGCAGGCTGGCGGCAAGCCTGGCCAAGCCGTCGATCAGCTTGGCGAGTCGCTGCTCGTCTCGTTTCAATGTGCCGATCTCGCGGCGCTGGGCGCGGATTTCGCCGGCGATCCTGGTCAGCACCGCCTTGCGTTCGCGGCTCTTGGCCACCAGCGTTGCGCGCGCCTCCTGCTGGCGGGATTCGATGCGGGATATCTCGCCGGCCTTGTCGCGCGCGGTTTCTGCCAGGCGTCGTTTTTCAGCGGCTGCAGCGGACAGGTTGCGGATCAGGTCGGCTTTGGCCCGTGACAGCAAGGCCAGGAAATGCCAGTCGCGCGCGGCTGAGTTTGGATCGCGGCCGGCAAGCAGCGTTTGCAGTGCATCGCTGCCACCGGCCGTGTCGGCGCGATGTTGCTGGCGCAGGAGCTGGCCGAGCTGGTCCTGCTGGCTGGCCGACTGCCTGGCAAGGCGCTGCTGCTGGGTTTCGAGTTCCGCCAGTTCGCCTTCCACCGCGGCTCGGCTGGCCCCGAGCTCTTTGAGTCGGCGGCTGGTGGTGGAGATCGCCGACTCCGCCTCGCGCAGCTGGTCGGCAACTGAACTGCGCGAACCTTCGCTCTTGGCCAGGTCCTTGCGCAGATCGTCGATACGATCCTTGATCTCGCGCAGTTCGCCCTGCTTCTCGACCTGCTTGGCCGTCGGGCTATCCGGCGGGCCGGCGGCGATGGCCACCGCTGCCGGCAGCGCCAGCAACAGCAGCCAGATCCTCACTAGCCGCCCGCCGGGCCGCCCCAGGGGCGGCGGCGTCCCCCGGTGGGGGGACGCGAACGAAAGTGAGCGTGGGGGGCCATTAACGGGCTTTGCCCTGGTTGGCCACGGCTTCCATTGCGGCCTTGATCGCGTCCTGGTCGCCAAGGTAATAGCTCTTGATCGGCTTGAGGTCGGCGTCGAGTTCATAGACCAGTGGCTGGCCGGTCGGCACGTTGAGGTTGACGATGTCGGCGTCGGAAATGTTGTCGAGGTACTTGATCAGCGCGCGCAGACTGTTGCCGTGTGCAGCGACGATGACGCTCTTGCCCGACTTCACCATCGGTGCGATGGTGTCGTGCCAGTAGGGCAGGAAACGGGCGACAGTATCCTTGAGGCATTCGGTGTGGGGGAAGTCGGCGGCCGACAATTCCGCGTAGCGTGGATTGCCGGTTTCGAGGCGCGGGTCGCCGTTCTCGAGCGCGGGCGGCGGCGTGTCGTAGGCGCGGCGCCAGACCTTGACCTGATCCTCGCCGAATTTGGCGGCAGTTTCGGCCTTGTTGAGGCCCTGCAGTGCGCCGTAGTGACGTTCGTTGAGGCGCCAGGAATGTTCGATCGGCAGCCACATGCGATCCATTTCGTCGAGCACGATCCACAGTGTGCGGATGGCGCGCTTGAGCTTCGAGGTGTAGGCGATCTCGAAGGCAAAGCCCTCTTTCTTCAACAACTGGCCGGCCGCGCGCGCTTCAGTCACACCTTTTTCGGTGAGGTCTACGTCGGTCCAGCCGGTGAAACGGTTTTCCTTGTTCCAGGTAGATTCACCGTGACGCAGCAATACAAGCTTGTACATGAGAAACTTTCGATAAGGCCTTAGCGGCAAATGATAAGGCGAATGGACACTTTGCTTCGAAAAACAGTATTCTATAATATTCGAATTCGAATCCAAGACCATGGAGCATGAATGGACACCGCCATTCTGGAAATGAAGGACCATCAGGGTGATGTCGAAACCGCGGCGCGCGCGCTGAAGGCCATCTCGCATCCCTTACGCCTGAAGATTCTTTGCGTCATCGGTGACCAGGAAATTTGCGTCCAGGACATCGTCGAGGCTGTCGGTACCTCGCAAAGCAATATTTCGCAGCATCTGGCCATCCTGCGCGACAAGGGGGTGCTGCAGACGCGCAAGGATGCCAACCGGGTTTTTTATCGCGTGGCGGATCAGCGGACGCTGCAGCTGATCGGCTTGATGCGCGAGGTTTTTTGCGGAATAGCTCCGCCAAGGAAAGGTTGAGAAACGATGGATTTTGTTCAGCAGAACTTGATGTGGGTGGCGCTCGCCGCCGTCAGCGGCGGCATGTTGATTGCCCAGATGATGCGTGGTGGTGGCAACAGCATCAGCGTGGCCGATGCGACGCTCAAGCTCAATCGCGAGGATGCCGTGCTGGTGGACGTGCGTGAAACTCAGGAATGGGACCGCGGCCACATTGCCGGCTCCCGCCACATCGCTCTGGGCCAGATCGGCAAGCGCCTGCATGAGCTGGAGAAATTCAAGTCCAAACCAGTCATCGTGGTTTGCGCCAGCGGCAACAGATCGTCTTCTGCCTGCGGAGCGTTGAAACGCGCCGGCTTCGAGCAGGTGTTCAATCTCTCCGGCGGCATCGGCGCCTGGTCGGACGCCAATCTGCCGGTCACCACCAAGCACTGACTGGAAAACTTTTCATCATGCCCAAGATAGTCATGTACGCCACCGAGGTCTGCCCCTACTGCGTGCGTGCCGAGCAGTTGCTGCGGCGCAAGGGCGCGACCGAGATTGAGAAGATTCGCGTCGATCTCGAACCCGAGCGTCGCGATGAAATGCTTGCCAAGTCCAGCGGCAAGCGTACCGTGCCGCAGATCTTCATCGACGACTTCCATGTCGGCGGCTGCGACGACCTGTACGACCTCGATCGCGAAGGCAAGCTCGACGCCCTGCTTGCAGCATAGTCCGCATAGTCCTTAGTCTCGCAGGGCTGCGGTAGAATTCCGGTTTTCCCGAACCCGGCCGGAATTCCATCATGAGCGAACAGCAGCAGCCCGTTTTCAGCATCGAAAAGATCTACGTCAAGGACATCTCGCTGGAGAGTCCGAATTCGCCGCACTGCTTCCTCGAGCGCGATCCGGCGCAGATCGAGGTGCAGATCGCCACCACCGGCACCGGCGTTGGCGACGGCACCTTCGAAGTGGTGCTGACGGTCACGGTGACTGCCAAGATCGGCGACAAGACCCAGTTTCTGGCCGAGGCCGCCCAAGCCGGCATTTTCGTCATCCAGGGCATCCCGAATGAAGAGATCGAGCCCATAGTCGCGGTGGCCTGCCCCAACATCCTCTTCCCCTATGCCCGCGAAACGATTTCGGATGTCGTGAATCGCGCCGGCTTCCCGCAGGTGCTGCTGGCCCCGGTGAATTTCGAGAACATCTACCGCCAGCGGCTCGAAGCCGAACAAGGACGCCCCGCCGAAGCGCCGATCCAGTAAGCGAATGCTCTCCCGCGCTCTCGTTCGTTCGCTTTCTCCCGCGAGGGAGATTCGCCGTGCCTGGCGCGCATTGACTGGAGGCTGAACATGCGCCGCCTTGCTTTCCTGTTTTGCGCCACGCTGCTCGCCGGCCCGGCGTTCGCCCTCGATTACCTTTCGGTGGCGGAAGCTACGGCGCTTTACGACGCTCCCTCGATCAAGGCCAAGCCGCTTTTCGCCATTGCCGCCGGCACACCGGTGGAACTGGTGGTGGCGGTCGAGGGCTGGGTCAAGGTGCGCGACCAGAAGGGCGACCTGGCCTGGATCGAAAAGCGCCTGCTGACCGACAAGCGCACCTTGATCGTCCGTGTCGACCGTGCCCAGGTGCGGGGCGAGGCGAACGACAAGGCCCTGCTGGTGTTCGAGGCGGCGCAGGACGTCGTGCTCGAACTGCTGGAACCGGCCCCCATCAACGCCGGCGGCTGGGTCAAGGTCAGGCACCGCGATGGCCAGCAGGGGTTCGTGAAGGTGGCCCAGGTCTGGGGCCTGTAATGTTCCCCCACCCCCCGACCCCCGCCCCGGGGCGAGGGCGCCCGCTTCCTCGCTGCGCTCGATTGTTACGGGGCGCGCACATTACGCGACGGAGCGGTTTGCTCGCTCCGCGAGCGGGCCGCCCTGTCTTGGGTCGGCCCGGCGGCAAGGCTGCGTTCGCGTGAATATCGCCATCCTCGGCGCGGGTGCCTGGGGTACGGCGCTGGCGCTCGCCTTTGCCCCGCGCCATCGCCTCACCCTGTGGACCTTCGAGACCGAGCATGCCGCTGCCATACGCGCGGCGGGAGAAAACGTCCGCTTCCTTCCCGGTCATGCCCTGCCTGCCGGAATCCCCATCGAGTCCGACATTGCCGCCGCGCTGGGCGGGGCGGAGCTTGCGATCATCGCCACCCCGGTCGCCGGCCTGCGGACGACGCTGCAGGCCGCCGCGGGTTTGCCGGTGCTGTGGGTGTGCAAGGGGCTGGAGGCCGGCACCGGGCTGCTGCCGCATCAGGTCGCCGCGCAAGTCGCCAGCGCTGCGCCCAGTGGCGCACTGACCGGTCCCAGTTTTGCCGAGGAGGTGGCCCGCGGGCTGCCCACCGCGATCACCCTGGCCTCGGCCGACGCCGGCTTCGCCCGCGACATGGCCCAGGCGTTGCATACGCCCCGGCTGCGCCTCTATGCCAACGACGACATCGTCGGCGCCGAGGTGGGCGGTGCCGTGAAGAACGTGCTGGCCATCGCCACCGGCATCTGCGACGGCCTTGGCCTTGGCCTCAATGCCCGCGCCGCGCTGATGACGCGCGGCCTGGCCGAGATCACCCGCTTCGGCGCGGCGCTCGGGGCCCGGCGCGAAACCTTCATGGGCCTGGCAGGCATGGGCGACCTGATCCTCACCTGCACCGGCGACCTCTCGCGCAACCGTCGCGTCGGCCTGGCGCTGGCCTCGGGCCGGCCGCTCGAAGCGATCACGCGCGAACTTGGCCATGTTGCCGAGGGTGTGATGACGGCGCGCGAAGTCGCCCTGCGCGCGGCAAGCCTCGGCGTGGACATGCCGATCACCGCGGCGGTCTGTGCCGTGATCGACGGCCGGATCGATGCGCGCCAGGCCGTCGACGCGCTGATGAACCGCGACCCCAAAGCAGAATAACGCTGTAGTCCGGGCGCCGTCCCGTCCCGGGGCTTTCGCCGAGCTGGAGGGCAAGCCCGGACGGCACGTGCCGAAGGTGCAATCCGTAGAGCGGAATGCTCGATGCCGCTCGTGACAATCGAGCGCAGCCGAGCGCCAAGTCGCCCCTTCCGCGAGGAAGGGGCTGGGGGATGGGGGGCTACTGTCCGCCGGCGTAGCCCTGCTGGCGCCAGGCCTCGTAGACCACCACGGCTACCGCATTCGAGAGATTGACGCTGCGGCAGCCCGGCATCATCGGCAGGCGCAGGCGCGCGGCGTCTGCAAACTCGGCGAGTATTTCAGGCGGCAGGCCGCGCGACTCCGGGCCGAAGACCAGCACGTCGCCCGGCAAAAAGTCGGCGCTGGCGGGACGGTGGTTGCCCTTGGTGGTGAGCGCGAACCAGCGCCTGTCCGGCAGGGCGGCGCGACAGGCGGCCCAGTCCGCATGAATCCGCACGTCGGCGAACTCGGCGTAATCCATGCCGGCGCGCTTCAACTGCTTCTCCGACAGATCGAAGCCGAGCGGCCCCACCAGGTGCAGGCGGCAGCCGGCATTGGCAGAGAGGCGCACGACATTGCCGGTGTTCGGGGGGATTTCCGGCTGGTAGAGGACGATATCGAACATGATTTGCGCGCTATTCGGCTTGCGCCGTGGGTGGCAGGTCGCCGAGAATAGGGGCCAAATCATACGGGAGATTCCCTGATGGCCCGCCCGGAAAAAATCCGTCTCGGCGACATGCTGGTGCAGCAGGGGCTGGTCACCGGCGACCAGCTCAAGGTCGCGCTCGACGAGCAGAAGCGTACCGGCCGCAAGCTTGGCCGCGTTCTGGTTGATAGTTCCTTCGTTACGGAAGAAGGCATTTCCAGGGGGCTCGCGCGCCAGCTCGGCGCCGAATTCGTCGACCTCAAGACCTATCAGATCAAGCCGGAACTGGTCGCGCGCCTGCCCGAGACCCAGGCGCGTCGCTTGCGCGCGCTGGTGCTGGGCGAGCGTGGCGGGGTGCTGGTCGTCGGCATGGCTGATCCGACAGACCTTGCGGGTTTCGACGACATCGCCCGCATCGTCAAGGCCGATATCGATCTCGCGGTCGTTACCGAAAGCCAGCTGCTGGCCACCATCGATCGCGTGTACAGCCGCACCCAGGAGATCCACGGCCTGGCCAAGGAGCTCACCGATGACATGGGCGACCTGCCTGGCGACTTCGGCAACCTGCTCGGACTTACCGCCGGTGCCGAGGACGCGCCAGTGGTCAAGCTGCTCAATACCGTGTTCGAGGAAGCGCTGAAGATGCGCGCGTCGGATATCCATGTCGAACCGCAGGAAAAGTCGCTGCTGATCCGCTTTCGCATCGACGGCGTGCTGCGCGTGCAGACCGAAGCCGATTCCAAGATTTCGACCGCGCTGGTGCTGCGCCTCAAACTGATGTCCGGGCTCGACATCTCCGAGAAACGACTGCCGCAGGATGGCCGCTTCAACATCAAGCTGCGCAACATGCCAATCGACATCCGCATCTCGACCATGCCGACGCAGCACGGCGAATCGGTGGTGATGCGCCTTCTTGCGCAGAACACCGGTTTGCTCCAGCTCGACAAGCTGCACATGCCGCCGCATGTGCTGGAGCGCTTCCGCCATGCCATCAACCGTCCTTCCGGCATCGTGCTGGTCACCGGGCCCACCGGCTCGGGCAAGACCACCACACTCTACGCTGCGCTCAACGACCTCAACTCGCCGGAAAAGAAGATCATCACCGTCGAGGATCCGGTCGAGTACCGCCTGCCCGGCCTCAACCAGGTGCAGGTGCACGAAAAGATCGACCTGTCCTTCTCGCGCGTGCTGCGCACTGCCCTGCGCCAGGATCCGGACATCATCCTGCTGGGCGAGATGCGCGACCAGGAAACCGCCGAGATCGGCATGCGCGCGGCCATGACCGGCCACCTGGTGCTGTCCACCCTGCACACCAACGACGCCCTGTCCACGCCAATCCGCCTGCTCGACATGGGCGTGCCGCGCTACATGGTGGCGCTGTCGATCCAGATGGTGCT
The DNA here is from genome assembly GCA_018825305.1 of Gammaproteobacteria bacterium. Taxonomy (GTDB): domain Bacteria; phylum Pseudomonadota; class Gammaproteobacteria; order Burkholderiales; family Rhodocyclaceae; genus Sulfurisoma. Next base: position 78,743 of record JAHJEO010000016.1, read on the forward strand.
GGCGCAGCGCCTGCTGCGCGTAATCTGCGAGAACTGCGCTGCGCCGCACGTGTTGCTGCCGCACGAACACCTGTGGCTCAAATCCGAACTCGGCGACCGCGTTGACCAGTTCCAGTACAAGGCCGGCACCGGCTGCAGCCATTGCTCCAATACCGGTTACCAGGGGCGCCAGGCGGTCTATGAAGTCCTCGAAATGACCAATGCCCTGGTCGAGGCAGCCAACCGCGGTGATCCCAACGAGTTCATGGTCGCCGGCCGCGAGCAGATGGCCGGCAACACCTTGCGCCGCGATGCCGTGCGCCTGGCAGTCAATGGCCGCACCACGGTCGACGAGGCCATGCGCATCAGCACCCAGCTGGACGAATAATGGCCCCCCACGCTCGCAAATTCGGCTCGCTGCCCCCCGCGGGGGAGCGCAGTCGCCCTTGGGACGGCCCGGCGTTCCGCTGGCGAGGGAGAGCGCATGCCCAGTTTTAACTACCGCGGCCGCAACGGCGCTGGCGAAGTTGTCAACGGCGTGATGGACGGCGCCACGGCAGGTGCCGTGGCCGACCAGTTGCTCGGCACCGGCATCCGTCCGCTGGAGATCACGCCGGCGCCGGAGACCGGTGGTGCCAGCGGCGGCCTTGGCGTGCTGGGCTCGATCAAGCTGTTCAAGGAAAAGGTCCAGCACATCGACATCCTGCTGTTCTCGCGGCAGTTGCATACACTGCTGCGCGCCGGCGTGCCCATCATGCGGGCGCTGGCCGGGCTGCAGGAATCCAGCCACAACCCGGCGATGAAGGAGGTGCTGCAGGATCTGCGCGAAAGCCTCGACTCCGGCCGCGAGTTGTCGGTCGCCATCGCCCGCCATCCAAAGATATTCACCCGCTTCTACGTCTCCATGGTGCGCGTCGGCGAGGCCACCGGCCGCCTCGAGGAAATCTTCCTGCGCCTGTTCGACCACATGGAGTTCGAGCGTTTCATGCGCGAACAGGTGAAGTCGGCGCTGCGCTATCCCAGCTTCGTCGTCGCGGCCATGGTCGTGGCGATGGTCATCGTCAACATCTGGGTGATCCCGGCCTTCGCCAAGGTGTTCAAGGGTTTCAATGCCGAGTTGCCATTGATGACGCGCATCCTCATCGGCATGTCGGACTTCATGGTTAACTGGTGGTGGGCGCTGCTGGTTGGCGCGGTGGCGCTGGTTGCCGGTTTTGTTTACTGGATACGCACTCGCGACGGGGCCTACCGCTGGGACAAGATCAAATTGTCCATTCCCGTCGCCGGCAACATCGTGCAGAAGGCCACCCTGGCGCGCTTCGCCCGCGCCTTTGCCATGGCCTCGCGCAGCGGCGTGCCCATCATCCAGGCCCTGTCAAATGTCGCCGCAACGGTGGACAACGACTACATTTCCAGCAAGCTGGAAAAGATGCGCGACGGCGTCGAACGCGGCGAGAGCATCCTGCGCACTTCCATCACTGCTGGCATCTTCACCCCGGTGGTGATCCAGATGATCGCCGTCGGCGAGGAATCCGGTTCGCTCGACGACATGATGCAGGAGATCGCCGACATGTATCAGAGCGAGGTCGAATACGAACTCAAGACCCTGGCGCAGCAGATCGAGCCCATCCTCATCGTCATGCTCGGCGCCATGGTGCTGGTTCTGGCCCTGGGCATCTTCCTGCCGCTGTGGGACCTCGGCAAGGTCGCGATCAAATAATGTCGTCCATCGGCCGCCGCGGCTGCGCCGGATTCAGCATCCTTGAACTGGTGGTGGCTGTGGCCATCATCGCCGTGCTGGCCGCTGCCCTGCTGCAGTCCCTGCGCTTCGTTCAGCGCGGTGCCGAAAAGCAGGCCTTCAATGACGCCCGCAGCGTCATCGAGGGTGCCGTGCGCCACGAAGCTCTGCGTCGTATCGCGGACGGCCAGGCGGGCAACGCCGCCGCCTTGCAGGGTAGCGATCCCTTCCAGTGGATGAACCCCAAGCTGCCCGGCTGGGCCGGGGCGTACCCCGTCGGCGGCAAGGCCGCGCCCGGCGCCTGGTATTGGCACGGTTCTGCCGCCCAAGTGGTCTACTTTCCCAAGAACCCCGACCACGTCGACTTCCACGATGCCGGCGCCCGCGAAATTCGCTTGCGTTTGGAGGTCACGGCCGATGGCAGCGGCGCCCGGCTGCTGCCGGTGACGCGCTTTGCCTGGCGCTAGGGCCTGTTCTCATTCAGGCATCTCGCCGACTGAATGAGAACAGACCCTAGGGGAGTATTCCTAAAGTCATGGCATGGCATGGCCGTAAATAGTCAATGCCGGGTGAATCGGTTACACTTGATGCACGTTGGACAATTTGCCCTGAGCACCTGTCTGTGTCGGGGTATGCAACAAAAACCGCCTTCACCTTCATACTTGAGGAGCAGGATATGAAAACCAAGCAACATGGCTTCACCCTGATCGAACTGATCGTCGTGATCGTCATCCTCGGCATTCTCGGTGCCACCGCGCTGCCGCGCTTCGCCAACATGACTACCCAGGCCGACAAGGCGGCGGTTGCCGGTGTTGCCGGCGCCTTCGGTTCCGCCGTGCAGTTGGTGCGGGCCCAGTATTTGGTGACTGCCGATACTGATGGTGACGACATCGTTGGATTTGGCGATGGGACTGTTGATGTCTGCCCTCAAACCACCGCAGCCTGTGCCAATTCCCCTGGCTATCCGACGGATACTGGAGGAAACAACGGCGCGCCGAATAACGCACGGTGTCTCGCCATCTGGAACGGCATCATGCAAAATCCGCCGAGGGCACTGGGGCAAGGCACCACCGTCTCGACGGTCGGTGTCGACTGGAACGCTACTGGTGCGGCTGGTGTCTGTACCTACTCCTACCGGCGAGGTATTGCTGACACCGGGGCCTCTACACGGTTCTTTACCTATACCTACACCAATGGTTCCATCGTGCTGACCAACCCGTAAGCGGTCGGTTGGCGACAAGGGCGGGCAGACTGTCCTACGTGTCGCCCCACCAAGGCGGGAAGCAGGCTGGCGCCGCTTCCCGCCTTTTTCTTGATCCCCAGAGAAGCTCCGGAATACCGCCTGTTTTCCGCCGAGTTCCGGAGATGACAGCTTTGGCGTGCAGGCTATAGTCGGCGCCAGGCAGCTTCCGTCAGCAATACCTACGTTTACGGCCAAATCTAGCGACCACCCGTGCCCTTCTTTCGTCGATCCGCTTCCCGCTCCGGCCGCCTGGCCCTGACTACCGGCGCCGACCACATCGACCTGGTGCGGGTCGAGCGTCGGCGCGACAGCCTGCCCCGTGTTGTCAGCGCCGACTCGTATGGCTACAACGGGGATCTGGCGGCGACGCTGACCATACTGAAAAAGAAGGCCCGCCTCGACAAGCTTGCCTGCATGGCCGTGCTGCCGCATGGCAAATACCAGCTGGTGCAGGTCGATGCCCCGGACGGGCCGCCGGCCGAGCGCGCCGAGGCCTTGCGCTGGACGGTCAAGGACATGGTCGAGTTTCCCGTCGACAACGCCGCCATCGATGTGCTGGACATACCGCCAGACGGGCGCAACCTGCAGGTGTTTGCCGTCATCGCGCCGGAGTCGGAAGTGGCGCCGCTGATCCGGACCTTCCAGGCCGCCGGTGTGTCGCTGGACGTGATCGATGTGCCTGAATTGTCCCAGCGCAACATTGCGGCACTGTTCGAGGATGGCGGCCGCGGGCTGGCGACGCTGATATTCGACGACGATGGTGGCCTGCTGACCCTGACTTTTCAAGGCGAGCTTTACTTCGCCCGACATATCGAAGTTCCGGCACGACAACTTGCCGGCGCCCAGGGCGAGCGACGCGACCAGCTCTACGATCGTGTGTCCCTGGACCTGCAGCGTTCGCTCGACAATTTCGACCGCAGCTTCAGCCAGATACCGATTTCTCGCCTGCTGGTGGGTCCGGTGCCCGGGGCCGAGGGCTTCCTCGACATGCTGCGCAGCAATCTGACCCTGCCGGTCGAGGCCATGGACCTGTCGAAGGTGCTCGACCTCGGCGCGGTTCCGGCACTGCTTGACCCGCTGCGGCAAAGCCAGTGCATGCGCGCCCTGGGCCTGGCACTGCGCGAGGAGGCCGGCGCATGAGCCGCCAGATCAACCTGTTCCACCCACGCTACCTCGCCAAGCGCGAATGGTTGACCCTGAACAATGTCGCCATCGTTTGTGCCGTGCTGGTCGGCGGCATGGTGCTGGCCGGCACATGGGCGTGGAGCGACGCCACTGCCCGCAGTGCCGAGGCCGCAACCGTCGAGGCATCGCTCACGACGATCAAGAGCCAGTTGGAAGCGCAGACCCAGGCGGTCGCCTCGCGCCAGCCCAGCCCGCGGCTTGCTGCCGAGATCGGTCAGGCCGAGGAACTGCTGGCGCGACGCGGGCAGATCGTGCGGTTGCTCGAAAGCGGCGCCATCGGCGGCAGTGGCGGTTTTTCCGAATACCTGCGCGGCTTTGCCCGCCAGACCACGTCTGGCCTGTGGCTCACCGGTTTTGCCATCGGCAGCGGTGGCGATGACATGGAAATTCACGGGCGCATGGCCAATAGCGCCGCGCTGCCCGAATACATTCGTCGCCTTGGCGGCGAACAGGTTTTCCAGGGCCGCAGTTTTTCGGCGCTGACCTTGAATCGCCCGGCTTCCGCTGCTGCTCCGTCCGCCGCATCAGTTTCTGCCCCCGGGGCAGCAGAGGCGACTGCCGCGCCACCGCCGCCGGCAGCCCCGGACTATGTTGAGTTCGTGCTGACGCCCCGCCGAGAAGATGCCGGGGGGAAACAATGAAAAAACGCTGGCAGGCCTGGTCGGCGCGCTTTGCAGCGCTGTCGATGCGTGAGCGGGCCATGATTGCCGTCGCGGCAATCTACGGCATCGGCTTTCTCTCCTACACCTATGCGATCGAGCCGGCGCTGCTCAAGGCCCGCACCGCGCAGGTGACGATAGAGGGCGCCCAGTCCGAGACGGCCCAGTTGCAGGGACAGCTGGCACTGCTGCTGGCGCAGAACCGTGACCCCGATGCCGCCAACCGCCAGCGCCTCAACAGCCTGCGCGAACAGCTTGCCGCAGCCAGCCAGAGCCTGGCCGGCTTCGAGGCGGGCATGGTGCCGCCGCAGAAAATGCAGGGTTTTCTCGAGGGTCTGTTGTCGCGCAACCGCAACATCGAACTGCTGAGCCTGAAAACGCTGCCGGTGACCTCGGCCGAAGCGCTCGGCGCGAAGAAGGCCGATCCTGGCGCCGCGACCAAACCGCCGGCGGAAGCGCCCGCCGGGGCCGCCCCGGCCCCGGCTCCTGCAGCGAACGGCGAGGGCATCTACCTGCATGGCGTCGAGATCGAACTGGCCGGCAGTTACAATGATTTGCTCAACTATCTGACGGAACTGGAACGCATGCCGCAGCGCGTGATGTGGAACAGGGTGGAACTGAAGGTCGAGCAATACCCGCGCAATATCCTGACGTTGCGCATCTACACCCTCAGCCTCGACAGGAAGTGGCTGGTGGTATGAAGCCCGTACTGTCCATCCTCCTGCTGATCGCAGCAACCCAGGCGACGGCGCAACTGCCCGACCCGACGCGCCCGCCCGGTGCCTCCGCCGACGGTGCGGCAGTGGCCGGCGTGGCGACCGAAACCGGCGTGCAGGCCGTGTTTCTTCGCCATGGCGCGAAGCCCGCGGCGCTGATCAACGGCGAGTACGTGGTGCAGGGCGGCAAGATCGGTGACCGCCGTGTGCAGAAAATCACCGAAACCGAGGTGGTGTTGCGCGATGCCGCAGGCAACCGCGAGGTAATGCGAGTGATAGCAGAGGCGGCGAAGACGCCGGTGGCCGAGAAGGTGACAGCCGCCAGGAAGAAGCGAAACAGTGGCGCCGCCATGGGCGCGGCCGACGAGGGAGCAACCACGAAATGACCCAACCCCGAAACTTGTGGCGCGGTGCGCTGGCCGGCTGCCTGGCAGCGATGCTGCTGGCCGGCTGCGCTTCGAAAAGCGCCCGCCCGCCCGGCCAGGTGCTGGGCGACATCGACGAGGCGATGCTGCAGGCTTCGACTGACCGCAAGGTGCCGCAAGCGCCGCTCGACGCCGCGTTGATGCCGGCGCTGCAACCGGAGTTCGTGGTCGAGCAGACCAAGGAAAAACCCTTCGACCTTTCCGTGGTCAATGCACCGGCCGGCCAGGTGTTCATGGCCCTGGTAACCGGTACGTCCTACAGCATGCTGCTCGCGCCGGACCTTTCCGGCAATATCACCGTCAACCTCAAGAACGTCACCGTGCTCGACGCGCTCGACACCATCCGCGAACTGTACGGCTACGAATACAAGCTGCAGGGTCAGCGCATTTTCATCGAGCCCAACACCATCAAGACGCGGGTGTTCCAGGTGAACTACCTCGCCAGTCGCCGTCAGGGCAGCAGCGACTTGCGCGTAACCGGCAGCTCCATTGCCACGAGCGGTGCTTCGTCTTCCGGCACGAGCACGCCGACAACAACGTCGCCGGCGAGCGGCAGCGCCGCTGGCAGCGGCGGGGCTTCAAGTGATACCAGCCGCGTCAGCATGACGACCGATAGCGATTTCTGGGGCGACCTGCAGCGTGCGCTGACTGCCATTGTCGGCAATGCCGACGGTCGCAGCGTGGTGGTGAACCCCTCGTCCGGCGTGCTGGTGGTGCGTGCCCTGCCGGGCGAATTGCGCAATGTCGAGAAATACCTCAAGGCAACGCAACTGGTGGCCGACCGCCAGGTGATGCTCGAAGCCAAGATCATCGATGTCACCCTTAACGAAAGCTTCCAGGCCGGCATCAACTGGGCCGTGTTCAAGAGCGGTCCCAACAGCCATACGGGTGCTGGCGTAGTTGCCCCGGGCACCACGCTGGCACCGAGCACGCCGGCCACAGGGGCCACCACCACCCTGCTCGGCAGTGCGGCTTCGCCGACGCTGTCGGTGCTGCCCGGCCTTGCCGGCGCCGTCACCGGCGCCTCCCTTGGCCAGGGCCTGGTCGGCCTGGCCTTCCAGACCAGCAATTTCTCGACGCTGCTCAATTTCCTCGAGTCCCAAGGCAACGTCGCGGTGCTGTCCAGTCCGCGCATCGCCACCCTCAACAACCAGAAGGCCGTGCTCAAGGTTGGTACCGACGAGATGTTCGTCACCAACGTCACTACCTCGACCACGACCACCGCGACCGGCTCGGTGGCAACACCGAGCGTGACCCTGCAGCCCTATTTCTCCGGCATCTCGCTCGACGTCACGCCGCAGATCGACGACGAGGGCAACGTGGTGCTGCATGTGCATCCGGCGGTGAGCACCGTGGCCGAGAAGGAAAAGATCATCGACCTCGGCGCGCTCGGCGTCTACAAGCTGCCGCTGGCGACATCAAGCATCAACGAGACCGACTCGATCGTCCGCGTTCAGGACAGCAACATCGTTGCCATCGGTGGCCTCATGCGCCAGGAGCAGACCTCCGACCGCAATGGATTGCCTGGCACCAGCAACCTGCCGCTGTTCGGCCAGCGCGGCAGTTCCTTCAAGAAGCGCGAACTGGTGATCCTGATCAAGCCGACCATCATTCGCGACGATCGCGCCTGGGCCCAGGACATCAAGGACGCCGCCGAGCGCGTGCGCGGCCTGCGTTCGGAGATGGCGCCGCCGGCGCAGTAATCGGCGCGATGTATCTCAGCCACTTCAGCCTCACCGAGGCGCCCTTCGGCATCACGCCCGACACCAGCTTCATCTATTCGGCCGACGCCCACCAGGAAGCGCTCAACACCCTGCTGATCGGGCTCAACAGCGGCGAGGGTTTCATCAAGATCACCGGTGAGGTCGGTACCGGCAAGACGCTGCTGTGCCGGCGCCTGCTGGCGACGCTGGGTGACGATCACGTGGTCGCCTACCTGCCCAATCCAATGCTCGAGCCGCGTACCCTGTTGCTGGCCATCGCCGAGGAACTCGGTCTCAAGCTCAAGGGCATGGACTACCATTTTCACCTGATCAAGGAACTCAACTCCCATCTGCTGGAGCTTGCCGGCCAGGGCAAGACGGTGGTGGTGTGCATCGACGAGGCGCAGTGCATGTCGCTGGAAAGCCTGGAGGCCCTGCGCCTGCTGTCCAACCTCGAAACCGAGAAGCGCAAGCTGATGCAGGTGCTGCTGTTCGGCCAGCCCGAGCTCGATGCCAAGCTCTCGGATCCATCGGTGCGGCAGTTGCGCCAGCGCATCGTCTACCACTACCGCATGCCCGGCCTCAAGCAGCGTGAACTCGGTCATTATTTGGCCCATCGCCTGCGCATCGCCGGCCACCCCGGCGGCAATGTCTTCGATCCTTCGGCGGCGCGCATGCTCTACTGGCTGTCGCGCGGCACGCCGCGCCTGGTGAACGTGCTGGCGCACAAGGCGCTGCTGGCAGCCTTCGGCGAGGGCAAGCATGTCGTGGGGACAAAGCACATGCGTCTGGCCGGCAAGGACACCGAAGGCGCCTATTCCCTGCGCTGGTGGCAGCTTTGGTAACCGCGGCAGGATTGCACCGATGAGCCTCGTCAACAAGATGCTGCGCGACCTGGATGCACGCCGCGCCGGCGACGCCGAACGCGGTGTGCTGCCGATGGCGGTTACGGCGATGGAGGCTGAAGTACGTGTGCCGCGCAGCCGCATTGCCACCTTGTTTGCGATTGCGATAACGGCGGCCGGTGGCGTGGCCGTCTACCTCGGGTATATGCCAGCGGCCGACCCGCCGCCGGCGGTGGTCGCGACAGTCGTGCCGGCTGCGCTGCCGGCCCCCGCCCCGCTTCTTGCGCCGTCCCAGGCTGAAACAGCCCCCGCGACCGCAGCGCCATCCCCGGTCCCGGGCGGCATGACTCCCGCTGCGGCAGCACCGACACCCGCTGTGGTCTCCGCCGAGCCGCCAGCCATAACCGCCAAGCCGCCCCGGCCTGACCTGAGCTTTCCCGACCTGCTCAGCCCGTCATTGAAACTGGACGCCATTATCGATTCGCCCCCTGCTGCGGCCAGGCCCGCCAACGCGAAGCCGCCGCTTGCCTCCAAGTCGCCCCCTGCACCTGCACCCGCACCTAAGGTGCCATTGCCGGCAGTCGAAAAACCGCCGACCGAACCGGTGCGCGCCGTGCCGGAACCGCAGATCGAGAAGCAGGTGCGTCTGCCCAGCGCCGCCGACAAGGCCGAGGCCGAATTCCGCCGCGGCCAGATCGCCCAGCGCCAGGGGGCGGCGGACGATGCGACGGCCCGTTATCGTGCTGCGCTGGCCGAGCAGGTCGAGCACATCGCCGCGCGGCAGGGCTTGGCCGGCCTGCTGATCGAGCGGCGCCGCTTCGACGAGGCGGAGGAGGTTTTGCGCGGCGGCCGCGCGCTGTTCCCGCAGCAGCCCTTCTGGCCGATGACCCTCGCCCGCCTCAAGGTCGAACGCGGCGAAGCCGCCGCTGCCCTCGACATCCTCAGTCAGCAGGCGGCGGCCGGCGAGGCCAGCGCGGATTTCCTGGGCTTTCATGGCGCCTTGCTGCAGCGCTTCGGGCGAACCGCCGAAGCGGCCGAACGCTATGCCGCCGCCACCCGGCTGGCACCGAACGAGGCGCGCTGGTGGGCGGGCATGGGCATCGCTCTGGAAGGCGGAGGGCGTGCCGCAGAAGCGCGCAGTGCCTTCGAGCGCGCGCGCAGCCTGCCGGGCCTGCCGGCGGAACTCGCCGCCCATGTCGAGCAGCGGCTGCGCGCCAGATAGTTCAGGTGCCGGCGGGCCGCGATTGTTCCGCCGTGTTGAGCTTGCTGATTGCCCACGGCCGCAGGTGGGCGAGCGGGCCGGTCAGGTTGGCCCAGGTATCCATGTTGCGGTGGCGGATCTTTTCGCGGGCAATCGGTTCGGCCCGCAGGTAGGAATGGATCTGGTCGCTGATGAGTTCGCGCGCCTTGTCCTCGGCGGCGGTCAGCACGCTGCGCTGGGCATCGCGCGCGGCAAAGTCGTCGGACAGCAGGTAGGGCAGGGCTATCGTCGCCAGTCGCGCCACTTCGCGCAACGCGTCGGCGCGACGGATGAGCGCGATCTGGCCGTCGCACTTGGTGACGAAGTGGCGCGATTCGAGGCGGATGAGGTGGCGTTCTGTGGGGTCGCGGGCCATGACGAGCAGTGTGCGGACAGGAATGGCTGATCCTAGAACAAACGCAGCGTGTCGTCCATGGCGCACGACCGTGAAAAAAGCACTATGGGCCTGCTGGCGATCGGCCTAGAATTTCAAGCCATGCATTCCTTTAGTCATCCGCGTTCAAAATCCAACCCTGCGGTATCGCGGTGTTAATGGAAGCAAAGCGGGAATGTCGGCGAATGCCGGGGCGGGACTCCGTGGAGTTGTAACCATGCGACTCATCATCTCAGTCGTTTTTCTCCTTCTGGCCGGCCAGGCACAGGCAGCCACTTTGCTGGGGCAGTATCGGCTGGAGGATCTGCAATGGACCGGGGCGGCCGGCGAAGTTGCGGACAGCAGCGGCAACAATCGCCATGGCCAGGCCATCGGCAGCCCGCTGGCGTCGCCCGTGCTGGTCGTACCAGCGCGGCCGGGTGTGCCGGGAACCTGCGCCTACGGCAGTTTTCCCGGACCGGTCGGCAATGGCGGCGCGCTGAGCATTTCCGGTCTGCCGGTGAGCCTGGCGGCCGGTGCGAAGACCAGCGTGTCCTTCTGGATGTACTGGGACGGTACCGAAAACGCCATGCCCATTGGCTGGAATCGGCACGACCTCTGGCTGGTCAGCGGCTATTTCGGATTCAATACCGGCAACAGCGATGTCTTCGGCATCAGTTCGGCTGGCCTGGCCAATGGCTGGCACCACGTGACCGCGATATTCACCAACAACAACGTGGCAGCCAACGCGCTGTACATCGACGGTGTTGCTCAAGTACTGACCCAGCTAAGGAGTTCCCCCTCCAATCCAAACGCGGTCGTCAATTCCACTTTGCGAATCGGGGGCTGGCAGACCGACACCAACTACCGCTTCTCCGGCCGCATCGACGAAGTCAAGGTTTACGACGGGCAACTCACCCCGGCAGAGATTACGGCGGTTTATAACGAAACCCATACCTGCGCCCCGCGCCTGATCCTGGATTGGCAGTTGGACGAGTGCAGTCTCGGCAGCGTCGTCGGGGAGGTGCTTGACGCCAGCGGCAGTGGCAACCACGGCACGCCGCAGGGTACTGCGAACACCGTTTCCGGGCGAGTTTGCAAAGGCGGCGTTTTCAACGGCGCATCCCCGACCCGCATCGAGCCGACGAGCAACTTTGCCGACACCATCGCCAACGATTTCACGATCGCCTTCTGGGCCAATCCGTCGGTGACGCACCAGATAGATGCCCAGGCGACTACCGGTACGGGTGGCGTCAGCGGCCAACGCTACGCACTCTATCCGGCACAGGGCACCACAACCTGGGGCGCCGGACATGCGGGTGCCGGAATTTCGGTGGGAACCAACGGTGTTTCCGTCTATGAACATGCCGCGAGCTACATGCCGGCGCTGCTCTCATGGACCGGGGCGGTGAGCGGCTGGACGCATGTCGCCGTGGTCTATCAGGCGCGGCAGCCCAGGCTCTATATCAACGGCAGTTTGGTGGCGACGGGACTGACCAGCACCTACGCCAATGTCCATCCGGGATTGCGCGGCACCGGCGATCCGAGCGACAACGATGGCGGCGCGGGCGGAGGACGCTGGGGCTGGTACAGCGGGGGCCTGGATGAGTTTCGCATCTATGACGGGGCGTTGAATGCGGGGCAGGTCGCCGCCATCGCGGTGCCGGCGGGACGCAGTTGCGCGTCCTGTGCCACGCTGGCCCATTACCGGCTGGAAGAGGCGCTCTGGGCAGGCGTCGCCGGCGAGGTCAAGGATTCGAGCGGCAACAACCGCCATGGTCAGGCGCTGACGTCGCCCCTGCCGGTGCCGGCAACCGCGGCCCCTGCCCGCGCCGGGAATCCCGGCACCTGCGGCTATGGCGGTTTCGTCGGCGGTGCGCTGAACCTGCCGGTGGCCGCCAACACGGCAGCCGGCGCCAAGACTACGGTCTCGTTCTGGATGTATTGGAATGGCATCAACAGCGTCATGCCCATCGGCTGGTTTCGCCATGACCTCTGGCTGACCGGCGGCAATTTCGGTTTCAATACGGCGAGCAGCGACGTGTTCGGCATCAGCACTGCCGGGCTGGCCAACCGCTGGGTCCATGTTTCGGCCGTGTTCACCAATGGCAGCGTGACATCCAACAAGCTTTACATCGACGGCGTGTCGCAGCCACTGACGCAGCGACAGGGGTCACCGTCGGCCGCGAATGCAGTGGTCAATGCCAACCTGCGCGTCAGCGGCTGGCAATCCGATGGTGGCTATCGCTTCCGCACAAGCATCGATGAGGTAAACGTTTTCGATGGCGAGATGACGCAGAGCCAGGTTCTCGCCCAGTTCAACGCCACCCATCCCTGCGGCGGCGCGCCGGACCATATCGAACTGGTGCACGATGGCGCGGCGCTCACCTGTACGCCCAAGGCAGTGACGGTTCTGGCTTGCACCACCGCGGCATCCTGCGTTGGCGTGCCGGCCAACCAGTATGCCGCCGGCACCTTCCAGATTGCCTTGAACCCCATCGCCGGTGCCACATGGTGCGCCGACGCCCAGTGCGCCACGCCCCTGCCGAACCCCGCCACGGTGTCGAATGGCGCCATCGTCTACCTCAGGGACCCCAGTGTGCGTACCGACCGCATGGTCGGAACGTCAAGTTCGGCAGCCAACACGACCATCCAATGCAGCAACACGGCGACGGCGGCAGCAATGAATGCGACGACCGAATGCGACGTCGCCTACGCCGATGCCGGATTCATATTCAATGTATCCGACCACAAGGCCGAGACCGCCCAGAACATCACCGTCAGCGCGGTGAAGAAGTCCGACAGCAGCCCCGCCTGTGTGCCGGCCTTTGCCGGTGTTTCCAAACCGGTGAATTTCAAGTGTGCCTATGTCAATCCCGCCAGTGGCACCCTGCCGGTGCGCGCCAACGGCGTGGCGCTCAATGCCGGCAACAATGCTTCCTCTGCCTGCGATGCCGCCGGTCGCGACGTGTCTCTGGCCTTCGATGCCAGCGGTGTCGCGCCGATGACCGTCAACTATGCCGATGTTGGCAAGATGGCGCTGTCCGCCCGCTATGCCCCGACGGGCGGTACCGATGCCGGGCTGGTGATGACGGGCACCGACGATTTCATCGCCGCGCCTACCGACTTTTCCGTCACAACCATCGGACCCTTCGTTGCCGGGACACAGTTCAATGCCACGGTGACCGCGCGCAATGCCGCCGGCACGGCGACGCCGAACTTCGGCCAGGAAGGCGAGACGGTGACACTGGCGCTGGGCAGTCGTATCGAACCCGCCGGTGCCAACGCCTGCCCCAACGCGCCCTGCGACGGCGCGGTCGCAGGGGGAGTGACCGCGCCCTGGTCCGGCGGCGCCACGACGGCGACCAATGTCACCTACTCGGAAGTCGGAACCATGACGCTGCGGGCGACGCTGGCAAGCGGCGATTACCTCAGTGCGGGACTGACCCCCGCCGCCATCGGAACCAGCGCCACCACCGGGCCCTTCGTGCCTGCGTATTTCGAAACGGCGGTGACGCAAGGCTGCGTCGCCGGCGCCTTCACCTACTCGGCCCAGCCCTTCAAGGTCGACGTCACGGCAAAGAACGCTGCCGGTGCAACCACGGTCAATTACTCCAGCCTGCCCCCGTGCGCGGCCTGTTCCAGGGATGTGACATTGCAGGATCCACTGTTGACGGCCAACTTCAACAGCACCAACACTGTCCTTGCCACGACCTTTACCAACGGCGTCGGCAGTCGCGCTGATGTTGCCTACACCCTGCCGACGCCGACCACGGCACCGACGGCCATCACCCTGCGGGCGATCGACGCCTTGGCTACGCCCAGCGTCAGCTCGCTAGGGCATGCCGAGGGCCTGGCCTCGGTGCGCAGTGGCCGGATGCGGCTGTCGAATGCCAATGGCTCGGAACTGCTCGACCTGCCGCTACCCCTGACAATCCAGTACTGGGCCGGCCCGGCCACCGGCTGGACCACGCATGCCAGCGACAGCTGCACGCCGATCCAGCCTGCGAACTTCGCCTTGGTCTTCGGCGGGGCCGGCAACAATCTGGTGGCGTGCGAAACCGCGGTGACGGTGGCCGGCACGCCGCCGAACTACACGGTGACGTTGCTGCGCCCGGGTGCCGGCAATGCCGGGTGGACGGACCTGACGCTCAACCTTGCCGCGGCGGCGGGCAACACCTGCACGGCCATCGGTGGCCCCGGCCCGACGGCAACGTCCGCCAACCTGCCCTGGCTGCGCTTCGACTGGAAGGGTGCCGGCCCCGCCAACCCGACGGCACGGGCGACCTTTGGCATCGTCAAATCCGGCCCGGTGATCCATCGCAGGGAAATGTACTGATGTGCCGACACGGGTATCGCCGGCGCCGCATGGCATTGCACGGATCGAAGTGTGTCGCAGGCTTCACCCTGGTGGAACTGGTGGTGGTGCTGATCCTGGTGGGCATACTGGCGGCCGTCGCCGGCCCCCGCTTTGTCGACCGCACTGCCGAGCAGCGCGGTTTTCGGGATGCTGCCAAGGCGGCGATCCAGCATGCGCGCCATGTCGCGGTGGCGAGCCGGCGCTTCGTCTGCGTGATCCTGACGCCCGGCCCCGGCCCCGCCGGCCTGCTGGGATTGCGCATGGATACCAATGAACCGGAGGCGGTGGCGGCCATCAATTGCGCCACGAATGTCGCCATGCCGGTGGCCGACCGCAACTGCGCCAACCCCAACGAGGTCTGCGCGCCCAACGGCGTTACGCTCGGCGGCGGCGGCGTGATATTCGACGCCCTGGGCCGCTCTGTGACTGCGCCCAATGTGCTGGCGGCCGTGGTCAATGTGGCCATCACCGGCCAGCCGAACATCACCGTGCAGCCGGAAACCGGCTACGTGCAATGAAATCCGTCCTTCATCGACCGATCGCCGCGCGCGGCATGTCGTTGATCGAGGTGATCGTGTTCATCGTCATCGTCTCGGTGGCGCTGGCCGGGGTGCTGGGTTCGTTCAACCTGGCGACCGGCACCAGCGCCGATCCGCTGGTGCGCAAGCAGGCGCTGGCGGTGGCCGAGGCCATGCTCGAGGAAATACTGGGCAAGGACTTCACCAACCCGCCGGGCGGATTCACGCCGGCCGTGCCGGGCAACCCGACCCAGGCCGAACGCCTGAGCATGGACGACGTTACCGACTACAACATGACCGGCGCCTGGTCGTGGACCGTGCGCAGCCTGGCCGATGTTGTCAACGATATTCCCGGCTTGCAGCTTTATACGGTCAGGGTGGCGGTGGCGCCGCTGGTGTTTAACGGCGTGGCCGGCCAGCAGGTGACGGTGACGGTGACCAGCCCGACGCAGCCGGTGGCCCTGGTCGGTTTCCGCGCCAACTCCACCCTATGACCAGGACACTGACCATGTCGACGCGCCGGTCCGCAGGTTTCACCATGGTGGAAATGGTGGTCGCCATCACCATCACCGCCATCATCGGCGGCATGGTCGCCGTATTCATCAGCCGACCGATCGAGGGCTACGTTGCCAGCGTGCGGCGCGCCGACCTGACCGACGCCGCCGACGGCGCCCTGCGCCGCATCGCCCGCGACGTGCGCACGGCCCTGCCCAACAGCCTGCGCCACGAGGCCGGCGGCAGCAACCAGTGCTTCGAGTTCCTGCCGACCGTCGGTGGCGGCCGCTATCGCATGGCACAGACCGACCTTGGTGCCGGCGACATTCTCAACTTCGCCGCGGCCGATGTTTCCTTCGATGTCCTTGCCGGCACCAATCTGCCGAACTTTGCCGCCGCCACCCACCACGCCGTGATCTACAACCTCGGCATACTCGGTGCCGATGCCTACAACGCCGCCAACCTCAACCGTGCCGCCATTCGCAACACCGCGACGGCGGCCAACATCGTGCTCACTGCCGGCAACCAGTTTCCTTTCGAGTCGCCGGGCCGGCGTTTTCATGTGATCCCCGATTTCTCGGTCATCTATTCTTGCGCCGGTGGCGAACTGCGCCGCAGCGTCCGGGCGATCACCGCCGCGCAACTGGTCGGCTGTCCCCTGCCCGGGGTCGGCGACCTGCTGGTGAGCAACGTCAGCGCCTGTTCCTTCAGCTATACGCCGGGGGTTTCGGCGCGCAACGGCCTTTTGGGCATGACGCTGCAACTGACCCTGGCCGGCGAATCGGTACAGATCTACCAGGAAGTGCAGGTCGACAATGTGCCCTGACCGGCCCTGGCGCGCGCGCGGCTTCGCGCTGATTTCGGCGATATTCATCCTGGTGGTGCTGTCGGCGCTGGCTGGCTTCATCGCCACGGTGTCGACCACCCAGCATGTCGGTTCGGCCCTCGATGTCATGAGCGCCCGGGCTTTCCAGGCGTCCCGGGCGGGGCTTCAATGGGGCCTGTTCCAGGCATTGCAGCCGGCACCGAGTTGTGTCGCCAGCGCCGACATCGGCAACTTCAACGGCATCGCGGTGACGGTGCAATGTACCGAACTGGCAACCGGCAACGGAGTCGAGGCCGGCCTCGGCAGCCTCTACCGCGTCACCGCCATCGCCTGCGCTCCGGCGGCGGGAACGACCTGCCCCGGACCGGCGGGCGCCAACGGCTATGTCGAACGGCGCATGACCGCACTCGCGGAACGGTAAGGTGTTTTAGTCGCGTACCGTGCGCGCGACGACGGCGTTGCATACCCGCGCCGCGCCGTGGTTCTTGAGCAGGCGCGCGAACTCGTCCAGCGTCGCGCCGGTGGTCATCACATCATCCACCACCAGCACGGACTTTCCCGTGAGGTCGAGCCCGCAGGCGAAGGCGTGGCGCACGTTCTTTCGCCGTTCCTTCCAGGGCAACATGGCCTGCGGTGCGGTATCGAGTATCCGCCGGCAGCCGTCCAGCAGCAGCGGCAGGCCGAGCGCCCCGGCCATGGGTCGGGCGATCTCAGCTGCCTGATTGAATCCCCGCTCCCTTAGTCGGCGCGGCGACAGCGGCAAGGGCACGATCAGGTCGACGGCGGGCAACTTGCGGGCAAGCAACTCACCGGCAAAAAAGTCGGCGATGGCGAGACGGTGAGCGTACTTGAGTTGCTGCACCAGCTTGTCCATCGGGAAGGCGTAGGCAAAGGCGGCGATGGTTGCATCGAAATGGGGCGGATTCTTCAGGCAGGCACCGCATGTTTCCCCCCGCGCCGTTGGCGCCGCGCAGGTCGGGCAGCCAGCGGCAGCGAGTTGCGGCAGCGTATCCCGGCAGGCCGGGCATAGCAGCTGATTGCCGCTGTCCGCCTGGCACAGCAGACAGTTTTGCGGCAGCAGGGCGTTCGCGGCTTGCCGCAACATCCGCCGGGTGAAGCCGCTACCCGACTGGAATGGTGCACCGCCGAAAATTGACAAAGCCCCCCCCTTCCCCGATGATTCGCCCCTCGAATTCTAACGGCCACCACTGCCCATGACCGCCGCTGCCAGAGGCCCCGAAAGGGCCGCAACCTCCACAAAGCCGCCCGCCGCCGAACGCTGGACCGCCGCCCGGATCGAGGCGCTGTTTGACCTGCCTTTCGCCGATCTTCTGTTCCGCGCCCAGCAGGTGCATCGGCAGCATTTCGACGCCAACGCCATTCAACGCTCGACGCTGCTCTCGGTCAAGACCGGCGGCTGTTCGGAGGATTGCGGCTATTGCTCCCAGTCCGCACGCCACGGCGAAGCCGGGCGCGAAAAAATGCTCGACGTGAGCGAGGTTGTGGCCGCTGCCCAGGCTGCCAAGGACAAGGGTGCCAGCCGCTTCTGCATGGGGGCGGCATGGAAGGGACCAAAGGACAAGGATCTCGACCAGGTGGCCGAGATGGTCAAGGCGGTGAAAGGCCTCGGCCTCGAAACCTGCGTTACGCTCGGCATGCTCAAGGATGGCCAGGCGGAGAAGCTGCGCGATGCCGGACTCGACTACTACAACCATAACCTCGACACCGCACCCGAGTTCTACGGCGAGGTGATTTCCACGCACAGCCAGGCCGACCGCTTCGACACCATCGACAAGGTGCGCGAGGCCGGCATCAAGGTCTGCTGCGGCGGCATCGTCGGCATGGGCGAGACGCGCCGTGCCCGCGCCTCGCTGCTCGCCGAACTGGCCGGCATGGAGCCGCCACCCGATTCGGTGCCGATCAACGAACTGGTGCCGATGCCGGGCACGCCGCTGGAAAATGCGCCTCCGCTCGACCCCTTCGAGTTTGTTCGCACGATTGCGGCCGCCCGCATCACGATGCCGACTTCCTTTGTCCGCCTCTCCGCAGGACGCCAGGAAATGAACGATGAATTGCAGGCCCTGTGCTTCCTCGCCGGCGCCAATTCGATCTTCTATGGCGACAAGCTGCTGACCGCCGGCAATCCCGAGGCCGCGCGCGACGAGGCGCTGTTCGAGCGCCTGGGATTGTCAGCCATCTGATGAAGCAGGATGCCGCGCGTGCCGCCGCCTCGTACGACGAGGCGGCGGTGCTGGCGCGCGAGACCGGGCGGCGCATGGCCGCGCGCCTCGACCTCGTGAAGATCGCACCCGGGCATGTCGCCGACATCGGCTGCGCGACCGGCGATGGCATCCGCGAATTGCAGCGCCGCTATCCGGCAGCCCTGCCTCTGGCGCTTGATTTCGCCAAGCCCATGCTGGACGCCGTGCGTGGCCACGCACCGATCATGCAGCGGCTGCGCGGCAAGGCGCCCCGCATGGCGCAGGCCGATGTCCGCGCACTGCCGCTGGCGGCGGGGAGCATCGACCTGGCTTGGTCCAACCTGATGCTGCACTGGCTCGACGACCCACGGCCGGCGTTCGCCGAGTTGCATCGCGTGCTCCGGGTCGGCGGCTTGCTGATGTTCTCGATGCTTGGCCCCGATACGCTGAAGGAACTGCGCGCTGCGGCGCAAAAGGTCGGCTCTGGCGCCACGCCGCGGCGCTTTCTCGACATGCATGATATTGGCGACATGCTGGTCCAGGCGGGCTTTGCCGATCCGGTGATGGACATGGAGTTGATCACACTCACCTACCGCAGCCAGCGCGGTTTCCTTGCCGACCAGCGCCGGATTGGTGCTCGCGGCGCGCTGCTGGACCGAGGCCACTGGCGGGACTGGCGCCGTATCCTGGCGGCCTGGGAGCGGGTCGATGCCTGCCTGCCGGCAAGTTTCGAGATCGTCTACGGCCATGCCTGGAAGGCGGCCCCGACCGTTGCTGCCGATGGCCGGGCCATCGTCCGCTTCGCCGGGCGTTAAATTCGTCGGGCCTGCTCAGTCGCGGCGCGAAACGATCGGGATGATCCGGCTGCGAAGTCGTGGTGGCTGTTGCGGCGCGTACTTGCCGGCGAGTTGCTCGCGCCGCTCCTGTTCGCGCCACAAGGCGCGAAGGCCGAGGAGGAAAAGCACCGCTAGGGCATACAGCGCCGGCGTTGCCACATCGCGCTTGACCAGCCACCAGTAATGAATGACGCCGAAAATCGCGATGGGATAGACCGCGCGGTGCAGTGTCTGCCAGCGCCTGCCGCCAAGGCGCTTGATGGCGAAGCGATTCGAGGTGGCGGCCAGCGGAATCAGAAGGACGAAGGCGGCGAAGCCGACGGTGATGAAGGGGCGTTTGAAGATGTCCTTGGCGATGGCGTTCCAGTCGAAGAACTGGTCAAGCCAGACGTAACCGAGGAAGTGCAGCAAGGCGTAGAAGAACGCGAACAGCCCGATCATGCGGCGCAGGCGACCGAGCCAGGCCCAGCCGGACATGCGGCGCAGCGGCGTGACACAGAGCGTGGCGACGAGCAGGTTCAATGTCCAGATGCCGAGGTCGCGCTGGATGGTTTCGATCGGGTTGGGGCCGAGCGCATCCTGCCAGGCGCCCCAGCCCAGCCAGGCAAGCGGCAGCAGGCACAACAGGAACAGGGCGACCTTGATTGCGGCGAGTTGGCCGTTGGAAATCGACATCAGAAAAATTTGCGCAGGTCCATGCCGGCGTAGAGCGATGCGACCTGATCGGCGTAGCCGTTGAAGGGCAGGGTAGTACGCTTGAAGAATTCGCCGATGCGGCGTTCCTTCGCCTGGCTCCAGCGCGGGTGGTCGACCCCGGGATTGACGTTGGCGTAGAAGCCGTATTCGTCGGGCACGGCCTTCATCCATACGGTGTTCGGCGGGTGTTCGACGAGGCGGATGGATACGATCGATTTCGCGCTCTTGTAGCCGTATTTCCACGGCACCACCAGGCGCAACGGCGCGCCGTTGGGCTTGGGCAGCACTTCGCCGTAGAGGCCGACCGCGATCAATGTCAGCGGATGCAGTGCCTCGTCCATGCGCAGGCCTTCAAGGTAGGGCCAGTCGAGCAGCTGGCGGCGCACGTTGGGCATGATGGCCGGGTCGACGTGGGAGATGAATTCGACGTACTTGGCGTTGCCGAGCGGCTCCACCTGATTCAGCAATGCGCTGAGCGGAAAGCCGACCCATGGCACCACCATCGACCAGCCCTCGACGCAGCGATGGCGATAGATGCGTTCCTCCAGCGGCAGCTTGAGCAGATCCTCGATGGCGAAGCGGCGCGGCTTCGCCACCAGGCCTTCGACTGTCACGGTCCAGGGCCGTACGGCCATTAATTTGGAACGCTCGACATGACCATGCTTGTCGGAGGCGAACTCGAGGAAATTGCCGTAGTTGACAATATCGTCGCGCGGCGTCGGTGTTTCCAGCACCGATAGCGGGCTCTTGCGCGCTATCAGCGACTGAGCTGCGGCCGATGCCGGAAGCAGGCCGCTCAGTGCCAGCGCACCGGCGGCACCGATGAACTTTCGGCGATCGAAGTAGGTCTGCGCCGGTGTGATCTCGGAGGGAAGGATGTGCATCATGGATTGTTTGGCAGGGAAGCGGCCGTTTGGTTCCCATGATAGCCCGCCGCGGAATTGGACCGGGATTGTCGCGTTTGGCTACGCCCCGTCCGACGGAGTAGTATGCTCGCAACATTCTGCGGATACCGGGGGCAGCTTATGAAGTGGACGCTGGCGGACGTGTGGGGAATTCTCGCCTTCTTCTTGATGATGACGGGCATCGCCGGTCTGTCGTGGGAAATCTTTCGCGAGGACGGGTGGGGAGGGCGTGTGCTGGGGGGCACCTGGCAGGCCGTGGCGAGCAAGCCTCTGGTGATGTTGCCGGTTCTGGTCGGCGGCGTGGCGATTTTCGTGTTTGCCACCCGTGGGCGCCTGGCCGTGGGTAAGGGCCACCCGTTCTCCGACACAATCGTCTATGCCCTGATGGCGCTGGGGCTGTATTTCATCTATCGTTGGCTGTCCTGACGAAATCTGCCGGTTAACGTAAAAGGGCGGCCGTGGCCGCCCTTTTGCTTGTTCTGTCAGGTAGTTAGCGCAGGCCGGCGATGTAGTCGGACACCGCCTTGATCTCGGGGTCGGTCATCTTGATGGCGATCATCTGCATCATCTTGGCCGGATCGTTGGCACGGGTGCCGTCACGGAAGGCCTTGACCTGTGCCTCGATGTATTCGGCATATTGGCCCTGGATGCGCGGATACTGTGACGGGATGCCGGCACCGGCCGGGCCGTGGCAGGCAGCGCAAGCGGCAAGGCCCTTGCTCTTGTCGCCGGCGCGATAGAGTTTCTGTCCGGCTTCGATGGTTTCACGACTCTTTGCCTTCTCGCCCGACTGTTTCTGCGCTGCAAAATAAGCGGCGAGGTCGCGCATTTGGGCTTCGTCATAAGGGGCGATCATGCCGTTCATGATGGCATTGACGCGCTCGGGCTGCTTGCCGTCGGCACCCTTGAAATTCTTCATTTGCTTGAGCAGGTATTCCGCATGCTGACCGGCGATCTTGGGATTGGCGGGACCGGTACCGTTGCCATCGGCGGCATGGCAGGCGGCGCAAACAGTCGTGGCGATGGCCTGACCCTTGGCTGGGTTGCCCTTGGGCGCAGCTTTGGCCGTTTCGTTGGCGTTGGCGACGTTGGCGACGAAAGCCGCAACGATCAGCGGCAGCAGAATGCGGGTCATCTCAAAGCTCCTAACATCATTGCGTACAGCAGAGGGAATTCACAAACGTGCTATTCTAACCCAGCTCCCGCGGTTTCCGCATCCGACCCCCCTGATTTGCAGCCCTCTGCCGCCATGGCGACGCCAGTTTCGTTATTTCGCCACGCCGCTTTCGAGATTTCGGTCGCCCAGCCGGACGGATTGCCGCCGTCGCTTGCCCCGGAAATTGCTTTTGCGGGGCGCTCCAACGCGGGCAAGTCATCGGCCATCAACACTCTGGTCGGGCATACGCGGCTGGCCTTCGTTTCCAAGACGCCTGGGCGCACCCAGCTCATCAACGTTTTTCGCATGAGGAACGGCGCGGCCCTGATCGACCTTCCAGGATATGGATATGCGCAAGTGCCGGAAAGCGTGCGCCGGCAGTGGCGGGGGTTACTTGAACGCTATTTGACTGAGCGCCCAAATCTTGTCGGATTGGTGCTGATCATGGATTCGCGCAGGCCCTTTACCGACCTTGACCGTCAGATGGTGAACTGGTTTGCTGCGAGCGGCCGGCCGATCCACTGCCTGCTGACCAAGTCTGACAAACTGACGCGACAGGAACAGGCCAAGGTGCTGCGAGATACCAAACAGGTCGCGGCAGAATACAGGTCCCCCATTACCGTGCAGCTCTTTTCGAGCCTGAAGAAGACAGGCATGGATGAAGCCGAAGCGGTGATCGCGCCCTGGCTTCAAGACGAGCGAGGCGAAACCGACGCGAGCCAATCAGTCACGCCTCCGTGAGGATGGGATGGGGGAGTCGGGCCAGAGTTTCCCCGTAGGGGTTTCTTTGGTTTTTGGTTTCACCAAAAAATAAGAAACCCCCGGCCAAAGGGGAAAGGCCGGGGGCGGAAAATGCCTTAAGGGGATTAAGGCACCCGCTCAGGGAGGGTAAGCGGGGGGTGGCTCAACACCATCCGCTCTCTATGATAGAAAATGGCAGTGAAAGTTCCAGCATTTTTTTGGACTAAGACCATGAATATAAAAGGTGTATTTTCAGGGGTGCGCATGCGCCGCATGCGCCGTGACGATTTTTCGCGCCGCCTGATGCGCGAGAATGTTTTGACGCCAGCGGATTTGATCTATCCGGTATTCGTTCTGGAAGGCAAAAAAAAGGTCGAAAAAGTCTCCTCGATGCCGGGGGTCGAGCGGATGACGCTGGACCGCTTGCTGCCGGTTGCGGAAAAGGCATTGAAACTCGGCGTTCCGGCGTTGGCCCTGTTTCCGGTGATCGATGCCGCCAAGAAGAGCGAGGGAGCCGAGGAGGCATGGAATCCGAAAGGACTGGTGCCGACCGTGGTGGCGAAGCTGAAAAGGGAGTTCCCCGAACTCGGCGTCATCACCGATGTGGCGCTGGACCCTTACACAAACCACGGCCAGGACGGATTGATCGACCCGGCGGACCCGACGCGTTACGTTCTCAACGACGAGACGCTGGCGGCGCTGGAGAAACAGGCGCTTTGCCATGCCCGCGCCGGAGCCGATGTGGTCGCGCCCTCGGACATGATGGACGGTCGCATCGGCCGCATCCGTGCCGTGCTCGATGGCGAGAAACTGATTCACACCCGCATCCTCGCCTATGCGGCCAAATATGCATCGAGTTTCTACGGCCCATTCCGCGATGCTGTCGGCTCGGCCGGCAACCTCGGCAAAGGCAACAAATCCACTTATCAGATGGACCCCGCCAATTCGGACGAGGCTTTGCGTGAGGTGGCGCTCGATATCGGCGAGGGCGCCGACATGGTGATGGTCAAGCCCGGCATGCCCTACCTGGACATCGTGCGCCGCGTCAAGGACGAGTTCGGCGTGCCGACCTACGCCTACCAGGTGAGCGGCGAATACGCCATGCTCAAGGCGGCTGCCGCCAACGGTTGGTTGGACCACGATGCCTGCATGCTGGAAGCGCTGCTTTGCTTCAAGCGCGCCGGTGCCGACGGCATCCTCAGCTACTTCGCCCTGGAGGCTGCGGCCGCGCTGAGGAAGTTGTAATCGAGCGGGCCGCGAGCCAGATGGTTGCCCTCCCCTGAAAGGTGGGGTCAGGGGTGGGGATCCTTCAATTTGCCCTGATGCCCCTTGGGGTATCAGGGCATCAAGGATTTCATCAGGGCATCGGCCTCGCTCTGGCTGAGCTTCTTGTCGTCGCCGGCAACCGTGTCAACCACGATGGCGCCGACCAGTGCCTTCATGGCCTTGCGGATGGCCTGGCCTGCGAGATCCTGGAATTCCTGGGCGACGATGATGTGGGTCAGGTGCGCCGAGATCGTGCGCAAGGCCTCGTCGATTTCCTTGCGGTTCCAGTCCTTGCCCAGAGAGTCAAGGGTCGCGACGAGAATCTGCTTGGCGGCCTCGGCCTCCATCAGCGAACGGTTGGCGGCATCGGCGGTCATCCGTTCGACATTGCCGAGCGTGGCGGCGATAGCCTTGGGATCATGTCTTGTGGCGCGGCTGATGCCCTTGGCGGCGGCGTTCAGTTCCTTGGCCAGCGACTTGAGTTCCGTCAATACCGATCCTGCCGCTGGTTTGGCGCGCCCGCCGGCCTTTCCGACCGGCGCCTTGGTCGCGGGCTTTTTTGCGGTGCCCTTGGCGGGCTTCGTGGGTTTTTTGGCTGTGGCCATTATCTGGGTTTCCTCACTGGAGATGTTCAAGCGGCTAGCAGCGGCCATTGTTGCGACCAGTTGCCGAGCGGATCGTCGCGGAAGCCACCCTTGACGAAACGTTGCCAGCGGCCAATGGTGTAACAGATCAGTGCATCCGCGTGCGCGCTCGCATCGTGGGTGGCTGGCAGATTCGCCTGGGTCATGGCGACCTTGAGGCTATGGCGCAGCGTTGCCTCGATGCGGTCGAGCAACTGGTTGATGCGCGCCTGCAACCGTGGGTGCTCGTGCACCAGCGCGTCGCCGATGAGGACGCGGGTCAGCCCCTTGTTCTTCTGGGCGAAGCGCAGCAGGGTGACGACGATCATCTCGGCCTGCTTGAGCCCGGCCTCCTCGTCGGCGGCGATCTGGTTGATGACTGAGAACAGACTGGATTCGATGAACTCGATCAGCCCCTCGTACATCTGCGCCTTGCTGGCGAAGTGGCGATAAAGCGCGGCCTCGGACACATCCAGCCTCGCGGCCAGTGCGGCGGTCGTCACCTTCTCCCCGATCGGGTCTTCGAGCATCGTGGCGATGGTTTGCAGAATCTGCAGCTTTTTTTCGCTCAGCTTGGGATCGGGGTTGGCACGCATCAGAGCTTTCCGAGGTGGCGGGGCAGGTCAAGCACCGATTGTAGCCGCAGGTCGACCCAAGCTGGCGCACGCGGCGCACTTCCGATCAGCACGGTTTTCATGCCGAGTTGTCGCGCCGGTCGCAGGTTGGCCGGTGTGTCCTCGATCATGACGCACTGGGCCGGGCGCAGCCGCTCGCGTTCGAGGAGCCGGCGAAAACCGGCGACGCGCGGCTTCTGCTGGAAACGCAACCGTTCGATCGACCAGACCGCATCGAACATGTGACGGACGCCCATGATGTCGAGCACGGCCGTGGCGTAGTCTTGCGGGGCATTGGAAAAAACCAGCTTGCGGCCAGGCAGCCGGGCCAGCATGGCGCGAAGCGCCCGGTCGAATACGACCATGCGCGGCAGGTCGTCGAAGCGATGGGTTTCTGCGAGAAAATGATGCGGGTCGATGCCGTGATGACGTACCAGCCCCGTCAATGTGGCGCCGTAGCGCGACCAGTAGTGCTGGCGGATGCGCGTCGCCTCGGTTTCGTCGACGCCGAGATGACGTTCGATGTACTCGCGCATCGAGTGGTTGATGTGGGGAAAAATGTGCGGGCCGGCATCGTGCAGGGTGTTGTCGAGATCGAACAGCCAGACCCGTGCGGCAGCGGTCACTTGGACTTGATCAGCGTGCCGACGCCTTCATCGGTAAGGATTTCCAGCAACAGTGCGTGTTCGACGCGGCCGTCGATGATATGCACGCTCTTGACGCCGCTGCGTGCCGCGTCCAGCGCCGATCCGATCTTGGGCAGCATGCCGCCGGAGAGGGTGCCGTCCTCGACCATCGCATCGATTTCCTTGGGCGTGACGCCGGTGAGCAACTCGCCGGCCTTGTTGAGAACGCCGGGCGTGTTGGTCAGCAGCACCAGTTTCTCCGCGTTGAGTACTTCGGCGATCTTCCCGGCGACGACGTCGGCGTTGATGTTGTAGGTCTCGCCTTTCAGTCCCACCCCGATGGGCGCGATTACCGGGATGAAATCGCCGGTATCGAGGAAGGCGATCAGCGTCGGGTCGATGGAGGTGATCTCGCCGACCGCGCCGATGTCGATCATTTCCGCGGGATTGTCCTTGTTGGGCAGCAGCAGCTTGCGCGCGCGGATGAAGTTGCCGTCCTGCCCGGTGAGGCCGACGGCCTTGCCGCCGTGCTGGTTGATGAGGTTGACGATCTCCTTGTTCACCTGGCCGCCGAGCACCATCTCGACGATGTCCATGGTCTCCTCGTCGGTGACGCGCATGCCCTGGATGAAGGTACCTTCCTTGCCGACGCGCTTGAGCAGGTTTTCGATCTGCGGGCCGCCGCCATGCACCACCACCGGGTTCATGCCGACCAGCTTGAGCAGCACTACGTCGCGGGCGAAGCCGTCCTGCAGCTTCGGGTCGGTCATGGCATTTCCGCCGTACTTGATGACGATGGTCTTGTCGAAGAAGCGCTTGATGTAGGGCAGGGCTTCGCCGAGGATCTTTGCCTTGGTGTTGGGGGACAGGTTCTCGCTCATGG
The DNA here is from genome assembly GCA_018825305.1 of Gammaproteobacteria bacterium. Taxonomy (GTDB): domain Bacteria; phylum Pseudomonadota; class Gammaproteobacteria; order Burkholderiales; family Rhodocyclaceae; genus Sulfurisoma. The sequence continues at coordinate 105,595 of JAHJEO010000016.1, forward strand.
GATTTGCCGCAGACATGGGAAAATCGGCATTCTAGCGACTCCCCCGCCGTCGGGAAAATGAACATGTCGATCAGCTGGCTGCTTACCAACCTTGTCGTCGCTTTCCTGTTGCCACCACTGAACGGCCTGCTGCTCGCCGGCGTCGGTTGGCTGCTGTGGCAGCGCCGCCCACGGCTGGCACGAACTCTGGTCGCGGTGGGCTTGGCGCTGCTGATCATCCTGGCGCTGCCGGTGGTGGGTAATGCCATGCAGCGTTCGCTCGAAGGGATTCCGGTCAGCGCGGCCCAAGTGCGCGAGGCCCAGGCCATCGTGGTGCTCGGTGGCGGGCGTTATCGCGACGCGCTCGAGTATGGCGGCGATACCGTCGCCGAGGCGACGCTGCTGCGCTTGCGCTACGCAGCCAAGCTGCAACGCGAGAGCGGACTGCCGTTGCTGGTAACGGGTGGCAAGCCGGACGGTGGCGACCTCAGCGAAGCGGAAGCCATGCGGCGGACGCTTACTGCCGAGTTTGGCGTGCCCGTGCGCTGGGTCGAAGGCGCGTCGGACAACACACACGAGAATGCCTTGTATTCGGCGCGACTGCTCAAGCCGGATGGCATCACGCGCGTCCTGCTGGTGACGCATGCCTGGCACATGCCGCGTGCCCTCCGCAGCTTTGCTGCAGAGGGACTCGCCGTGGCGCCAGCGCCGACTTTTTTCCATCGCAAGCCGCTAACGCCGCTCGATTTCCTGCCGCAGGGTTATTCGGGTGCACGCCATGCCATCCACGAATGGATCGGCCTGTTCTGGTATCGCATGCGTGGCTGAAACTGGGCAGAGTATGAGCAAAGACGAAACATCCAACGGGGAACTCCCGGGTCGCGGTGCCTGCCCGCGCTGCGGCCGGGAGTTCGTTTGCGGCATGCGCGCCGGTGAGACGACCTGCTGGTGCGCCGAGCTTCCGGTGGCCGTACTGCCGGATTCCGCCGGCACGGGGTGCTATTGCCCGGACTGCCTCAAGGCCATCATCGCCGAAGGCCGGCGCCCAGCATGAGGATGGCGTCGCGGTTGGTCCAGGAGAAGCAGGCCGTCGCCGCATTCGACCAGGGCAGCCAGCGAAATGCGCGATGCTCGGCCGGCGCGAGGGTCACGGCGACATCGCGATCTACGCACAGGGAAAAGACGTGCTCGACGTTGTGCGTCACCCCGGCGGCGTAACGATCGCGCCATTGGGAAAAGATTTCGAAACGGTTGGAAACACGCCAGTCGACCAGGTCGGGCTCGCGGCAGGCGATGCCTGTTTCTTCCGATACTTCCCGCACCGCGGCGGCAGCGAACGCTTCGTCGCCTTCACAACTGCCGGTGACCGATTGCCAGAATCCCGGATGGGCGGCGCGTTCGAGCAGCAGGACATCGAGTTCCGTCGTGTGGATCAGGACTAGAACCGAGACCGGTTGCTTGTGACCGGCCATGCGTTTACGCGATGTCGGTGAGCCAGTTGATGCCGTCGGCCTGCATGTCGACGAAGCACCAGAAAGCGATACCCTGCTCGCGCCACTCGTTGGCGGCGTGTTCGAATACCTGCAGGGTCTGGACGAAGTCGGCTTCGGCACGGCCGTGGATGCCGTCGCAGTGTTCGAGAATGACGACGTAGCCCTCGGCCGGGCGCCAGCCGAGGTCGGCGAAGCAATCGAGCAGGGCATCCCAGTTGTGGCCGAACCATTCGGGGAAGGCCATGGCGTGGGCGATGGTGTCGAGCAGTTGATCCTTGTCGCGCGCCGCGGCGAGGTCGACGCGAAAAACGAAAAACCCGTTGGCTTCGGCTGCGGTGATCAGGCCGGCCTCGCCGTCGCCGGGCATGTGATAGACGCCGGCGTGTTCCACCTGGGCCAGGATGCCTTCATAGTTCATTCGCGGATCTTCCTGAAACTGCGGTAGTGGTCGGCGCTGTAGTGGCAGTCGTGCTGGCGTTCTCCACCGCAGACGATGCGCCGTGCGCCGCGATGGCGGACGCCGGGCGTAGCCACCGTGTATTCGCGGTAGTGGCCGCGCGGCCGCAACGGCAGCCGTTTCTCGAAGTTGTTGAAGACGATGCCGTCGCGCTTGTGCGGGAAAGGGCCGCCCTGCCGGATCAGCTTCAGGGTCTCCCTTCCTTCAGGCGGCAGGTCGGCCCGTGAGATCTCCTGCGCCCATGCCGTACTGCCCGATCCGAACAGGCCGCACAGCAACAGGGCGGCGAGCAGCCGGAGCATGGCCGCTCCGATCAAGCCTTGTCGACCTCGACTTGGGTGTTGACCTTCTGGCGCAGGCGGATGTGCAGTTCGCGCAGTTGCTTCTCGTCGACACCGGAGGGCGCGTCGGTCAGCAGGCACTGGGCGCGCTGGGTCTTGGGGAAGGCGATGACGTCGCGGATCGATTCGGCGCCGGTCATCAGGGTGACGATGCGGTCGAGGCCGAAAGCCAGGCCGCCGTGTGGCGGCGCGCCGTAGCGCAGGGCGTCGAGCAGGAAGCCGAACTTGGCGCGCTGTTCCTCCTCGCCGATGCCGAGCGCCTCGAACACCCGCGCCTGCACGTCCGCCTTGTGGATACGCACCGAGCCGCCGCCGATTTCCCAGCCGTTCAGCGCGAGATCATAGGCCTTGGCAAGGCATTCGCCGGGATTGGTCTTCATCAGCTCGTCGTGGCCGTCCTTGGGCGAGGTGAATGGGTGGTGGCAGGCGGTCCAGCGCTTGTCTTCCTCGTCGTATTCGAACATCGGGAAATCGACCACCCAGACCGGCTCCCAGGCCTTGCCATTGAGGAAGCCTTTCTCGTGGCCGATCTTGCTGCGCAGAGCGCCCAGGGCGTCGTTCACGACCTTGGTCTTGTCGGCACCGAAGAAGATCAGGTCGCCCGACTGTGCGCCGGTGCGCTCGACGATGGTCTTGAGCGCGGATTCGTGGAGGTTCTTGACGATGGGCGACTGCAGGCCTTCCTCGTTGAGCTTGGAGGCGTCGTTGATCTTGATGTAGGCGAGGCCCTTGGCACCGTAGATCTTGACGAACTCGGTGTAGCCGTCGATTTCGCCGCGGGTGAGCGTGGCGCCGCCGGGGATGCGCAGGGCGGCGACACGACCGCCGGACGTGGCCGGGCCGCTGAACACCTTGAAGGCGACATCGGCTACGGCATCGGTGACCTCGGTCAGTTCGAGCGTCACGCGCAGGTCTGGCTTGTCCGAGCCGAAGCGGCGCATCGCCTCGGCGTAGCTCATGCGCGGGAAGGGATTCGGCAGGTCGACCGCCAGCGCTTCCTTGAACACGGTGCGGATCATCTCCTCGACGATGGCAGTGATCTGCGCTTCGTCGAGGAAGGAGGTTTCGAGATCGACCTGGGTGAATTCCGGCTGACGGTCGGCGCGCAGGTCCTCGTCGCGGAAGCACTTGGTGATCTGGTAATAGCGGTCGAAGCCGGCAACCATCAGCAGCTGCTTGAACAGCTGCGGCGATTGCGGCAGGGCGAAGAACTGGCCGGGATGCACGCGCGACGGCACCAGGTAGTCGCGGGCGCCCTCGGGGGTGCTCTTGGTCAGCATCGGTGTTTCGATGTCGATGAAGCCATTGGCATCGAGGAAGCGGCGGAAGGACATGGCCGTCTTGTAGCGCAGCATCATGTTCTTCTGCATCTGCGGCCGACGCAGGTCGATGACGCGATGGAGCAGGCGCACGTTCTCGGACAGGTTGTCGTCGTCGAGCTGGAACGGCGGCGTGACGGCGGCATTCAGAATCTCAAGCTCGTGGCAGAGGATCTCGACCTCACCCGACGGCATGTTGGGATTCTCGGTGCCGGCGGGACGGCGGCGCACCTTGCCGGTGATCTTCAGCACGAACTCGTTGCGCACGGCTTCGGCGAGCGCGAACATTTCCGGCCGGTCGGGGTCGCACACGATCTGGGCGAGGCCTTCGCGGTCGCGCAGGTCGATGAAGATGACGCCGCCGTGATCGCGGCGGCGGTGGTTCCAGCCGCAGAGCGTCACGACCTGGTCGACGTTGGAGGCGGATAGCTGGCCGCAGTAGTGGGTACGCATGGGGTTCTCGTTTGCAGAAAAGTCGGCGCTGGCGATACGGCGGTATCGTTGCGCCAGTGATGAATTATTCGTTCTGGGCGCGGCCGATCAGGTTGGCACCGCCGACGCGGCCATTGCCACGCAGCGGCGGGGCGACCACGCCCATCGAGACGATGTACTTGAGGGCATCGTCAACGCTCATGTCGAGTTCGATGGTATCGCGCTTGCGCACGAAGAAAAAGAAACCGTTGACCGGACTCGGTGCGGTCGGAATGAAAACGCTGACAACCTCGTCGTCGGTGTGCTGCGACACGTCCGTCGTCGGCGTGCCGGTCTGAAACGCCACGGCCCAGGCTTCGGGGTGGGGGTAACGCACCAGCAGCACCTTGCGGAATGCCTCGCCGCTGCCCGAGAACAGGGTGTCGCTGACCTGCTTGACGCTGTAATAGATCGACTTGACCACCGGGATGCGCGACAACAGCGCTTCCCAGAATCGGACCAGGCGCTGGCCGATGAAGTTGGCCGTGACCAGGCCGGTGATGAAGACGACCAGCAGCGTCAGCAAGGTGCCAATGCCCGGAATATAGATGCCGAGCAGTTGCTCGGGCTGGATCGCGCGTGGCAGCAGCAGCAGCGATTGGTCCATGGCGCGGACGATCAGCGACAGTACCCAGACGGTGATGACCAGCGGGACCCAGATCAGCAGGCCGGTAATGAAGTATTTTTTCAAGAGCTACTCGATTGAGCGAGGCAGTGACCGGCGGGGTTCGCCTAGTTGCCGGCGCATGAGCCGGTGCCGCCCTGGCAGGGCGGCAAGCTTTCGCTCTTGGGTTTGGCGCCGCCGCCCTTGAAATCGGTAGCGTACCAGCCGTTGCCCTTGAGCTGAAAGCCCGGCGCGGTCAGCTGTTTCGCGAATGCCTCGGCCTTGCATGCCGGGCAGGTGGTGAGCGGCGCATCGGCCATTTTTTGCATGACGTCCTGCTCATGATTGCAGCTGCTGCAACGATAGGCGTAAATGGGCATGGTTATGCCTCCCGAAAGGCCGCCTCGAGAGAGGCGGCGCCCCCTGCGGGGGTAGCGAATGAAATGAGCGTGGGGGCCATGATCAGCTCCGGAAAAGAAAAGGATTATATCGTAAGGGCTTAAGGCAAAAGGACTTCGTCCGTCCGCTGTGCCCAAGCCAAGCCGGGTAGTTGGACGGCAGGAAAATGCGACCAGTCGCCACCGAATTCAAGCCCATTCGGGCCTAGATCGCGAGGTGCAGATAGGCGCTGGTCAGCGGCTTTCCCCAGAACAGGGCGATAACGCCTGCAATGGCAAGGTAGGGGCCGAAAGGAATGGGTACGTCGCGGCCGTGTTTGGTCAGCACCATCAGCGCGATGCCGACCACGGCGCCGACGAAGGATGAGAGCAGGATGGTCAGCGGCAGGACCGCCCAGCCGGTCCATGCGCCTATCGCCGCCAACAGCTTGAAGTCGCCGAAGCCCATGCCTTCCTTGCCGGTGGCGAGCTTGAACATCCAGTACACCGACCACAGGATCAGATAGCCTGCCGCGGCACCCAGAACGGCACTCTTGAGGTCGGTAAAGACGCCGAAGGCGTTGAACAGCAGCCCGGCCCAGAGCAGGGGCAGGGTAATGTCGTCGGGAAGCAGTTGCGTGTCGAAGTCGATCAAAGTCAGCGCGATCATCGCGGCGATGAACAGCATCGCGCCGGCTGCCGCCGCTGTTGGCCCCAACTGCCACGCGGCAAAGGCGAAGGCGAAGCCAGTGAATATTTCGACCAAGGGGTAGCGCGGGCTGATGCGGGCGCGACAGCCGCGACAGCGCCCGCCGAGAACCAGATAGCTGACGACCGGGATGTTCTCGAGTGCGGTGATGCGGTGGCCGCAATGCGGACAGCGCGAGCGCGGCGTCGCCAAGGTCAGCGGCTCGTGCTCGGGCGCCGTCTCACCCCGCAGCTCGGCGCACTGCGACAACCAGTCGCGCTCCATCATGATCGGCAGACGATGGATGACGACGTTGAGGAAACTGCCGACCGCAAGACCGAATACGGCAGCAAGAGCGATCAGGCCCGGATCGGCTGCCATGACAAGAATGGAGGAGGCGATTAGCCGACGACCGAGCCGAGCTTGAAGATCGGCAGGTACATGGCAATCACCAGGCCGCCGATGAGTCCGCCGAGGAAGACCATGATGATCGGTTCCATCAAGCTTGAGAGTGCGGACACTGCATCATCGACTTCCTGTTCGTAAAAGTCCGCCACCTTCGAGAGCATGTTGTCCAGTTGGCCGGACTCCTCACCGATCGATACCATCTGCAGGGTCATGTTGGGAAAGACATTGGCATTCTGCATGGCGACTGTCAGGCTGGTGCCGCTACTGACTTCGGCCTGGATCTGCCGGGTCGCGCTTTCGTAAACATAATTCCCTGACGCGCCACCTACCGAGTCCAGTGCCTCCACCAGAGGCACGCCGGCGGCGAACATCGTCGAGCAGGTCCGGGTCCAGCGCGCGACCGTACCCTTCAAGATGACGTCGCCGAAGATGGGCAACTTGAGTGCCAGCCGATCCATGAATATCTGCATCATCTTCGAGCGCCTCCACGTATAGAGGAATGTGTAAATGGCCCCGGCAGCGGCGCCAAAAATGATGTACCAGTTGGCCACGAAAAAATCGGATATTGCGATGACAACCAGCGTCGGTCCTGGCAGGTCGCCACCAAAGCTCTTGAACACGTCCTTGAAGGCCGGTACTACGAAGATCATGATCACTGCCGTGACCAGAAAGGCGATGACCATGATCGAGATCGGGTAGAACAGGGCGCCCTTGATCTTGGCTTTGATCGCCTGGGTTTTTTCCTTGTAGGTGGCGAGGCGATCAAGCAATGTCTCAAGAATACCGGCTTGCTCGCCGGCAGCGATCAGGTTGCAGAACAACTGGTCGAAATGCAGCGGGTACTTGCGGAAGGCCGATGCCAGGGCGGAGCCGGTCTCTACATCGGTCTTGATGTCTTGCAACAATTTTGACACCGCCGGGTTGTTGTGACCCTTGCCGACAATGTCGAAGGATTGCAGCAAAGGCACGCCAGCCTTCATCATCGTAGCCAACTGCCGCGTAAACAGGGTGATGTCCTTTTCGCTGACGGATCCACCGCCCTTGAGCCGCTGCTTCTTGATCTTGACCGGAAGCAGCCCTTGGCGACGTAGTGCGCTACTGACCACCGTTTCGGTAGTGGCACGCATTTCGCCCCGAACTACTTTCCCAGCTTTGTCCTTGCCTTCCCAAGCAAAGCTGAAGTCTTTCACAGCGGTTGGCGCCGGTTTCTTTGCTGCGGTTGCCATGGGCTCGCCTCGTTTGAATCGTGCGTTTGAGCGGTATGAAGCCGGATTCTAGTGCCAGCTGCCGTTTCTGTGCCGGCACCGTAAGTCTTCTCGCCAACACCATGAAATGTCAACGGTATTGGGCGATGATGCCGTTACCGGCGGGGTTTGTAAAGCCAATCGGGCGGGGCTGGGCGAAAGGCGAGGTCAGGTGGTGCCGTTTTCCGGTTGCCACAGGCGCACAGTCTTGATGCGGCGATCCTGTGTCTGGACGATTTCCATCGCGACGTCGCCGATGCGCAAGCCGACCCCGACCTCGGGGATGTCCTGCAGGTGTTCCACGATAAGGCCGTTCAGGGTCTTCGGACCATCGGTGGGCAGTGACAGGCCGAGTGCGCGGTTGAGTTCGCGCAGATGCTGGCTGCCGTCGACCAGTGCCGACTTGTCTTCCTGCCACGCAATGGAACTGGGCCCGCCCGGCATGCCGGTGGTGAACTTGCCGACGATTTCCTCGATGATGTCCTCGAGTGTCACCAGGCCGAGCAATTCGCCGTATTCGTCCACCACCAGCCCCGTGCGCTGGCGGTTGTCGCGGAAAAACTGCAACTGGGCATAGATCGGCGTCGAGGCCGGGACGAAGTAGGGTTCGCTCAATTGCTCGCGCAGTGCCGTGACGCCCAACTCGCCCTCCAGGGCGCCGGCGATCAGCCGGCGCACCTGAAGCATGCCGACGATGTTGCCCGGTTCGCGCTCGAAGACCGGCAGGCGACTATGGAAGCTGGTAGCTAGGTGAGAGCGGATGGTATCCGGTGGATCATTCAGGTCGACTCCTTCGATTTCCCCGCGTGGGGTCATGATGTCCGCCACGGTGACGTGTTCCAGGTCGAACAGATTGACGAGGATCGCGCGGTGCGGTGCCGGGATGAAATGGCTTGATTCGAGCACCACCGATCGCAGTTCCTCGGCATTGAGATGAGTGGGTTCGCCCACCGAATCGGTTTTCAGGCGCAGCAGATGCAGCAGGCCGGAGGCGAACAGGTTGATGAACCAGACGAGGGGGTAGGTCAGTCGCAACAGCGGCCAGAGGATGTAACCCAGCAGCACCGCCAACCTGTCGGCATGTGTCGCGCCGATGATTTTCGGCGTGATTTCCGAGAAGACCAGAATCAGGAAGGTGATCAGCAGTGTGCCGGCGCCGAGCGCCCACTTGTCTTCGCCGAAAAGCTCGATGGTAATTACCGACACCAGCGTTGCCGCACCGGCGTTGATCAGGTTGTTGCCGAGCAGTATCACGCCCAGCATCTTGTCCGTCTTGCCGAGAAGCTCAAGCGCCAGCGATGCGCCACGGCTGCCTTGTGCGGCCATGTGGCGCAGACGGTAGCGGTTGCTTGCCATCATCGCCGTCTCGGTCATGGAAAAGAAACCGGACCCCACCAGCAGCGCCACCAGGGCGAGCAATTGCGTCGATAGGGGGATTTCGCCCATCAGATGCGGCCGAGAATGACTTCGAGCACGAAGCGGCTGCCGATGTAGGCCAGTAACAGGGTGCCAAAGCCGGCCAGCGTCCAGCGCAGGGCCAGTCGACCGCGCCAGCCGCGCAGATGGCGGCCGGCCAGCAAGGCGGCAAAGATCAACCAGGAGAGGATGGCGAACACGGTCTTGTGGTTGAAGGGCAGCGCTTTGCCAAACAATGTCTCCGAGAAAACGATGCCGGATACTAGCGTCAGCGTCAACAGAGCGAAGGCGACGTGGATCAGCCGGAACAGCAACGCTTCCATGGTCAGCAGCGGCGGCAGCCCGGCGAACAGGGGCGTCAGGCGACCGCGATGCAGGCGCTTTTCGGCGACCGCCATCAATACCGCATGCAATGCTGCGAGGGTGAATAGACTGTAAGCCAGCATGGCCATCAGGAAGTGGGCACGAAACGCCGGCGAGTCGGCGTTGACCAGCAGGTGCTGGCCCGGCAGGACGGGCGGCAGCAGCACGCATACGGCAGCCAGCGGCAGTCCCAGCATCTGCAGGCCTTCCATGCGGGCATAGAAGCTCTCGATCCAATAGAGGGTAATGGCCAGCCACAGGATCAGGGACAGCGCCAATGCGGCGCCAAAACTCATGGCCGCGCCCGGGAAGATTCCCTGGGCCAATGTCGCCCCGTGAGTGACCAGCGCCGCCAGCAGCCAGGTGCGCTCCCAGCCAGCCAGCCCGGCCACCGGTTGATCCAGCGCCGGGCCGCGCCAGCGGCTGCGCCAGAAGTGCAGGGCGAGGCCGCCGTAAAGGGCCGCCGCTAGGACATGCAGTAAAATCGCAGGCATCCCCGAAGTCTATCGCATCTCCACTTTTTCACTTTATCCCAGTCACCATGCTCGACAACCTGACCCAGCGGCTTGGCCGCGTCGTCAAGACGCTGCGCGGCCAAGCGCGCCTGACCGAGGACAATATTTCCGAGATGTTGCGGGAGGTGCGCATGGCCTTGCTGGAGGCCGACGTTGCGCTGCCCGTCGTCAAGGACTTCATCGCCCGTGTCAGGGAAAAGGCAGTGGGCCAGGAGGTTATCGGCTCACTCACGCCAGGACAGGCGCTGGTCGGCGTGGTGCATCGCGAATTGACCCAGCTCATGGGCGGTCAGGCGGTAGGGCTTAACCTTGCGGCACAGCCGCCGGCGATCATCCTCATGTCCGGCCTGCAGGGCGCCGGCAAGACCACGACGACCGCCAAGCTTGGCAAATGGCTCAAGGAACGGCAGAAGAAGAAAGTGCTGGCGGTGAGTTGCGACGTCTATCGCCCGGCGGCCATAGAGCAACTGAAGGCCGTGTCGGCGCAGGCCGGGATCGAGTTTTTCCCCTCGCATGCCGGGGAGAAGCCCGCGGCCATCGCTGCTGCCGCGCTCGACTACGCGAAGAAACATTACTTCGATGTGCTGTTCGTCGATACCGCCGGCCGTCTTGCTGTCGACTCCGCGATGATGGCCGAAATCAAGGAACTGCACGCCTTGCTGAACCCGGTCGAGAGCCTGTTCGTTGTCGACGCCATGCTCGGCCAGGATGCCGTCAATACCGCGCGCGCCTTCAACGAGGCGCTGCCGCTGACCGGTGTGGTGCTGACCAAGCTCGACGGCGATGCCCGCGGCGGTGCGGCGCTGTCGGTGCGGCATGTCACTGGCAAGCCGCTCAAGTTCGCCGGCGTCGGCGAGAAGCTGAATGGCATCGAGGAATTCCACCCCGAGCGCATGGCCAGCCGCATACTCGGCATGGGCGACATCCTTGGTCTGGTGGAGGATGCGCAGCGCGGCGTCGATCAGGACAAGGCGCAGGAGTTCGTCAAAAAGATGAAGTCCGGCAAGGGCTTCGACCTCAATGACTTCAAGGAGCAGATCGGCCAGATGCGCAAGATGGGCGGACTGTCGTCGATGCTCGAAAAAATGCCTGCGCAGTTTGCGCAGATGGCGCAGCAGGCTGGCAGCGCGGTCGAGGACAAGTCTGTTGGCCGCATCGAGGGCATCATCAATTCGATGACCCCGGGCGAACGATCGAAACCGGACCTCATCAAGGCCAGCCGCAAGCGTCGCATCGCTGCCGGGGCCGGGGTTCAGGTGCAGGAGGTCAATCGCCTGCTCAACCAGTTCGAGCAGACGCAGAAGATGATGAAGCAGTTCTCCAAGGGCGGCATGGCCAAGATGATGCGTGGCATGAAAGGCATGCTGCCGGGCATGCCGCGCTAAGCGCCGTTCACCGGTGCAGGCAGGATGATCGCCGTGCCGCTATCGCCGTCCGCAAGGGATACCGTGTCTCCGGCTCCGCCGGAGCCATAACTTTTTACTGTCGCACGCAGTCCACGTAGTAACGCACGCTGCCGTTGCTGGCGTCCTTCACCAAGCCGTGGATGTCGGTTTCGAAACCCGGGAATTTCTCGTTGAACTCGCGTGCGAATTTGAGATAGCGCACGATGGTGGTATTGAAGCGCTCGCCCGGGATCAAGAGCGGGATGCCCGGCGGATAGGGCGTCAACAGCACTGCGGTGACGCGATCCTCGAGGTCGTCGATGGAAACGCGGTCGATTTCGCGGTGAGCCATCTTGGCGAAGGCGTCCGCCGGGCGCATCGCCGGGACCATGTCGGAGAGATACATCTCGGTGGTCAGTCGCGCCACGTCATTGGCCTTGTAAACCTCGTGGATCTGCGTGCACAGATCCTTGAGGCCCAGCCGTTCGTAGCGCGGGTGCTTGGCGACAAACTCGGGCAGCACCTTCCACAGCGGATGATTGCGGTCGTAGTCGTCCTTGAACTGCTGCAGCGCCGTTACCAGCGTATTCCAGCGGCCCTTGGTGATGCCGATGGTGAACATGATGAAGAAGGAGTAAAGGCCGCACTTCTCGACGATGACGCCGTGCTCGGCCAGATACTTGGTGACGATGGCAGCCGGCAAGCCGTGCTCGTCGGAAAAGTCCCCGTCGACGTCGAGGCCCGGGGTGATGACCGTGGCCTTGATCGGATCCAGCAGGTTGAAGCCCTCGGCCAGATTGCCGAAGCCGTGCCAGCGATCGCCGGCCTTCAGCATCCATGCGTCGCGCTCTTCGATGCCTTCCTCCGACAAGTCGTTCGGGCCCCACACCTTGAACCACCAGTCGGTGCCCCATTCCTCGGCCACCTTGCGCATGGCGCGACGGAAATTGAGCGCCTCGCCGATGGATTCCTCGACCAGCGCCGGGCCGCCCGGCGCCTCCATCATCGCCGCCGCGACATCGCAGGAGGCGATGATGGCGTACTGCGGCGAGGTCGAGGTATGCATCAGGTAGGCCTCGTTGAAGACGTCGTGGTCGAGGCGGTTGTTGTCGGCGTCCTGCACCAGGATCTGTGAGGCCTGGGAAAGGCCGGCCAGCAGCTTGTGGGTGGACTGCGTGGAGAAGATGATGGAGTCGGCGCAACGCGGGCGGTCGGCGCCGATGGCATGGTAATCGCCGTAGAAGTCGTGGAAGGCAGCGTGTGGCAGCCAGGCCTCGTCGAAGTGCAGGGTGTCGATCTTGCCGTCGAGCATCTGCTTGATGTCCTCGACGTTGTAGAGCACGCCGTCGTAGGTGCTCTGGGTGATGGTCAGGACGCGCGGCTTGGCGCTCTTGTCGGCGATGAAGGGATGGGCGGCGATCTTCCTCTGTATGTTTTCCCATTCGAACTCCTGCCGCGGAATGGGGCCGATGATGCCGTAGTTGTTGCGCGTCGGCATCAGGAAGACGGGGATGGCGCCGGTCATCATGATGGCGTGCAGGATCGACTTGTGGCAGTTGCGGTCCACCACCACGATGTCGCCCGGCGCCACGGTGGAGTGCCAGACGATCTTGTTCGAGGTCGAAGTGCCGTTGGTGACGAAGAACAAGTGGTCGCAGTTGAAGATGCGTGCGGCATTGCGTTCGGAGGCGGCCACCGGCCCGGTGTGGTCGAGCAGCTGGCCGAGTTCCTCGACGGCGTTGCAGACGTCGGCACGCAACATGTTCTCGCCGAAGAACTGGTGGAACATTTGACCCACTGGCGACTTGAGGAAGGCGACGCCGCCCGAGTGGCCGGGGCAGTGCCAGGAGTAGGAACCGTCGGCGGCGTAGTGCGTCAGTGCGCGGAAGAACGGCGGCGGCAGCGAGTCGAGGTAGGACTTTGCCTCGCGCACCACATGGCGCGCGATGAACTCCGGCGTGTCCTCGTACATGTGGATGAAGCCATGCAGTTCGCGCAGGATGTCGTTGGGAATGTGGCGGCTGGTGCGCGTCTCGCCGTGCAGGAAGATCGGAATCTCGGCGTTCTTGAAGCGGATCTGCTCGACGAAGGCGCGCAGTTCGGCGATGGTTTCCTCTTCCTCGTTGGCCAGTTCCTCGTCATCCACAGACAGGATGAAGGCCGAGGCGCGGCTCTGCTGCTGGGCGAACGACGTCAGGTCGCCATAGCTGGTGACGCCCAGCACGTCCATGCCTTCCTTCTCGATGGCATCGGCCAGGGCGCGGATGCCGAGTCCCGAGGCATTCTCTGAACGGAAGTCCTCGTCGATGATGATGATGGGGAAGTGGAAGCGCATGATTAGGTCCCCCCGCCCCCCAGCTCCCGCCTCAAGGCGGGGGAGACTGCGTGCTCGCTAGGCTCGTCAATCACTGGGAGGGTTGGTTAACGTTGATTGCGGACTGCGCCTTCGGCGCGTGGCGCTTTTCCTCGGAGTGACCCTTTGGAAAAGCTGGTTGGTTCATGTTCATTCAAATCTTGGGCAGGGTCACGCCGACCTGGCCCTGATACTTGCCACCGCGATCACGATAGGAAGTTTCGCAGACCTCGTCGGACTCGAAGAACAGCACCTGGGCGCAGCCTTCGCCGGCGTAGATCTTGGCCGGCAGCGGCGTGGTGTTGGAAAACTCCAGCGTCACGTAGCCTTCCCATTCGGGCTCGAAGGGCGTGACATTCACGATGATGCCGCAGCGGGCGTAGGTGCTCTTGCCGAGGCAGACGGTCAGCACGTTGCGCGGAATGCGGAAGTACTCGACGGTGCGGGCCAGCGCGAACGAATTGGGCGGGATTACGCAGAAACCCTTGCCCGAGACTTCGACGAAGGAGCTCGGGTCGAAATTCTTGGGATCGACGATGGTCGAGTTGATGTTGGTGAACACGCGGAATTCATCGGCGCAACGGATATCGTAGCCATAGCTCGACGTGCCGTAGGACACAATCTTGTGGCCGTTTTCCTCGCGTACCAGTTCAGGCGAGAACGGCTCGATGATCTTGTGCTGCGCCGCCATGCGGCGGATCCATTTATCTGACTTGATGCTCATGCCATTTGCCTCGCGCAATGCAAGACCCCCGCTGCGGGGCGGGGGCCAAGGGTGGAGCCTGCCACCCCACCGCATGGCGGGGCGCGGGAATTAGACCATAAACAGCGGGTCAGGTGTTTTGCACCACGATGCTGGGGAAGCGGGAGCTGTGGTCCTTCGCCTGCTCGGCAATCTTGGCGGCAACCTTGCGGGCGATGCTCTTGTAGATCTCGGCGACGCGACCGTTCGGGTCGGCCACCACGGTGGGCACGCCGCCGTCGACCTGTTCGCGGATCTTGATGTCGAGCGGCAGGTCGCCCAGCACTTCGACGCTGTAGTCCTTGCTCATGCGCTCGGCGCCGCCGGCACCGAAGATATGCTCTTCCGCGCCGCACTTCGAGCAGATGTGGATGCTCATGTTCTCGACGATGCCGAGGATGGGGATGCCGACCTTCTCGAACATCTTGAGACCCTTGCGGGCGTCGAGCAGGGCGATGTCCTGCGGCGTGGTGACGATCACGGCGCCGGTTACCGGCACCTGCTGCGCCAGGGTCAGCTGGATGTCACCGGTGCCGGGCGGCATGTCGATCACCAGGTAGTCGAGATCCTGCCAGCTGGTCTCGCCCAGCAGCTGGGTCAGCGCCTGGGTGACCATCGGGCCGCGCCAGACCATGGGCTGCTCGACGTCGACGAGGAAGCCGATCGACATCGCCTGCAGGCCGTGGGCGCGCAGCGGCTGCAGTTTCTTGCCGTCGTCCGACTCCGGCTGCTGGTCGGCGACACCGAGCATTTGCGGCTGCGAGGGACCGTAGATGTCGGCATCGAGGATGCCGACGCTCGCGCCCTCGGCAGACAGCGCCAGCGCCAGGTTGACCGCCGTGGTGGATTTGCCGACGCCGCCCTTGCCGGAGGCGACCGCAATGATGTTCTTGACTCCGCCGACCAGTTTGACGCCCTTCTGCACCGTGTGAGCCACTACCTTCTGGACCACGTTCACCGTTGCGTTAGCCGCGCCGGCGGCCTTGAGCGCATCGGCGACCGCCTGCTTGATCGCGCCGTGCTGGCTCTTGGCCGGGTAGCCGAGCTCGATGTCGAGCGAGACGCTGGCGCCATCGATTTTCAGGTTTTTTACGGCCTTGTTGCTGAGGTAATCCTTGCCGGTGTTGGGGTCGATCACACCCGAGAGGACAGACTGGACTTGCGCTTCGGTGAGGCTCATGGTGAAACTCCGGAATAGTTGAGCAATTTTGTAAAGTATAACGCAGTCCAGTGTTGATGGGGGTGCTTTGCTAGAATTTCAAGTTCCCCGCCCGCCAGACTCCCCCGCCATGACCGCGCGCAAGATCCTCGTCACCTCCGCCCTGCCTTACGCCAACGGCGCCATCCACCTCGGTCACCTGGTCGAATACATCCAGACCGACATCTGGGTTCGATTCCAGAAAATGCGGGGCCACGACTGCTGGTACGTCTGCGCCGACGACACCCACGGCACCCCGATCATGCTGCGCGCCGAGAAGGAAGGCATCACGCCCGAGGCGCTGATCCGCCGCGTCCATGGCGAGCACAGCCGCGACTTCGCCGGCTTCCACGTCGCCTTCGACAACTACTACTCGACGCATTCGGACGAAACGCGCCACTACGCCAATGACATCTACGCCAAGCTCAAGGCCGCCGGCCTGATCGAGGTGCGCGCCATCGAGCAGTTCTACGATCCGGTCAAACAGATGTTCCTGCCCGACCGCTACATCAAGGGCGAATGCCCGAAGTGCGGGGCCAAGGACCAGTACGGCGACAGTTGCGAGGCCTGCGGCGCCGCCTATGCCCCGACCGACCTGAAGAACCCGCTTTCCGCGGTATCGGGCGCCAAGCCGGAGCTCAAGTCTTCCGACCACTATTTCTTCAAGCTCTCGGACCCGCGCTGTCAGGACTTCCTGCGCTCGGCGACGCGCGAAGTCTGCAAGGCCCAGCCCGAAGCCGTCAACAAACTGCAGGAGTGGCTGGGTGAGCCCGGCGACAACAAGCTCACCGACTGGGACATCTCGCGCGACGCGCCCTACTTCGGTTTCGAGATACCCGACGCGCCGGGCAAATATTTTTATGTCTGGCTCGATGCGCCGATCGGTTACATGGGCTCGTTCCAGAATTTCTGCAAGCGCCAGAACCTGAACTTCGACGAGTACTGGGCCAAGGACTCGAAGGCCGAGCTCTATCATTTCGTCGGCAAGGACATCCTCTACTTCCATGCCCTGTTCTGGCCGGCTGAACTGGAGCACGCCGGCTACCGCGTGCCGACCAGCGTCTTCGCTCATGGCTTCCTCACCGTCGACGGCGCCAAGATGTCGAAGTCGCGCGGCACCTTCATCACCGCCGAGAGCTACCTTGCGGTCGGCCTCAACCCCGAGTGGCTGCGCTACTATTTCGCCGCCAAGCTCAACGGTTCGATGGAAGACATCGACCTCAACCTCGACGATTTCGTCAGCCGCGTCAATTCCGACCTCGTCGGCAAGTACATCAACATCGCCAGCCGCGCCGCCGGCTTCATCGCCAAGCGCTTTGGCGGCAAGCTGCTGCATTCGCACACCAACGACCAGTTCCGCGCCGACATGCCGGGCCTGATGGAAGCGGCCGGCGAAATCGCCACGCACTATGAGGGGCGCGATTTCGCCCGCGCCATCCGCCAGATCATGGCGCTGGCCGACCAGGTGAACCAGTACGTCGACAAGAACCAGCCCTGGGTGCTGGCCAAGACCGTCGAGCACGAGGAACTGCTGCACACCGTGTGCACCACGCTTATCAACGCCTTCCGCCTGCTGACGCTCTACCTCAAGCCCATCCTGCCCAAGCTGGCACAGCGCGCCGAGGAGTTCCTCAACGTCGCCCCGCTGCACTGGGGCGATGCCGGGCACCTGCTACCGCCGGCACATTCGATCAATCCCTACGAGCACCTGATGACGCGCATCGAGGGCAAGCAGATCGAGGCCCTGCTCGCCGCCAACCGTGAATCGCTGGCGGCGCCCGCGCCTCCCGCTGGTGCGGCGCTGCCCGAGCCGCATTCGCCGCAGCGCCATGCCGAGCACCAGCAGCATGCTGCTGCAGCGGAAGCGACAGCTGGCTCGAAAGAGCCACATATTTCCATCGACGACTTCTCCAAGGTCGACCTGCGCATCGCCCGCATCGCCGACGCCAGCCACGTCGAAGGCGCCGACAAGCTCATCCGGCTCACGCTCGACCTTGGCGGCGAAACCCGTCAGGTTTTCGCCGGCATCAAGTCAGCCTACGACCCGGCCACGCTGGTTGGCCGGCTCACCGTCATGGTCGCCAACCTCGCGCCACGCAAGATGAAGTTCGGCATGTCCGAGGGTATGGTGCTGGCCGCGTCGGACGTGGACGACAAGAACGCCGGGCTGTTCCTGCTATCTCCTGATTCCGGCGCGATGCCCGGAATGAAAGTGAAGTGACGGAAGTCCGGCACCTCGTCATCACCGGGCTGGTCCAGGGCGTCTGGTATCGCGGCAGCATGGTAGCCAAGGCGCAGGAGCTCGGCGTCACCGGCTGGGTGCGCAACCGGCGCGACGGCAGCGTCGAGGCGATGGTGTCAGGCACAGCCGAGCAGGTCGCCGCCATGATGAACTGGGCGCGGCATGGACCGCCGGGCGCGCACGTCGACCTCCTGGAAGTCGAATTGGGCAGTGGTAGCTACGACAACTTCGAGCAGCGCGCGACGGACTAGGCTAGCTATTGAGCAGGAGTTGCCGCAAGGCCTCTTGCACCCGGGCCGGTTTGAACGGCTTGAGGAGATAGCCACGGGCGCCGGCGCCGGCGGCGCGCTCCACAATGGATCGATCGGCGCTGGCGGTGATCATCATCACCGGCACATCGGGCTGTGCGGCGTGAATGAGTTCCAGTGCTTCGATTCCACCCATTTCGGGCATGTCTATGTCCAGGCAGACGAGGTCGGGCTTGTGCAGCGTGACAGCCTCGACAGCTTCCCTGCCGTTGCCGACAGCGGCGGCGACCTCAATGCCGCCATCGGCAAGGATGTGCTTGAGCAATTGCCGCAAAGCGGCACTGTCGTCGGCGATTACTGCGCGCGGCGCCGATTTTCCCAGCACCTTGGTGCCAGCGTTCAGGCAGTGCAGGGCCTGGGCCACGTGGCCGAGTTCGTCGACGATCTGCGCCGGCGCGAACGGCTTCTGCAGGAAACCCGCAGCCCCGGCTTCGCTGGCCTGCTGCCGCAGGGCGGGGTCGACCGAGCCTGTCACCAGCACCACGGCCACCTGCGGATGGCTTTGGTGAAGCTCGCGCAACAGCGTCAGCCCATCCTTGCCCGGCAGATTGAAATCCAGGCACACGACATCGGGCGGTTGCGCGGTGACAGCGGCGGCCAGGTCGTTGCCGTCCTCAAGGCTGCCGGTAATTTCGTGACCATTGGCAGCAAGCAGCTTTGACAGCAACTCGCGCAGTGACCTGTTGTCGTCGACGATAAGCACGCGCATGGCAGTCCCGGCTCCGATCGGTCAGTGATGGGCCAATTCTGTCACAAACCCCGGCATGGCCGGATGGCGCATCGTTGGCTGAATCAGCCGGCGTCCACCGGGGCCAGCTTCCAGATTTCCGCGTTGTATTCCTCCATGGTGCGATCGGTGGAGAACTTGCCGCTGGCGGCCGTATTGAGGATGCTTATGCGCGTCCACCGCTCGCGGTCGCGGTAGGCCGCCGCGGCGAATTCCTGGGCATCGACGAAGGCGCGGAAATCCGCTGCCACCAGCCAGGGATCGTTGGGGTTGCGGATAGCCTGGACGATCGGATCGAACAGGTCGGGCTCGAAATGGTTGAAGTGCCCCGACTCGATCAAATCCATTACCCGCGCCAGGTCGCGGTCGGCGGCGATGATGGCGTTCGGGTCGTAGTCACGGCGCCTGGTTTCCACTTCCTCGGCGGTCAGGCCGAACAGGAAGAAACTGTCGTCGTTGCCGGCCAGCCTGGCCACCTCTTCGCGGATTTCGATGTTGGCGCCATCAAGGGTGCCGATGGTGGCGGCGCCGTTCATCATGAACTTCATGTTGCCGGTGCCCGAGGCCTCCTTGCCGGCGGTCGAAATCTGTTCCGACAGGTCGGTGCCGGGCGCGATGATCTCCATCGCCGAGACGCGATAGTTGGGCAGGAAGGCCACCTTGAGGCGATCATCGCCGTCGCCGTTCACTGTTTCGGCCACCTTGGCGATCAGCGTGATGATGCGTTTGGCGATGAAGTAGCCGGGCGCTGCCTTGCCGCCGATCAGTACACAGCGGGGCGTCCAGTCGGCATCCTCGCGGTGCTTGAGACGGGCGTAGAGGTGGACGACGTGGAGGATGTTGAGCAACTGCCGCTTGTATTCATGCATGCGCTTGACCTGCACGTCGAACAGCGCGTCCGGATCGAAGTCGACCTTGCAGTCGCGTCGCACCATGGCGGCGAGCCGCACCTTGTTGGCTCGTTTCACCGCGTGCCAGCGTTGGCGGAATTCGGGATCGTCGGCATGTCGCGCCAGTCCGCGCAGTTCGTCCAGCCGCGTGATCCAGCCTGTGCCGATGGTGGCGGAAATCAGGCGGGACAGCTCGGGATTGGCAGCGGCCAGCCAGCGTCGCTGGGTGACGCCGTTGGTCTTGTTGTTAAATTTGCGTGGCCACAGCTCATGGAAGTCGCGGAACAGCCCCTGCCGCAACAGGTCCGAATGCAGGGCCGCCACGCCGTTGACCGAGAAGCTGCCGACGATGGCCAGATAGGCCATGCGCACCTGCGGCTCCGGGCCTTCCTCGATCAGCGACATGCGCGCCAGTCGGGCGTTGTCGCCCGGCCAGCGGCGTGCCACTTCGGCGAGAAAGCGGGCGTTGATCTCGAGGATGATGTCGAGCAGGCGCGGCAGCAACGGGCCGAACAGGCGCACCGGCCACTTTTCCAGCGCCTCGGGCAGCAGGGTGTGGTTGGTGTAGGCCATGGTGCGGCTGGTGATGTTCCACGCCGCTTCCCAGTCGAGGCTATGCTCGTCCATCAGCAGGCGCATCAGTTCGGGTACGGCGCAGGTGGGATGGGTGTCGTTGAGCTGAAAGCAGTTCTTGTCGGCGAAATGGCTGAAGTCGTTGCCGTGGTGCAGCTCCCAGCGTTCCAGTACGTCCTGCAGGCTGGCCGAAGCGAGGAAGTATTGCTGCCGCAGGCGCAACTCCTTGCCGTTCTCGGAGGCGTCGTTGGGGTACAGCACCATGGTGATGTTCTCGGCGGCGTTCTTTGCTGCAACCGACTCGGTATAGGAGCCGGCATTGAACTCGCCGAGGTCGAACTCGTCGGTGGCCGCAGCAGACCATAGCCGCAGCACGTTGACCGTGCCGTTGCGGTAGCCCGGGATCGGCGTGTCGAAGGGCACGGCCAGCACGTCCTTGCTATCCACCCAGCGCGCATGCTTGCGGTCGCGGCTGTCCTTGTAGAACTCGGTGCGGCCGTAGTAGTGGATGCGTCGGGTGTGCTCGGGCCGTTCCAGTTCCCACGGATTGCCGTCGCGCAGCCAGTGGTCGGGCTCTTCCACCTGCCGGTTGTTCTCGATGCGCTGGCGGAACATGCCGTACTCGTAGCGGATGCCATAACCCATCACCGGCAGCTGCAGCGTGGCGCAGCTGTCAAGGAAACAGGCGGCGAGGCGACCGAGGCCGCCGTTGCCGAGGCCGGCGTCGTGCTCGACGTCGATCAGTTCCTCGAGGTCGAGGCCGAGCCGGTGCAGGGCCTCCTTGGCGGTTTCGTCAAGGCCGAGGTTGAGCAGCGCATTGCCGAGGGTTCGGCCCATCAGGAACTCGAGCGAGAGATAGTAGGCGTGCTTGGCGCCAGCTTCCTCGTAGGCATAGCGCGTATTCCGCCAGCGTTCCATCAGGCGGTCGCGCAGGGCCAGTACCAGTGCCTGGTAGGGATAGTGCGAAGAGCGGCAATACTTGTCGCGGCCAAGGAAGCTGCCGAAGTAGCGGCGGATGTCGAGCGCCAGTTCATCGGCATTCATGCCGCGCGGCGGCAGTTCGGACAGCTCGGCGGTCGGCCTGCTGGTGCGCAAGGGTTTGAGCGGACTGGGACTGGTTGGATTGTTCATGTGCATTCCAAAAATTCAGGGAAACAGCCGGCGCAGGCCGGCAAGATAGTCGGGGGCGTCGGGCGCGTTTTCGGCGGGGGCCCACGACGCACGTTCGTCGGCACTCAGCGCCAGGTAGGGGCCGGACTTGGATTCGAAGAAAACCGTGCCGGGTTCGAGCGCGAACACGGTATGCCATGTGGCGTGCGGAACATCGATGCCAATGGCGTCGCTCGCCGTGCCGCCAGCGCCGACTTTCTTGGTCAGCGTCACCTGGCCGGCGTCATCGAATATCACCAGCCCGAGCGCGCCGCGCAGCACCAGCATGGTCTCGTCCTTGGCCGGGTCGAGGTGGCGGTGCGGCGCGATGTAGGAGCCGGGCTCGATGGCGTTGAGCATGCGGTGGCCGGGATAGTCGTCGCGCGGATGGAAGTTGAAGTTCTTGCGACCGCGCGGAGCGGTACGGGCGGAGGCGACCACTGCGTCGAGCAGCGCGCTGTCGATAAGTCGGATCATGCGCGCAGGGCCGCCCCAAGCGCATGACGCCCCCCGGTGGGGGGCAGCGTCGGCGGGGGATAGCGTCCCCGGCAATTCCGGGGACATAAGACGCAGTTACGAGCGTGGGGAGCCATTATTGGTAGAGCACCTTGACGTTGTCGGGCGACAGCCAGTCGTTCAAGCCGTCGAGCAGCGCATCGTCGAGGCGCACGCGCCAGGACTCGGGCAGCATCAGCTCGGCCGCGGCGGCGTCATTGCGGTAAGACAGCCGTACCGGGCAGCCGCCGCTGCGGTAGGGTGTGAGCAGGGCCTGCAGCTTGGCGGCGGTTTCGGCGCGTGAACCGCCGTTCATTGATAGTTGCAGCAGCCGTGCATAGCGGCCGCGCGCTTCGCCCAGCGTCAGCAGGCGCTCGGCGGTGACGCGCAATCCGCCGCTGTAGTCGTCGCGGCCGACCTTGCCTTCGACCAGCAGCAGGTCGTCTTCCTTGATCTTGTTGCGCTCGGCTTCCCACAGTTCGTTGAACACCGTGAGTTCGACCTGCGCCGCGCCGTCGTCGAGGGTGACGATGGCCATCTTGCCGCGGCGGGTCATCTGCGTGCGCGTGGCCAGCACCACGCCGGCCAGCAGTTGCGGGTCGCGTTGCGCCTCGATCTGCCCCAGGCCGCGCTTGACGAAGCTGGCGAGTTCCGCGCGATAGGCATTGAAGGGATGGCCGGACAGGAAAAAGCCGAGCGCGGCCTTTTCCTGCAGCAGGCGCTCGCGCTCGCCCCAGGGCGGAGCGGCGACATAACCGATCTGCGTGTCGCCGCCAGCGTCGCCGAGATCGAAAAGTCCGCCCTGCAGGGCATTGCGTTCGGCCTGCTCGGCAGCTTCCAGTGCGATGCCGGCCGAGGCCAGCAGCTTCGCCCGGTTGTCGTCGAGTGCATCGAAGGCGCCGGCGCGGATCAAGGCTTCGATGACACGACGGTTGACCACGCGCTTGTCGATGCGACGGCAGAAGTCGAAGAGGTCGGCGAACGGACCTGCCTCGCGCGCCCTGAGGATGGCGCCCAGCGCCGATTCGCCGGTGCCCTTGATCGCGCCGAGGCCATAGCGGATGGTCGCAGCATCCACCGGTTCGAAGCGGACGCCGCCGGCGTTGATGTCGGGCGGCAGGAAGGTGATGCCGTTTTCCTTCGCGTCGTTGAAGAAGAACTGCACCTTGTCGGTGTTGGCCATTTCCGACGACAGCGTGGCCGCGATGAAAGCCGCCGGGTAGTGGCACTTGAGCCAGGCCGTGTGATAGGCGACCAGCGAGTAGGCGGCGGCGTGCGACTTGTTGAAGCCGTAGCCGGCGAACTTCTCCATGGTGTCGAAGATCTCGTTGGCCTTGTCTTCCTTGATTTCGTTTTCGGCCGCGCCCTTGACGAAGATCTCGCGCTGCTTGGCCATCTCCTCGGGCTTCTTCTTGCCCATGGCCCGGCGCAGCATGTCGGCGCCGCCCAGACTGTAGTTGGCCACCACCTGCGCCGCCCGCATCACCTGCTCCTGGTACACCATGATGCCGTAGGTGTTGGACAGCACCGGCTCGAGACAGGGGTGCGGGTAGATCACGCGCTCGCGGCCATGCTTCCTGGCGATGAAGGTCGGGATGAAGTCCATCGGCCCCGGACGGTAGAGCGCGTTCAGGGCGATCAGGTCTTCGAGGCGGTCGGGCTTTGCCTGCTTCAGCATCTCCTGCATGCCGCCGGATTCGAACTGAAACACTGCCTTGGTGTTGGCGTTCTTGAAGACCTTGTCGTAGGTTGGCTTGTCGTCGAGCGGCAGGGCATCGAGGTCGATGTCCACGCCTTCGACGCGCTTGATCGATTTCACCGCCTCGTCGAGGATGGTCAGGGTACGCAGGCCAAGGAAGTCGAACTTGACCAGGCCAGCCTTCTCGACGTCGTCCTTGTCGAACTGGCTCACTACCGAATCATTGCTGCCGCTGGCCGAGTAGAGCGGGCAGAAGTCGGTGAGCTTGCCCGGCGCGATCAGTACGCCGCCGGCATGCATGCCGACATTGCGCGTCAGGCCTTCGAGCTTCAACGCCAGGGTCCACAACTGCTTGAGTTCCTCTTCGCGCTCGACGCGATCCACCAGTTGCGGCTCGGCCGCCTGTGCCTTTTCCAGGGTGATGCCGAGCTCGTTGGGAATCAGCTTGGCAAACTGGTCGACGAAGTTGAACGGCAGGTCAAGCACGCGGCCGACGTCGCGGATCACCGCCTTCGCCGCCATGGTGCCGAAGGTGACGATCTGCGACACGGCGTGGGCGCCGTACTTGTCCTTGACGTACTGGATGACGCGGTCGCGCCCATCCTGGCAGAAGTCGATGTCGAAGTCCGGCATCGACACCCGCTCGGGGTTGAGGAAGCGCTCGAACAGCAGTTCGTAGCGGATCGGGTCGAGGTCGGTGATCTTGAGGCTGTAGGCGACCAGAGAACCGGCGCCGGAACCGCGACCGGGGCCGACCGGCACGCCGTTGTTCTTGGCCCAGTTGATGAAGTCGGCGACGATCAGGAAATAGCCGGGAAAGCCCATCTGCTGGATGGTCGCGATCTCGAACTCGAGGCGTTCGGCGTACTGCCGGCGCCGACTTTCCCGTTCCGCGGCGTCGGGAAACAGCCGCAGCAGGCGGGTTTCGAGGCCGGCGCGCGATTCGTCGGCCAGGTGCTGGTCGAGGGTGACGCCCTCGGGCGTCGGGAACAGCGGCAGGAAGTTCTTGCCCAACTGTACCGAAAGGTTGCAGCGCCGCGCGATCTCGACCGAGTTCTCCAGCGCCTCGGGCAGGTCGGCGAAGAGCTCCGCCATTTCGGCCTGGGTTTTGAAGTACTGGTCCTCGCTGAAGGCCTTGGGCCGGCGCGTGTCGGCCAGCACGTAGCCCTCGGCGATGCAGACCCGAGCCTCATGGGCGGTGAAATCGGCGCGCTCGATGAACTGCACGGCATGGGTGGCGACCACGGGCAGGGCGAGGCGGCCCGCCAGTTGTACGGTCTGCTGCACCAGCGCCTCCTGCTGGCCGTTGGCGGCGGTACCGCCGCGCTGCAGTTCCAGGTAGAAACTGCCGGGGAAGAACTCAGCCCATGCCTGGGCGGCGGCCTCGGCGCGATCCGGCTTGCCGGCCAGCAGCGCCTGGCCGATATCGCCCTGCGCGGCGCCCGAGAGCGCGATCAGGCCCGAGTTGTCACCGGCAGCGAAGGCCGCGGGCTGGATCTCGGCGCGGCCGTGGCGGCGTGGTGCCAGTTGCGCCGCCGACAGCAGTTCGCACAGTCGCAGGTAGCCGCCGTGGTTTCTGGCCAGCAACAGCAGCCGCGAAGGGGCATCGCGTTCATTCCGTGCACCGACCCAGACATCGGCGCCGATGATCGGCTTGATGCCGGCGCCGCGCGCCGCCGTGTAGAACTTGACCATCCCGAACAGGTTGCCGAGGTCGGTCAGCGCCAGCGCCGGCATTGCGTCGGCCGCCGCTGCCTTGATCGCGGCATCGAGACGTGTCAGTCCGTCGCTGATCGTGTATTCGCTATGAAGGCGGAGATGGACGAATCCTGGGAGATGGGGGGGGGGCAGCATACGTGGGGAATTCTACCGCCGCGGCACCGGCATGGTCGGGCGACGTGTCGCGCCATCCTGCCGGTGCCGTATGCAAACGGGAACGGTTCAAGGATAATCCCGCGCTGCTTAAAGGGGAGGGGTGGCCAATGTCGCACATCATCGACGATCAGATCCAGGCGGTGCAGCAGCGTTGGGACGGCTACCTCGACCTTGGCAGCTTCGATGGCTTTGTCGAGTTCACCCTCGCGCTCAACAGCCTGGCCGAGCAACTGACCCGCCTGCGTCTGCCCGGCCTGGTCCGTCAGTGCGAAAGCCTCGAGAATGCGGCGCTGGCGATGTTCGGCGACCCCTCGACGCATCCGATCGTCGGCCAGAGCGTGGCGATGCTGGGTCGTCAGGTCGACTCGCTGCTGGGCTCAATTCGTACCGCGCACCGCGTCAATATCGGCAGCGACAAGCGGCTGACCGAAACGACATCCGCGGCCGGCACGCCGGAATGGATCAAGCCGCGTTCCGTCTGGATGGTGGTCGATCCGGCTAACGGCTGGGGCAAAGGCCTCCGCGAGCAGCTGTCCTTCTACGGCTTCGCGGTGATCGAGTCCGGCTGGCAGGTGCCGCTGCCGGCGAGCGAACCGCCTTTCGCGGTGATTTTCACGCCCAGCGACGAAGCGCTGGACGAAACCAGGCTGGCGCTCGTGGCCCAGGCACGCGCCCGTTGCCCGGCCAGCCAGCTGTTCTACGTCGGCGTGCCGCGCGAACTCGGCGCCATGGTGGCGCTGATGCGCGCCGGCATCGACATCACCGTCCCGCGCGAGGAACAGGCCGCCGCCCTGCTGTCGCGCATCCTCGACCTGGTGCAGACGCACGAGCAGGAGCGCTTCCGGGTTCTGGTGGTCGAGGACTCGCGGGTCGCCGCGACACAGATCCAGCGCGCCCTGACGCAGCACAGCATCGACAGCCAGATCCTGTCGGATCCGTCGGACGTGATCGCCACCCTCGATGCCTATCGCCCCGACCTGGTGTTGATGGACATGTACATGCCGCATTGCAACGGCGTCGAGGCGACGCGTGCGCTGCGCCAGCTGCCGGCCTACCAGGCGGTGCCCATCGTGTACCTGTCGAGCGAGACCGACATCGGGCTGCAGATCGAAGCCCTGCGCCTCGGCGGCGACCAGTTCCTCACCAAGCCTTTCAACCCGGTGGTGCTGGCCGCCACGCTGAAGACCCGCATCGAGCGTTACCGCGAGATGCAGCGCAACAGCTACAACGACGGCCTCACCGGCCTGCTCAACCACACGGCGGCGAAGGCCCGGCTCGACGACATGATCGCCACGCTGCCACCCGATGGCCAGCTGTGTGTCGCCATGCTCGACATCGACCACTTCAAGTCGGTGAACGACACGTTCGGCCACCCGGTCGGCGACCAGGTGATTCGCAGCCTGGCGTGGCTGCTCAAGGGCCGCCTGCGCGGCACCGACCTGATCGGCCGCTATGGCGGCGAGGAGTTCATCGTCGCCCTGGCCGACGTCGGGCCGGACGAAGCCTGGGTCGTGCTCGACCGCATTCGCCGCGACTTCGCCCGGCTGCCGCACGCCCATGTCGGCGGCTCGATGCGCGCCACCTTCAGCGCCGGCATTGCCGCTTTCCCCGCGTATCGCACGCCAACCGAGCTGACGCACATGGCCGATACTGCTCTTCTCGAAGCCAAGCGCGGCGGGCGCAACCGGGTCGAGCGCGCCGACGCCTTGCCGCCGCGACAGCAGCGCAGCGCCACCTCCACAGAGATCATCTAGTCAGCCGGGACGCCTGGGCGCTGCTTCGGCGCCGCAGTCAGGGCAGGTCGAACAACAGCAGTTCGGTCGTGTCCTGCGCGGCGATGTCGAGGTGGCCCGAATCGGCGATCATCGCGGCGTCGCCGCCCGTCAGTTCCGAGCCGTCGAGCGTGACCGCGCCGCTCACGACATGCAGGTAGGCGCGGCGGCCTGCCGCCAGTTCGTAATTCGCCGTGCCGCCAGCGCCGACTTTTGTGGCGAACAGCAGTGCATCCTGATGGATGGTGAGGCTGCCGTCGCGGCCGTCGGGTGAGGCGATGGCGCACCAGCGGTCGCGCTTCGCCGCGTCGGGAAAAGCCTTCTGCTCGTATTCGGGGGCGATGCCGCGCACGTCCGGTTCGATCCAGATCTGCAGCAGATGCACCGGCTCGCTGTCGGAGGCGTTGAATTCGCTGTGCATGACGCCACGGCCGGCGCTCATGCGCTGCACTTCCGGCGCGCGGAAGGTGGCGCCGTGGCCCATGCTGTCCTCGTGGCGCAAGGGGCCGGAGAGCAGGTAGGTCACGATCTCCATGTCGCGGTGGCCGTGCCGGCCGAAGCCGGTGCCGGGGGCGACGATGTCTTCGTTGATGACCCGCAGCGGCCCCCAGTTCATGTGGGCCGGGTCGTGATAGTCGGCGAAGGAAAAGCTGTGCCAGCTCCTGAGCCAGCCGTGGTCGGCGTGGCCGCGCGCGGCGGCCTTGCGCAGGGTAATCATGGTCGGGCGCTCCTTGGTGATGCGTCACCAGCCATGTGGCGACGGCGCCGACGCAACACAAGACCCCGCCGCTGCGGCAGGGTCGATGCGGCGGCTCAGGGTGCGTCGGCCCAGGCGGCCAGCGGCTGCCACTGCTCCCAGTCCTGCGCCGCGCGTGCCGCCGGCATCTCGAAGATGGTGAGGCCGTGGGCTGCGGCCTGGACGTAGTTCTGCGTGTCGCGCAGGTAGGCCAGAACCGGCAGGCCGCGCCCGGCGAGGAAGCGCTCCAGCTCGCCCGCCGCCCGCGTGCGCGCATCGACGCGCATGCCGACGACGGCGACGAAGGCGTGCTGCTTGCGGATTTCCTTCTCCTCCAGCAGCAGGTCGAGGAAATGCGTGGTGGCGAGGATGTCGAACATCGACGGCTGCAGCGGCACGATCACGCGATTGACCAGCTTCAGCACATGGGCCAGCTTCTTGCCGTGCAGCCCGGCCGGGGTGTCGAGCACGACATGGCTGGTGTCCTTCGGCGGTCGCGCCGGACGGTCGGCGTCGATCTCCCAGGTGGCGATGCGCGGCAGCGACGGCGGCCGGATCTGCAGCCACGCCCGTGCCGACTGCTGGCGGTCGATGTCGCCCAGCATCACCTGCCGCCCCTGGCGGGCGAACCAGCCGGCGAGATTGGTCGCCAGCGTGCTTTTGCCGCTGCCGCCCTTGGGATTGGCGATGAGAAAGGATTTCACGCGTTTATGCCGAAAGTACTGGAGGAATCACTCGAATTCCTGATCAGAGTCAATTACCCATGTTACTGACGTGGTTTAGTCTGCCCGCCGACCGTCCCGACTTACTGGAGAAAACAATGTTCCTGTTCGACTTGCTGTTCGGCAACAAGAAGCATGCCCCCGTACCTGTCGCGCCTTCACCAACTGCCGCAGCGCCCGCTTCGGTGGCCAACGCACCGGGAACGACCATTCATCACGATTCCCGGCTGGTCGAGACATTGAAGGAAGACCATCGCCTGCTGATAGACATCTACAACGCAATCGACGCCGCCCGCCGCAGCGACAGCCTGCTCACGGTGCAGACCCGCCTCGAGCAGTTCCGCATGGTACTCCAGGACCACCTGCTCAAGGAGAATGTGCGACTGTACGTCTATCTGGAACATGTACTGAACGGCGACCCCGTGAGCCACCAGTTGATGCACGATTTTCGCCATGAAATGGATGGCATCGGCCGGGTCGTGGTCGGATTCCTTGGCAAGTATCGGCAGATCGGCATCCACCCCGAACTCGCCGCCGAATTCGCTACCGATTTTGCCGCCATCGGCGAGGCGCTGGTCGGGCGCATCCGGCGTGAGGAAGACACGCTCTACCCGATGTACGCCCCACCCGCATGACGGACGCGGCTCATGGCGGCAACAACACCGTGGAACCGGTGGTTCGGCGCGCCTCGAGGTCGATGTGCGCCTGCGCCGCATCCGTCAGCGCGTAGGTCTGGTTCACCTCGATCTTCACCTTGCCCGACGTGACCACGTCGAACAGCTCGGCCGCGCTTTGCATCAGGTCGGCGCGTTTGGCGACATAGGTAAACAGGGTCGGCCGCGTCAGGAACAGCGAGCCGCGTTTCGACAGTTCCTGGGTATCGACCGGCGCCACCGGTCCCGAGGACTGGCCGAAGGTGACCATCATGCCCAGCGGGCGCAGGCAGTCGAGCGACCTGGCGAAAGTGTCGGCGCCGACCGAATCGTAGACCACGGGCACGCCTTCGCCACCGGTGATTTCCTTGACGCGCTCGACGAAGTCCTCGCGGCCATAGACGATGGCGTGGTCGCAGCCGTGGGCTTTGGCAAGCGCCGCCTTTTCATCCGAGCCAACGGTGCCGATCACTGTCGCGCCGAGTGCCTTGGCCCACTGGCAGACGATCAGGCCGACGCCGCCGGCGGCCGCCTGGATCAGGATGGTGTCGCCGGCCTGCACGCGGTAGGTGCGGCGCAGCAGGTATTGCGCGGTCATGCCCTGCAGCATCATCGCCGCGGCTGTTTTCGTGTCGATGGCGTCCGGCAGCTTGACCAGCCGGTCGGCGGGGATGTTGCGCGCCTCGGCGTAGGCGCCGACCGGGCCACCGGCATAGGCGACGCGATCGCCCACTTTTACCTCGGTCACCGCGTTGCCGACGGCCTCGACCACGCCGGCGCCTTCGAGGCCGATGCCGGAGGGCAGGCCGATGGGGTAACGCCCGGTACGGTAATAGACGTCAATGAAGTTGAGTCCGACCGCCTCATGCCGGACCCGGGCTTCGTTGGGCGCAGGGGTCGGCACATCCACTGCCTCCCAGCGCAGCACTTCCGGGCCACCGGCCTGATGGAATCGAATGGCGTGGGTCATGGGGAGTCTCCTCGTCGTTATTGTTGGGGTGGCGTCAGGATTCCAAGCTACCCTGACCGTCGGGCAATTTCAACCATGCCGCCGTGTGTCGTGCGACGATCGCGGCTGCAGGGCCAGCCCCAGCCTTGCGTTGGAATTGGCGTTTGCCCCGTGCTTCACAAGAGCACGATGTCGAAAGCGAAAGGCTCACCGACCATGATTCCCGGCGTCCGCTCAGATGCGTCGCAACCCAACCAGCCGTGGCTGGTACGGGGATGACTGTAAAGACCAAAATCTGGCTGCTGCTCGGCGCCCTTGTCGGCCTGATCCTCGTGGTCGACCTGACCATCAGCTATCGCAAGCTTTCGCGCGAACTCCAGGCCGAAAGCGAGTTCGATGCCCGTACCGTCTTCGGCTTCATGATGGCGACACGGCGGGTCTATCAGGAACAATTCGTTGCCAGCGGGCTGCCGGTCACCAGGAAGACCGTTGGCTTCCTCCCGGCCCATTCCTTTTCCCGGATTTCGGCCGACTTTCCCAACTGGAATCGCAGCGGCATCATTTTCAACAATGTTTCGGACCGACCGCGCAATCCGCGCAACAAGGCCGACCGCTTCGAGCTGGAATCGATGGCCTGGTTCCGCGCCAATCCCGACCTGGTCGAGCAGATGCGCCACATAATCGACGACAAGGGCGTCGGCTACCTGCTCTACACGGCACCGATCCGGATCGAGGCCTTCTGCCTCAAGTGCCACGGCGCCGAAGCCGAGAGTCCGCCGAGCATACGCGAGGCTTATGCCGGCGCCTACGACTACAAGGTCGGCGACCTGCGCGGCCTGGTAAGCATCAAGATTCCATCGGAAAAATTCGAACAACGTCGCGCCGAAATCTGGGGTGGCCAACTGGTCAAGAGCCTCTTGGGTTACGCCATCCTGTTCTTCGGCATCGGCGTCCTGCTGGACCGACTGGTGACGCGGCGACTGGCCCATCTCGAAGGCGGCGCCGAACGAATCGCGGCGGGCGACTATGCTGCCCGCGTGGACGCCGACGGCGCGGATGAAGTGGCCAGGCTGGCGCAGACCTTCAATCGCATGGCGGATGAGGTGCAGGCACGCGACGGCACCCTCGGCAAGCTTTCCCAGGCCATCGAGCAAAGCCCGGAAAGCATCGTGATCACCGATCTCGACTGTCGCATCGAATACGTCAACGCTTTCTTCCTGAAGAACACCGGCTATCCCCGCGAAGAAGTACTGGGCAGGAATCCACGCTTTCTGAAATCGGGAAAGACCCCGCCGGAAACCTACAACTCGCTGTGGGAGACCCTGACGCGAGGCCAGGTCTGGCGCGGCGAGTTCGTCAACCGGCGCAAGGACGGCAGCGAATTCCTCGATGCTGCCACCGTGGCGCCGGTGAGGGGCGGCAGCGGCCGCATTACCCACTACCTGTCAGTCCAGCAGGACATCACCGAGCAGCGCCGGGCGGAAGCCCAGATCAATCGCCTCGAGTATTTCGACGCCCTGACCGGCCTGCCCAACCGCGCGCTGCTTCTCGACCGGCTCGGTCTCGCGCTTGCCATCGCCCATCGCAAGGGGCGACTGGACGGGCTGATCCTGTTCAACATTGACCGCTTCAAGAACCTCAACGACGCCTGCGGCCACGAACTTGGCAATGCCCTGCTGATCGCCGTCGGCGGCCGTCTGGCGAAGCAGTTGCGCGAGGGCGACACGCTGGCCCACTTGTCTGGCGACGAGTTCGCCATTCTTTTGCAGGATCTCGGACCGCATCTCGATGCGGCCAGTCGCCGCGCCATGGCGGTGGCGGAAAAATTCCACGCCGACCTGCGCCAGCCCTTCCGCTTAGGCGCAAACGACGAAGCCACGCTGACCGCCAGCCTCGGCATCACCCTCTGCCCCGAAAGCGACAGTGACATGCCGCAGGACATCCTGCGGCGTGCCGATACGGCGCTCCATCGCGCCAAGGATGCCGGTGGCAACCAGACCGCCTTCTTCGATGTCAGCATGGGCGAATCGGCCGCGATGCGCTTCCGCGTCGAACGCGAGTTGCGTCGCGCCATACCGGCCAACGAGTTGCGGCTGTTCCTGCAGCCGCAGGTCGATCGAACCGGGCGCCTGGTCGGCGCCGAATGCCTGGTGCGCTGGCAGCATCCGGAACGCGGGCTGGTGCCACCCGCCGCCTTCATCCCGATCGCCGAAGAGTCGGACCTGATAATCGACCTCTCGGCGTGGGTACTGGCGGAAGCCTGCAAGCTGATGGTGCATGAGGACCTGGCCGGCCACCCGCTGCGCCTGTCCGTCAACATCAGCCCGCGGCATTTCCGCCAGCCGCATTTCGTGTCCTGGCTGCTCGATTTGCTGGACGCCAGCGGCGCGGATGCAAGCCAGCTGACGCTGGAGGTCACGGAAGGGCTGGTGATCGACAACATCAACGACGTGGTGGCCAAGATGGGCGAACTCGCCGCTCGGGGAATCCATTTTTCCCTCGACGATTTCGGTACGGGCTATTCGTCGCTGGCCTATCTCAAGCGTCTGCCGATCAACGAAGTGAAAATCGACAAGACCTTCGTTCAGGATGCGCCGACCGATCCCAACGATGCCGCACTGGTCGAGGCAATCCTTTCGGTTGCCCGCCACCTGCACCTCGAGGTGGTCGCCGAGGGCGTCGAAACGGCCGAGCAGGTGGCGTTCCTGAACGAGCGGGGCCACGTCATCCATCAAGGTTACTATTTCGGGCGACCCGAGCCGGCGCAAGCCTGGATAGATCGCTGGCACGCCGGCACCGTGCCACGGCCCGGGTAGGCCTCAGGCGTCGAGGCCCTGGATCCAGGTCAGGACTTCGGTCAGGCAGGTGTTCAGGATGTGCTGGTTGAGTTCGCCGATGCGCGCGAGGGTCAGTTCGCAGCCGAGGACGTTGGTGTCGTCGAAATATTCGACCAGCAGCAGCACCTGACCGAGCGGACCGCCATAGTCGCCGACGGCGTCGGCCACCTCCGGCGACAGGGCGATTTGCGCCAGGACTTCACTCATCGGGATGCGCAGCGCCGCCGGCATCAGCGACATCACGCCGACGATGAAGGCGCTGTCGAGCAGGGCGCGGTCGCCGGGGTAGCGGCGCTGCACCAGCAACTCGATCATCCGGCCGCGCATGGCTGCGTGCAGCATCAAGGGGTTGGTGGCGAGGCTGCCGCCGCTGCCGCGGAACAGCAGCAGGTGCAGCCAGCGCAGCAGCGGGCGGCGGCCGAGCAGGGTAATGGCCTGTGCGATCGAGCCGACGGGGCTGCGCAGGCCCATGGCTGCCGAGTTGACGACGCGCAGCAGATTCATGGTCAGCGCCGGATCGCCCTTGAAGGCGGTTTCGATGTCGCGTGTTTCGACGTCGCTCGACACCAGATTGACGATGCGCAGCAGGCCCTGCGTGGTCGGGTCGAGCTTGCGGCCTTCCTCAATGAGCGGCCGCGCGAAAAAGAATCCCTGGAAAAACCGGAATCCCTGCGCGGCGCACCATTCCGCCTGCTCGGCGGTTTCGACCTTGGCGGCGAGCAGCTTGTGCGCATGGCCGGCCAGCATGCTCGTGGCTGTCGCTATCTGCTCGGGCGTGGCGCTGGAGATGTCTATCTTGATGTAGCTGGCGAGGTCGAGCTGCGCCCCATCCGGCAATTCCGCGCTTGGGTCCACGCTCACGGCGCACTCGTAGCCGGCCGAACGCAGCTCGTGGCAGCGGACCACCGTGGCCGCATCCACCTGCGGCGCCATTTCGAGCACGATCTGCTCCGCCGGCAGCAGTTCAATGGCGTCGGAACCCAGGAAGCGCGAATCGACGTTGATGAAAGCCTTGAGGTTTAGCATCGCCATGGCGATGCCGTACTCGGTGAATGCGGTGCAGATCACCTGCGCCGTGGCGCAGGCCGCGGACTCGAAGTGTGCGCTTTCATCTTCCGCATGGGCGCGAAACAGCAGTTCGTAGCCGATGATGGCGTGGCTGGCGTCAAGGATGGGCTGGCGGCCAAGAAATATGGTTTCGGAAGGCAGTGGGGTCACGACTTTCAATCCAGATGGAATGCCTTGGACTTTACCGCCTCAACCAGGGACTGGCCAGAAATTCTGCACTGCGTCGGGACTGAAACGGCAAGGCGGTGCGTGCCAAGTGTTGATATTTGACTTTCGAATGACGCTCTATCCATATTGTTTTTAAAGAATATTGTTTTTGACGAATTGTGTCGAAAGTCAGCCTAAGTCATTGTTGCGTAGGAAAAATCCCGCAATTTCCGCTTGACCCGCCAAAAAAACCTCCGTAGAGTGGGAAGAAGTGGGGAAAAGTGGGGAATTTGATGTTCCAGGGCGCGGCGGCACTCAATCTCGATGCGAAAGGGCGGATGGCGATTCCGGCCCGGCATCGTGACGCTCTGACCGCGGCCGGTGACGGCCGCCTGGTCCTCACTGCACACCCCCATCGCTGCCTGCTGCTCTATCCGGAGCCGGCCTGGGAGCCGATCCGCGCCAAGATCCTTGCCGCCCCCAGCCTCGAGACACAGTCGGCCATGCTGCGGCGCCTGCTGGTGGGTTTTGCCGTCGATATGGAAATGGATGCTGCCGGCCGCTTGCTGGTACCGCCCGAGTTGCGGCAATACGCCGGTCTGGAAAAGGGCGTCTGGCTGGTGGGGCAGGGCAACGGTTTCGAGATCTGGTCGGATGCTGGCTGGAAGGCGCAGCAGGAAACGATCTTCGCCCAGGGCGACAAGCTCCTGCCGCCGGGGCTGGCGGACCTGGCGCTGTGATGAATGGAATCTTCCGCCAATGCCCCGTCAAGCGCCCATGTAAGCGTCCTGCTCGCCGAAGCCGTGGCGGCGCTGGTGCTCAATCCGGGCGGTCGCTATGTGGATGCGACTTTCGGCCGCGGCGGCCACAGCCGCGCAATCCTGGATCAACTGACGCAAGGCGGCTCGCTGCTGGCATTCGACCGCGATCCTGCCGCGGTGCGGGCGGCGGCGGAGATTTCCGATACGCGCTTTGCCATCGCCCATGCGCCTTTCAGCGAGTTGGGGGCGAGGCTCGACGCGCGCGGAATGATGCCGGTGGATGGTGTGTTGCTGGACCTGGGGGTGTCGTCGCCGCAACTGGACGACGCCAGCCGGGGCATGAGTTTTCGTTTCGATGCGCCGCTGGACATGCGCATGGATACGACAAAGGGGGAGACCGCGGCCGATTTTCTGGCGCGGGCTGACGAGCGGGAAATCGAGGAGGTAATAAGGGACTATGGCGAAGAACGGTTTGCTCATGCGATTGCAAAGGCGCTTGTTGCTGCTCGGCGCGAACACGGTATTACAGGGACCCGACAGCTTGCCGCGCTCGTGGAGAAGGCCGTCCGCACGCGCGAGCCGGGCCAGCATCCGGCGACGCGCAGCTTTCAAGCTCTACGGATTTTCGTCAATCGGGAGCTTGAGGAGCTGTCGCTAGTCCTGCCGCAATGCATCGACAGGCTGGCACCCGGAGGTCGGCTGGTGGTGATCAGCTTTCATTCGCTCGAGGACCGCATCGTCAAGCGCTTCCTGCGCGACGAGGCCACGCCGCGCCAGCCGCCGAAAGGCGTGCCGGTGCGCGCCGCCGATCTGCCGCCGGTGCGCCTGCGCCTCGTCGGCAAGGCGATACGCGCAAGTGCGGCCGAAGTGGCGGCCAACCCGCGCGCGCGCAGCGCCATCATGCGCGTGGCTGAAAGGCTGTAGGCCGTGGTCCGGATCAATCTTGTGCTCCTGCTGGTGGCGGTGATCTGCGCGCTGGCCGCGGTGTCGTCGAGCCATCGTGCCCGCAAGTTGTTCATCGGCCTCGAGAACGAGCAGAAGCGCATGCGTGACCTCGATGTCGAGTGGAGCCAACTGCAGTTGGAGCAAAGCACCTGGGCCAATCACGCCCGGGTCGAGAAAATCGCGCGCGACAAGCTGGCGATGCACGCGCCGGCCGCCGGCCGCATTGTTTCGGTGGAGAAGCCGTGAGGCTGAAGTTCGCCCACAGCCCGCTACTGTCGCAGCCGCTGCCGACCTGGCGGGCACGGCTGCTGCTGGCCCTGCTGCTGCTCGGCTTTGCCGCGCTGATCGGGCGCTCGCTCTACCTGCAGGGAATCAACAACGACTTCCTGCAGAAGAAAGGCGAGTCGCGCTACGAGCGCGTCATCGAGATATCGGCGACGCGCGGCCGCATCCTCGACCGCCACGGCGACGTCCTCGCCGTGAGCACGCCGGTAAAGTCGATCTGGGCCATTCCCGAGGATGCGATGCTTTCGCCGGCCCAGACGCGGCAGTTGGCGCCGCTGCTCGACATGGACGTGCGCGAGCTGACGCGCAAGCTTGCCGCCGCCAAGGATTTCGTCTTCCTCAAGCGGCAGATTCCGCCGGACCAGGCTGACCAGGTCGCGGCGCTGAACCTGCCCGGCATTTACCAGCAGCGTGAATATCGTCGCTACTATCCGGCGGCCGAGGTGACGGCGCATGTGATCGGCTTTACCGGTGCCGAAGATGCCGGCCAGGAGGGCGTCGAGCTGGCGCTCAACCCGCAGCTCGCCGGCAAGCCGGGGTCGCGCCGGGTCATCAAGGATCGTCGCGGCCAGATCGTCGAAGACGTCGAGAGCATCAGGAAGCCGGTCGAGGGGCAGGACGTCAATCTGGCACTCGACGCCAAGATCCAGTATCTCGCCTTCTCCCATCTCAAGCAGGCGATCGTCGACAACAAGGCCAAGGCCGGCGGCATCGTGGTGCTCGACGCCAAGAGCGGCGAGGTGCTGGCGCTGGCCAACCTGCCGACCTACAACCCCAACAATCGCGGCAAGCTCGTCGGCGCGCAACTGCGCAACCGCGCCTTCACCGATACCTTCGAGCCGGGCTCCACCCTCAAGCCATTCACCGCGGCGCTGGCGCTGGAGAAGGGGGACTTCCGCTTCAATACGCCGATCCAGACGGCACCGGGCAGGCTCACCATCGGCTCGGCGACGATCTCGGACGCCCATGCCCATGGCACGCTGACTGTGGCGCAGGTGATCCAGAAGTCCTCAAATATCGGCGTGGCCAAGATGGCGCTGACCTTTCCGCCGGAAGACATGTGGTCGATGCTGGACAGCATGGGTTTTGGCCATCCGCTCAAGCTGGGTTTTCCCGGGGAGGTCGGTGGTCGCCTCCGTCCGGCCAAGAACTGGCGTCCAATCGAACAGGCAACCATGTCCTACGGCCATGGCATTTCGGTGACGCTGATCCAGCTGGCCCGCTCCTACCTGGCCTTTGCCCGCGACGGCGACCTGCTGCCGCTGTCGCTGACGCGGCTGGAGTCTCAGCCGGCCGAAGGCCAGCGCGTGTTTACCGCGCAGACCGCCCGCGAACTGCGCGCAATGCTGGAAATGGCGGTGTTGCCCGAGGGTACGGCGCCGAAGGCACAGATCTCCGGCTATCGCGTCGCCGGCAAGACCGGCACGGCCCACAAGGTCGAGGGCGGGGCCTACGCCGACAAGTACGTTTCGTCCTTCGTCGGCTTTGCCCCGGTGTCCGATCCGCGCCTGATCGTCGCGGTGATGATCGACGAGCCTTCGGCGGCAAAGCACTTCGGCGGCGACGTCGCGGCACCGGTGTTTTCGAAGGTCATGGCCGGCGCGTTGCGCACCCTGGGCGTGGCATCCGATGCGCCGCTCAAGCCGCTGCAGATGGCGGCCGTGCCTGTTCCCAAGGACGTCCGGTGAGCCGGCGCGCCATGGATATCCTTGCAGAACTCGAACGGCGGAACGTACAGGCGCGCAGCCTCAGCCTCGACTCGCGTACGCTGCAGCCGGGCGACGTCTTCGTCGCGATGAAGGGCCATCACGTCGATGGCCGTGACTACATCGCAGCTGCACTGGAGCGCGGCGCCGCCGCGGTGATTGCGGAACGCGACCAAAAAGTCGGCGACAGCGGGACGGCGCCGATCATCGAAGTCGAAGGCCTCGACCGGATTGCCGGCGATATTGCGCACCTGGTATACGGCCGGCCGTCCGAGCGCCTGTGGCTGACCGGTGTGACCGGTACCAATGGCAAGACCTCGGTGTCGCAGTGGATCGCCCAGGCCATGAATGCCTGGGACTGCAAGTGCGCGGTAATCGGCACGCTGGGCAACGGCTTCCCCGGGGCCCTGGCGGAGAGCGTCAACACCACGCCGGACGCCATCGCCCTGCATCGCGCGCTGGCTGGTTATCTCGAACAGGGCGCCGTCGCCTGCGCCATGGAAGTGTCGTCGATCGGTCTCGACCAGGGCCGCGTCGGCGGCGTCAATTTCGATGTCGCGGTATTCACCAACCTGACCCGCGACCACCTCGAGTACCACGGCAGCATGGAAGCTTACGGCGCGGCCAAGGCGCGGCTGTTCGAGGTCGCCGGACTCGGCGCCGCGGTCATCAATCTCGACGACGCCTTCGGCCGCGAACTGGCGGTGCGCCTGCAGGGGCGAGTGCGCACCATCGGCTATACCCTGGAAGGCCGCGGCGGCGCCGACCAGGTGCTGGTGGCGCGCCAGCTCGCCATGACCGCGACCGGGCTGACCTTCGAGCTCGATGGCGTGCAATTTGCGGCGCCACTGATCGGCCGCTTCAACGCGTCCAACCTGCTGGCCGTGATCGGCGCGCTGCTGGCCGGCGACGAAACGCTGGCCGACATAGCCGCAGTGCTGCCGCAGCTGCAGCCGCCACCGGGCCGCATGCAGGCCCTCGGCGGCGTGCACGAACCGCTGGTGGTTGTTGATTACGCCCACTCGCCCGATGCGCTGGAGCAAGCCCTGCGAACCTTGCGCGAAACCGCACAGGCACGCGGCGGCAATCTGGTCTGCGTCTTCGGCTGCGGCGGCGACCGCGATGCCGGCAAGCGGCCGCAGAT
The DNA here is from genome assembly GCA_018825305.1 of Gammaproteobacteria bacterium. Taxonomy (GTDB): domain Bacteria; phylum Pseudomonadota; class Gammaproteobacteria; order Burkholderiales; family Rhodocyclaceae; genus Sulfurisoma. The sequence continues at coordinate 144,631 of JAHJEO010000016.1, forward strand.
GGGTGAGGTCGCCGAGCGCATCGCCGACCGCATCGTCGTCACCAGCGACAACCCGCGCGGCGAAGACCCGAATGCCATCATCGCCGCGATCCTCACCGGAATGAAGGCGCGCCCCGCGGTCGAAACGGATCGTGCCGCTGCGATGACGGCGGCGCTGCTGGCGGCGGATGCCCGCGACGTCGTGCTGCTGGCCGGCAAGGGCCACGAGCCGTATCAGGAAGTCTCCGGTGTGCGCCATCCGTTCTCCGACATCGCCGTCGCAAAGTCGGCGCTGGCGCAACGGCGGGAACTGAACCATTCAACCCAAGGGGGCGATCAATGATGAACCTGTCCGCGGCCGCCCGGGCCATCGGTGGCGTCCTGTCGCGGGACGATCCCGAGTTCCATGCGGTCGGTACCGATTCGCGCGCCGTGACGCCGGGCATGCTCTTCGTCGCCCTCAAGGGCGAGCGCTTCGATGGCCATGACTATGTCCGCGATGTTCTGGCGCAGGGCGCCGCCGGCGCGCTGGTGGCGCGGGACTGGGCGGCCGCCAATCCCGACCTGCCCCTGGTCGCGGTCGACGACACCCGCCCCGCCCTCGGAAAACTGGCGGCCCACTGGCGTGCGCGCTTCGCCATTCCGCTTGTCGGCATCACCGGCAGCAATGGCAAGACCACGGTCAAGGAAATGTGCGCCGCAATCCTGCGCCTCCATTTCGGCACCGACGCCGTGCTGGCAACGCAGGGCAATCTCAACAACGACATCGGCCTGCCGCTGACCCTGCTCAAGCTGCGCGACACGCATCGCGCGGCGGTGATCGAAATGGGCATGAACCACGCCGGCGAGATTGCCTATCTCACGCGCCTGGCGCGGCCGACGGTTGCCGTGGTCAACAACGCCCAGCGCGCGCATCTCGAAGGTTTGGGCTCGGTCACCGCCGTGGCGCAAGCCAAGGGCGAGATATTCGAGGGGCTGGGCGGCGACGGCGTGGCGGTCATCAATGCCGACGATCCGCACGCCGCGCTGTGGCATTCGCTCAATGCCGGGCGCCGCGTTTGCGGCTTCGGCTTTTGCGCCGCCGCCGAGGTGCGCGGACAGTGGCGGCCCAGGGGAGTCAATGAGGGCTTCGGCGGTACGCTGAACCTGTCGGCTCCCGCCGGTGCGATCGACATCGAGCTTCAGGTCGCCGGCGAACACAATGCCCGCAATGCCCTCGGTGCAGCCGCGGCCTGCCTTGCCGCCGGCGTGCCGCTGGCGGTTATCGCCGCGGCCCTGTCCGGCTATGCCGGCGTCAAGGGCCGGCTGCAGCGCCGTGCCGGACTGAACGGTGCCATGTTGATCGACGATACCTACAACGCCAACCCCGACTCGATGCGGGTCGCCATCGACGTGCTGGCCGCGGTGCCGGGCAAGCGCATCCTGGTGATGGGCGACATGGGCGAGGTCGGCGAGGCGGCAGCACAGTTCCACGACGAGATCGGCGGCCATGCCAAGAGCTGCGGCATCGAGCGACTGTTCGCGCTGGGCGGGCTGGCGGCCGATGCGGTTCACAATTTCGGCGTGGGCGCGCGCCACTTCGAGAGCGTCGAGGCGCTGGTCGCGGCGCTCAAGCCCGAGCTGGATGCTGCCACGACCGTGTTGATCAAGGGTTCGCGCTTCATGCGCATGGAGCGGGTGGTAGAAGCTATCGAGGAGAAACCCGATGCTGCTTGAGCTGTTCAAATGGCTGGCGCAGGACATTCGTGCCTTCAACGTCTTCAACTACATCACGCTGCGCGCGGTGCTGGCGACGATGACGGCTCTGACCATTTCCTTCATCGCCGGGCCGGCGGTGATCCGCTGGCTGGCCGCGAAGAAGATCGGCCAGTCGGTGCGCGACGACGGGCCGCAGACGCATCTGGTGAAGGCCGGCACGCCGACCATGGGCGGTGCGCTGATCCTGATTTCGCTTGGCATCGCCACGCTGCTGTGGGCCGACCTGTCCAACCGCTTCGTCTGGATCGTGCTGATCGTGACGCTGGGCTTTGGCGCGGTCGGCTGGGTGGACGACTGGCGCAAGGTGGTTTATCGCAATCCCGATGGCCTCTCGGCGCGCACGAAGTTCTTCTGGCAATCGCTGATCGGGCTGGTCGCCGCCATCTACATTGCCTTCTCGATTTCTGCGCCCAACAACGAGAAGGTGCTCCAGCTCTTCTTCCAGTGGGTGGCCAGCGGCTTCACGCTGGAACTGCCGGCCACGGCCGACCTCATCCTGCCCTTCTTCAAGAGCGTCACCTATCCGCTCGGCGTCTTCGGCTTCATCGTGCTGACCTATCTGGTGATCGTCGGCAGCAGCAACGCGGTCAATCTTACCGACGGCCTCGACGGCCTCGCCATCATGCCGACGGTGATGGTCGGCGCGGCGCTGGGCATCTTCGCCTACGTCGCCGGCCACGCCGGATTCTCCAAGTACCTGCTGCTGCCCTACATCCCGGGCGCCGGCGAACTCACGGTATTCTGCGGCGCGCTGGCCGGCGCCGGGCTCGGCTTCCTCTGGTTCAACGCCTATCCGGCGGAGGTATTCATGGGCGACGTCGGCGCGCTGGCGCTGGGCGCGGCGCTCGGCACCGTGGCGGTGATCGCGCGCCAGGAAATCGTCTTCTTCATCATGGGCGGCGTTTTCGTCGCCGAGACGGTGTCGGTGATGCTGCAGGTCACCTGGTTCAAGTACACCAAGAGACGCTATGGTGTCGGCCGCCGCATCCTGCTCATGGCGCCGTTGCACCATCACTTCGAACAAACCGGCTGGAAGGAAACGCAGGTAGTGGTGCGTTTCTGGATCATCACGATCCTGCTGGTGTTGTTCGGCCTCTCTACGTTGAAGATCAGGTGATGCTGAAAGACCGGCACGTTTTGGTCCTCGGCCTCGGTGAATCGGGGCTGGCGATGGCTCAGTGGTGCGCGCGCAACGGCGCCGCCGTTCGCGTCGCGGACTCGCGCGCCGCGCCGCCCTATCTGGGGGAACTGAATCGCCGTGTCGCCAGCGCCGAGTTTTTCAGCGCCGATTTCGCGGCGCCCGCCGCCAAGTCGCTGCTCGACGGCATCGACCTCGTCGCCATTTCGCCCGGCCTCTCTCCCGGCCTGCTGCTGTCGATCCATGCGCGGGCGCAGGGCATTCCCGTGGTCGGCGAGATCGAGTTGTTCGCCCATGGCCTGCGCGCGCTCGGGGTGCGGGAGCGCAGCCGCGTGATCGCCATCACCGGCACCAACGGCAAGACCACCACCACCGCGCTCGCCGGCCATCTTTGCCGTGCCGCCGGCAAGCTCACCGGTGTGGCCGGGAACATTTCTCCCGCCGCCCTGGCCGCGCTCATGGCCTGCGAGGACACGGGCAAGCTGCCGGACATCTGGGTGCTGGAGTTGTCCAGCTTCCAGCTGGAAACGCTGCAAAGCCTCGACGCCGAGGCCGCGACGGTGCTCAACATTTCCGATGATCACCTCGATCGCTACATCGACCTCGACGACTACGCCGCCGCCAAGGCGCGGATTTTTTCCGGCAACGGTGTCCAGGTGCTCAACCGTCAGGACGAGCGCGTCAGGCGCATGGCGATCCCGGGGCGCCGCCTCATCAGCTTCGGCCTCGACGCCCCCGGCAACGCCAGCGATTTCGGCCTGCGCGAAAATCGCGGCGAGCCCTGGATCGTGCAGGGCGACAAATTCCTGCTGCCTGTTTCGCAGCTGCCTTTCAGTGGCTTGCACAATGCCGCCAACGCCATGGCGGCGCTGGCCTTGTGCGCAGCCGTCGATGCCGATGACGGCTTGCAGCCGGTGGCCCTGCTGCCGGGCTTGCGCAACTTCCAGGGTCTGCCGCATCGCGTCGAACGGATCGCCGAGATCGCCGGCGTGACTTACTACGACGATTCCAAGGGCACCAACGTCGGCGCCACGGTTGCCGCGCTGGAAGGCCTTGGCGGCAAGGTTGTTGTGATTCTCGGCGGTGACGGCAAGGGCCAGGATTTTTCGCCGCTCAAGGCGGCGGTGGCCGGACACGGCCGTGCTGCCGTGCTGATCGGCCGCGACGGAGCGAAGATCGGCGAGGCCATTGCCGGTTGTGGCGTGCCGGTGCTCGGTGCCTCCGACATGGACGCCGCGGTGCGCGCAGCGGCAGGGGCGGCTCGGCCCGGCGATGCCGTGCTGCTGTCGCCGGCCTGCGCCAGCTTCGACATGTTCCGCAACTACGAACACCGCGCCGAGGTGTTTGTTGCCGCTGTGAGCCGGCTGGGAAAATGAATAGACCCCCACGCTCACTGCGTTCGCTGCCCTCCACAGGGGAGCACATGTCGCCTTGCCCTCCAACTCGGCGAGGGCCCCGGGGCGGCCCGGCGGCGACATCATGATCAGCACGGTATTCACCTCCAATCGGCGCCCCAGCCTGGCGCAGGGCGCGCCGGCCGAGCTCGACCCGCTGCTGCTGTGGCCGGCGCTGGGCCTGCTGATGTTCGGCCTGGTGATGGTGTACTCGGCGTCGATCGCCACCGCCGAGGGCAGCCGCTTCACCGGCAACCAGGCCAGCTACTTTCTGGTGCGCCACGGCATCTTCCTGGCCATCGGCCTCGTCGCCGGCGTCGCCGCCTTCCAGATCCCGCTGCGCCTGTGGCAGCAGGCGGCGCCCTGGCTGTTCATGATCGGCGTCGCCCTGCTGGTGATCGTGCTGATTCCCCACGTCGGCCGCTCCGTCAATGGCGCGCAGCGCTGGCTGCCGCTCGGCCCGGTGAATATGCAGCCGTCCGAACTGATGAAACTCTTCGTCGTGCTCTACGCGGCGGACTACACGACCCGCAAGCTTGCCGAAATGGGCTCGTTTCGCCGTGGTTTCGTGCCCATGGCGCTGGTGATGGTGCTGGTTGGCGCGCTGCTGCTGCGCGAGCCGGACTTTGGTGCCTTCGTCGTCATCGTCGCCATCGCCTTCGGCATCGTTTTCCTCGGCGGCATCAACGCGCGGCTGTTCGCGGTGCTGATCGGCGTCATGGCACTCGCCTTCGTTGTACTGATTCTGACCTCGCCCTACCGGCTGGAGCGCATCACCAGCTACATGGACCCATGGAAGGACGCCTACGGCAAGGGCTATCAGTTGTCGCACGCGCTGATCGCCTTCGGCCGCGGCGAATGGTTTGGCGTCGGCCTCGGCGCCAGCGTCGAGAAGCTGTTTTACCTGCCGGAGGCGCACACCGATTTCCTGCTGGCCGTGATCGCCGAAGAGCTCGGTTTCGTCGGCGTCTTCGCCGTCGTCGCCCTGTTCGCACTGGTGGTCCAGCGTGCCTTCGCCATCGGCCGCCAGTCGCTGCTGCTCGACCGGGTTTTCGCCGGCCTCGTCGCCCAGGGCGTCGGCATCTGGATCGGCGTGCAGTCCTTCATCAACATGGGCGTCAACATGGGCCTGCTGCCGACCAAGGGCCTGACGTTGCCACTGATGAGCTTTGGCGGTACGGGCATCCTGGTCAACTGTGTGGCACTGGCAGTGCTGCTGCGCGTGGATTGGGAAAATCGACAGCTCATGCGGGGGGTGTCGGTATGAGCAAGACGCTCCTGGTCATGGCGGGCGGCACCGGTGGTCACATCTTTCCCGGCCTGGCCGTCGCCGATTCGCTGCGCGAGCAGGGCTGGCGCGTGGTCTGGATGGGTAACCCGGATGGCATGGAGGCGAAGCTGGTGCCGGAGCGCGGCTACGAGACTGCCTGGGTGCGTTTTTCCGCGCTGCGCGGCAAGGGCATCCTGCGCAAGCTGCTGCTACCGTTCAATCTGCTGCGCGGCTTCGTCCAGGCTTTGTCCGAACTGAAGCGCATCCGGCCTGATGTCGTCCTCGGCATGGGCGGTTTCGTAAGTTTTCCCGGCGGCATGATGGCCGTGCTCAAGGGCATTCCACTGGTACTGCACGAGCAGAACTCGGTGGCGGGCTTGGCGAATCGCGTGCTGGCGGGCGTGGCTGACCGCATCCTGACCGGATTCCCGGACGTGATGAAAAAGGGGATCTGGGCCGGCAATCCCGTGCGGGCAGAAATCGCCGTACTGCCAGCGCCGACTTTTCGCTATCGCGAACGCGAACGTTGCGGCGACCCGGTGCATCTGCTGGTGGTCGGGGGCAGTCTTGGCGCGGCGGCACTCAACGAAACGGTACCGCAGGCGCTGGCCCTGCTGCCGGAAAGCGAACGCCCCGAGGTGCTGCATCAGGCCGGGGCGAAGCACATCGATGCCCTGCGCGAGATTTATGCGCGTGCCGGGGTCGGTGCGAGTCTCGTACCCTTCATCGAGGACATGGCCGGTGCCTATGCCTGGGCCGACCTGGTGATCTGCCGCGCCGGGGCGCTCACCGTCGCCGAACTGGCCGCGGCCGGCGTGGCCAGCATCCTGGTGCCCTTCCCGCATGCGGTGGACGACCACCAGACTGTCAACGCCCGCTTCCTGGCCAATGCCGGCGCAGCCATCCTGCTGCCGCAGGCCGAATTGACCCCGGAAAAGCTGGCCCTGGTGCGCAACATGAACCGCGAGCAGTTGCTGCAGATGGCCGAGAAGGCGCGGGCGCTGGCCAAAACCGATGCGACAGCAACTGTCGCGAATGCCTGCAAGGAAATCGCCAAGTGAGAACCACTAACCACAGAGGCACAGAGACACAGAGGAAAGCCGCCGGGAACTTGCAGTTCTCCGTGCCCCTGTGTCTCCATGTTGAAAGGTGTTGAGCTTATGAAACACAAAGTTCGCCGCATCCACTTCATCGGCGTTGGCGGCTCCGGCATGAGCGGCATTGCCGAGGTGCTGGCCAACCAGGGCTACGTGGTCTCCGGTTCCGACCTGGCCGAGTCGGCCACCACCCGCCGCCTGGCGGTGCAGGGCGTGCGCGTGACCATTGGCCATCGCGCCGCCAACGTCGAGGGCGCCGACGCGGTGGTGGCCTCGACCGCGGTGAAGGACGACAACCCAGAGGTGATCGCCGCACGCGAACGCCACCTGCCGATCGTGCCCCGCGCCCAGATGCTGGCCGAGCTGATGCGCTTCAAGCAGGGCATCGCCATCGCCGGCACCCACGGCAAGACCACCACCACCAGCCTCGTCGCCAGCTGCCTGGCGGAAGGCGGCCTCGATCCGACTTTCGTCATCGGCGGCCGCCTCAATTCCGCCGGCGCCAACGCCAAGCTTGGGGCCGGCGAATTCCTGGTAGCCGAGGCCGACGAATCCGACGCCTCCTTCCTGTTCCTGTCGCCGGTGGTCTCGGTGGTCACCAACATCGACGCCGACCACATGGAAACCTATGGCCACGACTTCGGCCGCCTCAAGCAGACCTTCGTCGATTTCCTGCATCGGCTGCCGTTCTACGGCGTTGCCGTGCTCTGCGTCGACGACCCCAATGTGCGTGAAATCCTGCCGCGCGTCGCCAAGCAGGTCGTCACCTACGGCATCGACGAGCCCGCCAATTTCCGCGCCGAGAACATCGTGGCCGAAGGCGGGGCGATGCGCTTCGACTGCGTCCGAACCAATGGCTCGGTGTCGCGCCTGCCGGTGACGCTCAACCTGCCGGGCCGCCACAACGTACTCAACGCGCTGGCGGCAATCGCGGTCGCCACGGAAGTCGGCGTTGGCGACACGGTGATCGTCAAGGCGCTGGCCGAGTTCCGGGGCGTCGATCGCCGCTTCCAGCGCTACGGCGAGATTCCGGCGCGCGACGGCGGCCACTTCACGCTGATCGACGACTATGGCCACCATCCGGTGGAAATGGCCGCGACCATCGCTGCGGCACGCGGCGCCTTCCCCGGCCGCCGTCTGCTGCTGGCGTTCCAGCCGCACCGCTACACCCGTACCCGCGACTGCTTCGAGGATTTCGTCAAGGTGCTGGCCGCCGCTGACGGCCTGCTGCTGGCCGAGGTTTACGCGGCTGGCGAAGCACCCATCGTCGCCGCGGACTCACGTGCGCTCACCCGTGCGCTGCGCGTCGCCGGCAAGGTTGAGCCGGTGTTCGTCGAGGATATTGCGGCCATGCCGGAGGCCATCCGGGCGGCGGCCCGCGACGGCGACGTAGTCATAACCATGGGCGCCGGTTCCATCGGCGCCGTGCCGGGAAAGTTGGCCAATGACTGAGGCACTGCGCGGCCGGCTGACGGAGCACGAATCCATGGCAAGCCATGTTTCCTGGCGCGCCGGCGGTGTTGCCGCACGCACCTATGTGCCCGCCGACCTCGCCGATCTCACGGCTTTCTTCACCACGCTGCGTCACGACGAGCCGGTAATGACCGTCGGCCTCGGCTCCAACCTGCTGGTGCGCGATGGCGGCTTCGACGGTACGGTGGTTCTCACCCACGGCGCCTTGAGAACGCTGCGGCGCGAGGCTGACGGCAGCATTTACGCCGAGGCCGGCGTCGCGTCGCCCAAGGTTGCTCGCTTCGCCGCCAACGAGAATCTGATCGGGGCCGAGTTTCTCGCCGGCATTCCCGGCACGGTCGGAGGTGCGCTGGCCATGAACGCCGGCTGCCATGGTGGCGAGACCTGGAACCATGTCGAGCGGGTGCTGATGCTCGACCGTCGCGGCAAACTGACCGAGCGCACCCCCGATGACTTCGCCATTGGCTATCGCCGTGTCGGCCTGCGCGAGGCGACCGACGAGATCTTCGTCGCTGCCTGGCTGCGTTTTCCCTCCGGCGACGGCGAAGCCGCGCGCCAACGCATCGCCGAACTGCTGGAAAAGCGCGCCATCACCCAGCCCTTGCAGCTTCCCAATGCCGGCTCGGTGTTCCGCAATCCGCCGGGCGACCACGCGGCGCGACTGATCGAAGCGGCCGGCCTCAAGGGCTACGCGGTCGGCGGCGCACGCGTGTCCGAAAAGCATGCGAATTTCATCGTTAATCCGGACGGCAGTGCCAGCGCTGCCGAGATAGAAACCCTTATTGGCCAGGTTCAGGCGCGTGTGAGGGAAATGTTCAACATCGAATTGGTTCGAGAGGTTCGTATCGTGGGGGCAAGGCCTTGATTCAACGCGATTTCGGCAAGGTGGCGGTAATGCTCGGCGGAGAATCTGCCGAACGCGCCGTTTCGCTCAAGAGCGGTGCAGCGGTGCTTGCGGCCCTGTTGCGCGCCGGCGTCGATGCCCATGCCTTCGATCCGGCGGAAAAGCCGCTGGCCGCGCTCAAGGACGAGGGCTACGCCCGCGTCTTCATCGCCCTGCATGGTCGCGGCGGCGAGGACGGTTGCCTGCAGGGTGCGCTGGAGTTGATGAAGATTCCCTACACCGGCAGCGGCGTGCTGGCGTCCGCGCTGGGCATGGACAAGTGGCGTACCAAGCTGGCGTGGCGCGCGGCCGGCGTGCCCGTGCCGGATTTCGTCGTGCTCGACGCCGGCTCCGATTTCGCCGCCATCGAGGAACGGCTCGGCATGCCCCTGTTCGTCAAGCCGGCCTGCGAGGGATCGAGCATCGGCATCAGCAAGGTCAAGCAGGCGGGCGAACTGCGCGCGGCCTTTGAGCTGGCAGCCCGGTACGACAAGGTGGTGCTGGCCGAACGTTTCGTCGATGCCGGCGAATACACCGTCGGCATCCTGGCCGGCCAGCCTTTGCCGGTGATCCGCATCGTGCCGACGACGGAGTTCTACGATTACGAGGCCAAGTACGATCGCGACGACACCCGCTACCTCATTCCCAGCGGACTCGACGAAGCGCAGGAGCGCGAGATGCAGGTGCTGGCCGTGCATGCCTTCGAGGTCCTCGGCGGCCGTGGCTGGGGCCGGGTCGATGTCATGCTCGATAGCGACGGCACTTCGTGGTGCCTGGAAGTGAATAGCTCTCCCGGCATGACCGATCACTCGCTGGTGCCGATGGCGGCCCGCGCCGCGGGCATCAACTTCGAGGACCTTGTCGTCCGCATCCTGGCGGAGGCGACCTGCGGCCCGCAGGACAGCCCCAAGGGCCGCGACACGCCCCCGGGGGCAGCGAACGAACGTAAGCGTGGGGGGGCGGAAATTGGCTAGGCGCGAGCGCAATCGTCGCAACAACGAGGTGGACGGTTTCTGGGATCGACCGCAGTTGCTCAATCTCGCGGCCGATCTCCTCATCGTGTTCGGTGTCGCGGTGCTGGCATGGGCGGCGATGAAAGGGGTGCAACGCCTGCCGTTCTACCCCTTGCGAGAACTGGTGGTGGTCGGCGACGTCGCGCATGTCAGCCGCGCCCAGATCGAGCATGCGACGCGTTCTGCCCTGTCCGGAAACCTGCTCAGCATCAACCTCGACGAGGCGCGCGCCAGCTTCGAGAAGCTGCCCTGGGTGCGCCGTGCCGAACTGCGGCGGCAATGGCCGTATGCCCTGGAACTGGCGCTGGAGGAGCACGTCGCCGTTGCGCGGTGGTCCCGGACGGATGGCGAGTCGCGCCTGGTCAATACGCATGGCGAGGTCTTCGCGGCGGTTGGCAGCGATGATCTGCCGGTCTTCAGCGGCCCCGAGGGGGCAGCGCCGGCGATGCTGGCGCGCTACCGTGAATTCGATTCGCGTCTTGCATCGATCCAGCGTCAGCCGGTGGCCGTCACCCTGTCGCCCCGCGAGGCCTGGCAAGTCCGCCTTGACGATGGCGTGCTGCTCGACCTCGGCCGCGATCAGCCCAAGCTGCCGCTGGTCGAGCGCCTCGACCGCTTCACCGCCCATTACGCCGCCGCCCTCGACAAGGCCAAAGTGCCCATCGTCGCGGTGGATATGCGCTACCCCAACGGCTTTGCCCTGCGCCTCGGCACGCCGGCGAGCCACGACAAGAAATCGAAAACCTCATGAGCAAGGAAGCCAAACGCGATCTCATCGTCGGCCTCGACATCGGCACGTCAAAGATCGTCGCCATCGTCGCCGAGGTCAATGCCGAAGGCCAGCTGGTCATCCTCGGCCTCGGCAGCCAGCAGTCGCGCGGGCTGCGACGCGGCGTGGTGGTGAACATCGAGGAAACGGTCAACGCCATTTCGCGCGCCATCGAGGAGGTCGAGCTGATGGCCGGCTGCAAGGTCAAGGAGGTCTATACGGGCATTGCCGGCAGCCACATCAAGAGCAAGGACTCCTCCGGCATGGCCGTGGTGCGTGACAAGGAGGTGACGCAATTCGATGTCGAGCGCGCCATCGAGGCTGCCAACGCCACGCCGATTTCGGCCGACGACCAGATATTGCACACCCTGGTGCAGGAGTTCATCGTCGATGGCCAGGATGGCGTGCGCGAGCCGATCGGCATGGACGCCAAGCGCCTCGACGTCAAGGTGCATATCGTCACCGGCGCCGTTACCGCGGTGCAGAACATCGTCAAGTGCGTGCATCGCTGCGGTCTCGAAGTGGTCGACCTGGTGCTGCAGCCGCTGGCATCCGGACATGCCGTGCTGACCGACGACGAGCGCGATGTCGGCGTCTGCCTGGTGGACATCGGCGGCGGCACCACCGATGTCGCGATCTTCTCCCAGGGGGCGATTCGCCATACCGCCGTGATCGCCATCGCCGGCGATCAGATCACGGCCGACATCGGCATCGCCCTGCGTACCTCGACGCCGGATGCCGAGGAGATCAAGGAGAAGTGGGGCGCTGCGCTGCAGCAGATCGCCGATCCCGAGCAGATGATCGAGGTGCCGGGCGTCGGCGACCGCCCGGCGACCCAGCTTTCTCGTCAGGCGCTGGCAGGCTTCATCCAGCCGCGTGTCGAGGAGATATTCCTCAAGGTGCAGGAAGAACTCGTGCGCAGCGGCTACGAGCGGCTGCTGCGGGCGGGCATCGTGCTGACCGGCGGCTCGGCCCAGATGCCGGGAATGATCGACCTCGGCGAGGAGATATTCCACAACACGGTGAAGCTCGGTGTGCCCCATTACGACGGCAATCTGCGCGACTTCGTCAAGGGGCCGCGCTACTCGACGGCGATGGGCCTGCTTCTGGAAGGGCTGACCCAGAAGCAGCGGGGCCTGAAGGTGCAGAGCCCGCGGAATTTCAAGCAGGTACTGGAGCGCATGCGCTCCTGGTTCGTGAAGAATTTTTGATCTTAATTTGCAGCAGCAACAACAAGGAGGCGACCATGTTTGAATTTGTAGAACCGGAACCCACGACCGTAATCAAGGTCATTGGTGTAGGCGGTGCGGGCGGCAATGCCGTGGAGCACATGATCCGCGAAGGCGTGCAGGGCGTGGAGTTCATCTGCGCCAATACCGACGCCCAGGCGTTGAAAAACATGAGCGCCGGCGTCAAGCTGCAGCTCGGCTCGGGCCTCGGCGCCGGCGGCAAGCCGGACGTCGGCCGCGAGCAAGCCGAGTCGGCGCGCGAGCAGATTGCCGATGCCTTGCGCGGTGCCCACATGGCCTTCATCACCGCCGGCATGGGCGGCGGCACCGGCACCGGTGCGGCGCCGATCGTCGCCGAAGTCGCGCGCGAGCTCGGCATTCTCACCGTGGCGGTGGTCACCAAGCCTTTCGACTATGAAGGCAAGCGCATGAGCCTCGCCGAAGCCGGCCTCAAGGAACTGGAAGACTCGGTCGATTCGTTGATCGTCGTGCTCAACGACAAGCTGTGGGAAGTGCTGGGCGAGGATGTGCCGATGGACACCGCATTCAAGGCGGCCGACAACGTCCTCAAGAACGCTGTCGGCGGCATCGCCGAGATCATCAATGTCCACGGCCACATCAACGTCGATTTCCAGGACGTGCGCACGGTGATGGGTGAGATGGGCAAGGCCATGATGGGATCGGGCGATGCAACCGGCGTCGATCGCGCCCGCATCGCGGCCGAAAGTGCAGTCGCCAGCCCCCTGCTTGAGGGCGTAGAGCTTTCGGGTGCCCGCGGAGTGCTGGTCAATGTCTCGGCCTCGCGCCAGATCAGCATGAAGGAGTACAAGGAGGTGATGACTACCATTCGCCAATACACATCGCCCGAAGCCACCGTGATCTGCGGCCTGGCCTACGACGAAGGCATGGAGGATCGCGTTCGCGTTACGGTCGTCGCCACCGGGCTAGGTGCTGCCGCTGCGCGCAAGCAGGCCAAGCCGACGCTGGCGTACACGGAGGTTCTGAGGACCGGCACCGACAATGTGCCCCTGATGGTCGAGTCGGCAGGGGCTACCGTCGGCAGCGCGGAGTTCGGCGGCGTTTTCAGTTCCGGCCGTGCCGGGCGCAGCGCCATGGCCGAGTCGATGGCCGCGAGCGGAGTGGACAAGTACGACATTCCGGCGTTCCTGCGCAAGCAGGCCGACTGAAAGTCGGCGGAATGTCGTGGTTGGGGCGGAGGCTAACGTGAGAATTTCGAACGTTAAGGCGCGCAGCGCCGGCCGAAGCCACAATCCCAAACATTCCGGCCTTCCTGCGCAAGCAGGCGGACTAAGGTGCTCGCATGGCGGGCGCGACGATCGGGGCGATTCGCCTCCTCCCGGCCGCTGCGTCTGCCAGGCCCGCCATGTTAAAGTTGACGCCCTGCACAATGCCCTTGCCATTTTTCTGTCATTGACCTGACGATGTTGCGCCAACGTACTCTCAAATCGCTCATTACCGCTACCGGCGTCGGCCTGCATTCCGGCGCCAAGGTGCGGCTGACGCTGCGTCCGGCGCAGCCCGACACCGGCATCGTCTTTCGCCGCATCGACCTCGAGCCGCCGGTCGATCTGCGGGCAGATCCGTTCGGCATCGGCGACACGCGCATGGCCTCGGTGCTGGAGAAGGACGGGGTGCGCCTGGGCACCGTCGAACACCTGATGTCGGCGCTGGCCGGCCTGGGCATCGATAACCTCTATGTTGATGTCGATGCTGCCGAATTGCCCATCATGGATGGCTCGGCCGGGCCCTTCGTATTTCTGCTGCAATCGGCCGGCATCACCGAGCAGAACGCCCCCAAGCGCTTTCTTCGCGTCAAGCACGCCGTCGAGGTCAAGGACGGCGACAAATGGGCGCGGCTGGAGCCCTATGATGGTTTCCGGCTGGCTTTCTCGATTGTCTTCAACCACCCCGCGGTCGACCAGACCGGCAGCCGCGTCGTGGTCGATTTCGCCGACGATTCCTACATCCGCGACATCGCACGCGCCCGCACCTTCGGCTTCACCCAGGATGTCGAGGCACTGCGTTCGCAGGGCCTGGCGCTTGGCGGCAGCCTCGACAACGCCATCGTGATGGACGAATACCGCGTCCTCAATGCCGAGGGCCTGCGGATTCCCGACGAGTTCGTGCGCCACAAGGTGCTCGATGCCATCGGCGACCTGTATCTGGCGGGCCATCCGCTGCTGGCGTCCTTTTCGGCCCACAAGTCGGGTCACGGGCTCAACAATCAGTTGTTGCGTGCCTTGCTGGCGGATGCCTCCGCCTGGGAGTTGGTGAGCTTCGACGATGCCCGCCGGGCCCCGGCCGGCATCGCGAATCTGTATCCCGAACTGCAGGCGGCCTGAGCGCCCGGTTTTCGCCGATGTTCATATTGCGGATCGTCGGCCTGCTGGTGGTAATCGCCATCGGCGCCGGCATCGTCAGTTATTTGTTTACCGGTGACAAGCATTACTTGATGTTTGCCGGCCGGCTGGCCAAATACGCCCTGATCTTCGCCCTGATCGTGCTGGTCCTGATGTTTCTCGAACGGGTGATCGTCCTGTAGGCATATCAGCCCCGTTCGACCAGTTTTGCCAACGCGACTCGCAAACGCGACCCTGCAGGCAGGCGGCCTTCCAGTGATGTAAGTCCTTGCTTTGCCTGTGGGCCAATGCCAGACGGGGTTGTCCTTGGTGCCGCAGCCGGATTCCCGGCGCGCCCTTGCACGCGGATTTCGATTCCATTAATCTCCGCCGCTTCAAAACGTACAAGGTCGGCGAGTCGCGGGGCCATTTGCCTGAGTTTCGCCGCCACCGCGCCGTTATCGGCGTGGATAACAAGCTTCCCCGACTTGAGATTCGCCACGCGCGCTCCGCGTGCAAGACTCGCCGGCAGGTTGGCGGCGAGGATAGCCTGCAAGCGTAGCAGCCGGGATGCATGCGAAGTCAGCCGCGCCATGCCGCTATCGGCGAGCAGGCAGTCTTCGAGGGAACGGATGGTGCGGCGTGGCCGCATGAGGAAATACCAGCAAGGGAGCAGAGCGTGCATATTATTCTTGTCTCCGACCGAATGGCAACGGCCAGAACACTGACGCTGACCTGGCGCCATCTGGCCATTGGCGCCGGCCTTCTCGCCGCGTCCGTGATTGCGTTGTCCTCGCTTTTTTCCTATTTCACCGTTCGCCACGCCGCTGAACTGCGCCTGCCCTTCCTGCAGGACCTGATGCGGGTCGTTTCCGCCGAGGAAACCCAGAAAAGCCGCGACTACGTGCGCGAGAACCTCAATGCCATGGCCGTCAAGCTGGGCCAGATGCAGGCCCAATTGCTCCGACTCGACACTCTGGGTGAGCGGCTGGCCACGGTATCCGGCATCAAACTTCAGGATCCGCGCACGCCGCAAGCCGAACGTGACGGCCGCGGCGGGCCGCTGCTCAACGCCTCGGCGCTTTCCGCCAACGAATTGCAGCAAGCGGTCGAGACACTTTCCCTCCAGCTTGAAGCCAGAACCGACACCTTGACCCTGCTGGAAGCCCAGATGTTCGAAGATCGTGTGCGCAAGGCACGCCTGCCGACCACGTTGCCTGTCGACGCCCAATGGAATGCTTCAGCCTACGGCTGGCGACTCGACCCCTTCACCGGCCAGCGAGCGATGCACGAGGGTGTCGACTTTTCAGCCGAAGTGGGCACCCCAATCGTCGCTGCCGCCGCTGGTGTAGTCATTGCCGCCGAACGTCACCCTGATTACGGCCTGATGATCGATATCGACCATGGTAACGACCTGATCACCCGCTACGCCCACGCCTCGAAATTGCTGGTGCAGCAGGGAACCTTCATCAAGCGCGGCCAGAAGATTGCGGAAGTCGGCAGCACCGGCCGTTCGACCGGCCCCCATCTGCATTTCGAAGTCCGCATCAAGGGGGGGGCGCAAAACCCCAACCGTTTCCTGCAGATGGCGGCCGATAGCGGCAATCACCGCCACTGATCGCGTAACTTCGGGGCATTTGCCCCGTGTCCGGCTTGGCCCGGATCAAGGCCGGCCAGGCAGCGCATGCTAGAATCCGCCCCTTCGCCGACCCCGGCGCCGCACGTATTGGACGATTCGCTTCCCCATGATCTCGGGCCTTCTCAAGAAAATATTTGGCAGCCGCAATGACCGGCTGATCAAGCAGTATTCCCAGTCCGTCGCCAAAATCAACGCGCTCGAGCCAGCCACTCAAGGCCTGACGGACGAGCAATTGCGTGCCAAGACCGACGAATTCCGCAGCCGCATCGCCAACGGCGAGTCAGTCGACTCGCTGTTGCCGGAGGCCTTCGCGGTGGTGCGCGAAGCAGGCAAGCGCGTGCTGGGCATGCGCCATTTCGACATGCAGTTGGTCGGCGGCATGGTGCTGCACCATGGCAAGATCGCCGAGATGCGAACTGGCGAGGGCAAGACACTGGTGGCGACCCTGCCGTCCTACCTCAATGCCCTGGCTGGCAAGGGCGTGCATGTGGTGACCGTCAACGATTACCTGGCCAGTCGTGACGCCGAATGGATGGGACGCCTGCATCGCTTTCTTGGCCTTAGCGTTGGCGTGAACCTGTCGCAGATGCCGCACGATGAAAAGCAGTCCGCCTACGCCGCCGACATCACCTATGGCACCAACAACGAGTTCGGCTTCGATTACCTGCGCGACAACATGGTCTATGCCGCCAACGAGCGGGTGCAGCGCGCCATGCATTACGCCATCGTCGACGAGGTCGATTCGATCCTCATCGACGAGGCGCGCACACCGCTGATCATCTCTGGTCAGGCCGAGGATCACACAGATCTCTACGTCAAGATGAACGCAGTGCCGCCCCTGCTGACCGAAGGCGTGGCGGCGGCGACCCAGCACGATCAGGACACCGGCGACTACACGGTCGACCTCAAGGCTCATTCGGTGTTGCTGACGGAGGAGGGCCATGAAAAGGCCGAGGAAATCCTGACGCGCCTTGGCATGCTGCCCGAAGGTTCCAGCCTCTACGAGCCGGCCAACATCCTGCTGATCCACCATCTCTACGCGGCGCTGCGTGCCCACAAGCTGTTCCACAAGGACCAGCACTATGTGGTGCAAAAGGGTGACGGCGGTGGCGAAGTGGTCATCGTCGATGAATTCACCGGCCGCCTCATGGCGGGTCGCCGCTGGTCGGACGGCTTGCACCAGGCTGTCGAGGCGAAGGAAGGCGTCGCGATCCAGAACGAGAACCAGACGCTGGCCTCGATCACCTTCCAGAACTACTTCCGCATGTACGGCAAGCTTTCGGGCATGACCGGCACGGCCGACACCGAAGCCTACGAGTTCAACCAGATCTACGGCCTTGAAACGGTGGTGGTACCCACCAACCGGCCGATGGTCCGCAAAGATGCCAACGACCAGATCTACCGCACCGCACCCGAAAAGTACGCGGCCATCATCGCCGACATCCGCGACTGCCACCAGCGTGGCCAGCCGGTGCTGGTCGGCACCACGTCGATTGAAAACTCGGAACTGCTGTCGGACATCCTGACCAAGGAAAAGATCGACCATCAGGTACTCAACGCCAAGCAGCATGCGCGCGAAGCCGAGATCGTGGTGCAGGCCGGTCGTCCTGGCGTCATCACCATCGCCACCAACATGGCCGGTCGCGGTACCGACATCGTGCTCGGTGGCAACATTGAAAAGCAGATTGCGGCAATCCGAGACGACGAGAGCCTTGCTCCGGCCGACAAGGAGGCAAAGACCGCCGCACTGCGCGCGGACTGGCAGAAGGTGCACGACCAGGTGCTGGCCGCCGGCGGTCTCCACATCATCGGCTCCGAGCGCCATGAATCCCGCCGCATCGACAACCAGCTGCGTGGCCGCGCCGGCCGCCAGGGCGATGCCGGCTCCTCGCGCTTCTACCTCTCGCTCGACGATCCGCTGCTCAAGATCTTCGCCGGCGAGCGTCTCAACACCATCATGGTCCGCCTCAAGATGCCCGAGGGCGAGGCCATTGAGCATCCGCTGGTCAGCCGCTCGCTCGAATCGGCGCAGCGCAAGGTCGAACAGCGCAACTTCGACATCCGCAAGCAACTGCTCGAATACGACGACGTCTCCAACGACCAGCGCAAGGTGATCTACCAGCAGCGCAACGAACTGCTCGAAAGCGAAGACATCACCGAAACCGTCAGCGCCATGCGCCAGGGCGTGATCCACGACACCTTCCGCATCCACGTGCCGGCCGAAAGTGTCGAGGAACAGTGGGACATTCCTGGCCTCGAGGCGGCGCTGGCCGCCGAGTCTCAACTCAAGCTGCCGGTTGGCGAATGGATCAAGGCCGAACCCCAGCTTTCCGACGACGACATCCTGCGCCGCATCCTCGACGCCGCCGACCAAGCCTACGCCGCCAAGAAGGCCGCGGTCGATGCCGCCGCCTGGGCCGGTTTCGAGCGCAACGTCATGCTGCAGAGCCTCGACACCCACTGGCGCGAACACCTCGCCGCGCTCGACCACCTGCGTCAGGGCATCCACCTGCGCGGTTACGCCCAGAAGAATCCGAAGCAGGAATACAAGCGCGAAGCCTTCGAACTGTTCGAGAGCCTGCTCGGCACGGTGCGGACCGAAGTCACCAAATTGCTGATGACCGTCGAGATCCGTTCCGAAGAGCAGATCGAGGCTGCCGAACAGCATCAGCCGCAGGTCGAGAACGTGCAGTATCACCACGCCGACTATGATGAGGTGCTTGGCAGTGCTGCGGATGGCGATGCCGCCAAGAAGGCGCAACCGGTAGAGCGCGCCCTGCCCAAGGTCGGTCGCAACGATGCCTGTCCCTGCGGCAGCGGCAAGAAGTACAAACACTGCCACGGCAAGCTGAATTGACCCGCCCACCCCCAGCCCCGCCCTCGCGGGCGGGGAGACTCCCGGCTCGCCGCGCTCGGTTGTTACGGGTGACTCCGGGTTGGGCCTTGGAGCGGTTTGCGCCTTCGGCGCGTGCCGCCTCGCCTTGGGACGGCCCGGCGGCGAGGCTCCCTTGAGCCACACGCTGCGCACCATTCAGGAGGATGGCGATGCGGTGGTCATCCTTGACCAGACCCGATTGCCGCACGAGACTGCCTTCGTCATTCTGCGCGGACTAGAAGACGCCGCCCACGCCATCCGCGTGATGCAGGTGCGCGGCGCGCCGCTGATCGGCGCCACGGCGGCCTACGGCGTGGCGCTGGCCTTGCAGGAGGGGTGCGGCCTCGACGAAGCGCTCACCACCCTAGGTGCGACACGTCCGACCGCTGTCAACTTGCACTGGGCGCTCGCCCGCATGCGGCGCATACTCGAAAAGTCGGCGCCAGCGGCACGGCGGGAAACGGCGTGGAACGAGGCCCGAGCCATCGCGGGCGAGGATGAAGTCGCCAACGCCGCTATCGGCCAATACGGATTGCCGCTGCTTGCCGAAATCGCCACTCGCAAGGGAGGCGTCAACGTCATGACCCACTGCAACGCCGGCTGGCTGGCGACCGTGGCAAACGGCACCGCCCTGGCGCCGATCTACGCCGCGCAAGCTGCCGGCCTCGACATCCACGTCTGGGTCTCCGAGACCCGCCCGCGCAACCAGGGCCACCTCACCGCCTGGGAACTGGGGCAAGCCGGGATTCCGCATACCCTGATCGCCGACAATGCCGCGGGGCTGCTGATGATGCAGGGCAAGGTCGATTGCGTCATCGTCGGCGCCGACCGCATCGCCGCCAACGGCGACACCGCCAACAAGATCGGCACCTACCTCAAGGCACTGGCGGCGCGTGAGCATGGCGTGCCGTTTTACGTTGCAGCGCCAGTGTCGACCATCGACTTCGCTTGTCCTTCCGGTGCGCACATCCCCATCGAGGAGCGCGCCGGCGCAGAGCTCGGCGCCGCAGTTGCCAAGCTCGACACGGCGGTTGCCAACCCGGCCTTCGACGTGACGCCGGCAGGCTTGATTTCCGGCGTGATCACGGAGTATGGTGTGCATGCCCCCACTTCCTTGGCATCCTTGACATGCGCAGCGTAGGAAAGGCTGTTCCTGAGGAACCGCAAATCGCCGATCATCCATCGGGCGAATTGTTGCGCCGGAATGCGCTGTGGATCGACGAGTTGCGCAAATGGCCCGATGCGGCGGAGCACTGCATTCCCAAAGGTGTTTACCGGTATCGGACGCTGGAAGAAGCGGACCGCCATCTCGAGGAATGCCGGGCGAAACGGATGGCCGAAATCATGATCGAGCGCGAGAGTGAGCGACGAAGAATTGCCCCGCAAGGCGACGCTTGAAGACGTCGTCAATCTGGTTCGCCGTCTGGAAGAAGCCGGGGTCGACTATCTTCTGATTGGCGGCTATGCGCTGAATGCGCACGGTTATGCGCGGGCAACGGAAGACGTCGACATCCTGCTCGCGCCGGGACGCGCCAACGGCGAAAAAGTGATCCAGGCGCTGCTCCGTCTGCCTGAGAAGGCCGCACTTGAAATCGACCCGCTCTGGTTTGAAGAGGGCGACACTATCCGAATTGGCGGCGAGTTCGTCATCGACCTCCTGTTCAAGGCGGCCGGACATGAGTGGAATGAACTCGTCAATTACATGGAGATCATCGAACTCGACGGCTCGCCGATACGAACGCTCAATGTCGAAGGTCTCCTGCTTACCAAGCAGACCTATCGCGAAAAGGACAAGATTGACCGGTTGGCCCTAGAGCGTGCCATCGCCGAAAAGAGGCGCCGCGAAGGCCGTGACTGATCCCCGCGCCGAGGTACTCGCCACCGCCCGCGCCATGAACGCGGCCGGCCTCAATCGAGGCACGGCCGGCAATGTCAGCCTGCGCCACGAGGATGGCTTTTTCGTCACGCCGACCGGCATGGATTACGATGAGTCGGAGCCAGCAGACATCGCCTTCGTCGGCCTCGATGGCCGGGCGGAGGGGCGGCGCAAGCCGTCCAGCGAATGGCGCTTCCACCGTGACATTTACGCGGCGCGCCCCGAGGCCGGGGCGATCATCCACACCCATGCCCCGTTCGCCACCGCACTGGCCTGCCGCGGCGAGGCGATCCCGCCGTTCCACTACATGATCGCCCGCTTTGGCGGCGCGGACATTCGCTGTGCCGGGTACGCGACCTTCGGCACGCAGGAGTTGTCGGATGCCATGCTGGCCGCGCTGCGAGAGCGCTGCGCATGCCTGATGGCCCATCACGGCATGGTCGTATTCGGCGCGGATTTGAAGCAGGCGCTGGCGCTGGCAGTCGAATTCGAAGCCTTGTGCGAGCAATACTGGCGGCTGCTGGCGCTTGGCCAGCCGGTAAGGCTGCTGCCCGACGACGAAATGCAACGGGTGCAGGCGAAATTCTGCGACTACGGCCGGCAAGATGGCGGGGCGCCTGCCGCAGGGCCGCAAGCATGAGCATGTTCGATCTGATCAAGTCGCTGATCGTGATGAAAACAGACACGGGGCGCGGCAAGGACCGGGTTGATATCGATGAACTACGGAAGATCAAGGCACTATGGCAATGACGGCGGAGCAGAACTATCGTTTGTTGCTGGAAATCGATGCCAATCGGAGTTTCATCCTGTTGGCCTACCAGCATACCCCCGCGCTGCTGGAGCAGGCCGAGGCGCGCATTAAACAGTTGTTCGTCCCCATGGATGTTCCTTCGGGGGAGGTGCCTGTCGTTCAGGTCACCCGGGGACTTCCTTGACCGCGATGCGGCCGGTAGCGTCGATATAGCTGAAGAAGGGGCGCTGTCGCGATGCGAAGAACTCGTCGACGGCCTTCTTGGCCCCGCCCCAGTGACCGTAGTCGTCAACCATCAGAATGCCGCCGGGCTGCAACAAGGGCCACAGTACCTCGAGTTCGACCTTGGTGGACTCATACCAGTCGGTGTCCAGCCGCAGCACCGCGATGCGGTCGGGCAGGTTGGCAGGATCACTTAGCGTCTGGCAGACATCGCCCTTGACGAATCGCACATTGTCGGCCAGCAGGCCGGCGACCGAAAAGTTGTTCCGGACATCGTCAAGCGAGGCGTAGCACCATTCGTTGTGTGTCTCGCGCTGACTTTGCTCGAACTTGATGCGGGCCGCGACCGAATCCGCATTGGTGAAGTCGTCATCGGTGGGTGCGGTCATGCCGGCGAAAGTGTCGAAAAGCCTGACCATGCGTCCATTGGCGCCCTGGCTCCCGAACACTTGTGCCGCGATCAGCGAATTGCCGCCGCGCCATACGCCGCATTCGACGAAGTCGCCGGTAATTCCTCTTTCTTCGACATGGCGACAGGCAAGCAGGGTGGCGAACAACCTTTCCGGACTCGTCATTGACAGCCGGTTTTCGATGATGTGGCGAACGACTGATTGATCGCTTTCGCCGAGTTCGACCGGGAATTCGAGTGTGCGGCTGCGGGGCCGGCTCAGTTCGAGACCGGCGGGCTTGAGGAATTTGTTGAGCGTGCGGCGAAACATTTAGTCCCATCCTGCAAAAGGCAAAAAAAACGGCCGCCCGAAGGCGGCCGTTTGATTTCCAAAAGAACCCGGAGTATCCGGGGTTCGATTAGAAGGAGTGGCGGATACCGACAGCCAGCGAGGTCGGATCGGCGCCAGCACCCTGACCACCGGCGACGGCGGTGTTGCCGTGCCAGAAGTCGGCGCTGGAAGCGATACCGTTCTGCAGGTTGGTCCAGGAAGCGTTGACCTGGGTGCGCTTGCTCAGGTCGTAGCTGTAGGCCAGCATGGTCATGCGGTAATCCGACTTCTGCGCGAACGGCTGCATGGCAACAGTGGCGGCGGCGTTGCCGGTGATGTTGGCAGCGCGACCGTACGTGAAGTAGAAGGTGTGGGCAGCCATGTTGTACGACATCGGCAGCGACCAGGAGGTGCGCTTGGTGTCGCTGTTGGCGACGCCGGAGGTCTCCTGCTCGGAACGGTCGAAGATGAAGCCAACCTTCAGGCCCATCGGGAAGGCATAGGCGGCGCCAAAGCGGCTGGAGGTGTAGTCGGTGCCGAGACCGTTAGCGGTCGACAGCGCGAAGACGCCAGGAACAGCACATGCGGCAGCATTGGCAACTGCCGTCGCGGTACCGTTCGTGGTACAAGTACCCTGAACACCGTTAGCAGCAACACCGGAGCCGGCAGCCTTGACGTTGTACAGGCTGTAGGCGGCGTTGATCGGGCCGTTGGCGAACTTGACAGCCAGGTTCCAGCCACGATCCTTGGCGGCGAGGCCGGAGGTGGTGGCTTCGGTCAGGCCGGTCAGGGCGAACATGCCGCTGAAGCCGTTCATGTTCGGGGAAACGTAGGCCATCACGTTGTCGAGGCGGGTGCCGCGGGCGGTGCCGGTGGCGCCCTGGTTGGTCAGGCCGGTGGCGCCGAACAGGTTCAGCGAGCTGGTCTGCAGACCGAGGCCGTTGGCGATGCCGTTGGCGTCGATGCCGGCCATCTGGTTGTAGTGGGCGTTCAGGCGGCCCATCAGGAAGGTGCCCCAGTTGCCGGACAGGCCGACATAGGTTTCGCGGCTGCCGAAGATGCTTCCGGCAACGCGGTCGGAACCGACATCGCTGTCGATCTGGAACACGGCCTTCAGGCCGTTGCCGAGGGCTTCTTCGCCCTTGAACGTCAGCTTGGAGGTGCCGTTGTCAACACGGGTGCGGGCAGTGGCGTTGGCCGGGTTGGCGACAGCAAAACCGGCGGCGGTGGTGGCGGCGGCGCCGTTGGCGCTGACCTGGTTGATCTGGGTCTTGATTTCACCGGAGATGGTGACGTTGGACTGGGCGAAGGCGGCGCCGGAAGCGACAGCGGCGACAGCCAGGGCGATGATTTTCTTTTGCATGTGTGAATCTCCAAAAGTGTTGTAACTACTCGAGACTTCGAGATTTGGGGCAATCAATGACTCCACGTGGTTGGTCACTGCCTGCCTTCATCTGCTAAATACTTCCTTGCGGGAAGTTGGTGCCATTCTGCCGGGGTGGCCGGGCGCGGGGCAAGGGAAAAGCGGGTTTGTGGAAGGTGCGACGGGCAGATTGTGGGGTTTTTGCAACAGGTCCGGCGTCAGCCGAAAAGCCCAGACAGCGCAAGGCCCGGCGAGGGCGCACGCATGAAGGCTTCACCCACAAGAAAGGCATTTACGCTGTTTGCGTTGTTTGCGCGCATCAGTACGGCTGCCTCGGGCGGTGGATGTCAGCCGGGTTCCTGCGGCCCGAGCAGTTCGACAATGGGTGCCCAGCGGATGACGACGTCGGGAACTGCAGCCACGACTGTCTCATCCGTGAGTTCGCCAATATCTGGCACGCCGTAATTGCCATCGGCAAGGCGGTAAATGGTGAGCACCCGGTCTTGCGGATGCACCATCCAGTACTCGCGCACGCCGGCTTGCTCGTAGATGCGCCGCTTGAGTATCTGATCGTGGCTGGCGGTGGCCGGGGAGAGCACCTCGACGATCCAGTCGGGCGCACCGCGCACGCCGCGCGGCTCCAGCCGGGCCGGGTCGCAGACGACCAGCACGTCGGGCTGGACGACGGTGTCGGTTTCGTCATCGCTTTGGCCGGGCTTGGGCAGGCGCACGTCGAGCGGGGCGACGAGAACGCGACAGGGCTTGCCGTCTAGCGCATTGCCGGCTTGCCGGCCGATTTCGAAGGCGATGGTCTGGTGGGCGACGGTCGGCGCCGGCGCCATCAGATAGGCGATGCCGTCGATCAGTTCGTAACGGCGGTCTTCGGGCCAGCTACGGTAGTCGGCGTAAGTGTGATGTGCTTGATCGCGTATCGGCAGTCCCATGGCGACATCCCAGTGTTAGTCGGCGCAAACGCTATCACAGGCGGAACAGCCGCGCCAGTTCCGCGCCAGGGCTTGGCGCCCGCATGAAGGCTTCACCGACGAGGAAGGCATTGACGTTGTTTGCGCGCATCAGTGCCACGTCGGCCGGCTTGAGGATGCCCGATTCGGTAACGACGATGCGGCCCGGTGGAATCCGCGATAGCTGGTCGAGCGTGGTGGCGAGGCTGACCTCGAAGGTGCGCAGGTTGCGGTTGTTGATGCCGATCAGGGGGGTGTCGAGCTGCAAGGCCACATCCAGTTCGCTGCCGTCGTGGGCTTCGACCAGCACGGCCATGCCCAGCGACTGGGCGATGGCTTCCAGGTCCCGCATTTGCGCCAGCGACAGCGCCGCGACGATGAGCAGGATGGCGTCGGCGCCCATGGCGCGGGCTTCATGGACTTGGTAGGGATCGACCATGAAGTCCTTGCGCAGCACCGGCAGACTGCTGGCGGCGCGGGCCTGCTGCAGGTATTCAGGCGCGCCCTGGAAGAACTGGCGGTCGGTGAGCACGGAAAGACAGGCGGCGCCGTGGTTTTCGTAGTCGGCGGCGATCTCGGCGGGGCGGAAGTCGGCGCGAATGACTCCTTTGGATGGGCTGGCCTTCTTGATTTCGGCGATGACCGCCGTGCCCATCAATGCGGCGGATCCGGCTGTCGCCGTGCCGCCAGCGCCGAGTTTCTTGCGGATGGCGCCAACGAAGTCGCGGGCGGGGGGCTGGGCTGCGGCCTCGGCGCGGATGGCGGCTAGCGGCTTGGCGGCCTGTGCCGCTGCGACTTCCTCGCGCTTGACGGCGAGGATCTTGTCGAGGATGTCGGACATCAGCCGAATTTCCGCGTGGCAGCGACGAACTCGTCGACCTTCTTCCTTGCTGCGCCGGAGGCGACGGCTTCGCGCGCCAGCGCGATGCCGTCGCCGATGGAAGCGGCCTTGTTGGCGGCGTAGAGCGCCGCGCCGGCGTTGAAGGCGACGATTTCGCGGGCGGTGCCCGGCTTGTTTTCGAGTGCGCCGAGCAGCATGGTCATCGATTCGGTGGCGTCGGCAACCCTGAGGCTGCGGTTTGACGCCATCTGCAGGCCGAAGTCCTCGGGGTGGATTTCGTACTCGCGGATCACGCCGTCCTTGAGTTCGCCGACCAGCGTGGCGGCACCCAGCGAGATTTCGTCGAGCCCATCCTTGCCGTAAACCACCAGCACGTGCTCGGCGCCGAGGCGCTGCATGACGCGCACCTGGATGCCGACGAGGTCGGGATGGAACACGCCCATCAGGGTGTTGGGCGCACCGGCCGGGTTGGTCAGCGGGCCGAGGATATTGAAGATGGTGCGCACGCCCATTTCCTTGCGTACCGGGGCGACGTTCTTCATCGCCGGATGGTGGTTGGGCGCGAACATGAAGCCCATGCCGACAGCCTGGATGCACTCGGCCACCTGCGGCGCGGTGAGGTCGATGCGGGCGCCGAGCGCCTCGAAGACGTCGGCGCTGCCGGATTTCGACGAGACGCTGCGGCCACCATGCTTGGCGACGGTGGCGCCCGCCGCGGCGGCGACGAAGGCGGCGGCGGTGGAGATGTTGAAGGTGTGGGCGGCGTCACCGCCGGTGCCGACGATGTCCACGAAGTTGTCGTTGTGCGGCACCTCGACCTTGGTGCTCAGTTCGCGCATCACCGTCGCGGCGGCGGCGATCTCGCCGATGGTTTCCTTCTTGGTGCGAAGGCCGGCGAGGATGGCGGCGGTCATGACGGGCGAGACTTCACCCTGCATGATCAGCCGCACCAGGTGCAACATCTCGTCGTGGAAGATTTCACGGTGCTCGATGGTGCGCTGGAGTGCTTCCTGCGGGGTGATCATTTCAGGCGCCTTTCAGGAAATTGCCGAGCAGTTCGTGGCCATGCTCGGTCATGATCGATTCGGGATGGAATTGCACGCCTTCCACGGCCAGCGTCTTGTGGCGCACGCCCATGATTTCGCCGTCGTCCGTCCACGCCGTGACTTCGAGGCAATCGGGCAGCGTCTCGCGGCGGATGGCGAGCGAATGGTAGCGCGTGGCGGTGAGCGGGTTGGGCAGCCCCTTGAATACGCCGCCATCGGCGTGGTGGATGGGCGAGGTCTTGCCGTGCATCATTTTCTTGGCATGGACGATGTCGCCACCGAAGGCGTAGCCGATGCTCTGGTGGCCGAGGCAAACGCCGAGGATGGGAATCTTTCCGGCGAATTCCTTGATCGCGGCGACCGATATGCCGGCTTCCTTCGGCGAGCAGGGGCCGGGGGAAATCACCAGCCGCGCCGGTGCCATCGCGGCGATTTCCTTGAGGCTGATCGCGTCGTTGCGAAACACGCGCACGTCTTCGCCCAGCTCGCCGAAATACTGGACAAGGTTGTAGGTGAAGGAGTCGTAGTTGTCGATCATCAGTAGCATCGTCGTCTCCTTCACTCGAAACGCGTGTCGAGGCCGGACTCGGCCATCTCGGCGGCACGCAGCTGGGCGCGGGCCTTGTTGCGCGTTTCTTCCCACTCGGCGTCGGGGTCGGAGTCGGCGACGATGCCGGCGCCGGCCTGGACGTAGATGCGGCCGTCCTTGATGACGGCGGTGCGGATTGCGATGGCCAGGTCCATGTCGCCGTTGAAGCCGAGATAGCCTACTGCCCCCGCGTAAATTCCCCGTTTCGTCGGTTCCAGTTCGTCGATGATTTCCATCGCCCGCACCTTGGGTGCGCCCGACACCGTGCCGGCGGGGAAGGAGGCCTTGAGCACCGACAGCGGGCCTTCGTCGTCCTTGAGCACGCCCTCGACGTTGGAAACGATGTGCATGACGTGGGAGTAGCGCTCGATGTTGTAGCTCTCGGTGACCTTGACCGTGCCGGTCTTGGCGACGCGGCCGACGTCGTTGCGGCCGAGGTCGAGCAGTTGCAGGTGCTCGGCGCGTTCCTTCTCGTCGGCGAGCAGTTCGGCGGCCAGTGCGGTGTCTTCCTCGGGCGTGGCGCCGCGCTTGCGGGTGCCGGCGATGGGACGCAGGGTGATGCGCCGCTCCTTGCCTTCGTCGTCGAGGCGCACCAGGATCTCGGGCGAGGCGCCGACGACGTGGAAGTCCTCGAAGTCGAAATAGAACATGTAGGGCGACGGATTGAGCGTGCGCAGCGCGCGGTAGAGCGCCAGCGGGCTGGCCTTGTAGGGCTTGCTCATGCGCTGGCTCAACACCACCTGCATGACGTCGCCATCGGTGATGTACTGCTTGGCCTTGAGTACGGCGGCCTTGAAGGCTTCCTCGCCGAATTCCGATTCGGCCGGTTCGCTCGCCACGACGGCATCCTGCGGGATATGCACCGGCTCGCGCAGCTTCGCCAGCAACTCCTTGAGCCGCGCCTGCGCCTGCTTCCAGGCGCCGGGGAAGCCGGGCTCGGCGAAGACGACGAAACTCAGCTTGCCCGAGAGGTTGTCGACTATGGCAATCTCTTCGGACAGCATCAGCAGGATGTCCGGCACGCCGAGCGGATCGGGCTTGGCCGGGTGGCTGGCGCCGTCCAGCTTCGGCTCGATGAAGCGCACGGTGTCGTAGCCGAAGGCGCCGACCAGACCGCCACTAAAACGCGGCAGGCCCATTACCCTAATGTCCGGCACCTTGAAGCGCGCCATGAACTCCGAGATGTAGGACATCGGGTTGGTATGTTCGCGGCGTTCGGCGACGCGGTTGCCGGCAAGCAGCAGGATGGTCGAGCCGCTGACGGAAATGCGCGTGCTGCTGGAAAGGCCGATGAAGGAGTAGCGGCCGAAGCGCTCGCCGCCCTGGACCGATTCGAGCAGGTAGGAATACGGCCCGCCGGCCAGCTTGAGATAGATCGACAGCGGCGTGTCGAGGTCGGCGAAGGTGTCTAGGGTGACGGGGATGCGGTTGTAGCCTGCGGCGGCCAACCGGTTGAATTCTGACTCGGTCATGGTGAACTTCACTCCACTACGGAAACACTAACGAAAAATCGGCGCTGGCGGCACGGAGAGGTGGCGCCAGCGCGAGGCGGGGAAACCTAGCGCCAGGGGCGCCAGGGCCAGGCCTCCGCCCGCAGGGCATCTTCTTTCGTTGAGTGGAGCGTGTTCATGCGCGGGTAACGAGTTGTGCGGCCTCCAGAAGGCTGCCGACTATAGCATCGCAGTCGAGGCCACGCACGTCCTGGCCCTCGTTGTAGCCGTAGGGCACGATGAACACCGGGCAGCCGGCGGCGCGGGCGGCCTTGGCGTCGTTGAGCGAGTCGCCGCAGAGCAGCATCTGGTGCGGACGGATGTCGAAGTGGCCGCAAACCCAGGTGAGCTGCATCGGGTCCGGCTTGTGACGCGGCAGGGTGTCGCCGCAGACCACGACGTCGAAATGCTGGAGCAATTCGGTGCGTTCGAGCAGCGGGAAGGTGAAGGCCTCGGCCTTGTTGGTGAGGCAGGCCAGCTTCAGCCCCTTGGCCTTGAAGGCCTCGATGCCTTCAAGCACTCCCGGGTAGACGGCCGAATAGCGGCCGTTGGACTCGTGGTAGCACTTCTCGAAAACTTCGAGCGCGACGGCCGGCGGCGGCGCCGGATCGTCGGCGGCATCCATGCGGCCGGTGAGGCAGCGCTTGACCAGGTTGGGCACGCCGCGACCGATGTAATTGCGGATGGTCTCGGTCGGGACCTCGGGCCGGCCGATTTCGCGCAGCATGGCGTTGGCCGCCGCGGCGAGATCGAGTGCGGTGTCGAGCAGGGTGCCGTCGAGGTCGATGAGGACGGCGTGCAGTGGCAGCGGCGCAGTCATCACGCCTTCGCCAGTTCGGCGCGCATCGCGGCGATGATGCTGTTGTAGCGCTGCGGGTCGCTGTCCTTGCCGGCGCCGAAGACGGCGGAGCCGGCGACGAAGGTGTCGACACCAGCCTTGGCCACTTCGAGAATGTTGGCCGGACCGACGCCGCCGTCGATCTCGAGGCTGACCTTGAGGCCGCGCTCGTCGATCATCTTGCGCACCTTGCGCGCCTTGTCGAGCACGTAGGGGATGAACTTCTGGCCGCCGAAGCCGGGGTTGACCGACATCAGCAGCACCATGTCGAGCTTGTCTAGGGTGTACTCGAGCACGTCGAGCGGCGTGGCCGGGTTGAACACCAGGCCGGCCTTGCAGCCGCTTTCCTTGATCAGGCCGATGGTGCGGTCGACGTGCTCGGAGGCCTCCGGGTGGAAGGTGATGTAGGTCGCGCCGGCCTTGGCGAAGTCGGGGATGATGCGGTCGACCGGCTTGACCATCAGGTGCACGTCGATCGGCGCGGTGACGCCGTGCTTCTTCAGCGCCTCGCACACCAGCGGGCCGATGGTGAGGTTGGGGACGTAGTGGTTGTCCATGACGTCGAAGTGGACGATGTCGGCGCCGGAGGCGAGGACGTTGTCGACTTCCTCGCCGAGCTTGGCGAAGTTGGCCGAGAGGATGCTCGGGGCAATGCGGTAGTCCATGGTTGTCTCCTGGGTATTTGTTTGAATGGCGGCGAATTTTGAACGGTCGATTTTAGCCTATCGCCACGGTTGCGGCTGCCGGGCTTTTGGTGTGAAATGAGGCCCATGGCCGAAGCTAGCAAACACGACATCAAGGTCGACGTGGCGACCGAGTATCTCTCCGACCAGTCGGAGCCGGCCGCGGGCCGCCACGTTTTCTCCTATTCCATCACCATCACCAATGTCGGCACCGTCGCGGCGCAACTGATCTCGCGCCACTGGGTCATCACCGATGCCGATGGCAAGGTGCAGGAAGTGCGCGGCCTCGGCGTGGTCGGCCAGCAACCGCTGCTGAAGCCGGGCGAGCACTTCGCCTACACCAGCGGCAGCGCGCTGGCGACGCCCGTCGGCACCATGAAGGGCGGTTACCAGATGGTGGCGGAGGACGGCACTCAGTTCGAGGCGACCATTCCGGAATTCGTGCTCTCCATGCCGCGAACCCTTCACTGAAGCCGCATTAGCGCCAGTTTTTCGCCGCGTCGGCGGTCAGGTATTTCCACGGCAGAGGCAGCAGCGCCGGCACCTTGTCGCGATAGCGGCGGTAGGCGTCACCGTGGATGGCGACGAGCTTCCGTTCCTCGAACCATGAGCCGATGGCGAAGTAGAGCGTGACTGCCACGGCCGTCACCAGCATCGGCGCGTTCATGTCGCGGGTCCATACGATCACCAGGCCGAACAAATACCAGGGGTGGCGGACGAAGCGGTGGAAGAATGAAAGCGTGAAGCCTTCGCGATCTGCTGTGGCGTGGTCGCCTTCGCGGATCTGGCGCAGGCCGAGGAACTCGTCCATGTCGTAGGCGCGAGTCGAGACCATGAACCCGGCGATGGCTGCGAGTGCCAGCCCGTTGCCCAGCCACCACCACGGCCCGCTCCAGCGCCACAGCAGTTCGCCCGGAATCGCGTAGAGCAGCCATGCCAGCGGCAGGGCGGTGACAACGGCGACGAGGTTGAATCCGAGTCGGTAGTACGGTGCGGCGGCGGGCCAGCGTTGGGCGACTGCGTCTTTCACCTTGAAGCTGGCGAGAACGGAGTGCAGCAGGGCGTAGGCCAGCCAGGCCAGCGCCAGCCAGGCGAGTTCCATGTCAGGAACGATAGTCGGCGTTGATCTTGACGTAGTCGTAGGAGAGGTCGCAGGTCCACACCTTGCCCGTGGCCTGTCCGCGACCGAGGTCGATGCGGACGAGTATTTCTGCCGGCTCCATGATGCGGGCGCCGTCCTCTTCCTTGTACGTGGCGGCGCGGCCGCCATTTTCCGACACCAGTACGTCGCCGAGCCAGAGCTTGACCCCGGTGACGTCGAGGTCCGCGATGCCGGCGTTGCCGATGGCGCCAAGGATGCGGCCGAGGTTGGGGTCGGAGGCGAAGAAGGCGGTCTTGACCAGCGGCGAGTGGGCGATGGCGTAGCCGACGGCCTTGCATTCATCCTTCGTCGCGCCGCCGGAAACGGCGATCTCGATGAACTTGGTGGCGCCCTCGCCGTCGCGCACGATGGCCTGTGCCAGTTGCCGCGCCACGGTGGTGACGGCGTCGCGCAGGGCGGCATAGTCGCTCGATCCGGTGTCGGTGATTTCCGTGTTGCCGGCCTGACCGCTGGCGACCAGGATGAAGGAGTCGTTGGTCGAGGTGTCGCCGTCGACCGTGACGCAGTTGAAGGATTCGTCGGCGACTTCCTTGACCAGTTGATCGAGGAGGACCTGCGAGATCGCCGCGTCGGTGGCGACGAAGCCGAGCATGGTCGCCATGTTGGGCTTGATCATGCCGGCGCCTTTGCTGATGCCGGTGACGGTGAACGAAAAGTCGGCGCTGGCGGCACGGCGCGACGCGCCCTTGGCGATGGTGTCGGTGGTCATGATGGCGTGTGCCGCTTCGAACCAGCCGTCGGCCTTGAGTGCGGCGTGGCAGGCCGGCAGGCCGGCGGCGATGCGCTCGGCGGGTAGCGGCTCCATGATGACGCCGGTGGAGAAGGGCAGTACCTGCGCCGCCTCGATGCCGAGCAATTCGGCGACGGCAGCACAGCTGGCGTTGGCCGCGGCCAGCCCCGGCGCGCCCGTGCCGGCGTTGGCGATGCCGGTGTTGATGACCAGCGCGCGGATGTCGCCCGATGCCAGGTGCTGTCGGCACACTTGCACCGGCGCGGCACAGAAGCGGTTCTGGGTGAATACGCCGGCGACGCGGCTGCCGGGCGCCAGTTCTATCAGCGTCAGGTCGCGGCGGTTGGCCTTGCGGATGCCGGCCTCGGTGACGCCGAGGCGGACGCCGGCGACCGGGTGGAGCGATTCGGGTGTGGGTGGGTTCAGATTGACCGGCATGTCATTCTCCAAATACGTGGCGCCATAGCGCGCGCACCGCGTCGATGCGTTCGCTGACGGTTGCGGTATCGACCCGCGTCGGCAGATTGTTGAGGCGCAGCTGATGCTGCAGGCGGCGGTATTCGCGGTAGGCGTCGCGCCCCCGTTCGGCCAGTTCGGACGGCAGCAGTCCGGCGTCCGCGGCGATCTTCAGCAGCGCGATGTTGCCCTTGTTGGCGGCGAGTTCGGGGTGTGCGGCGGCGTGGCCGAGTACCAGGTACTGCACCATGAATTCGACGTCGATGAGGCCGCCCGGGTCGTGCTTGACGTCGAACAGCTCGCTCTTGCCGGCATGGGCGTCATACATCTTGCTGCGCATCGCCAGCACCTCCTCACGCAACTTGGCGAGGTCGCGCGGCTGGCAGAGGATTTCGCAACGGATTTTCTCGAAGCCGGCGCCGATGGCCGGGTCGCCGGCGGAAAAGCGCGCCCGCGTGAGTGCCTGGTGTTCCCACATCCAGGCGGATTCCAGCTGGTACTGGCGGAATCCGTCGAGCGATACCACCATCAGGCCGGCGTCGCCGTTGGGCCGCAGCCGCAGGTCGGTCTCGAACAGCTGGCCGGCCGAGGTCTGCGAAGAGAGCCAGGTGTTGATGCGCGTCGCGAGCTTGGAGTAGGTCGCCGCCGCATCCTGGTCGGGATCGTCGAAGAGGAAGATCATGTCCAGGTCGGAGGCGTAGCCCAGCTCCTTGCCGCCGAGCTTGCCGTAGCTGACGATGGCGAAACGCGGCTCCGCGTCGGCCGGGCAATGCTTCTTCAGCAGCTTTTTCCAGGCGTAACGGATGGCCAGGTCGAGCATCATGTCGGCAAGTTCCGACAGCTGGTCGGCCAGCGTCTCGACGGTCAGCAAACCGGCGATGTCCTGCGCCAGCAGGCGGAACACCTGGGCGTGATGGGCTTCGCGCATCAGGTCCATCTGCCGTTCGGTGTCGAACTCGGCGTCGTCGAGTTGCGCGACGAGCTGGGCACGGAAGGCCGGCCAGGCGGTGGCGCTCTCGAGGAGGCGCGGGTCCAGCAATTCGTCCATCAGTACCGGGTGCTGCTTGAGATATTCGGCGGCCCAGACCGAGCTGCCGGCGATGTTCGCCACCTGTTGCAGCGCCTGCGGGTACTGCAGCAGCAGCGCCAAGTAGGCGGCACGGCGGCTGACGGCTTCGAGCAGATCGAGCAGCCGCGACAGCGTGGCGTCGGGCGCAGCCGTGGCCGCCGCCGCCTCGATCACGCGCGGCACCAGGGCGTCGAACTTTCTGCGCGTTGCCTCCGACATGTGCTGGTAACGGGGCGCGGCGCGGATGGCGTCGAGGCGGTCGACGGCCGTCGCGGCATCGTGGTAGCCGCGCGCGGCAAGCTCCTCGGCGCGGCCGTCGCCAGCGCGACCATGCCAGACATTGTCGAGCGCGTGGTTGTCATCGCCGGCGTGGGGGTCGGCGAATACAGCCTCGAAATGGCGCGAGACGTTGAGGCGATGGTCGTCGAGCTCGGCCGCCAGCGCCTCGTAGTTGGCGAAACCCATGGCGCGCGCGACCACAGCCTGGTCGTCGGCAGACTCGGGCAGGCTGTGGGTCTGGGCATCGTCGAGATACTGCAGGCGATGCTCCAGCCGGCGCAGGAAGTCGTAGGCCGCGGTGAGTTCGACCACGGCGTCGAGGTCGAGCTGGCCGCGCTCGGCCAGCAGGCTCAGCACCTTCACCGTCGGCTTGATTTGCAGTTGCACGTCGCGGCCGCCGCGGATCAGCTGGAACACCTGG
Source organism: Gammaproteobacteria bacterium (assembly GCA_018825305.1). Lineage (GTDB taxonomy): Bacteria > Pseudomonadota > Gammaproteobacteria > Burkholderiales > Rhodocyclaceae > Sulfurisoma. Next base: position 179,005 of record JAHJEO010000016.1, read on the forward strand.
GCGATGAACTCGATCTCGCGGATGCCGCCGGGGCCGAGCTTGACGTTGGCCGCCATGTCCTTGCGCGCCACTTCGCGGCGAATCTGCGCGTGCAGGTCGCGCATGGCGTTGATGGTGCCGAAGTCGAGGTACTTGCGGAAGACGAAGGGGCGGCGGATCTTTTCCAGTTCGTCGAGGCGCGCTGGCGAATACGTCGCGCCGATGGGCCGCGCCTTGATCCAGGCGTAGCGTTCCCACTCGCGGCCCTGCGTGATGAAGTAGTTCTCCAGCATGTCGAAGCTCGCCACCAGCGGTCCGGAATCGCCGTTGGGCCGCAGCCGCATGTCGACGCGGAACACCTGGCCGTCGCCGGTGACTTCGGCGATGGCTGCGATCAGCTGGCGGCCAAGGCGGGTGAAGTATTCGAAGTTGGAGATGCTCCTGGCGCCGTCGGTGTCGCCATCCTCCGGGTAGACGAAGATCAGGTCGATGTCGGAGGAGACGTTGAGCTCGCGCCCGCCGAGCTTGCCCATGCCGAGCACGATCAGCTGCTGCTCCTCGCCGCTGCCGTTGCGCGGTGTGCCATAACGCTCCTGCAGCGGCCCGACGAGTACCGCCCGCGCGGTGTCGACCGCGATCTCGGCGATGCGAGTCATGGTCTCGGTGACTTCGCCGAGCGACGCCTTGCCGGAGAGGTCGCGCGCGGCAACGCGGGCATAGGCGCGCTGCTTGAGGCGGCGCAGTGCCGGCGGCAGGGTTTCCTCGGTCAGCGGCGCCGCTGCCAGCCAGTCGCGCATTTCCTCGGTGGTTATCGCATCGTCGATGCGCTCTGCCACCTCCGCCGCAATTTCCGGACGTGCCGCGAACAGGCGTCCGAGGTAGCGGGAACAGGCGGCAATGTCGGCGGAACAGGGCATTGGTTTAGAATCGATACAGTGCGGCTGGCATTGTATCGCCCCTTCCATCGCTGGCTTGCAGCGGCGGTTGCGGGTGGCGGCCGGCGTCGTTTCCTGAACTTTCTTTCCGTGTCCGCGATCCGCCCGATTAACGCCGCCTTTGCCGCCATTCGCACCCGCTTCGCGCACCCGCGCGTCCGTGCGGCCATGCGTGTGCTGGGCTGGACCGTCGCCACGCTTTATTTCGCCTTCGCCCTGCTGGTGCTGGTGCTGCGCTACGCCATCCTGCCGCAGATCGAGAACTACCGCCCGGACATCGAGCGCGCCTTGTCGGCCGCGTTGCACCAGTCCGTCGCCATCCGGCACATCGAGGCCGGCTGGCAGGGCCTGCGGCCGAGCCTGACCCTCTCCGGATTCGAATTGCGCGATGCCGCCAACCGGCCGGCGCTGGTGCTCGAACACGTCGAGGCCGACCTCGGCTGGACCTCGCTGCTGTTCCTTGCACCGCGCCTGCACCGGCTGGAAGTCGTCGCGCCGGAGGTGGTGATTCGTCGCGACCCATCGGGCAAGCTGTTCGTGGCCGGCCTCGAAATCGACACCGCGAGCGCCGACGACAGCTTCAGCGACTGGTTGCTGGCACAGCGCCGCATTGTGGTGCGCGATGCCACCATCACCTGGCATGACGAGTTGCGCCGCGCGCCGCCGCTGGCGTTGTCCCGGCTCAACTTCGACCTGCGCAACAGCGGCAATCGCCACCGCTTCGGCCTGACGGCCGAGCCGCCGCACGAGCTTGCGGCGCGCATCGACCTGCGTGGCGACTTCAAGGGCAAGGACATCGACCTGCTGCGGGCATGGACGGGCGAAGCCTATGTCGAGCTCGACTATGCCGATCTCGCCGGCTGGCGCAGCTGGATCGATTATCCGGTCGAACTGCCGCAGGGCAGCGGTGGCGTGCGGCTGTGGCTTGGTTTTGCCGCCAAGCGCCTCACCAGCGTGGCGGCCGATGTGCGCCTGGCCGACGTGCAGCTGCGCCTCGGCAAGGACCTGCCGCTGCTCGAACTGGAACGGGTCGATGGCCACCTCACCGCCAAGCGCCTGGCCGATGGCTTCGAGGCCGAGGCGAAGCGGTTGACGCTGCAGGCGCGCTCCGGCGCGCGCATCGATCCGACCGATTTTCGCTTGCGCTGGGAGGCGCCAACGGTCAATCGCGCCGCCCGCGGCGAGTTTTCCGCCGCCGGCCTCGATCTGGCGGCGCTGACCCAGCTGGCGACGCACCTGCCCTTCGACGAAACCGTGCGGCAGAAACTCGCGACCTGGTCGCCGCGCGGCCGTCTGCTCGATCTGGCGGCAAGCTGGAGCGGCGAGGCGGGCGCCCTGCAATCGTGGAAGGTCAAGGGCCGCTTCGAAGGCCTCGGGCTGGCGGCCCATGGCGACTTGCCGGGCTTTTCCGGCTTCAGCGGCACGGTGGCGGCCGACGAAAAGGGCGGCATCCTGGATCTGGACAGCCATCAGGCCGCGATCGAGATGCCGGCCGTGTTTTCCGAACCCCGGCTCGAACTGCAGGCACTGACCGCCAGGACCAGCTGGCAGGCGGCCGACGGCCGGATCATGGTGGACCTCAAGAAGGCGGAATTCCAGAATCGCGACGCCGCCGGCGAGTTCAAGGGCAGCTACCGCACGGCGTTGGACGGCCCGGGCGAAATCGACCTCTCGGGCAAGCTGACCCGCGCCGCCGGCGACGCTGTGTGGCGCTACATGCCGCTGGTGGTCAACAAGGACGTGCGCGACTGGCTGCAGACATCGCTGATCGGCGGCCAGGCATCGGAAGCGACGCTCAGGCTCAAGGGCGATCTCCGGAAATTTCCGTTTCCCGGCAGCAAGGACGGCATCTTCGAGGTCAAGGGGCGCTTCCGCGGCGCCACGCTGCGTTTCGCCGAGGGCTGGCCGGAAATCCGCAACGTCGATGGCGAATTGCTGTTCGAAGGTGTTCGCATGCTGATCAAGGGCAGCAAGGGCTCGCTGCTGGGCGCCAACGTTGCGGCAGTCAGCGCCGAGATTCCCGATCTCGAAACCTACGAGGAACAACTCAACATTGCCGGCAAGGTGAGCGGCGCCACTGCCGAGTTCCTCAAGTTCATCGAGGCCAGCCCGGTGGGCAGCCGCATCGACCATTTCACGGCGCCGATGGCCGCAGCCGGCAACGGCGACCTCGACCTCAAACTGGCCATGCCGCTGCGCCACCTCGACAAGACCCAGGTCGATGGCCGCTTCCGTTTCGCCAACAACCGCCTGACGGTGGACGCCGACCTGCCGCCGCTGACGGATGTCAATGGCGAGCTGCGCTTTACCGCCGACCGCCTCGAAGCGCAGAAGGTGCGCGCCACCATGTTCGGCGCGCCGATGACGCTGGATGTGACGACGGCCGGCGAAGGGCTGGTGACGGTGAAGGCTGCCGGTACCGCCTCGGTACGCGAACTGCGGCAGCAGTTTCCCAATCCGGTATTCGACCATCTTTCCGGCAGCGCGCCATGGAGCGGCACGGTGCGCGTGCAGAATCAGGCGGCCGAGGTGCGGATCGAATCCTCGCTGCGGGGCATCGCCTCCAGCCTGCCGCAGCCCTTCAACAAGAGCGCGACCACGGCGCGGTCGCTGGTGATCGAGCGCAAGCCTGCTGCCGAGCCCGCTCGGCCCGGCGCGCCGGCGCGCGACCAATTGCTGCTGAGCTATGGTGACTCGGTCAAGGCGCAGCTGTTGCGTCGCCACGAGGGCCCGAATGCGCTGATCGAACGCGGCGCCGTGGCCATTGGCATACCCCTGCGCCTGCCCGAGAAGGGCCTGCTGCTGGCGGCCGAGCTGGAGACGCTGGATGTCGATTTCTGGCAGCGCCTGTTCAAGAACGGCAACGGTGGCGGCAGTGGCGGCGGCATGCCGGTGAACCAGGTTGCCGTGCATGCCGAGGAACTGCTGGCGCACGGCCGCAGTTTCAGCAATGTCCGCGTCAATGCCGCGCGCGATGGCGCCGTCTGGCGTGCCGACGTCAGCGGCGACTCCTTCGCCGGTCGCATCGACTGGAGCGGCGAGGCCGGTGGTCGCCTGTCGGGCCGCATGGCGCGCGTCGTCATCCCCGAGAGCGTGACCAGCCTGGGGCATGCCGATCCCGAAGAGCTGAACGAGCTGCCGGCCATCAACCTGACCATCGACCGCTTCAGCCTGCGCGGCAAGGAGTTCGGCGAGGTCAAACTGCAGGCCGAGAACCGCGACGGCGCCTGGAATGCCAAGCTGGATGTGAAGAACGAAGATGGCAGCCTCGTCGGCCAGGGGCGCTGGCGGCCGCATGTCAGCGCGCCGCTGACCCAGCTCGACTTCAATCTGGAAGCAAAGAGCGTCGAGAAGATGCTGGCTCGCCTCGGCTATCCGCAGGCCGTCCGGCGCGGTACGGCGACGCTCGATGGTTCGCTCACCTGGGCTGGTTCGCCGCTGGCCATCCACTATCCATCGCTGTCCGGCAAGCTCAGGCTGGATGCTGCCAGCGGCCAGTTCAGCAAGCTCGAACCGGGCGTCGGCCGGCTGCTCGGCGTGCTCTCGCTGCAGTCGCTGCCGCGGCGCATCGTGCTCGACTTCCGCGACGTCTTCAGCGAGGGATTCGCCTTCGACAGCATCGCCGGCGAATCGACGGTGACGCGCGGCATCCTCGAAACCCGGGACCTGCAGATCGTCGGCCCCTCGGCGCGGGTCCTCCTCAATGGCAGCATCAACCTGCCGAGCGAAACGCAGAATCTCCGCGTGCGGGTGCAGCCGGCCATCGGTGAGACCGTGGCGCTGGGCGCCGTGCTGGCCAACCCGGCAATCGGTGCCGTGACCTGGCTGGCGCAGAAATTGTTCAAGGACCCCTTCGGCCGCGTCTTCGCTTTCGAATACACCGTCACCGGCGGCTGGGCCGACCCCAAGGTGGAAAAAGTCGGCGGTGGCGCCACGGCGCAAGACCCCAAGGAAGCGAAATGAACGACCTGCGCGTTGCCGCGGTGCAGATGATCTCCGGCCCGGATGTCGCGCCCAACCTCGCGACGGCCGGGCGGCTGATCGCCGAGGCTGCCGGCACCGGCGCCCAATTGGTGGCGCTGCCGGAGTACTTTCCGCTGATCGGCGCCAGCGACGCTGACCGGCTGGCGGCGCGCGAGCATAACGACGCGAAGGGTGGCAGCGGGCCGATTCAGGATTTTCTCGCCGCGGCGGCGCAGAAGCACGGCGTCTGGCTGGTCGGCGGCTCGATCCCGACCCATGCCGCCGATCCGAACAAGCTGCGCAACACCTGCCTGGTTTTCGACGATGCCGGCAACCAGGTGGCGCGCTACGACAAGATCCACCTGTTCGGCTTCCGGCGCGGCGAGGAGCATTACGACGAGGCGGCCACCATCGAGGCCGGCGCCGTGCCGGTCCGCGTCGATACGCCGTGGGGGCGCATGGGGCTGGGCATCTGCTACGACCTGCGCTTCCCCGAACTGTTCCGTGCCTTGGGTAGCCCTGACCTGCTGGTGCTGCCGGCCGCCTTCACCGAAACCACCGGCCGCGCCCACTGGGAACTGCTGCTGCGGGCGCGTGCGGTCGAGAATCAGTGTTATGTTGTGGCGTCGGCCCAAGGCGGCCGCCACCCGAACGGCCGCGTCACCCATGGCAACAGCATGGTCGTCGACCCCTGGGGCGACATCATGGCGCGGCTGGACAAGGGTGAGGGCGTGGCGCTCGCCGAACTTTCTGCCGAGCGCCTGGCCGAAGTGAGAAGCAGCCTGCCCGCGCTGCAGCACCGAAAAATCAACGTCTAGGATGAGCATGGACTCGCAAGCCCTTTATCGCACCGCCGAACAATGCCTGCTGGCACCCTACGACCTCACGCCGCGCCGGCTGGAGAGCGTGTTCGGCCAGGTCTTCGGCCATCGCGTCGATTACGCCGACCTCTATTTCCAGTACGGCCGTTCCGAGGCCTGGAGCCTCGAAGAAGGCATCGTCAAGTCCGGCAGCTTCAGCATCGACCAGGGCGTCGGCGTGCGCGCGCTTGCCGGCGACAAGACCGCCTTCGCCTATTCCGATGAAATCAGCCTGCCGGCGCTCGAATCCGCCGCCCGCGCGGTGCGCGCCATCGCCGCCAGCGGCCACCATCGCCTTGCGCCCATGCTCGGCAAGCGTGCCGTGCCGGCACTGTATGCGGCGCACGACCCCATCGCCTCGCTCGACGACACCGCCAAGGTGCAGTTGCTGGAACGCCTCGAAGGCTATGCCCGCGCGCTCGATCCGCGCGTGACCGAGGTCATGGCGCACATCGCCGGCAGTTGGGAAGTGGTGCTGGTGGCACGCTCGGACGGCCATCTTGCCGCCGACGTGCGGCCGCTGGTGCGCGTCTCCGTCACCGTCATCATGAAGGACGGCAACAAGCGCGAGCAGGGTTCCTCCGGCGGCGGCGGCCGCTTCGACTACGGCTATTTCACCGACGAAGTGCTCAAGGACTACGCCGCCAAGGCCGTGCATCAGGCCAGCGTCAATCTCGCCGCGAGGCCCGCGCCGGCCGGCAGCATGACCGTGGTGCTGGGCTCGGGCTGGCCTGGCATCCTGCTGCACGAGGCCATCGGCCACGGTCTCGAAGGCGACTTCAACCGCAAGGGCAGCTCGACGTTCGCCGGGCGCATTGGCGAGCGTGTCGCCGCACCCGGCGTCACTGTGGTCGATGACGGCACCATGCCCGATCGGCGCGGCTCGCTGTCGATCGACGACGAAGGCAACCCGACGCAGCGTACCGTGCTGATCGAGGACGGCATCCTCACCTGCTACCTGCAGGACGCCCTGAACGCCCGGCTGATGGGCGTCGCCCCCACCGGCAACGGCCGCCGCGAATCCTTCGCCCACCTGCCGCTGCCGCGCATGACCAACACCGTGATGCTGGCCGGCGACAAGGATCCGGCCGAGATCATCGCCTCGGTAAAGAAGGGCTTGTATGCCGTCAATTTCGGCGGCGGCCAGGTCGACATCACCAGTGGCAAGTTCGTGTTCTCCACCGCCGAGGCCTACATGATCGAGAACGGCAAGGTCACCTATCCGGTCAAGGGCGCGACCCTGATCGGCAACGGCCCGGACGTGCTGACGCGGGTCTCGATGATAGGCAACGACCTCGCGCTCGATCCCGGCGTCGGCACCTGCGGCAAGGAAGGGCAGAGCGTGCCGGTCGGCGTGGGGCAGCCGACGCTGAAGATCGACGGGCTGACGGTGGGCGGCACCGGCTGAGGCTGCGGCAATGAACACGACGCCCCCGGCCACCGCGGTGGCCGCTGCCAGCAATGCCGAATTGCAGATCGAGTCGCGCATGCGGGAGGAGATCCGGGATATCGGCATTCCTCCGCGGCCGGCCATCCTCAGCGAAATCGATGCCGAGATGCGCAAGGATGAACCCGATTTCAAGCACCTCGCCGACATCATCGGCTCCGATGTCGGCCTGGCGGCCAGTGTCATCAAGGTCGCCAACTCGCCTTATTACGGCTTCGGCAAGAAGGTGCGATCGGTCCCGGAAGCCATGCTGGTGCTGGGGCTGAAAGTGATCTTTCGCACCGTCGCCGGTCTGGCGCTGATGAAGCTGTTTCCCCATGTGCCCAGCCTCGAGCGTTTCTGGGATTCGGCCGCGCGTACCGCGCGAGTGTCGGGCTGGCTGGCGCAGCGCCTGCACAGCGGCGTGCGGCCGGAAGACGCCTACACCCTGGGCCTGTTCCGCGACTGCGGCGTGGCCGTGCTGATGATCCCGTTTCCGGAGTATCCGCAGATACTGCAGCAAGCCAACGAAGAGCCGGTGCAGGCATTTACCGCGGTCGAGGACCGGTTGCTGTCGATCAACCATGCAGTCGTCGGCTCCGACCTGGCGGCGGACTGGCTGTTGCCTGACGAGATTACCCAGGCGATTTGCCATCATCACGATACGGCGGCCATAGAGGGCAGTGCTGCCGAGATGCTGCCCGATGCCACCCGGAAGTTGATCGCCGTTTGCCAGGTCGCCGAATACCTTATCCAGAGCACCACCATGCTGAGCCAGACGCACGAGTGGAGCAAGCTTGGCGATGCCTGCATGACGCAACTGGACCTGACGGCCGACGACATCGCCGCCCTGCAGGCGGATTGCCGCGAGGCCGTGGCCGGATAAGGGTGTCGCTGGCAGCTCGCGAACGCCCCGGCGACAAAAAAGTCGGCGCTGGCGCCACGCCGCCGCAGCCGCCGGCCGCAGGCGAGACCGGTGCAAGCGACCGGACATGGCCTACAATCCCGGCATGCCCTTGTCTGCCACCGCGCAATGAACGCTCCCGATCCCATCATCGCTCCGGCCGGCTTCCTGGCGCGGTTGCGTGCGGCCGGCGTCGAGCCGGGCGACGGCCCGGAACTGCAGCTGACCAAGTCGCTGCTGGTGCTGGCCACCGGGCTGGTGACTGCGGCGACCATGGTCTGGGTGGGCATCTACCAGTTGCTGGGCCTGCGGTTTTCGGCGACGCTGCCCTTCGCCTTCCAGCTGCTGCTGGTCGGCAACATGCTGCTGTATGTCCGCACCCGTAACTTCGAGTTCTTCCGCATCAGCCAGCTGGGCCTGTTCCTGTTCCTGCCGCTGGTGGCGCAATGGACCGTCGGCAACGTCATCGCGTCCAGCGGCGTGGTGCTGTGGAGTGTGCTGGCCCCGGTCGGCGCGATGCTGTGCATCGGCGTGCGCCAGTCACTTGGCTGGTTTTTCGCCTGGGTGGTGCTCACGGCGCTGTCCGGCGCCGTCGATTACTACCTTGCGGACCCGGTGTTCGGGCAGCATGGGCCGGTGCCGGAGCGGGTCAGCCTGGTGTTCTTTGCGCTCAACTTCATCGCGGTCGTCAGCATCATTTACGCACTGATGTTTTTCGCGGTCGAGCAGAAACGGCGGATACAGGAAAAGCTCGAACAGTCGCGCCGCGAAATCGAACGGGCGAAGGACGCCGCAGACAAACTCTTCGGCAGCATGCTGCTCTGACCTTCAGGCCCGTTCCGGGCTGAGCACCACGCAATTGCGGCCGCCCTGCTTGGCGAGGTAAAGCGCCGCATCGGCCAGCCCGATCAACTGCGCCAGGTCGTCGCCGAGACGGAAGGGCGCGACCCCGCACGAGAGGGTGACGCTTTCCTCGGTTCCGCCATTGGCCAGGGTGATGCGCAGCTGGCTGACGGTGGCGCGCAGGCGTTCGGCGATATTCATGCCTTCGTCGATTCCCGCCATCGGCAGCATCACCGCGAATTCCTCGCCGCCGTAGCGCGCCACCAGATCCTGCGGCCGCAGGTCTTCGGCGATGCTGCGGGCGACGATGCGCAGCACCGAATCGCCGACCAGGTGGCCGTGCTGGTCGTTGAAGCGCTTGAAGTGGTCGATGTCGGCCATCAGCAGGCACAGCGGCGCGGCGTCGCGCTCGCAGCGCCGCAGCGCTCGCGGGAAAGCCTCGTTCATCCAGCGCCGGTTGTGCAATCCGGTCAGGGCGTCGACGCTCGCCGCTTCTTCGAACTCAAGGCTGCGCGACTGGGTGGTGACCAGAGTGAGGTTGTCGTGGCGGACGCGGCCGGCGAGGATGGCCAGCAGGTTGCGGGCGAGGCCGTGGGCGTTCTCGATCATGGCCCAGACCGTTTCATGCGGGATGGCCAGCAGGCTGGTGTCGAGCGCGGCGATGACATGGGCCGACGGCTTCTGGCCGTCCATCAGCGACATTTCGCCGACACAGTCGCCGCCGCCGAGAACGGTGTGCTCGGGCAGGTTGCGGTCGCCGAGGTAAACGCGCAATTCGCCGCTGAGGACGAGGAACAGCGTGTCGTTGGCGACATTCGGCGCCAGCAGCGTCTCGCCGGCGGCGAGGCTGCGGCGCGAGCAATGTTCGAGCAGGTGCTCGACCGATTCCAGGGCCGTCTGGCGGAACAGGCGGCCGCCGGCGATCTGCCGGCGTTCGTCGTCATTCAGCATGCATGTCTCCGGTGGCTGTGCGGGGATCGGGTATCCTTGGCCTTGTTCCAGCCGCACGCCAGTTTAGCGCCAACCCCACCCGGATCTGCAAGGAATCACGATGCCCCACAACGAAGACATCAGCATGGCCCTGTTCTGCGATTTCGAGAATGTCGCTCTGGGAGTCCGCGACGCCAACTACGACAAGTTCGACATCAAGCCGGTGCTCGAGCGGCTGCTGCTCAAGGGCAGCATCGTGGTGAAGAAGGCCTACTGCGACTGGGACCGCTACAAGAGCTTCAAGGCCGGCATGCACGAGGCCAACTTTGAGCTGATCGAGATTCCCCACGTGCGCCAGTCGGGCAAGAACTCGGCCGACATCCGCATGGTGGTCGATGCCCTCGACCTCTGCTACACCAAGTCGCACGTCGATACCTTCGTCATCATCAGCGGCGATTCCGACTTCTCGCCGCTGGTGTCCAAGTTGCGCGAGAACGCCAAACGGGTGATCGGCGTCGGCGTCAAACAGTCGACCTCCGACCTGCTGATCGCCAACTGCGACGAGTTCATCTACTACGACGACCTGGTGCGCGAACGCGAGTCGCGCCGTGGCGGTGGCCGCCGCGATGCCCGCGATGCGCAACCCAAGCGCTCGCCCGAGGAGGAAAAGGCGCGCCGCGATGAGGCGGATGCGCGCCGCGGCAAAGGCCTCGGCCTGGCGGCGGAGACGCTGGAAGCCCTGCTCGAGGATCGAGCCGACGACGAGCGCGTCTGGGCCTCGGTGCTGAAGGAGGCGCTGAAGCGGCGCAACCCCGGCTTCAACGAGTCCTATTTCGGCTTCAAGACCTTCGGTGGCCTGCTCGAGGAGGCGCACAAGCGCGGCCTGCTCGAGTTTGGCCGCGACGAGAAATCCGGCGCCTTCGTCAAGCGTCGCGCGGCGATGCAGGTTGCCGCGCCACAAGGGGACTTGCCGCGCGCCGTCCCGCCAGCGCCGAGTTTTCCGGCGGAGCCCGCGGCCGCTGCGACCGATGCCGAGCCGTCCCTCGTGCCGGCCGCTGACGCGGCGCCAAAACCGGCACCCGCGTCGCGGCGCCGCTCGCGCGGCAAGAAGGCGGAAGCCGCCGCTGCTCCCGCAGCGATGGCGGCAGTCGAGACTGCTCCGGTTGCAGTGGCCAAACCCGCCGCCAAGGCGAAGGCGGCCGCCAAGCGCCCCGCCAAGCCGCGCGCCCCGCGCGCCACCAGGCCGAAGAAGACCGCCGCCGCCAAGGATGGGACCTAGCCGATCCGGTAAAATGGCTGGCTCTTTCACGAATCCAGGCAGCAGCAGGTTATGAAGCACATCGTCGACGACGTCCGCATCAAGGAGATCAAGGAACTCTCCCCGCCCGCCCACATCCTGCGCGAGTTTCCCGCCAGCGAGCCGGCGGCGGCGGCGACCTTTGAAGCGCGCCAGGACATCCACCGCATCCTCCACGGTTCCGACGACCGCCTGCTGGTGGTGATCGGCCCCTGTTCCATTCACGATTACGACGCGGCGATCGAATATGCGCGCCGCCTCAAGGCCGAGCGCGAGCGTCTGGCCGCCGACCTGCAGATCGTGATGCGCGTTTATTTCGAGAAGCCGCGCACCACCGTCGGCTGGAAGGGTCTCATCAACGACCCGCGCCTCGACGGCAGCTACAAGATCAACGAGGGCCTGCGCCTGGCGCGGAAGCTCCTGTGGGAAGTCAACGAGCTTGGCCTGCCCTGCGCCACCGAGTTCCTCGACACCATCACGCCGCAATACACGGCCGACCTCATCAGCTGGGGCGCCATCGGCGCCCGCACCACCGAATCGCAGGTGCACCGCGAGCTGGCCTCGGGCCTGTCGTGCCCCGTCGGCTTCAAGAACGGCACCGACGGCAACATCCGCATCGCGGTCGATGCCATCAAGGCCGCGGCCGCGCCGCATCACTTCCTTTCGGTCACCAAGGCCGGACATTCGGCCATCGTCTCGACCAACGGCAACGAGGACTGTCACGTCATCCTGCGCGGCGGCAAGAAGCCCAACTACGATGCGGCCAGCGTTGATGCCGCCTGCACCGACCTCGGCAAATCTGGCCTGGCGGCGCGCGTCATGGTTGATTTCTCGCACGCCAACAGCAGCAAGCAGTTCAAGCTGCAGCTCGAGGTGGCGCGCGACGTCGCCCGCCAGCTGGCCGGCGGCGAGGACCGCATCTTCGGCGTGATGGTCGAGTCGCACCTGAAGGAAGGGCGGCAGGACCTCAAGCCCGGCCTCGCCCTCGACCACGGCATGTCGATTACCGATGCCTGCCTCGGCTGGGAAGACAGCGTCATGGCGCTGGAAATCCTCGCCGAAGCCGTGCGGGCGCGGCGGCTGGCGCTGGCCGAGAAGTAAGCCGCCCAAGCGAGTGAAGGCCCGGCGGCTCTTTCTCGTCCTTTTTCCGCTCACGCTCGGCTTCCGCCTCTGGCTGGGCTGGGCGATGCCCATCACCGGCGACGAGGCCTATTTCGTCGACTGGGGGCGCCACCCCGACTGGGGTTTCTACGATCACCCGCCCATGGTGGGGTGGTGGCTGGCGGCGCAGTTGCTTGCGGGCGACGCGCAGGTCTGGTTGCGGCTGTCGGCGATCCTGCAACCGGCATTGCTGGCGCTGGCCTGCGCATGGATGCTGCCGCGGCTGGCTCCCGGTGTCACGGCCGAACGCGCCTGGTGGGCGGCGCTGCTGGTGCTGCTGGCACCGGTCAATGTCTGGAACGTCTTCGTCACCACCGATACGCCGCTGATCTACTTCAGCCTATTGGCGGCGCTGGCATGGCTGCGCGCCACGCAGGACGACCATCGCGGCTGGTACGTCGTCGCCGGCATCATGCTGGTGGGTGCTGTACTGTCGAAATACTTCGCTGCACTGCTCGGCTTCGCCTTGCTGGTTCACGCCCTGACCCTGCGCCGCAAGGGCGCCTTTGCCGGCCTTGCCATCGCCTATGCCTGCACCCTGCCGGCGCTGGCGCTGATGGCCTGGTGGAACGCCGGCCACTGCTGGGTCAATGTGATGTTCAATTTCGTCAATCGCAACGAAGGCGCCGGCCTTAATGCCATGACGCCGCTGCTCTACGCCGCCACGCTGCTCTATGTCGTGAGCCCGCCTGCGCTGTGGCTGTGGTGGAAGTCGCGCGACCTGCGCGGCGAGGACGGCGGTCTGTGGCTGCTCGCCGCCGTACCCTTCGCCCTGTTCGCCCTGCTGTCGCTGGCCAAGACCGTCGGCCTGCACTGGTTGCTCGGTTTCGTGCCGCTGGTGCTGCTGTGGCTGGCGCTGCGGCTGCCGCAGGCGACGCTGAATAAGCTCGGCAATTTCTTCATCGGCTTTGCCGCGCTGCACGTTGCGATCATCGCTGCCGTCGCCCTGGCGCCGATGGAAAGCTGGAAGCGCACCCAGCTCTACGACGGCATTGTCCTGACCTTCGAGGCGGAACGGCTGGTCGAACGACTGCAGCCCTTCGCCGCCGACTACGCCTTCGCCAGCGACGGCTATTCCAACGCGGCGACGCTTTCGTATCGTTCGCCGCAGCGTTTCATGGTTTTCGGCGAAGGCGGCTACCACGCGCGGCAGGACGATTTTGTCACCGACTGGCGCGAACACGACGGCCGCAACATCCTGATCCTGACCAAGCGCCGTCCCGCCAGCGCCGACTTTTCCAAATACTTCCACGAAGTCGAATTCAAGGCGATCGAGTTGCGCGGCGTCACCTTCACTGCCGTCCTCGGCCGCGGCTTCAACTACGCGGCCTATCGCGAAGACGTGCTGGCCCGGGTGAAGAGCCGTTACTATGCGCTACCCGCATGGCTGCCGCAGCGTGGCTGCCAGTTCTGCGACCGCCATTTCCCGGATACCGCATGCACCCGCTGATCAAGTTGCTCAGGCCGCACCAGTGGATCAAGAACGGCTTCGTCTTCGTCGGCCTGCTGTTCGGCCATGCCTGGCATGATCCGGCGAAGGTGACGATGGCACTGGCTGCCTTCGCCGCCTTCTGTCTGCTGGCTTCCGCCGTGTATGTGATGAACGACCTCGCTGATCGCGAGCAGGACCGGCTGCATCCGGACAAGCGCCACCGTCCGCTCGCCAGCGGCACGGTGGGTACCGTTGCCGCCATCGCGCTCGGCATCGCCTGCCTGCTCGGCGGGCTGGCGCTGGCCTTCACCGTCGCCGGCGGTGCGCCGTGGATATTCCTCGCCTACCTGCTGCTCAACGCCGCCTACAGCGCCAGCCTCAAGCACGTGGTGATCCTCGACGTCTTCCTCATCGCCGCCGGCTTCATGCTGCGGTTGCTGGCTGGCACGCTGGGGATCGGCATCGCACCGTCGCAATGGCTGCTGCTGTGCGGCCTGATGCTGACGCTGTTCCTCGGTTTCGCCAAGCGCCGCGCCGAGCTGGGTGCCCTGATGGAGCAGAGTGCCGGCCACCGGCGCGTGCTGGAGCATTACTCGGCGCCCATGCTCGACCAGTTTCTGAGCATGACCGCCATGGGCACGGTGGTCACCTACGGCCTCTACACCGTCAGCGCCGAGACGGTGGCATTGCACGGCACCGCCAACCTGATGTTGACCGTGCCCTTCGTCCTCTACGGCATGCTGCGCTATCTCTATCGCCTGCACCGCCAGGGCGGCGGTGGCGACCCGGCGCGCGAACTGTTCCGCGACAGCCACCTGCTGGCGGCCTTCTTCGGCTGGCTGGGCACCGTTTTGGCGGTATTGGCCCGCTGAGCGGGCAGGGGACTATAATGGCCGCCGAGGAGACTTAGTCAACCGTCATGGCGCAGGGCGATCCCGATCACTTTCCCAAGCTCGAGCATCTCGGCGACGCCGTTCAATATGTCGAGCTGATCCACGAGATCATCCAGCACATCGACCTCTTCGACGACTTCGACGAAGACGAGTTGGCGCACTTCGCCGCCTACATGGAGTGCTACCGCGCCCCGGCAGGGACAGAGATCATCCGCGAGGGTGACCCCGGCGATTTCATGCTGATGATCATCGAGGGTACCGTCGAGATCATGCGCAAGGACACCACCGGCGTGCCGGCGCGCATCGGCAACGCCGGGCCGGGCAAGACGCTGGGCGAGATGTCGCTGATCGACGGCGAGCCGCGTTTCGCCAGTTGCATCGCCACTTCCGAGCTAGTCTTCGCCGTGCTCGACCGCGCCCGCCTCACCCACCTCATCGCCGACGAACCCAGGATCGGCGTCAAGATCCTCATGGAACTGCTGATGCTGCTGAACCAGCGCTTGCGCGTTGTCAGCAAACAGCTGATGCAGTGCCTGGAGAAGCGTCTCCCGAGAATCAGTTGATTCTCGGGAGACGCGGCCCGACCTCCCCCAGCCCCTCCTTCCCGGGAGGGGAGACTTGCGGCTCGCTGGGCTCGATTGTTACGGGGGGCTTCGATCGGGGTGCGTCGTGGTTTGCACCCGCCGTGGTTTGCACCCGCCGTGGTTTGCACCTTGAGCGCCGTGCCTTACGCGTTCTTGCCCTTTTGCCACAACACATCGCCGCGACCGGCGCTCTTGTTGAGCCAGCGACCGAGCACGAACAGCAGGTCCGACAGGCGGTTGAGGTACTGCCGGCCTGAATCCGATACCGGTTCCTGGTGCGCCAGCGCCACCACGCTGCGCTCGGCGCGGCGGCAGACGGTGCGGGCCAGATGGGTCAGCGCGGCGGCGCGGGTGCCGCCGGGCAATATGAATTCCTTGAGCGGACCGAGCTGGTCGTTCCAGCCGTCGAGAATTTTCTCGAGCCGCGCCGGCTGGGTGTCCGCCAGCAGTTTCGCACCTGGAATCGATATTTCGCCGCCGAGGTCGAAGAGGTCGTGCTGGATGCCGGTCAGCGCAGCGCTGACGTCCTCCGGCAGGTCCTCGCAGAGCAGCACGCCGATGACCGAGTTGAGTTCATCGACGTCGCCCAGCGCGGCCACGCGCGGCGCATCCTTGCCCACGCGCGAGCCGTCGCCGAGCCCGGTGGTGCCGGCGTCGCCGGTGCGGGTGTAGATCTTGGAAAGGCGGTGTCCCATGGTCTTGTCCGGGGTGGTTGGTCGGGGCCTTGTTACGCCTGATTCTTGACGGCGGCCACCAGTTCATCGGGTTCGGGCGGGCGCTTGACCACCAGCACCGGGCAGGTGACGCTGCCGACCAGCTTGTCGGTGGTGCTGCCGGTCAGGGTGCGATTGATGCCCTTGCTCTGGTTGTTGCCGATGATCAGCAGGTCGGCAGCGAGTTCGCGCAAGGCCCCGATGATGGCCTTGTCCGCCGCATCCTCGACGATGCGGCTGTCGCAGTCGATGCCTTCGACCCGCAGGGCGCCGAGCTTCAGGGCCACGTCGTCCTCGGCCGCCTCGCGGCTCGTGCCGGAGTCAATCGCGGCCAGCACCGTAACGGGGATGCGCGAAGCCTTGGCGATCTGTGCGGCGACCTCGACGGCCGCGTCGCTGATGATCGAGCCATCGGTTGCCAGCAGGATGCGCTTGCTCCAGGGGCGGGATTGCCAGCCGGCCACCAGGACATGGCAGGGTGCCTGCAGGATGATCTGGCGGGCGATGTCGCCGACCAGCCTTTCCTTGATGCCGCCGCTCGGGGGACGCCGGCCGATGACCAGGATCCGGCTGTCGGCAGCCGCCGCCGCGGCCACGATTTCGGCGACCGGCTGCTTGCCGTGGCGCACGATCTCCTCGGTGTCGACGCCAGCCACCAGTGCGGCGCGAGCCGTGATCATCAGGCGCGCCTTGGCCACCTCGTTCTCGTCCGGCGCCGGCAGCGAGGTCATCACGTCGAGCGTGACGCCGAAGTTCTTCGCCAGCGCGATGGCGATTTCCTGCGGTGCCTGGCTGAATTCGCTGCCGTCGGTGGCGAACATCAGGCGCTGGCGACGGAAGCCGTCGGGCAGCAGGCCGCTGTTGCATTCCTTGAAGATGCGCTTCTTGCAGGTGCGGCAAATGCCCGGGTCGAGGGTCCAGTAGAGCGCCTTGGTGACGTCGGTCATCACCGGGAAGAACGCGCCTTCGCCGATGTCGCGGGTGTAGCCGCCCTGGCGCAGCAGCTGGTAGGACGCGTCGTTGAGGCGGTAGAAATACAGCCCGCCGCCAAGTCGCCGCCGCCGCCGTGCTTCCTGGGCGAGTATCTCGGCGCCGGCGATGTCGATGGAGTTGATGCTGTTGGCCGAGATCAGCACGGATTTCTGCTGCGGGTTGTCCTCGTCGATCTGTTGCAGTGCCCGCTGCACATAGCTGGCGGCGCCGAAGTAGACCGAGCCGTTGATGCGGATGATGCGCAGTTGCGGGCACTCGGGGCGGCCCTTGGCGCTGATGAAGTGGTAGGCGCCGGTTTCGGGCGCCGGCACCACCGGCACGACGTCCGGCTTGGACGAGCGGTAGAGATACATCACCAGCGACAGGAAGACGCCGATGAAGATGCCCATTTCGAGGTTGAACAGGGTGCCGACCAGCGTGGCGGCCAGGATCGCCGCCTCGGCCTTGCTGGTGTGCCAGATGTGCGTGATGTGGTGGAAATCGATCAGGCCCCAGGCGACGAGAAAAAGGATGCCGGCCATGGCGGCGTTGGGCAGGAATGCGGCAAGCGGCGCCACGGCGAGAAGCACCAGCATCAGGAAGACCGAGGCGAAAACCGAAGCGAGCGGCGTGCGCGCGCCGGATTCGTAGTTGACCCCGCTGCGGTTGAAGGAGCCGGAGGAGGCGTAGGCGGAGAAGAACGAGCCGACGATGTTCGACAGGCCCTGGCCGATGAATTCCTGGTTGCCGTCGAGGCGCTGCTCCGAGCGCACGGCGATGGCTCGCGTGATGGAAACCGCCTCCGTCAGCGCCAGCATGGTGATGACCAGCGCCGGACCGATGGTGTGGCGCAACGCCTCCAGCGAGAAGTCGGGAGCCGACAATGGTGGCAGGTGCGCCGGCAGGGCGCCGACGGTCTTGATGCCGGTGACATCCTGCCCCATCCAGACATTCAATACTTCTGCCACGATGCTGCCGACGACCATGGCCGCGATCATGTAGGGGACCTTCCGCAGGTGGCGGCGGGCGAGGATGCCGGTGACCAGCGTCACGGCGCCGACCGTCGCGACCCAGGGGTTGATGTCGCCGGCCTGCGCTACCAGCTGGTGGATGATTTCGTAGAAAGGCGTGCCGCGCGGAATCTGGATGCCGAAGAAGCTGCGGACCTGGCTGGCGGCGATGAGGATGGCGGCGCCGGCCGTGAAGCCGATCACCACCGTGTGGGAAATGAAGTTCACCAGCGCGCCCATGCGGGCCAGCCCCAGCACCAGCTGGAAGACGCCGACGAGGAAGGTCAGCGTCAGCACCAGGCTGATGTATTGCGCCGAGCCGGGTTCGGCCTGGTGGGACAGGGCGGCGAAGACGGCGATGGAAATCGCGGTGGTCGGGCCGGAAACCAGATGCCAGCTCGAACCGAACAGCGCGGCGATGATCGCCGGCACCATGGCGGCATAGAGGCCGTACTGTGGCGGCAGGCCGGCGATGGTGGCGAAGGCCACGCCCTGCGGCAGGACGATCAGCGCACCGGTGAATCCGGCGAGCATGTCGTCGCGGACCGAGCGGCGGTTGACCCTGGGCCACCAGAAAAGGAACGGGAAGAACTGGCCCAGCGGGCCGGAAAGCGGTTTCATCGTTGGCAACGTCGGTTGGGCGTGGGTGTCACCGGCCGGAATGCCGGCAGGATGCGGGCGCGTCGGCATTCCGGCCAGCAACAGGAAGGGATTCTAGCCCTGGCCGCGTCAAGAGTTCGTCAAGAGCGGAAATCCAGGGTGGCTACGGTGCCCTCGTCGTGGCGACTGCGCAGGTCGATCCGCCACCCCAGCCGGTCGCAGATGCGCTTGACCAGGGACAACCCGATGCCGGCACCGGCACTGTCCGGACCGCGATAGTTGCGCTCGAAGACCCGTCCGATCGCCTCGGCGCGTATGCCGCTGCCGCTGTCGCGGACGACGAGTGCCGCGCCATCCAGGCTGATGCCGACATGGCCGGCGCGGGTGTGGGCCACGGCGTTGTGCACCAGATTGGAGACGACGATGGCGAACAGTGCCGGGGCTACCGGCAGCAATACCGGCGCCGGCGCGTCGATGGTGATGCTGGTGTCGCGTGCGGTTGCCAGCGGGCGATAGCGTTCGACGCAGTCTGCTGTAATTCTGACGGCATCGCACGGTGCCTCGACCGGACTGTCCTCCTCGCGTGCCAGCAGCAGGAGGGCATCGATCAGTTCGAGCATTTCCGCCGCCGCGCGCTCGATGCGGGCGACGCGCTCGTGCTGGGCAGCCCCCAGCGCGGGATCGTCGGCCAGCACCTCGGCGGCACCGCGGATGACGGCCAGCGGGGTGCGCAACTCGTGGCTGGCGTCGGCGGCGAAGGCGCGTTCGCGTTCGACGAAGGCTGCCAGCCGCGTCAGGTAACGATCGAAGGCGCGGGCCAGTTCGTCGATCTCGTCGCCGGGAATGGCGGCCGCAGCCGCCAGCCGCGGCGGATGCTCGGGTTCTGCCTGTCCGACGGCACGCGCCAGCTCGGTGACCGGGGCGATGACTCGTCCGGCCAGCCACCGCCCGCCCACCGCGGCGAGCAGCGTCATCAGGGCCGCTCCGGCGATCAGGTAGCCGAGGAAGCGTTTCTCCCTTTGCCGCTGGTGCTCGGCGCTGAAGAGGATGACGTGACGTTCGCCGCCGCGGTCGGCGATGGCGACACGGTAGGGTATTTGCTCCAGCATGATTTCGTGCCGCCCCGGCGGCAGGCCGGCGAGGGCTGGCGGCAGGCCGGCGCCACTGCCGGCCTGGCCGAGGTAGCCGTGCAGGCTGGCCGTGGCCGGTGGCCGCGAGTTCGGGTTGCGGGCGCGGCGCGCCATGTAGTCCTCCAGCTCGGCATCGAGCGTCTGGTCCAGCAGCCGTTGCGACACGTCATGGGCCGCGACCCAGATGCCGAGGGTGAGCAGCAGGCTCAGCGTAGCCCCGAGCGTGGCGAAGGCGAAGGCGACGCGCAGCCGCAGGCTATGGCGGCGGGACATCGCGGGCGACCGCAGCGGGTTCTTCCGGCGCGGCGATCTGCCAGCCGACACCGCGCATTGTGCGCAACAGCGGGCGGCCGAAAGGCTTGTCGATGGCGGCGCGCAACGAATGCATGTGGCTGCGCAGGGCATCTGAATCGGGCGGGGCGTCGCCCCAGATGGCGCGCTCCATTTCGCGGCGGCCAAGCACGCGCGGGGCGGCACGCATCAGTGCCTCCAGCATGCGCCGGGCGATGGGTGGCAGGGCGATGTCGCGTCCGGCGCGGGTGATGCGCAATGTGGCGGGATCGAACGACAGGTCGGCGACTTGCAGCGGGCCCGGCACCACGCTGGCGTGCGCGCGCCGCGCCAGCGCCTGGATGCGCGCGGCGACTTCGCGCAGGGCGAAGGGCTTGACCAGGTAGTCGTCGGCGCCGGCTTCCAGCCCCGCGACCTTGTCGTCGAGGGTGTCGCGCGCCGTCAGCATCAGGATGGGCGTCGCGTTGCCCGATTCCTCGCGGAGCCGCCGACACAGGGTGAGGCCGTCCAGCCCAGGCAGGATGATGTCGAGCAGGATCACGTCGAAGTCCCGGCTGCCGGCCAGCAGCAGCCCGGTAACGCCGTCGCCCGCGGCATCGACCAGATGCCCCCGGGCCGTCAGGAAATCGACCAGGTTGGCGGCGAGATCGGGATTGTCCTCGACGACGAGAACCTTCAGCGCGGCATCCATGGCGCGATTATGGCGCAGCCGCAAAAAAGTCGGCAGTGGCGGGACGGCGGTCTTTGCACCTTGGTGTGCGTCGGCGTCGGGGACGGCTATCAGACAATGTGGAATACAGGCCCTTGATTGCTGAATAAATACCTTGTTGGATGCAGGGGGAAGTGGCCTGTTAATATCACAGGTTCCGTGAAAAATGCGTCAAGGCTGGAGGGCATGCTCAATGCCCGGGACGCCGCGAACGAGCCCGATACCATGACTATGCCCCCGCTGCTACAACGCTTTCTGCCATTCCTGCGCTGGTTCCCCTACGGCGGCACAGCCCTTCGTGCCGACTTCATTGCCGGGCTCACCGTCGCGTTGGTGTTGGTGCCGCAGTCAATGGCCTATGCCCAGCTCGCCGGGCTGCCCGCCTACTACGGGCTCTACGCGGCTTTCCTGCCGGTGGCGGTGGCGGCCTTGTGGGGCTCGTCGAACCAGCTGGGTACCGGGCCGGTGGCGGTGGTATCGCTGCTCACGGCGTCCTCGCTGGCGCCATTTGCTGCAGTCGGTTCCGAGCAGTTCGTAGCGCTGGCCATCATGCTGGCGCTGATGGTTGGCCTGGTGCAGCTGGCGCTGGGCGTGTTCAAGCTCGGGGTGGTGGTGAACTTCCTGTCCCACCCGGTGATCGTCGGTTTCACCAATGCGGCGGCGATGATCATCGGCCTGTCGCAGGTCAACAAGATCATCGGCGTGCCGATGGGCCGTTCGGAATCATTCATTGCCGACATCTGGGGCGTGGCCAAGCTGGTCGGCGAAACCCACCTGCCGAGCCTGGCCATGGGTGTGGCTGCGATCGTCATTATCTGGGGCGTGCGCAAGAAGGTACCGAAGTTGCCGGGCGTGTTGATCGCGGTTGCGCTGACCACGGTGATCTCCTGGCAGATCGGCTTCGAGCGCAACATGACCGCGCGTCTCGACCAGGTGGCCGACGTGGAAGTGCAGGCGCAGCTTAACGAGTTCGTCCGCACCCAGGCCCGCATCGCCGAGCTAAGCGAGCAACTTGCGGCCAAGTCGACGGACCAGAAGGCGATGCAGAAGAATCCGGATGCGCCGCCGCATGAGGTGGCGACGCTGATATACGAGACGGAACTGCTGAAGTTGCAGCTGAAAGATCGAGAGGAGGAGAACCGCAATCGCAATCGCGCGCTGCGCAGCTTCGTCTTCGAGATGGTGCCGGCCAACGGCGAGCGGCCGGCAATGTTCTATATCCAGGGCAGGGTGCCGGCCGGGGCCGAGGCGGAGGGCCATCGCTGGCACATCGCCAGGACCAGCACCAGCGAACTCAAGTTCAAGGGCGGCGGCGACGTCGTCGGCAATATCCCGGAAGGACTACCGAGCGTCGCCTTGCCGAAATTTTCGCTTGAGATGCTGGGCAGCCTGTTGTCGGCGGCCATCGTCATCTCGCTGGTGGGCTTCATGGAGGCGATTTCCATCGCCAAGGCCATCGCCGCCAAGACCAAGGACAAGATCAACCCGAATCAGGAATTGATCGGACAGGGCCTGGCGAACATTGTTGGCAGCCTGACCCAGGCTTTCCCCGTCTCGGGCTCCTTCTCGCGCTCCGCCGTGAATATCAACGCCGGAGCAAAGACTGGCATGTCCTCGCTATTCACCGCCCTGATCGTGTTGGTGACGCTGCTGTTCCTGACGCCGCTGCTCTATCACCTGCCGCAGGCGGTGCTGGCCGCGGTGATCATCATGGCGGTGATCGGCCTCATCAACTTCACCGCCGTCAAGCATGCCTGGCATGCCAACCGCCACGACGGCATCGCCTCCATGGTCACCTTCGTTGCCACGCTGGCCTTTGCGCCGCACCTCGACAAGGGGATCATGGTCGGCGCCGGGCTGGCGATTGGCCTGTACCTGTATCGCACCATGTCCCCGCGCGTGGCCATCCTCGGCCGCTTCGCCGACGGCACGCTGCGCGACGCCAAGGTGAACAACCTGCCGCCATCCGACGTGGTGACGGCGGTGCGCTTCGACGGGCGGCTCTATTTCGCCAACGTGTCCTACTTCGAGGAAACCATCCTGGAAGCGGTGGCGACCAACCCGAAGGCGCCCTACCTGCTGATCGTCGGCGACGCCATCAACGAGATGGATGCGTCGGGCGAGGAGGTGATTCACCACCTGGTGTCGCGCCTGCGCGACGGCAAAGTGACCGTGGTGTTCTCCGGCCTCAAGAAGCAGGTGATCGACGTCATGCGGGCCACCGGCCTGTTCGACTACATCGGCGTGACGAACATCCATGCCACGGCCGACCAGGCATTGGCGTACATCTATGCCAACGCCAGCGGCCAGACCGGGGAGGACGCCCTGCGTCCAGTCGCCGTCCTCTGATCGTCATTCGTGGGACTGCTTTCCGCACTCCTCCTGCTGCCGCTGGTCGGCGGCCTGATCGTCGCCCTGCTGCCCGGGCGCAAGGTCGATCTCATCCGCCGCGCTACCCTGGCGGCGACGGTCGTGGTGCTGGCTTTTGCCTGGTCGCTGCTGATCCACTTCGACCCCGCCGTCGCCGGCATCCAGTTGTATGAGGCCCATGCCTGGCATGCCCGGCTGGGTTCGAGTTTCACCCTCGGGGTCGATGGTTTCTCCTTTCCGCTGGTGCTGCTTGCAACGCTGCTGATGCCCGTCGCCGTGGTGGCATCGGGCGGGGTGAAGCACGGCGCCAAGCTCTATTTCACGCTGCTGCTGCTGCTCGAAACCGCCATGCTCGGCGTTTTCATGGCGCGTGACTGGTCGCTGTTCTACGTCTTCTGGGAGCTGACGCTGGTCCCGCTGTTCTTCCTCATCGACCGCCTCGGCGGCAAAAACCGGCTGCGGCGGCAGAAGGCGGCGCTCAACTTCGTGCTCTACACCATGGGCGGCTCGGTGTTCATGCTGATCGCCCTGTTGCTGCTCTACGACGCCGTGCCGACCCACAGCTTCGCCATGGGTGCGATGGCGGAAGCGGCGCGGGGTCTGCCGATCGAAACCCAGGTCTGGATCTTCGCCGGATTCTTCATCGGCTTCGGCGTCAAGATGGCGGTATTCCCGATGCACGGCTGGGTGCCGCTGGTCTATGCCGAGGCGCCCAGCGCGGTGCCGCTGATATCGTCGGGCATCCTGCTCAAGATGGGCGGCTACGGCCTGCTGCGGGCGACGGAAACGCTGCCCGGCGCGGTCTGGGCGCTGCAGGGCTGGCTGGCGACCCTGGCTTTCGTCACGCTGCTCTACGGCGGGGTGCTGGCATGGCGCCAGCGCGACCTGATCGTGATGCTGGCCTACTCGTCGATCTCGCACATGGGCGTGGTGCTGCTGGGCATTGCCGCCCTCAACACGGCGGGCCTGACCGGCGCCATGATGCAGATGCTGGCGCACGGCTTCGTCGCTGCCGCCCTGTTCCTGATGGTCGGCCTGCTCGATGCGCGTACCGACACCCGCGACATCGGCGACTATTCCTCGCTGGTGCGCAGCATGCCGCGCTTCGCCTTCTTCATGGTGCTGGCACTGACAGCGGCCGTCGGCCTGCCCGGCACGGCCGGATTCATCGCCGAACTGCACGCGCTGGTCGGCGGCTTCGCCCGCTGGGGCGGCTGGATGGTGCTGCTGTCGCTGAGTCTCCTGATCAGCGCCGCCTACGCCTTCCGCACCGTCGGCCGCCTGTTTACCGGCCCGGTGGGCAAGGCGATGCGCGAAGTGCCCGACCTGACCCGGCCCGAGATGGCGGCGGTCGGTGTGGTCTCGTTCGGCATCCTCGGCATCGGCCTCTACCCGGCGCCGGCGCTGGCCCTGGTTGGCGCCTCGGTGGCGCAACTGGCGCGGTATTTCGGAGGCTGACGATGACCGCCCAGGCCAGCGATACCCCGGACATCCGCAGCCGCCTGCACGACTGCATGCATCACCTCGAGCACGTGTTGCCGAGCCAGGCCTCGATCCGCGATTTCGTACATCACAACACCCTGCATGGCTTTCAGCACCTGCCCTTCCCCGAGGCACTGGCCGCGGCCAGTCGCCTGACCGGCGCCAGGGCCTGGCTGCCCGAGGAAACCAGCCGCGATCACTATCGCAGCGGCCGCATCGACGCCGCCGACCTCGATGCCGCGCTCGACCAGCTGGCGCCCGGCTGGCAGATCGACCTCGCCGCGGTACTGCTGGAAACGCCTGCGACCGCGGTATGCCGCCGCGATGTCCTCCGGGTCGGCCTGGTTCATCCGCTGGGTGCGGTTCCGCTGGCCCGGCTCAAATGGCTGATCGAGGAAAAGCAGGCGCTGACCCGCTTCGCCGCCGACCTGTCGGCCCCGGCACGGGCGCGGCTGCTCGCGGCCCAGGGTGACCATGGCGACCAGGGTGACCATGGCAACCATGGCGACGAGGCGCAACTGGTCGGCGAGTTGTGGGCTGCCTGCCTCGATGCCTTCGGCCTCGACCACGTCTTCGACCACCCGGAGGAGTTGCTGGAACTGTCGGCACGGGAGGAAGAGGGCTACGCCACCAGCGCCGAAACCCATCCGGCGTTTTCCTCGCGGGCCGCCCTGCTGTGGCAGGAGCTTGCCGTAAAAGTCGGCGTTAGCGGCACGGTGGGTGCGTTGCTCAAGGCACTGACTGACGAGGACACGCAGGATGGCGTGCGCCCGCTGCTGTTGCGCCATCTCGCCGGGCATCTCGACCAGGGCCTGGCGCCGTGGCACAACCCGGCGCGACCGCTGGGCTTCTATGCCTCGTGGCGGCAAAGCGTCGCCCACGATATCGCCTGGGCGATGGAGTCGCTGCCGGGCGCCCGCTTTGAAGTCGAGCAACTGCCGGATGATGCGACTGACGTCGTCGTCGCCGAACTGACGCGACTGGGCCTGCCCGAAGAACGCTGGCCCGGTTACCTTGAGCGCCTGGCGCTGGAATTGCCAGGCTGGTCCGGCATGTTTCTGTGGCGCCACAATCGTCCGGGCTACGCCGGCACCGGCGAGGTTCCGGTGGCGATGATGGACTACCTCGCCGTGCGCCTGGTGCTGGAACGGCTGGCCGGCGGCGCCATCACGCAGCGGCACTGGGGCGTGGAGTTTTCGCTGCCGGCGCTCGGCGAGTATTTCCGTCGCCACCCCGACGAACTGTGGGTCCGCCACGCCTACCATGGCGGCGACCTGCCCGAATGGCTGCTCGACCTGATCGAGCCGCACCTGCCTGCTGCCAACGAAGCCGCGCTGCCCCAGGCACCAGGCCTGTGGCAGTGGCTGGCCGAGCGGGTCGAGGCCTGGCGCAACGCGCCGACCGCCGAGCAGACCGCCAGCCATGGCCTGGCCTGTTCGGCCTGGCCGCTATTCATGCTGGCGCAGCATCTCGGTGTTTCCGGCGCGGAGTTGCGCGGCATCGGCCGCGCCGGTGCCGAGACCCTGCTGGCGAGCCTCGACCTGCTTGACGAGCACCAGCGCGGCTTCATCTGGCTCAATGCCTACGAACGCCACTATCGCGAGCAGATCCTCGCGGGGCTGGCGGCCAACCATGGCCGCTGGAACGGCCATCCGGACGGCCCGGTGGCTCAACTGGTGTTCTGCATGGATGACCGCGAGGAGGGCATGCGCCGCCACCTCGAAGAGATCAACCCGCAACTGGAGACGCTGGGTGGTGCCGCCCACTTTGCCGTGTTCCAGAATTACTACGGCCTCGACGACCGCGAGCCGACGCCGCTGTGTCCGGTGGTGCCGCAGGTCATCGTGCCCTCGCACGACGTGCGCGAGACCGCGCGACCGGGCGCGGAGGCCGCGGCGACCGAACACCGCCGCCGCCATGCCCGCCGCCGCCGCTGGCAGGATCAGTTGCACCAGATTACCCGCCGTGGCCTCGTCACCGGCCCGCTGCTGACGCTGCTGGCCGCACCGCTGGCGCTGGCCGGCTTGCTGCTGCGCGCACTGGCTCCGGGCGTGCTGGGCCGGCTCAACGGTGCGCTGCGCGAAGCCTTCGATGGCCAGGTGCCGACCCGGCTCGACCACAACGCCGCCGCCGATGCCGGTCCGGCCACGCCCGAGGCGCCGCGCCACGGCTTTACCGACGCCGAGCAGGCCGAGCGTATCGCCGGCTTCCTCACCAACTTAGGCCTCACCCGCGACTTCGCGCCGCTGGTGGTGATCATGGGTCACGGCTCGAACAGCAACAACAACCCGCACATGGCCGCCTACGACTGCGGCGCCTGCGCCGGCCGCCATTCCGGCCCCAACGCGCGGCTCTTCTGCGCCATGGCCAACCGCCCCGAGGTGCGCGCGCTGATGCGTGAGCGCGGCATCGACGTGCCGGCGACCACGCATTTCCTCGGCGCCGAGCACAACACCGCCGACGACCTGATCACCTGGTACGACACCGAGGATCTCGCCGTGTCGCTGCAGCCGACTTTTTCGCGCGTCGACGGCGACCTGGCCGCAGCCGCCCGCGCCCACGCCCAGGAGCGCTGCCGCCGGCTCTATTCGGCGCCGCTCGGCATTGACCAGGACGACGCCTTGCGCCATGTCTGGGGCCGTCGCAACGACTTCTCGCAGCCGCGCCCGGAACTCGGCCACGTCACCAACGCCTGCGCCTTCTTCGGCCGTCGCGCCATGAGCCGCGGCGCCTATTTCGACCGCCGTGCCTTCCTCATCTCCTACGACCCGACGCAGGACCCGAGCGGCTCGGTGCTGGAACGCCACCTGCTGATCAACGGCGCGGTCGGCGCCGGCATCAACCTCGAATATTTCTTCTCGACGGTGAACAACGAGGCCTTCGGCTGCAGCAGCAAGATCATGCACAACGTCGCGGGCTATTTCGGTGTCATGGAAGGCGCCGGCTCCGACCTGCGCACCGGCCTGCCCAAACAGATGATCGAGATCCACGAGGCGATGCGCCTGCTGGTGGTGATCGAGCAGACGCTCGACATCATCACCGCCGTCTACCAGCGCCAGCCGCCGCTGCAGGAACTGGTCGGCAACGGCTGGGTAATCGTCGTCGCCAAGGATCCGGTGAGCGGCGCGATCCATCTGTTCGATCCGGCAACGGGCTGGCAGCCGTGGCAGTCCGCGGTCAGCGTGAGCACGGTCAAGCAGTCGGCCGACTGGTTCGCCGGCAATCGCGAGCCGCTGCCCCCGGTGCTGCTCGAGAAACCCTTGCAGGTGGCGGCATGAACTGCCTGTTCATCCTCGTCATGCTGATCCCGTTGCTGCCGCTGCTGGCGGCAGGCGGCATAGCAACCTACATCCTCGGCGGCCGGGCGGCAGGCGGCAACAGCGATGATCGCGAGCCGCCAACGGCGCGTCTGGCCGAGGGCGCCGCCTGGCTCGCCTTCGCCGGCCTGCTCGGACTCGACGCGCTGGCCCTGCTGGAGGGAGCGCCGGGCCACTTCGTCGTCGGCACCTGGTTCGCCAGCGGCAGCTTCGTCGTCCCGGTCTCCTTCCTGCTCGACGGCCTCAGCCTCCCCTTCGCCACGCTGGTCGCGCTGATCGGCGCGGTGACGCTGCGCTTCTCGCGCAACTACCTGCATCGCGAGGCCGGCTTCCACCGCTTCTTCATCTTCATGTGCCTGTTCCTCGCCGGCATGCTGCTGATCGTGCTTTCCGGCAATGCGGTGATGACCTTCGTCGGCTGGGAGTTCGCCGGCGTCAGCTCCTATCTGCTGATCGGCTATGCCTACGACCGGCCGGTGGCCACCGGCAATGCGCTGTGGGCCTTCATCACCAACCGCATCGGCGATGCCGGCTTCATCCTCGGCATCAGCCTCGCCGCCTGGTGGCTGGGCACGGTCGAGTGGTCGGGGCTGGCGGCCTGGGCGGAGAACGCCACCGCCTTCGACAAGGTCACTGCGCGGCTGATCCTGCTCGGCTTTCTCCTTGCCGCCGTCGCCAAGTCGGCGCAACTGCCCTTCGCCTCATGGATCGCCCGCGCCCTCGAGGGGCCGACGCCGTCCTCGGCGATTTTCTACGGCGCGGTGATGGTACATGCCGGCGTCTATCTGGTGATCCGCCTCGAACCGGTGCTGCTGCACGTCCCCGACGTGATGATCTACCTCGCCATCATCGGCGCCGCTACCGCGCTGTATGGCTGGCTGGCGGGCCTGACGCAGACCGACGTCAAGTCGTCGCTGGTATTCGCCACCACCACCCAGGTGGGACTGATGTTCCTCGCCTGCGGCCTCGGCTGGTTCGAGCTGGCGGCCTGGCACATGGGGCTGCACACCACCTGGCGCGCCTACCAGTTCCTGCTGGCGCCGTCCTATATGCACCTGGTGAACGAAAAGGCCAAGCCGGCGCCGGCCTGGCTGGCGGGCCGGCAGTGGCTCTACACGGCGGCGCTGCAGCGGTTCTGGATCGAGCACCTGGCCCAGAGCACGCTGATCCGTCCGGCGATCGCAGTGGGGCACGACATGCGCGACTTTGACGACAACGTGCTTTCCCACCTCGTCGGCATGCCGCAGCAACGGCGGACCGGCGAAGAAGGCGAGCGCGACGAAGACGCCGTGATTCGCGGCCACGGCCTGGCCGGTGCCTTCCTCGTCTGGACGGCCGACCGCCTGCACCGCTTCGAGTCGCATCTGGTCATGCAACAGGGCAGCGGGCCGCTCACCCGCGCCATGCGCCGCATCGGCGAATACCTGCTGGTGTTCGAGGCCCTGCTGGAGCGGCCGCGCTACCTGATCGTGGCCATCGTCGCGACCTTCGTGGTGATTCTATGAGCGACGCCCGCAGGGCCGCCCCAAGGGCGGCGCAATCCAACGACCGGAGCCGCGAAGCGGCGAACTCTCGTCACCTCCCCGCGAGGGGGCGAAGGCAGGGGTTCGCGGAGCATTGCTCCGCGCTGCCGAAGCCGGCTGGCTGTGCAAAGCCAGCCGTGGACGGTCGGGAGGGGGAGGGCTCATGACCGAGATTTTCTGGAACCAGCAGGCGACGTGGCCGATCCTCGCGGTGATGCAACTGCTGCCGCTGATCGGCGGGGCGGTGGTGTATGCGCTGGGTGACCGCACGGCGGCGGTCGCGCTCGGCCGCACCGTGGCACTTGCCGAACTCGGGCTCGCCTTCGTGCTGTACCGCCATATCGACGCCAGTTCGACGGCCCTGCAGATGGCCGAGCGCATCGGATGGCTGGGTTACCACGCCGCAGCCGATGGCATCACCGCCCTGTTCGTTCTGCTCGGCACCTTGATTGCGGCGTTGATGACCCTCTATGGCCTGGTGCGGGGGCTGGCGCGACCCGGCCGGCTGATGGCGCTGATCCTTCTTGCCGAAGCGGCGCTGCTGTCGATGCTGGTGACGATGAACCTGCTGTGGTTCCTGCTGGCTTCGGTGGTCGAACTGGCGATCGCCGGTTACCTGGTCGGCCACTGGTCAACATCGACCGAGGAAAACCGCCGCCTGGCGATGACGCGCTTCCTGCAGTTCCAGGGCGTCGGGGTGATTTTGCTGGCGGCCGGAACCATCATCCTCGCCTGGCATCATGGCGACGCGACCGGCCACTGGAGCTTCGACCTCTTCGACCTGATCCAGTTGCCGGCCACCGGCCGCTTCCAGTCGGCGGCATTCTTCCTGCTGTTCTACGGCCTGGCCGTGCGCACGCCGCTGTTCCCGCTGCACGGCTGGCTGCCGCACGTGGCGCATCGCGGCATGATCGCGGTCGCTCCCTCGCTGCTGCTCGGCGTCAAGGTCGGCATCTACGGCATGGTGCGCTTCCTGCTGCCATTGACGGCCGAAGCCGCGATGGTGTGGCAGAACTTCGTCATCGCCTTTGCCATCACCGGCGTCTTCTACGCGGCGGCCCTGGCCTTCCTGCAGACGAACCTGCGCCGCCTGCTCGCCTTTGCCGTGGTCAGCCATACCGGCCTGATCGTCATCGGCCTGTTCACCCTGCATCCGCTGGGAATGATCGGCGCCGTGCTGCTGTCGGTCAATTTCGGCCTGGCGGTGACGGTCATGCTGTTCATGGTCGGCTTCGTCTTCCGCCGCACGCGATCCACCGACCTTGCCAAGCTCGGCGGGCTGTTCGAACGCACGCCGTTCATCGCCGGCTGCTTTCTCATCGGCGGCTTTTCCATCGTCGGCATGCCGGGAACACCGGGCTTCGATGCGGTCCACTTCGTGCTCGAGGCCGCCATGGACAAGTTCGGTGCCCTGCCCACGGTGGCGGCTGCGCTGGGCAACGTCGCCGCCGCCGGTTTCCTCCTCTACGCCTTCCAGCGCGCCTTTCTGGCGTCGCGTGCCGAAGGCTACGTCGGCGCGGCACTGGAGCGCACCCAGCCGATGGAGTACGTCGTCGGCGGTGTCGCCGTGCTGACGCTGCTGCTGGCCGGCTTCTATTTCGAGCCCTGGCTCAACCTGATCGAGCCGACGCTCAAGACGCTTGCCGCCCGCTTCGGCCACGGCATGGGGGGATGATGGACTCCTTGCCGCTGCTCTCCCTGATGTTCCTGACCCTGCCGCTGGGCGCGGCGCTGGCCTGGCTGCTGCCGCGTCCCGAGTCGGCGCGCGTCATCGCGCTGGGTACCGCCGTGGTCGATCTGGTCGTCGCGATCGCGGCGGTTGTGGCGTTCGACCCGGCCCAGCCGGGTTTCCAGCTGGTCGAGAAATACCCCTGGATTCCCAGCCTCAACATCCACTACATGGTCGGCATCGACGGCATATCGCTGCTGTTCCTGCCGGCCGCCATCCTGTTGTTCATCGGCGTCATCCTCGCCTCATGGAACAGCGTGCATACCCTGCCGCGCCTCTACTACAGCCTGCTGATGCTGCTGGAAACCGCGACGCTGGGCGTGTTCTGCGCGCTCGACTCGGTGCTGTTCTTCCTCTTCTGGGAGTTCACGCTGGTGCCGCTCTACTTCCTCATCAGCCTGTGGGGCGTCGGCGCCAACCGTCGCCATGCGGCGATGAAATACACGCTGGTGATGCTCGCCGGTGGCGTGCCGCTGCTATTCGGCTTTCTCGTGCTGGCCTTTGGCGCGGCGGCCGGCGGCGGCCCGCTGGTGTTCGACCTGCCGACGTTGCTGCGCGTGCCGCTGCCTAGCGACCTGCAATACCTGGTGTTTCTCCTGTTGCTGGTCGGCTTCGGCGTCAAGGTGCCGGTATTCCCGTTGCACACCTGGCTGCCGCTGATTGCCATCGAGGGCCCTGCGGCGGTTGCCGCGCTGCTCACCGGCATGAAACTCGGCGCCTACGGCCTGATCCGTTTTGCCGTGCCGCTGGCGCCGACCGCCGCGCAGGAACTGCACTGGCTGCTGGCCGGCCTGGGCGTGTTGGCGATCCTCTACGGCGCCGCCGCCGCCCTGGCGCAGACCAACCTGCGACGCATGCTGGCCTATGCCAGCCTGTCCCACGTTGGACTGGTGGTGCTCGGTATTGCCTCGTTCAACCTGCAGGGCCTGCAGGGCGCCGTGCTGCAACTGCTCAACTTCACGCTGGCGGCCGGCGGTCTGTTCCTGCTGGCGAGCCACCTCCATCACCGCACCGGCTCGACCGACATCGCCAGCCTCGGCGGCGTTGCCCGCACCATGCCGTGGCTTTCGAGCTTCTTCCTGCTTTATGGCCTCGCCGGCATGGGCCTGCCAGGCACCTCGGGCTTCCCGGCGGAACTGCTGATCCTGATGTCCACATTCAAGGACCATGCCGGCGCAGGTCTCGCCGCGCTGGTCGGCATGGTGGCCAGCGCGGTCTATTTCCTCGCCATCTACCGCCGCGCCTTCCTCGGACCGGCGACCCGCCCGGCGGTACTGACCGCCGAGGATCTGCGCCCGCGCGAGTTGTGGCTGGCGCTGACGTTCGCGCTGCTGATCATCCTCTTCGGTTTCTTCCCGGCCCCGCTGCTCGACCTGATACGGCCGGCGGCCGAGGCATGGCTGGCGCGCCTCGGTTAGTCAATTCGCATTTTTCCCTCGGGGTAGCACCCGGTGTCGTGATACTATCCCTTGACATAAATCAAGAATCACAACACAACAGGGAGCAATCAACCATGCAAATGAATGCCATCGGCAAGTCGCTGATCATCGCCGTCGCCACCGCAACCGCCATGGGCGCCGCCGGCGCCCAGGACAAGTCAGCCTACGCCCTCGACAGTCGTGGCGCGGTGGTCAAGAGCGGTTTCGGCCTGTGCTGGCGCACCGGCTGGTGGACGCCGTCCATGGCCATCGCCGAGTGCGATCCCGACCTGGCCCGCGGCAAGCCCATGGCCGCCGCGCCTGCCGCTGCTGCGCCCGCGGCAGCGGCACCGGCTTCTGCCTCGATGGCCTTGTCGGCTGACGGCCTGTTCGCCTTCGGCAAGTCCACCCTCAAGGCCGACGGCAAGAAGCAACTCGATGCTTTCGTCGCCAAGCTCGGCGGCCGCAAGCTCGACAAGATGGTCGTCACCGGCCATACCGATCGCTTCGGCTCCGCCAAGTTCAACCAGAAGCTGTCGCAGAAGCGCGCCGACGCAGTCAAGGGTTATCTCGCCGGCAAGGGCGTGGACGGCGCCAGGATCATGACCGAAGGCAAGGGCAGCAGCATGCCGAAGACTTCGGCCAATCAATGCGAAGGCAAGAAGAGCGCGAAAGTGATCGCTTGCCTGGCTGCGGATCGCCGAGTCGAGATCGAGGCGACTTTCGCCAAGTAAGACACAGGCATCAGTAGTGAAAAAGGGGCGCCGCGAAAGCGGTGCCCCTTTTTATTTGGGCGGCGGAAATGGCCGCCGCGCCGAGCCGCCAGCGCGCCCCGTAGGAAGTACTCTTGGGGTGCCAGACTTTCTGGAGGTATCAGGTTTCGCTGCTCAGCGCTTCCAGCCGGCGCGAGCGCCAGTCGAGCAGCGTGGTGCGCATGGCCATCTTGCCGGCGAGCTCCGGGTGATCGGCGGCGATCACGTCGGCGGCGAATTTCGACAGGAAGCGGCTCTTGAGTTCGGCCCGGGCGCGGTCCACGCCGATCTCGTCGTAGGGCACCGACGCCAGCAGCAGGAAGCCGTCGCTGGGGATGCGTCCCGCCGCCATGTTGGCGCCGATGATGCTGGCGGCGGTGCGGATCGGCACGTCGAGATTGGGGCTGTAGGGGCCGATGATCAGTGCCAGGTTGGGCGTGTGCAGGAAGTCGAAGCCGCGGCCGAGGCAGATCATCCACTCGCGGTGCTCGATGTCGAGGGCGCGCTCGCCGCGGCGGTTCTGCGCCCGCACCTGCTCGATGCGGTCGAGGTTGCCGTGCAGCAGGGGCAGCAGGTCCGCGCGCATCTGCGCCGGCATGTCGGGCAGCAGCGCCGCCAGTTTTGGCGCCAGCGTGCCGCGGTCGGCGGTAGGGATTTCGCACAGGTCGAGCTTGTGGCCGTCGGCGCCGTGGATCACCAGCGTGTCCTCGTCGGTCTCGAAGCCGCAGACCAGCGGATAGACCGTGCCGTGCGCGCCGCCGAAGATATGCTCGACCTGGCGGCGGATCTGGTAGGTGTGGGCGATGGCGGCCTCGGTGTCGTAATTGAAGCCGGCGCAGCCGCGCTTGGGATCGCCCTTGGAATAGTGATAGGTGATGAGGAACAGCACGCGGCGGCCGCTGCTCACCATGCGCTGCACATGGTGGGCCAGCATCTCGCCAAGGTGCGGCCAGCCCAGGTCGAACATGCCGCCGAGGTTGCGGAAGGGCATCAGCAGGCCGACCGGCGTGTTGGTGGCAACCGGGATGTTGATGCGTCCGTCCATGCACTTGAGCACCGCGATGGCCGTCGGATGCTCGGCGAGGTAGCGTTCGCGCGCCAGATAGGCCTCGGGGCTGCGGTAGTCGGCGCCGTGGCGGTTGGCGACTTCGAATACCCAGTCGATGCGCTGCTGGATCGGTTTGCTGTGGATGTCCATGCTGCCTCCTAAAGTCGGGCCTCGAGAATACCCGCGATTTCGGGGTCGGTGAGTACGACCGGGTTGGTTTTCATGCTGCTGCCGTGCGACGTGTCCCGGTACTTCAGACTGTCGGCGAGATTTTGAGAAGCGTCGCCACGGCGTGCTTGAGCATTGGCAGGTCGTCGGTAACGGTGACGAACACGGCGCGCCAATCCACAGAGAAGTACGCATGCACGGCGATGTTGCGAAAGCCGATGATTTCCTTCCAGGGAACATCAGCAGCATGCGTGCGGGTTTCGTCGGTGAGCCGACCAGCCGCCTCGCCGATGACCGAGAGCTTCTGCAGCACCGCACTCTGGATCAACTCGTCCGCAACGAAACACGTTTCGTCGATGCCCGTCGTGAAGCGCTCTATCGCTTCGATCGAATCGACAATATCCGCCAGAAACAGTCGGTCATTCCGCATGGATGACTTGGGCCTGACGCAGGATTTCGCCCTTGATATGCCGATTCAGACTGTTGCGGGTCAGCAGGTCGACCGGACGGCCGAAGATGCCGGACAATTCGTCCCGCATTCTCTGCAGGCCCACGAGTCCGACGCGTGCGTCGGGGGCAAGATCGATCAGCACGTCGACATCGCTGTCGGCGCCGAAATCCTCGCGAACCACGGAACCAAACAGCGCGAGCTCCCGAACGGAATGAGCGCGGCAGAAAGCGCGTATCGCGGCGTGGGGAATGGGCAATTGAGGATCCATCGGAGCTACTTTATCACCTCATGCCACCGTGGAAGCAGGCGGGCGGGAGCTTGCGGGCGTCAAAGCCGGGCGGCGAGAATGCCGGCGATCTCGGCATCCGTGAGTACGACCGGGTTGGTTTTCATGCTGCTGCCGCGACTGTTGGCGACGATGCGCGAAAAGTCGGCGCTGGCGACACGGTAAGCCGACAGCCGCGGCAACCGCAATTGATCTTGCCACTGCTGCAGCGTCGCCACCAGGTAGTCGCGTGCCTCGGTGCCGTTCAAGCCCTTCTGCATGGCGAAGCGGCGGCCGATCTCGGCGTATTTCGGCAGGGCCGGGTTGTCGGGTTCGCGCGCCGCCATCGCGGCGATATTCACGGCCGTGGCGGTGGCCGCCAGCGTGCCGCAGACCACGCCGTGCGGAATCGGGAAAAAGGCGCCGAGCGGCGCCGCCAGGCCATGCACCGAACCGAGGCCGGTCTGCGCCAGGCAGATGCCCGACATGAGTGAGGCGTAGGCCATCCGCTCGCGGGCGGCGGCCGACTGCTCGCGGTGCAGCGCCAGCAGCGAGTCCTTCACGGCCATGATGCCGGAGCGCGCCAGCGCATCGGTGACGGGGTTGGCGCGGGTCGAGACGAAGGATTCGAGCAGCTGGGTGAATGCGTCCATGCCGTCGGCGGCGATCAGCTCGGGCGGGCAGGTCGCCAGCAGGTCGGGATCGACCACGGCCCACTCGGCCACCAGCGCGTCGTCGCGGAAGGATTTCTTGAAGCCGTCCGGCCCCTGGACCGAGAGTACGGCGTTCCTGGTCGCCTCCGATCCGGTGCCGGCTGTGGTCGGCACCGCGATGAAGGGCGTGGCGGGGCCGCGGTAGGGCAGCTCGGGGCCGACGCCTTCGAGGTGGTCCATCACCGAGTTGCCGGGCTTGAGCAGGCCGGCGATGGCCTTGGCGGCATCGAGTGCCGAGCCGCCGCCGATGCCGATCACCACGTCGAAGCTCTGCCCCTCGCCACGCAAGGCGGCGACCTGCTCGTCGACGAATTGCGGCGACGGCTCGCCATTTACCCGGACATGCCGCAAGATGAAGTCGCGCGCCTCGAGCGCGGCGAACAGCCGTTCGCCCGCGGGCGACTCGACGAAGGCGCGCTGGCCGGTGACCAGCAGGGCCTTGCGGCCGTAACGCTCGGCAACCTCTGGCAGGCGGGCGATGGCGCCGGCGCCGAATTCGACGCGCGGCACCCGGGCGATTGAAAAGGGTGCGATGGCGTGGTTCGCCATGTCAGGCAACCAGCGAGGCGCCGGCCAGCAGCAGGCGTGCCGCCGCGGCCAGCAGCAGGGCCACGCCCACCGACAGCGCCACCGAGAAGAAAGCCTCGCGGCGGCCAAGCACCTTGAGCATCACGGCGAAGGTGGAGACGCAGGGGACATAGAAGGTGAGGAAGACGAGAAAGGTGAAAATCTGGGTGGTGTCTAGCACGCTGCCGACGTCTGCGGTGCCGAGCGCCTGCGCCACCATCAGCAGCGAGAGCTCCTTGCGCAGCACGCCGAAAAGGATGGGCACGCCCAGCACGATCGGCAGCCCCAGCCACCAGCCGGTGATCGGCGTCAGCAGCGTGTTGATCACGGCGTCGGCGCCGAAGTGCGCCAGCAGCGCCAGCACCACGCTGCCGGCGATCAGCAGCGGCGTGACGATGGTGACGATGTCCTCGGTGCGGTCCCAGGCGTCGCGCAGCAGCGGGCGCAGGCGCGGCCAGGAATAGGCGGGGATGTCGAGGATCATGCCCGGCGCCGTGTCGGAATAGCGCTTTGCCAGCAGTCGCCCCAGCACGGCGATGACCAGCGGCGTCAACAGGAACAGCGCCAGCACCGCGAAGCCCCCGAGATACTTGCCGCCGAGCGCGAGGATGATGGCCGAGCGCGCCGAGCAGGGCACGAAGGTAATGAGCAGCGAAGCCAGTATGCGGTCGCGGCCGCTGGCGGCGTTGTTGGCCGCCGAAATCGCCGGCACGTTGCAGCCAAGCCCGATGAGGAAGGGCAGGGCTGCGGCGCCATGCAGGCCGATGCGGTGGAAGCCGCGATCCACCACGAAGGCGACGCGATGCATGATGCCGGATTGTTCCAGCGCCACCAGCAGGATCACCAGCGGAATCATGTAGGGCACGACGATGCCGACCAGCCCGACCAGGCCGTCCGCCACCGCGCGGCCGACCACGCCGACGGCGGATGTCGGCTCCCAGGTCTGCACCCAGGCGGCCAACCGGGCCGAGGTGTGGGCGTCGAGTAGCGCCGCCAGTTCGAAAACGATGAACAGCACCGCGGCGAAAATCGCCAGGCTGCCGACGAGGCCCCAGCGCGGATGCAGGAACAGCGCATCGAGCCAGCCCTTCCAGCCGGCCTCGGTCGGCCCCGAGAGGCTGGTGACGGCCTCGAACAGCAGCGCCGCGCGGTGGTGGCGGTCGGCGTGCAATTCGTCGGAGAGGGTGCGCGGCAGCAACGCTGCTGCTGCTGCGCGCGCCGCCAGCACCTTGGGCGCGAGGTCGGGGAAGTGCGCCTGCATCTCGCGCAAAAACCAGTCGTCGTTCTCGGCCAGTTGCGTCACCAGCAGTTCGCGCGGCACGCGGAAGGCCTCGCAGACGCGATGCTCGGCGGCGACGGCCTCGAGCTTCTTCAGCGCCGCGGCGATGTGCGGGCTTTCCGGCTGCGGCAGCGGGCAGACCTCGTCGCGCGCCGCCTCCAGCGCGGCGGCGAAGAGCTGGGCCACGCCCTTGCCCATGTGCGCCACCGTCGGCACCACCGGCACGCCGAGCCGGTCGGCCAGTGCCCGGACGTTGATGAACAGGCCCTTGTCGCGCGCCTCGTCCATGCGGTTGAGCGCCACCACCAGCGGCCGTCCGAGCAGCGTCAGCGCCAGCGTCAGTTCGAGGTCGCGCTCCAAGGCCGTGGCGTCGATCACCTGGATCAGCACGTCGGGCGCATCGAAGGCCGCCTGCGGCTGCTCCGGCTCGTGGCGGGCGATGCTCGGCCAGCGGTCGCCCCACAGCAGATACTTGAGTACCGCGCGGTCGCCTTCCGAGAGGCGGTGCAGCGAATCCAGCGGCGGCAGCGCGACCAGCGAGATCTGTTCGAGGCCGAGCTCGACCACGCATTCTTCGTAGGTCGACTCGCCGACGCCCAGCCCGGCCAGCCGTTCCTGGCGGACGTCGACGGCAGACGCGGCGCGGAAGATCGTGCTCTTGCCGGTGCGGGCGCGGCCGACCAGCGCCACGCGCGGGCGGCGCTCGCCGCGCAACAGCGGCTGCTTCAGGGTGACGGTGGCGGTGGTGGGCATCAGCGCATCAGGCGGCGGGGAAGAGGCCGGCCATGGGCTCGCCGCGGCGCGGTTCGGCCATCATGTCGGCCACGGCATCGCGCCAGATGGCGTAGTGGGCCGTCTGCTTGTGGGCGGCGGCGGCCTCTGCCGTGGCGTAGGCCTCGTAGAAAACAAAGCGCGACGGATCGTCGGGCGAGCGCAGGATGTCGAAGCGGCGGTTGCCGGGCTCCTTGACCGAGGCCGCGTGGTTCAGCTGCGTCGCCGCGATGAAGGCGGCAACGGCTTCGGGCTTGACGCGGATGTGGACGAGCGTGACGTGCATGGAAAATCCCTTGGGTTGCCTCCGATTCTAGCGCGGCGGTGGGTGCCGTTAGAATCGGGACTGACAAGGCAAACCACGGATCGATGCAAAAAAATACTCTCGCGCAATTTTCCGGCCGGCTCCTCATGGTCGGCTTTGGCTGTATCGGGCGCGGTGTGCTGCCGCTGCTGCTGCGGCACATCGACATCGATCCGGCCCGGATCCGCATCGTCACCGAGCACGATGGCCACCGCGAGATCGCCGACGCCCACGGCATCGCGATGCGCGTCGAGGCGATGACCCCCGACAACTACCGCAGGATTCTCGACGAGGAACTGGGCGCGGGAGACTTCCTCCTCAACCTGTCGATCAACGTCGGCAGCGTCGATCTCATCGCCTGGTGCCAGGCGCACGACGTCGCCTACCTCGACGCCTGCATCGAGCCCTGGGCCGGCGGCTATTACGATGCCGCGCTGACGCCGTCGCAGCGTTCCAACTACGGTTTGCGGGAATCGGCGCTGGCGCTGCGGCGAGCGGGCAGCGGCGGCCCGACGGCGGTGCTGACCCACGGCGTCAATCCGGGCCTGGTGTCGCATTTCGTCAAGAAGGCCTTGCTCGACATTGCCGCCGCGACCGGCGATGCCGACGGCGAGCCGACGAACCGCGCCGGCTGGGCCGCGCTGGCGCAGCGCCTCGGCGTCAAGGCCATCCACATCGCCGAGCGCGACACCCAGGTATCGGCGCTGGCGAAGCGCCCGGGCGAATTTGTGAACACCTGGTCGATCGAGGGCTTCGCCGGCGAAGGCTGCCAGCCCGCCGAACTCGGCTGGGGCAGCCACGAGCGCCACTGGCCGCCCGATGCGCGCCGCCACGGCTATGGCTGCGATGCCGCGGTCTATCTGCAACGCCCCGGCGTCGCCACCCGCGTGCGCAGCTGGACGCCGCTCGAAGGCCCGTATCACGGCTTCCTCATCACCCATGGCGAATCGGTTTCCATCGCCGATTTCCTGACGGTGCGCGACGGCGAGGTGGCCACCTACCGCCCGACCGTGCATTACGCCTACCACCCCTGCGACGACGCGGTGCTGTCGCTGCACGAGCTGGCCGGCAAAAACTGGCATTTGCAGCAGCGTCGCCGCGAACTGCGCGCCGCCGACATCCACTCGGGCATGGACGAACTCGGCGTGCTGCTTGCCGGCCATGCCAAAAATGCCTACTGGTACGGCTCGCGCCTGAGCATCGGCCAGGCGCGCGAACTGTGCCCGCTCAACAACGCCACCAGCCTGCAGACCGCGGCCG
Source organism: Gammaproteobacteria bacterium (assembly GCA_018825305.1). Classification (GTDB taxonomy): domain Bacteria; phylum Pseudomonadota; class Gammaproteobacteria; order Burkholderiales; family Rhodocyclaceae; genus Sulfurisoma. The sequence continues at coordinate 219,054 of JAHJEO010000016.1, forward strand.
GCGTGCTCGGCGGCGTGGTGTGGGCGCTGCGCCACCCGCAGGCCGGCATCGTCGATCCCGACGACATGGACTGGCGCGAAGTGATGGCCGTGGCCGGGCCCTACCTCGGCGAAATGGCCGGCGTGTTCAGCGAGTGGACGCCGCTGGAAGGCCGCGGCGAACTGTTTCCCGAAGACGTCGACGCCAGCGACCCCTGGCAGTTCAAGAACGTCCGGGTCTGACCCGCGATGCAGCCGCGCCTGATCCAGGTCGATCGTGCCGACCCATCCGCCAGTCGCGACGAGCTGCTGCGCGGCCTGCAGGCCGACCCCGCCGCGATCCCGCCCAAGTATTTCTACGACGCGCTCGGCGCGCGCCTGTTCGCCGCCATCACCGAGCTGCCCGAGTACTACCCGACGCGCACCGAGGCGGCGATCTTCGCCCGCCATGCGGAGGCGATGGCGCGGCTGCTGCCGGCCTTCGCGGCGCTGGTGGACCTGGGCGCCGGCAACTGCGAGAAGGCGGCGCGGCTGTTCGCCGCCTTCGGCGTGCGCCGCTACGTCGCGGTCGACATTTCCGTCGACTACCTGCGCGAGTCGCTCGACGTCCTGCGCCACCAGCATCCGCGGCTGGACCTGCTCGGCGTCGGCCTCGATTTCTCGTCCCGCCTGGACCTGCCCGCCGCAGTGGGCGAGGGGCCGCGGCTGCTGTTCTATCCCGGCTCCAGCATCGGCAACTTCGCGCCTGCCGACGCGCTCGCCTTCCTGCGCCAGGCGCGGGCGGCGGCGCAGGGCGGGGCGCTGCTGATCGGCGTCGACCTGGTCAAGCCCGTGGATGTGCTGGAAGCCGCCTACGACGACCCGCTCGGCGTCACGGCGGCGTTCAACCGCAACCTGCTGCGGCATGTGCGGCGTGTCGCCAGCGCCGACTTTTCACTAACCGACTGGCGCCACGTCGCCTTCTTCAATGACGCCGAATCGCGCATCGAGATGCACCTCGAAGCCGTGCGCGACGTCGCCGTGCGCTGGCCCGGTGGCGCACGCCGCTTCGCCGCCGGCGCGCGCATCCACACCGAGAATTCGTACAAGTGGCGCCTCGCCGATTTCGCCGCGCTGCTGGACAGCGCGGGCTTTGGCGACCTGCATCACTGGACCGACGATAACGACTGGTTCGCGGTGTTCCTCGCCCGCGCCTGAGGCCGGGGCGCCGTGTCGCCAGAGCCGACTTTTTACGCCGCGCAGCTGCGGAAGCCGGCGTGGATGTCGTCGCGCTCCGGCGCGAAGAAGTTGCGGTATTGCGGATGCGCCATGCGCGGCGCGGTGGCGCGGCTGGCGCCCTTGAGCACGCGGTGGTCCGTCTCGAAGCCGAAGCGCGAGTAGTCGCGGTAGGGGTGGGCGACAAAGCCGGCGAAGGACACGAAGCGGCTGGCCGTCCATTCCCAGACGTCGCCCCAGGCGAAATCCGGCGCCGACAGGGCCGCGCATTCCCACTCGGCCTCGCTCGGCAGCCGCCGCCCGGCCCAGCGGCACCAGGCGTCGGCCGCGTCGCCGCTCACGTGGACCGCGGCGGCATCGAGGTCCAGCGGCTGCCACGTGCCGTGGCGCCGTGCCTGCCACGCGCCGCCCTCACGCCGCAGGGTACGCGGCATCGCCACCGCGCCCGCCTCGACCGCCGGCAGGAAACGGCGCCAGCTGACGGCTACGCTGTCGATGGCGAAAGGCGCCAGTTCGATGTCATGGGCCGGCAGCTCGTTGTCGAAGGCGAAGCCCGGTCCGGCGTGGCCGAGGCGCCAGGTCGTCGCCGGGATGGCGATTTGCAGCGGCGGCGGCAGCGCGCGCTCGGCGGGGCGCAGCGGCGCGGGCAGGGCGATGTCGAGCGCCTGCGCCATGTAGGTGGCGGCTTCGGCGTGCATGTCCTCGTGGAAGAGCGAGAGGCGGAAGAAGTAAAGCCCGGCGTCCGTCGTCGGTGCGTGCGCCAGCAGTTGCAGCGTCTCGGCCAGGCTGGCGTCGAGATAGGCCCGCGTCGCCGCGAGCGCAGGCAGGGGTATGTGCCAGCGCGAGGCGTGGGCGACATGGCTCGAATCGTAGAGCGCGTCGGCGCCGGGCAGGCGGCCGTCGGGCCGCGCGTGGTCGGGGTCGCAGGCCAGGCCGCGCTCGCGCTGGCGGTTGCGGGCGATCCAGAAGTCCTGGAACCATGCGACGTGGCCGGCTTCCCACAGCGGCGGGTTGAGCCGCGGCGAACAGGGCACGCGCAAGTCCTCGCCCAGCGCGGCGACGTAGGCGTCCTGCAAGGCCAGCGTGCGGCGGCGCGCATCCTGCAGCGCGCCGGTGAGATAGGCCGCGTCGCCGCTGCGGGCGTCGTCGCGCGGAACCATCAGCCGGCGCCGGCGTGAAGATCGTCCATGTCGCAGCCGAGCGCGGCGGCCAGCTTTGCCAGCAGGTCGGCGGACGGCTTCGCCTTGCCGTGCTCGATCATCGACAGCATCTGCTGCGTCACGCCGCACGCATCCGCAAGCGCCTGCAGCGTCAGGCCGCGATATTCGCGCCAGACTCTGAGCGGCGCCTCGCCGGCCAGTCGGCGCTCGACGAATTCCAGCGGGAACGTTTCCTCGTTGCGTGCCCGGGCATCCTTCACGTCGGCGACGTCCTGCAGTTCTTCGAGCCTGGCCAGCAGGGCCATCCACTCGGTCATCGGTACGACGGCAAAGGCCGGCTTCCCGTCTTGCTCAATGATCTGTGCACTCATTTGTACGCATCTCCTCTCGTGGCGATCTTCAGTACCAGCAATATCAACTCGCCAGAGGTCGCCGTCCCGCCAGCGCCGACTTTTCAGGCGGCCAGCCGCTCGATGGCCTCCAGCGCCGCGCCGGCCTTGGCCATGGCCTCTTCCGTGTCGTAATCCGCCTGCAGGCCGAGCCAGAAGCCGGGCGTGGTGCCCAGCGCACGCGCCAGGCGCAAGGCGGTGTCCGCCGTGATCGCGCGCCGTCCGGCACAGATTTCGCCGATGCGGATCGGCTGCACGCCGATGGTCTTGGCCAGACGGTACTGGCTGATGCCCAGTGGATCGAGGAACTCTTCCTTCAGCACTTCGCCGGGATGGATGTTGGGTAGCCGTTTCATATGGCCTCCTGTCAGTGATAGTCGCAAATCTCGACGTGTTCGGCATTGCCCTCGTTCCAGACGAAGCACACACGCCACTGATCGTTGATGCGGATGCTGTGCTGGCCGGCGCGGTCGCCGGAAAGCAACTCCAGCCGGTTGTTCGGCGGCACCCGCAGATCGTCGAGCCGACGCGCGTTGGCAATCATCCGCAACTTGCGCCGCGCCACGGCCTGGATCTGATTTGGCAGTTTCCGGGTGAACAGGCCGTTCCAGATGCTTTCGGTGGCGTCGTCGTGGAACGAGGCAATCATGAAGCAAAGCGTATCGCAACGCGATAATATCGTCAAGCGACAAGTTTGTGGCAGGGATGCCATGAGTGTTTTGGGCGACAATGCTCCCATGACACCCGAGAAGTTCATCGCCCTCTGGCGCGACAACCCGCTCACCGAGCGCGCCGGTGCGCAGGGCCACTTCGACGACCTGTGCGAGCTGCTCGGCGTTGACAAGCCGCGCGATCCCGACAACTACTGCTTCGAGCGCGGCGCCGCCAAGGCCAGCGGCCCCGAAGGCAATCGCGGCTGGGCCGACGTCTGGAAGCGCGGCCATTTCGGCTGGGAAAACAAGCGGCCGGGGCGCGACCTGCGCGCCGCGCTGAAGCAGCTCACCGACTACGCGCTGGAGCTTGAAAATCCCCCGCTGCTCGTCGTCTCCGACCGCGAACGCATCGAGATCCACACCGCCTTCACCGGTTATCCCGACGAGCCGCGCCGCATCGCCATCGCCGACATCGGCGCGCCCGAAAACCTGCAGACCCTGCGCTGGGTCTTCACCGAGCCCGAGAAGCTGCGCCCGGTCAAGTCGCTTGCCGCCATCACCGAGGAAGCCGCCGGCCAGTTCGGCGCGCTGGCCGAGACGCTGCGCGGCCGCGGGCAGGAAAGCCATGCCGTCGCCCACTTCCTCATCCAGTGCCTGTTCTGCATGTTCGCCGAGGATGAAGGCCTGCTGCCGCGCGGGGTCTTCACCGGGCTGCTGACCAAGGCGGCGAGCGACCCGACGCGTGCCGCCAACCGGCTGACTGCGCTGTTCGCCGCCATGCGCGACGGTGGCGACTACGGCGACGAGACCATCGCCTGGTTCAACGGCGGCCTGTTCGCGGTCGTTGCCGTGCCGCCGCTCGAAGCCTCGGACGTCGCCGCCCTGCAGCGTGCCGCCGACATGGACTGGCGCAACATCGACCCCTCGATCTTCGGCACCCTGTTCGAGCGCGGGCTCAACCCGGCCAAGCGCTCGCAGCTCGGCGCGCACTACACCGACCCGGCGACCATCATGCGGCTGGTCGAGCCGGTCGTCGTGCGGCCCTTGAGCGTCGAATGGCGGGCCGCGAAGGAGCGCATCGTCGCCGCGCTCCGGAAGTCGAAGAAGAAGAAGGACAAGGCCTATAACGATGCCGCCGCCATCTTTCAGCACCACCTCGAACGCCTGCGCAACTACCGCGTGCTCGACGCCGCCTGCGGCAGCGGCAACTTCCTCTACCTCGCCCTCAAGGCGCTGAAAGACCTCGAACGCCGGGCCAACACGGAGGCCGAGGCGCTGGGTCTGGAACGGCATATCAACATCGAAGTCTCGCCCGCCAACGTGCTGGGCATCGAGCTCGACCCCTACGCCGCCGAGCTTGCCCGCGTCACCGTCTGGATCGGCGAAATCCAGTGGATGCTGCGGAACGGCTATCCCTACGCCACGCAGCCCATCCTCAAGCCGCTCGACACCATCGAATGCCGCGACGCGCTGATAGAAAAAGTTCCCGCAGGGACGCAGAGCGCTGGCGCTGGCGGCACGGCGGTCGAGGCCGAATGGCCCGCCTGCGACGCCATCGTCGGCAATCCGCCCTTCCTCGGCGACAAGAAGATGCGCGGCGAACTCGGCGACGACTACACCGACACCCTGCGCAAGTGCTACGCCGGTCGCGTACCGGGCGGTGCGGATTTCGTCACCTACTGGTTCGAGAAGGCGCGGGCGCAGATCGAAGCTGACAAATGCACGGCGGCCGGCCTGGTCGCCACCAACTCGATTCGCGGCGGCGCCAACCGCAAGGTTCTGGATCGCATTGCCGCCAGCGGCCGCATCTTCGAGGCGTGGAGCGACGAGGCATGGATCAACGAAGGTGCAGCGGTGCGGGTGTCGCTGGTGGCGTTTGGCAAAGGTGAAGCCTCAAGGCTGGATGGAAAAGAAACGCAAGTCATTCATTCCGACCTGACGGCTAGCGAAAACTCCAACCTGACGACAGCGCAAAGGCTCGTCGAGAATGCGGGCGTATGTTTCGAGGGCATCAAGAAGTATGGGCCGTTCGATGTTCCCGGTGAAACCGCCCGCGCTTGGCTGGCGTTAGGCGGCAACCCAAACGGTCGACCAAACGCCAATGTGCTGCGCCCGTGGATCAACGCCACCGACGTGGTGCGCAGCGACTCTGATACTTGGGTCATCGACTTCACCGGCCTGACGGAAAGCGAGGCTGCCCTTTACGAAGCGCCGTTCGAGCATGCGCGGAGCAATGTGCAACCGGCACGTGCGCAGGATCGCAACGCGAAAACCCGTACTCAGTGGTGGCTCTACGAGCGTCCGCGTCTTGAATTACGCAAGGCCATCGAGGTACTACCGCGCTACATCGTCACGCCTGTGGTTGCCAAGCACCGCATTTTTGCGTGGCGATCCTCGCCCACGCTCGCCATGAATCTGCTGGACGTCGTCGCCCGCGCCGACGACGCCACCTTCGGCGTCCTGCATTCGCGCTTCCACGAGCTCTGGTCGCTGCGGCTCGGCACCTCGCTCGAAGATCGCCCGCGCTACACCCCGACCACCACCTTCGAGACCTTCCCCTTTCCGGCCGGCCTGACGCCGCGCGACACGGCAACTGTGGCCGGCCAGCCGGCGCCGCCGTGCATGGCGGCGCAGATTCCCGCCGCCAACATCGCCGCCGCCGCGCGGCGCCTGAACGAACTGCGCGACAACTGGCTCAACCCGCCGGAATGGACCGAGCGCATCGCCGAGGTCGTGCCCGGCTACCCCGACCGCATCGTCGCCAGGCCCGGCCATGAGGCCGAGCTGAAGAAGCGCACCCTGACCAAGCTCTACAACACCCGCCCGGCGTGGCTGGCCAATGCGCACCAGGCGCTCGACGCGGCAGTGGCCGCGGCCTATGGCTGGGCGGATTACACGGCGGAAATGCCGGACGAGGAAATCCTGCGGCGCCTGCTGCTGCTGAATCAGGAGCGCAAGGCCGCCGAGGCGAAATGATCGCCGTGCCGCCGCCCCGATCTTGTCGTAGCATCGGCGGCTTGTCCGGCGCCGGCGGCGCCCAACTTCTGCCCGGAGTGTGCCTTCACATGTTCGCGATTCGTGCCCGGTCGGTGACCGGTTTCATGGCTTTGCTGCTTTTTCCGCTGGCCGCGCTGGCCGGCTTTGCCGAGGCGCTGACGGCCTACCAGGTTAGGGACTACGCCACCGCCATCGATGAATCCCGCGCGGCTGCCGCGGCCGGCGACGCTCGCGGCAGCTTCCTGCTGGGGGTGATGATCCAGAACGGCCAGGGCGTCGCCGCGAATTCGGGCGAGGCGGCGGCCCTGTATGAAAAGGCGGTGCAGGGCGGGGTGGTCGGCGCCTTCTCGAAGCTGGCGCAGCTCTACGCCCGCGGCGATGGCGTGGCGAAGGACCTGGCCAAGGCACTGGCCCTGGCACGCCGCGGCGCCCAGGCGGGCGATCCGGAGGCCACCTTCTTCCTGCATGTCCTGCTGACCGCGGGGCCGCTCGGCTACCTCGATGCGGCCGGCAAGCCGGACCATGCGAAATACCGGCAATTGGCGGCACGGCCGGTGGGCGAGCGCGGCAGTGACGTGGAGGCCCGGGACGCGCTGTATTGGGCGGCGGCCAAGGGCTATCCGCTGGCGGTGATGTCGCTCGCCCTGACGCTCGGCGGCACGGTGGGTGACGGCAATCGCGAGCGCATGCTGGCGGCGCTGGCCAAGCTTCCCGGCCACACCAATCAGGCATTGAAGAACTACGAACAGGTCGCCCGCCACATCGAGCGCCTGGGCACGAGCTACACCAGTCCGCAGCTGTTCCTCGATTCGCAAGTCACGCAGATGGTGGCGGGCACGGTCCAGACCTGCGGCATTCGCGATCCGAAGAGTGCCGAGCGGGCGCCGCTGGCGGAGCTCGTCGCCGTCGCGATCTCCAAACCGGTCAGCGGTGCGGCGTATCTGCCGAGCAAGGTCGCCGGCAACGAGCGTGCCTACCTGCTTGCCGGCGAGTGGGAAGAACGCTGGACCTACCGCGGTTGCGGCAAGACGGCGGACGTCACGGTCAGGTTCATGGCCGACGGCCTCGGCGGCGCCTTCATGACCTCGGCGCAAAAGCTGCAGCCCGGCGCCGCGCCGGCAACCGCGCTCTAGCCGTTCCGGCCCGACCATGTACATGACCGCCGCCAGGAATGGCCAGCCGCCGCATCCATGGAACTGATCAACCCCCGTACCTTCCTCGTCGTCGCCAACCTGCTCGGCCTGCTGTGCGCGCTGGTGTTGTGGGTGCAGGCGCGCAGCTTTCCCGACGACATCCTCGGCCTGCGCGACTGGGCCAGGGCGGTGTTCCTGATCGCCTGCGCCTCGGGGCTGGCCTCGATGCGCGCCGTGTTGCCCGACGCCGTCGCCATCATCCTGGCGAGCGGACTGCTGCTGCTCGGGCAGTTCCTGCTGGTGATCGGCCTGTTGCGTTTCAACGGCCGCGAGCCGCACTGGCGGCCGACGCTCGACGCGATCGGGGCGGTGCTGATCGTCATCACCTGGCTGACCTACGGCAGCCACAGCTACCAGGGGCGGATCTTCCTGATGGCGCTGGCGCACATCGGCTTCTTTTCGTTCGGCGCCGTGCTGGCCTGGCAGGCGGAGCCAAAGGGTTTCGGCAGCCGCTTCCTCAGCGTGGTCTTCCTGCTCGGTGCGGCCATCGCCATCTGGCGGCTGACGACGCTGTCGGCGACGGTCGTCGATGCCGACGAAATCTTCGACTACAGCCTGATCCAGCAGGTCTATCTCGGCATGTTCTCGCTCGGGGTGCTTGGCCTGTCGATCGGCTTCATCCTGCTGGCCAACGACCGCCTGCGCGTCGAGCTGGAGTTCATGGCGACGCGCGACCCGATGACCGGCCTGTTCAACCGCCGCGCCTTCTTCGCCCGCGCCGAAACCGAGTGGGCCCGCAGCCTGCGTTCCGGGCGGCCGCTGGCGGTGATCACCTCGGACATCGATTTCTTCAAGAAGATCAACGACAGTCGCGGCCATCATGTCGGCGACCTCGTCATCAAGGACTACGCCACGCGCTCGGCCCGCACGCTGCGCCTGCCGGACATCCTGGCCCGATTCGGCGGCGAGGAGTTCGTGCTGCTGCTGCCCGATACCGCCCTGGACGAGGCGCTGCAGGTGGCGGAACGGATTCGCCAGGACATCGCGGATCACCGCGAGCCGGCGCTGCCGCCCTACACGGTGAGCCTGGGCGTGGCCGTGGCGCAGGGCAAGGCCGGGCAGGCGGCCGACATCCAGGCGCTGATCGCCGAGGCCGATGCGGCGCTCTATCGCGCCAAGCAGCGCGGCCGCAATCGCGTCGAAACTTAGCTTCGCGGGTCGCGCGGCGGCGCTTCGCCGAAATCGCGCCGCAGCTGCTCCAGGTCACGGCGGTAACTCTCGGCGTCGCCGTGGTCGAAGAACTTCGGGTAGTGCTCGTGCGCGGCCAGCAGCCGGCGCGCGTGCTTGATCGGGCACCAGTACTGCTCGGTGCGCGCCGCGACTTCGCGGGCGTAGGCGGCGACGCCGTTGCCGTAGGAGCAATAGAAGCAGTTGAACTTCTCGATGAGGTTCAGGTACGGCAGGTCTTCGCGGTCGAACACCAGGTAGTCGGCGCGGCGCACCCGGGGGATGCCATAGACCGGGAAGCAGACGAACTGGTAGAGCGTGACGAACAGGTCCATCAGCAGGAAGGGGATCCAGCCGAGATAGATGACCGGTGCGGTCAGCAGCACCAGCGGGCGCGCGCGCAGCACGAAGCGCAGCAGCCCTTCCTTGTAGCGCTTCTGCTGCCGCAGGAACTCGCCGGCCAGCCGCAGCCGCTGCTGTTCGAGGTCGAGGCGCGCCTGGCGGTAGACCTCTTCCACCTCGTCCTGCATGGCCTGGATGCGAGCCAGCAGTTCGTCCAGATGTTGCCTCATCCTGCGTCCCTCGTTTTTTTGCCGTTGCGGCAGGGGCGCAGTATGCGCTGTTGCGAAGCGGCTGTCCCGGGCGTGCCGTTCCTGCTATGCGAGGAAGGAGTGGCCGAGCCCGAACAGGGCGCAGACGCCGATGACCCGCATGATGTCGGCCTTGTACTTCCACAGCGCAACGAAGGAGGCGATGGCGATGACCACCGGCAGCCAGTCGAATGGCCCGGTGAAGGGCGCCGCTTCGGTGGCCCTGGGCCAGAAGGTATGCCAGGCGAAGAAGGTGGCGAGGTTGATGATCACGCCGACCACGGCGGCCGTGATCGCGGTGAGCGGGGCGGTGAACTTCAATTCGCCGCGCGTGGCCTCGACCAGCGGGCCACCGGCGATGATGAACCAGAAACTGGGCAGGAAGGTGAAGAAGGTTGCCACCGTCGCGCCGGCGAGGCCCGCTCCGACGGGGTTGGCGAATATCGCCTTGGTCACGCCGCCGACATAGCCGACCCAGGTGACGATCATGATCAGTGGTCCCGGCGTGGTTTCGCCCAGCGCCAGGCCGTCCATCATCTGCGGGCCGCTGAGCCAGCCGAAGTGCTCGACCGCGCCCTGATAGACATAGGGCAGCACGGCGTAGGCGCCGCCGATGGTGAGGAAGGCCGCCTTGGTGAAGAACTCGCCCATGTCGAACAGCGTGCCGCTGCCCGTCAGCGCCAACAGCGCGGCGCCGCCGATGGCGAGGAAGACCAGCGTGGTCAGCGCCAGCCTGACCCAGGAAAACCTGGCATGCGGCGGCGGCGGCGTGTCGTCGTCGATCAGTGCCGGGCCGTACTGCTTGTGGCTGGCACCGTGGCCGCCGCCGGCCTTGAACTTGGCCGGCATCAGCTTGCCTCCGATGGCGCCGAGGATGGCCGCCGCCAGCACGATCCAGGGGAAGTCGATCTTGAAGAAGAAGATGCCGACGAAGGCCAGCGCGGCGATGCCGAACAGCAGTTCGTTCTTGATCGCCCGCGAGCCGATGCGCCACGCGGCGAACAGCACCACGGCGACCACCGCCGGCTTGATGCCGTAGAAGATTCCGGCTACCTGCGGCACGTCGCCCCAGGCCAGGTAGATGCCCGCCAGCGCAGAAAGCAGCACGAAGGCCGGCAGGAAGAACAGGATGCCGGCGGTCAGCGCACCCTTGACGCCGTGCATCAGCCAGCTGATGTAGATGGCGAGCTGGATCGCCTCCGGCCCCGGCAGCAGCATGCAGTAGTTGAGCGCGTGCAGGTAGCGGTGCTCGGAGATCCAGCGGCGGCGCTCGACCAGTTCCTGGTGCATCATCGAAATCTGCCCGGCGGGGCCGCCGAAGCTGATGAAGCCGAGCTTGAGCCAGTACTTGAAGGCTTCGCCGAGCGTCGGCGCCGGTGGCGGCGTGGTGGGGATGGCGGCGTCAGGCATCATTGCCCTCCTGCTGGTAGTTTTTGTAGAGGCCGTCGAAGACGCGGCCGGCTGCGTCGAGCAGTTGATCGTCGTTTGGCGCTGCCGCGCGCAGGCCGGCCAGCACGGCCTCGATGCCTGCCGCTTCAGCCACCGCCGCCCCGCCCTCGTTCACCAGGTCCAGGCAATGCACGATGGCGCCGATGCGGGCGAGGGCGGGGTCGGCATCGAGGCCGAAGCTGGCCGCCAGCACTTCGAAGCTGACGCGTTCCGGTGCATTGCCGGTGGCGGCGATGTGGGTGAAGGCCGCGCCGTCGAAGTCGAAGCCGAGCGCGTCGGCCGGGCAGTCGGCGGGTGTGGCCAGCCAGAGGAACTTCGCCTCGCGGTCGATGAAGCGGCGGATCAGCCAGGCCGATGCCATGCGATCGACCCAGAGCTGCTTGCGCGTGGCCCAGGTCCGCCCGCAAAAGTCGGCGCTGGCGAGACGGCGGATTTCGCCGCCGGCCGGGCGCGGTTCGCCCGGGGCCAGGCGCGCGGCGAGGTCATCCAGCGCCTGACGCGCCTGATCCTGCGCGGCGCCGGGGAAGTAGTCGGCGGCGGCCAGTTGGGTAAGTTCACGCGTCAGCCGCCGCAGGGTCTTGTCGTCGGTCGTCGCCTCGTGGGTAGCCGCGATCAGCGCGCCGTACTCGGTGCCGCGGTCGAACAGCTGGCGGAAGCTTTCGTCCTGCGCGGCGTCGGCCGCGATGTGCAGCACCTCGGCGCTGCCGTCGGCTGCGCGCACTTCGTCGGCCAGCGCGCGCAGTGCCGCGCTCGTCGCCTCGCGCGCCGGCAACAGATAGACTCCGTCGCGCAAAGTGGCGGCGCCCAGTGCCTTGACGGCGCGCCACAGCCGCATGCGCGCGGCGGTGTTGCGCGAGGGCAGGGTAGTGACGAGGGTGAGCCATTCGACCAGCTGAAGCATGTAGAGTAATCTACATCAATGTTATGACTTCTACAACAGCCTCTGCGGCCAGCGACCGTCGCCGCCTTTATGCCGCCGCCTTCCTGCGGGCACTGGCCACCGGCATGGCCGGCGTGCTGCTGGGGCTTTATATCGCCCGGCTGGGCCTGTCGGCGAGCTGGCTGGGGCTGGTGCTGAGCGTCGGCCTGATGGGCGCGACACTGTCGGTGGCGGTGGCGACCTGGTGGGGCGACCGGCTCGGGCGGCGGCGCGCATTGCTCTGGCTGGCCGCCCTTTCCGCCGGCGGCGGGGTGGTGCTGGCGCTGGGCGCCGAGGGTTCGCGCGGCTGGCTGATCGTGGCGGCGGCGCTGCTGGGCATGGTCAACGGCATGGGCCGCGACCGCGGCGCGGCGCTGGTGCTGGAGCAGGCGATCATGCCGGCCACCACGGACGACGCCGGTCGCACCGCGGCCTTCGCCCGCTACAACCTGCTGATGGACATCGGCCATGCGCTCGGCGCCCTGGCCGGCGCCCTGCCCGCGTTGCTTCTGCTCACGACCGGCATGGACGAGCTGGCGGCCTATCGCGCCGCCTTCCTGGTTTATGCGGCGCTGCTGGCGGCGGGGCTGCCGCTCTATGCCGGATTGTCGGCGGCGGCCGAGGCGCCGCCGCGAATCGAGCGCCTGGTGCTGTCGCCGCAAAGTCGCAAGGTGCTCGCCCGCATCTCGGCGCTGTTCGCCATCGACAGCATCGCCGGCGGCTTCATCGGTGCGGCGCTGATCTCATGGTTCTTCTTCGAGCGCTTCGGTACTTCGGCCGCGGTGATCGGCCTGCTGTTCTTCGGCGCGCGGCTGATGAACGCCGTTTCGCACCTCGGCGCGGCCTGGCTGGCGGCGCGCATCGGCCTGGTAAACACCATGGTGTTTACCCACATCCCGTCGAGCCTGCTGTTGCTCACCGTGCCGCTGGCGCCGACTTTTTCCGTCGCGGCGATCCTGTTCCTGCTGCGCGAGGGCCTGGTCGAGATGGACGTGCCGACGCGCCAGTCGTATGTCATGGCGATGGTGCGGCCGGAGGAGCGCACCTTCGCTTCCGGCGTGACGCACCTGGTGCGCCTCGGCGGCTGGGCGGTGGCGCCGGCCTTCGCCGGCTGGCTGATGCAGGCGGTGGCGCTGGGTGCGCCGCTGGCCGTCGGCGCGGTGATGAAAATCGGCTACGACCTGGCGCTGTGGGCGTCGTTCAGGAAGCTCAAGCCGCCGGAGGAACGCTGACGCGTTCTTGTCGGTAGTGGTTGCGCATATCGCTTGCTCCGCGCATGATTCGCGCATCCCATCCTGTTGCTGCTGGACGCTCATGCCGGACAATCCGCTCTCCGCCGTACCCGCTGCAATCGCCCGCTATTTCCGCCGGCTGGGCCACGGGCAGGTCGCCGCAGAGCCTGCCACGGATGACGGCGAGACGCGCTACCACCCCTGCCAGGGGCGGGCGGATCGCGTCGCCGCCGAACTCACCGGCCGCGCCCTGCCACCGGCGCTGCTAGATGCCTTTCAGCCGGCACCGCTCGGTCCCGGTTCGCCGCTGTTTGTCGGCCGCGAGGCTTATTTGCAGCGGCTGCAGAAAACCGTGGATGCCTGGCGCCAGCAGCGGCCGGAGCTGGTTGCGGTGGTCGGCCCGCCGGGCTGCGGTGTGACCTCACTGCTGCGGCAGATAGAAACGCTGCTGGAAGCCGGAGAGAGGGTTGACTATCACGCCCTCGACGGCCGCCCCGCGTCGGCGGTGGATGCGCTGGCCAGTTGTGCCGCGCTGTTCGACATCGCGACGGTGCCGGGCAGCGTCGAAGAGCTTGCCGCACGGATCAATGCCCTCGAGCCGCGCCTGATCGTGCTCGACAACGGCCATTTCCTCGCCTGTCGCATCATGGGGGCGAGCCAGGCGGTGCGCACTTTCGGGGCCCTGATGGTGGCGACCCAGGAGCGCCACCAGTGGGTGCTGGGCTGCAACGACGAAGCCTGGCGCCGACTTGGCTACGTCCATCGCGCCGACCGTTTCTTCGAAGAGGTGATCGAGCTGGCGCCGTTCGAGCGCGAAGGGCTCGGTGCGCTGCTCGCCGCGCGGCTGCGCTCGGCCGGCGTTGCGCTGGCGCTGCCGGAAGGCGAAGCGGCCGACCCCGCGGCGGCGGAAGACACCGATGCACCGGCTGCGGTTGGCCTCACCGACAGTCGCATCGCGACACTGCAGCAGTTGAGCCTGGGCCGACCGGCCCCCGCTTTCTTCCACCTGCTGCGGGCGCTGGAAGTGCCGACCGACGCAACGGCCCTGATACTGCATCCATTCGTCCGCTTCGACTACGCGGCGCTCGACGCACTGGCGCGCATGGAAATGTTCACCCTGGCCGAGATCGCGGTGCATGGCGGCCTGACGGCGCCGGAGCATTGCAGCCTGCTGCACCTGGCGGACCATGACAGCCAGATGCTGCTGCAGCGCCTGTGCGCCATGGGCCTGCTGGAGCGCCCGGCGGGAGACACGCTGCGCTACCGGCTGGTGCCGGTGCACGTCGGGGCGGTCACCCAGCGCCTGCACAAGGCCAACTACCTTTACTGAAAGGCTTGCCGTGGAACGCGACGCCATTGCCCAACTGATAGATCTGCTCTCGCTCGGCAAGCTGCTGCAGGCCGCCGGCATTCTGCTGGCCGTCTGGCTGCTGATCCACGCCATGCAGCTCGGTCTCAAGCAGCTCGCCCGCCGCTTCCCGCGCTACCGCCTGCAGTTCGCCCAGGGTTATCCGGCCCTGCGCGTGCTGGCCTGGTCGCTGGCGGTCGGCTACATCACGCTCGGCATCATCGCGCCGCCGGACAGCGTGATCTTCGCCGTGCTCGGCTCGATCGGCCTCGCCGTCGGCCTCGGCGCGCAGGACGGCATCCGCAACCTGCTGGCCGGCCTGATGATGATCTTCAACCCGCCTTTCCGCATCGGCGACATGGTGCGCTTCGGCGGCTACTACGGCGAAGTGACGCGCATCGACCTCTCGGTGACCTGGCTGCGCACCTTCGACGACAACGCCGTGATGGTGCCGAACTCCGAACTGCTGAAGAACGCCGTGGCCAATTCCAACAACGGCGAACTGGCCGAGATGGTGGAAATCCCGGTCGACCTGCCGCTGGGCGTTCCGGTCGCCCAGGCGCGAATGCTGGCCGAGGAGGCCGCGCGGGCCTCGCCCTACACCTTCCTGAAAAAGCCCGTCGTCGTCATCGTGCAGCCACGCCATGAATACGGCTTCCTGGTGCGGCTGACCATCAAGGCCTACGTCATCGACGTGCGCTTCGAGCGGCTGATGTCCGGCGACATCGCGGAGCGCTTCCTGCAGGCGCTCGACGGGGCGGGCATCATGCCGCAGCGCCCGGCACCGGCCTGAAACGCCCGGCAAAGTGGTGTATATTAGAGAACGATTATCAATTCGCCACCACCGCTCTTAGCGGCGGGCGGCACTAGAAATTGAAGTCCGTGGCGATCGTGATGACTTTGGCGTTTTTCGCGACCCCGCTTCCCGAGGAGACACCATGGCCCAATTGCTGACGGTATCGCGCGCCGCCCATCTGATTGGCGTTTCGCGTGGATCGCTGCAGGAGAAGATCGGCAGTGGTGACCTGCCGTCCTTCGATGGCATGGTTTCCACCGAGGACCTGACGCGCCTGTTTCCCGACATCCGCCTCGAGGACAGCGGCGCCTTCGAGCGCATCACCAAGATCCGCGAGGAGGCCTTCGGCAAGCGCGTCCGCGAGCGGGTGCTGCCGAACCAGGAAATCCTGGCCCAGCGCCTTGCTGCGCAGGGCGAGGAACTCGAGGATGTCCGCCGCCATCTCGCCCACTATCACGATCTCATCGAGGCCCTGCGTGAGCGCATCGATTTCATGGCGGGAGAGTCGCCCTCGGAGCAACTGCTCACCCTTGCCGATTTCGTCGACGATGGCCTGGCCAGCGTGCTCGGCAGCGAAGATCCGGTCGATACGGTGGCGGTGATGGACGACATGATGCGCGTGGTGGCGGCGCACGTCACCGTCAAGCCGTCCGGCCGCGAGTTCTTCGTCGAGGGCAACGAGACCGTGCTCAAGGCGGCGCTGCGCGCCGGCCTCGCGCCTTCCTACGGCTGCGGCAACGGCAATTGCGGCCTGTGCAAGGCGCGCGTGGTGTCGGGCAAGCTGCGCCAGATCCACCATACCGACTATCCGCTGTCGACGGTCGAGCGCGACCGGGGCTATGCCTTGCTCTGCTCGCACACGCCGGTGTCGGACATCGTCATCGAAATGCTCGAGGCCAATTCGGCCGAGGACATTCCCGAGCAGCATGTCGTTGCCAAGGTGAAGAGCGCCACGCCGCTCGACACCGAGATCATGCTGCTGCACCTGCAGACGCCGCGCACCAACCGCCTGCGCTTCCTCGCCGGGCAGAGCGTGACGCTGGGGGTGACCGGCAGCAGCGGCGAGTTCCGCGCCGAGTATCCGGTCGGCTCCTGCCCCTGCGACGACAGGAACCTGCTGTTCCATGTGCGCCGGGACGCCGGTGACGAGTTCGCCTCGCGCCTGTTCGACGGCGCGGTGAAAAACGGCGACGCCGTGAGTGTCTGGGGGCCGTGGGGCGACTTCGTGCTGCGCAAGGACTCGACGCGGCCCATCGTCTTCGTCGCCTGCGACACCGGCTTCGCCCCGCTGAAGAGCCTGGTCGAGCACGCCCTGGCGATCGACGCCACCGACACCATGGTGATGGCGTGGGCGGCGACGCGGCCCGACGGGCACTACCTCGCCAACCAGTGCCGCGCCTGGGCCGAGGCCTTCGACCGCTTCCGCTACCTGCCGCTGCAGGCCGCCGACCCGGCCGCCGCAGGCGTCGCTGCCGTGCGGGGCGTTGTTGCCGAAGTGCCCAACCTTGCCGACTTCGACGTTTACGTCGCGGGCAGTGCCGCCTTCACCGACGCTGCCGTGAATGCGCTGCGCGCCGCCGGCGTCGCCGACTCCAATCTTTCCTCGATTGCCTACTGATGCGTCCAGCCCAGCTCTCCTTCGTCCTCGAACGTGAATTCCTCAGCACTGCCGAAGGCCACCACACCCCCGTCATGCTGTGGGGGCCGCCCGGTGTCGGCAAGTCGCAGATCGTCGCCCAGATCGCCGCGCGGCACGATGTACCGGTCATCGACATCCGCCTGTCGCAGATGGAGCCGTCCGACCTGCGCGGCATCCCCTTCCGCGTCGGCGACGTGGTGCAGTGGGCGGTGCCGGCGCTGCTGCCCGATGAGCAACGCCACGGCGAGCGCGGTGTGCTGTTCCTCGACGAAATCACCTCGGCGCCGCCGGCCGTCTCCGCCGCCGCCTACCAGCTGATCCTCGACCGGCGGCTGGGCGAATACCGCATCCCCGACGGCTGGGCCATCTTCGCCGCCGGCAACCGCCAGGGCGACCGCGGCGTCACCTACGCCATGCCGGCGCCGCTGGCCAACCGCTTCTCGCACTTCGAGGTCGATGTGAACCTCGACGACTGGGCCTTCTGGGCCTACGCCAACGGCATCGACGAGCGCCTCATCGGCTTCCTTCGCTTCAAGCCCGAGCTGATCTTCGACTTCGACCCGGCCAAGACGCTGGCGGGCGAGATGGCCTTTCCCAGCCCGCGCTCGTGGGAGTTCGCCCACCGCGCGCTGCAGAAGTTCGGCGACCATCCCGAGATGTTGACGGGCGCACTGGCCGCCTGCGTCGGGCACGCCGCCGGCGTCGAGTGCGCCGCCTACATCGACAGCCTCGACCGCCTGCCCGACCTCGACGCCATCACCGAAGGCCGCGAAGCTGCGGTGCCGGCCGAGATCGACCTGCAGTATGCCGTCGCCGCGGCGCTGGCCGGCCGGGCCCTGCGCGCCAAGGGTAAGCCGGAGGCGCAGCAGGTCTGGGGCAACATCCTCGACTACGCCCAGCGTCTGCCGCTCAAGGAAATGGGCGTGATGCTGGTGTCCGACATGCACCGCGGCATCGGCTCGCCCCTGTTCGCAGTGCCACAATTCGCCGGGTGGGCCAATGCGGTGGCGGATGTGATGTTGTATGAGTGATGGGGTTCCGGCGAGCCATCCCGATACGATTAGAATGAATTCACCATGGAAAAAGTCGTTTCCTGCTTCCCCCTGAAAGCGCAACCGCGCGATACCGAGTACTGGCTTTCCCGCCCCGTCGAGGAGAGGCTGGCGGCGGTCGAACAACTTCGCCTGAACTGGCTTGCGGCAAACCCCGATGCTATCCAAGGACTTCAAAGAGTTTGTCGCGTTGTTGAACGCACACGGGGCTAAGTACCTCGTCGTCGGCGGTTACGCCATGGCCGTGCATGGGCGGCCGCGGCAGACCGGCGATCTCGATATCTGGCTCAAGCGCGACCACGCCAATGCCTTGACGGTGGTCGCGGCGTTGCAGGACTTCGGTTTCGGAGATCTTGGCCTCACGGTCAAGGATTTCGAGGTACCGGATCAAGTCGTGCAGCTGGGATATCCGCCGTTTCGGATCGATCTGCTGACGGGTATCGATGGCGTCGACTTCGATTCTGCCTGGCAGACGCGCTTCGAATATGCCCACGGCGATCTGAAAATTCCGTTCATCGGACTTGAAGCCCTCAAGGCGAACAAACGGGCAAGTGCCCGGCCACGAGACATCGATGATCTCGAAAATCTTCCGTAGTACGCAAGGTCTGACCCAATTCCGATCCGTTGACTGTCGCCGTGTCGCCAGCGCCGACTTTTTCGGTTTTCGGAGATGCCGGGACGAGTCCTGGCCGGCGGTTGCCCTCGCCGCGGGCCGTCGGCCCGGAGTTGAAGCGTGTGAGGTAATGTCATCTCCTACGTTGATATGTGCCAGAGAGAAGGCACAAGCCTACAGCGGGGCATGAATTTCCGTCTGAAAGGGCATCATTCCGTAATCCTCATGTCTGTCCGCCCAAACTCCCCCTACCGCGACGAGGTGCAAGACGACGGGGCCGTGCTTATTTACGAAGGGCACGACGAACCGAGGCGCAAGGGTATTTCTGATCCAAAAGCACTCGATCAACCTGAGCGGCAACCCGGCGGAACTCTGACCGAGAACGGAAAATTTCATCAGGCTGCACAGCGGTTCAAGGCAGGCGAAAAGGGCCCAGATATTGTTCAGGTTTACGAAAAGATCAAAGCCGGCATTTGGACCGACAACGGATTCTTTCACTTGGTGGATTCTTGGACGGAAAACGACAGCGTTAGAAATCTTTTCAAGTTCAAACTCGTCGCAGTTGAAAGCGTTTCTGACGAGACTGCCGCGGAGGAAAGATCAAATCGCCTTGTCGAGAGAAGTCGCATTATTCCAACCAGCGTCAAGCTCGAAGTGTGGGCGCGTGACGGTGGTAAGTGCGTAGCGTGTGGAGCAGCTGATGAACTCCACTTCGATCACGTTCTTCCCTTCTCAAAAGGTGGCACATCTCTTAAAGCAGAGAATGTGCAACTGCTCTGCGCCCGCCATAACCTGAGCAAGAGCGCGAAGATTCAATGAGCAACTACGATTCCCTCGACGGAGCCGCCGACAAGCTCGCCGCGGCGCGCACCAAGCTTATCCTCGACAAGCCTTTCCTCGGCGCGCTGGTGCTGCGGTTGCCGCTGGTCGAGGCAGGGGCGTGGTGCCGCACCACCGGCACCGATGCCCGCAAGCTCTACTACAACCCGCAGTGGGTCGATACGCTGACCAGTGCCGAGGTGCAGTTCGCGCTGGCGCACGAGGCGCTGCATTGCGCGCTGGGGCATTTTGCGCGGCGTGGCCACCGGGTGAAGCGCAAGTGGGACCTCGCCTGCGACTTCGCCATCAACCCGTTGCTGATGGACGAGGGCCTCAAGCCGCCGCTGGGCTCGCAGGTGCTTGACCTCTACCGCGGCATGGCGGCCGAGGAGATCTACCCCTGCCTCGACGACAGCCTCGACAACGAGGTGCTCGACGACCACTCATGGGATGGCGACGACGGCGGCGAGGGTGGTGGTGGCGGTGAGCAGGACGACGTGCAGGGCAAGGGCGGCAGCGACGCCGAGGAGATCGATCCCGACGCCGGCGGCGGCTCGCCGGAAAAAGTCGGCGCTGGCGGGACGCCGGGCGATGGCCCGGACGGACCGCCACCGCCGCTGTCGGGCAAGGAAAAGGAGCAGTTGCAGCAGCAGTGGCAGCGCCACCTCGCCAATGCGGCACAGCGCGCGCGCGAGGCCGGCAAGCTCACCGGCAACATGGCGCGCCTGACCGAAACCGCGCTGGCGCCGCAGGTGTCGTGGCGCGCCGCGCTGGCGCAATACCTGTCGCAGGCCGCGCGCGACGACTACACCTGGCTGCGGCCGTCGCGGCGCGAGGGTGACGTGATCTGGCCCTCGCTGCGCAGCCACAGCGGGGAGATCTACGTCGCGCTCGACACCTCGGGCTCGATCGCCGATGTCGACCTCGCCCAGTTCGTCGGCGAACTCAACGCCATCAAGGGTACGCTGCCGGTGCGCATCACGCTGTTTGCCTGCGACTCCGACCTGCATGCCGACACGCCGTGGATCTGCGAGCCGTGGGAGGAGTTCCGCCTGCCGCGCCAGTTCGAAGGCGGTGGCGGCACCGCCTTCGCGCCAGTGTTCGACTGGGTGGATCGCGCCGGGGCGCGGCCCGACGCGCTGGTGTATTTCACCGATGCAGAGGGTGAATTTCCCAAGGTCGCCCCCAACTACCCGGTTTTGTGGCTCATCAAAGGCAAGGCCCCGGTACCGTGGGGCCGCCGCATCCAACTGAATTGAAAGCCGATATTTCCCCCGAAGACTCGCTGCGCCTCAATGTCCTGCTGGCCGGCGACGTGCACGCCGTGCGCATCGACGAGGGCGCGATGACGCTCTTTGCCCTGACGCCCAAGGGCGAGGCCAGGGTTGCCCTGCATCGCAACTGCCGTCCGGACTTGTACGTGACGCGGGTGCGCGAGCTGCTTGGCGGGCACGCGCTGGGTTCGCCCGGCGGCTATCCGGTGCACCTGCGGCGGTGGACACGCATGGGCCGCGCCAGCCCGCAGAACCTCGAAGCCATGCTCAAGCTCGGCGAGCCGGAGGCGGTCACTGCCGTGGCGCTGGCGCCGATGCTCACCGACGAGCTCGCCCGCCGCGCCTGGTGGGCGCTGCCGACCATGGAGATCGCGCGCGACATGCTGATGCAGCCGGCGGTGCGCGGTGGCGCCATGGGCCAGGTGCTGGCCGATTTCCTGATCGAGCACCTGCCCTTCGAGGAAGACCCGATCCAGGCCATGAACTCGATCCGCGCCGTGATCGGCGCCGGCCTGCTCGACGCCGTCGCCGGCGAGCAGCTCTGGGCCAAGGCCAGGCGCCGTCCGCATTATTTCATCGGCTTTCTCGAACATCGCCCGGATGCCCTGCCAGCGACGGCGGAGCGCCCGTTGCCGGCAGCCGTGGCGGCGCAGGCGACGGCCGGCAATGCCTGGGCCGCGCTACTGGCGCGATGCTATTCGCCGAGCGGCCAGAGTTTTCTGCATGCGTGCGAGATGGTCATGGAGAAGCCGCCGGGGCACGAGACCGTCTATCTGTTGCTCGACATCATCGGCAATTACTTCGCCGCCGCGCGCGAGGCCGAAGCCATGGCAGGGTTCGAGGACGAGGCCGCGGCGATGCGCGCGCTGGCGCACTTGAGCAACGTCGCCGCCGAGCCCATCCTGACCCGCACCACCGCCGTGGGCGCCTTGATGCGACGCCACCTGGAGCCGCTGTTCGCACCGCTGCTGGGCAATATCCGCACATTGCGAGGGATCGAATAATGAAAGGTGGCGTCTATCTCGATGCCGAAGCGCCGCAGCTGGTGCAGGCGCGCTTTGCCGTGGTCAATGTCAAGCGCAGTTCGCGCAAGCGTTTCGCCGAGAATGTGGTGACACCGGTGGCCGATGCCGCGGCCGCGCTGGCCGGCGCCGATCCGGCCAACGACCTGCACGCCGCCGAGGTGATGGGTCCGTCGCGGTCCTCGGAAGGCTTCAATTTGTATTACCTCGTTCGCTGGCTGGAGGATTGAACATGCATGCCGAAAAGAAAGTCATTCCCATTTTCCCCGCCGCGTCGAGCCTGAAGGAGAAGGCCGAAGCCGAGGAGGCATCGAACTGCGCCGGCGCCGAACCGTTCGCGCTGATGGTGCTGGGCGACAGCATGGAGCCCGAGTTCATCGAAGGCGACATCATCATCATCGAACCGGAAGGGCTGGCGACGGACGGCTCCTATGTCTTCGCCTGGCTCAACGACGAGTGGATCTTCCGCCAGCTGGTCAAGCGCGGCGAGCAATGGCTGCTGAGCCCGCTCAATCCCGCCTATCCCGCCGCCGAGATCGCCGACCTCGAACCGGTGCGCGGCGTCATCATCCAGAAGAGCAAGCCGGGGCGCCGCAAGGAAGCGAAGCGCTACGTCGAATAACCCATTTCATCGCAAAGAGAGAGCCATGCCTTATTACATTTATCGCATCCCCACCGGGCCGGTGAAGATCCTCGAGAAGATCACCCAGTTCGACGCCTTCAAGGACGCCTCGGCCGAGGCCAAGCGCATGCGCAAGGAAGTCGACCTCACCAAGATGGCGATCAAGGTGGTGTTCGGCGAGAACGAAATCCAGGCCGAGGAAGCGCTGATGTCGGTGCGCGAAGCCGAGCCGCTGACCGGCGATGACTGGTAGGACCTGACCGGAAGCTCGGGCGATGGACGAGACCGCCTACACTTCCGCGCGCGGCGAGATCAACCGCCTGCCCTGCGTCTTCGAGAAGGCGCTGCTGTCGCGTTGCGTGGTCTGCGAGCTTGCGCTGCGGCACCTGCTGGCCGAGCGCGAGACGGTGGCCTGCACCGACCCGCTGGCGCGCGCGGTGTGCGGCCAGATGGCGGGCCTGCTGCGCGAGAAATCCGCCTTCGCCCTCAAGCTCAAGGAGGCGGCGCGGATACTGCCGCACGCCATGATGATGAAAATCCAGTGCGGCGGCCTCAACGGACTGAAGGACGTGCTCGACCCGGAGGCGCCGGCGCCCGATGTGCGCCGCCTGATTCGCCAGGCGCTGGCCGAATACGGCACGCTGGAGGCGCTGCCCTTCTCGCAGATCGTTCAGGGCGTGGCCCATTGGCAGGGACGCAAGCGATTCCATCCCCGGGATCCGCACTGATGGCATTGCCCCGCCTCGACCGCCTGATCGACACGGTGCAGCGCAACTGCCACGTCACCGACGCCCGCTACGCCCGCGGCATGACGCTGTGCACCTATCTGCTTGAGATGCGCGAGTTCTATCGCTGGGAAAACGGTATCCCGCTGGGCGAGGCGCCGCCGCGCAGCGAGGTCGGGCCGTGGCTGTCGGCGCGCGAGGAGCTTTGGGAAACCCTGGAAGATGCCGAGTTCTCCGCCATCCCGCTCGACGGCGACAGCATCGACCCCTTCGCCGTGGCCGACATCAATCGCCGCCTGCTGCCCGAGGGGCTGATCTATGGCGCCGGCATCGGCCGCTTCCACAAACCGCATTTTTTCCTTGGGCGCCTGCGGCGCAATGCGACCGAGCAGGGTGCCCGCGTACTGGTCTGCGGCTGCGAGTATGCGCGCGACCTGACCGCGATTCCGGCCGCGCTGCAGGGCGACACCATCGTCGTGCGCCAGGAGGCGCTGCGGCAGTGGCTGTGGGAGAAGGCCGAGGCGTGGGCGATGAAGCGGCAGCCCGGCGCGATGCAGGCGGCGCTGGCCGCCTACGGCTATTTCGACGATGGCGCCGCGGCCCTCGAACGCATGACCGAAGGCGAGACCGATACCCTGATCCTGCACGAGCACGGCGAGTTTTTGGCCGGCCGCCGGCTCGGCCCGGAGTGGGAGGCGATGCTCGCCGCCATGACGCGCCGCCGCGCAGAGTTGCTGGCGCGGGCGGTGCGCGACAACTGGGCCGATTGCATCAGCACCCTGCCGCGCCTGCTCGAACGCAAGGCGGACGCCTCGCTGCATTTCTGGTTTTCCAATTTCGACGGCATGCGCCGCGAACTGTTTCCCCTGTTGGTCGCCGGCTACGCCGAGTGGGCCGGCGGCGGGCCGTGCGAGGCGTTGGAACAGGCGGTCGCGCAAGGCGCTACGCACTGGGGCGAAGTGGCCGGGCAACTGCTGCAAAGCTTTCAGGCGAACGGCGCTGACAGCGAAGCCGAATTCGATGAGCTGAGCCACGATCTTGTCCCCATCACGCTCTGACGCGGCATAATCGCAGGCAGTTTCCGCCAATCGCCCCCCAAGTAAAGAAGACGCCGTGCACGATCAAATTTCCGCCGCAATCGACGCCGCAACGCGCAATGCCCTGCTGTCCGAGCTGGCCGGCATCGTGCCCGCCGCCGCCCTGCTGACCGCCGACGAGGATCTCAAGCCCTACGAGTGCGACGGCCTCACCGCCTATCGCCAGGTGCCACTGGCCGTGGTGCTGGCGGCGGACGAGTCGCAGGTGGTGGCGGTGCTGCGCGCCTGCCACCGCCACGGCGTGCCGGTCGTCGCGCGTGGCGCCGGCACCGGGCTGTCGGGCGGCGCGACGCCCGTCGGCAATGGCGTCGTGCTGTCGCTCGCCAAGTTCATGCGCATCCTCGAGATCGACCCGCTGGCCCGCACCGCACGCGTCCAGCCCGGCGTGCGCAACATCGCCATTTCCGAGGCCGCCGCGCCCCATGGCCTCTACTACGCACCCGATCCCAGCTCGCAGATCGCCTGCACCATCGGCGGCAACGTCGCCGAAAACTCCGGCGGCGTGCATTGCCTCAAGTACGGCCTGACGGTGCACAACGTCCTCAAGCTGCGTGTCGCGCTGATCGACGGCGATATCGTCGAGATCGGCAGCGCTGCGCTGGATTCGGCCGGCTACGACCTGCTTGCCGTGATGATCGGTTCCGAAGGCATGCTCGGCGTGGTGCTGGAGGCGACGCTGAAACTGACCCCGAAGCCGCAGGTAGCGCAGGTGGTGATGGCCTCCTTCGACGACGTCATCAAGGCCGGCAACGCGGTGGCCGACATCATCGCCGCCGGCATCATTCCCGCCGGCCTCGAAATGATGGACAAGCCTGCCACTGCGGCCGTCGAGGACTTCGTCCATGCCGGCTACGACCTCACGGCCGCGGCCATCCTGCTCGCCGAATCCGACGGCACGCCGGAAGAAGTGGCCGAGGAAATCGCCGCCATGTGCGCCGTGCTGGAGAAGTCCGGCGCGCGTGACTTGCGGGTGTCGCAGAGCGAGGCCGAGCGCCTCAAGTTCTGGGCCGGGCGCAAGGCCGCCTTCCCGGCGGTAGGCCGCATCACGCCCGACTACCTGTGCATGGACGGTACCATCCCGCGCAAACACCTGGCCCACGTGCTGACGCGCATCGCCGAGCTTGGCGAGGAATTCGGCCTGCGTTGCGCCAACGTCTTCCACGCCGGCGACGGCAACCTGCATCCGCTGATCATGTTCGATGCCAACGTGCCCGGCGAGATCGACCGCGCCACCGGCTTTGGCGCACGCATCCTCGAACTTTCGGTCGACGTCGGCGGCACCATCACCGGCGAGCACGGCGTCGGCATCGAGAAGGTGCAGCAGATGTGCGTACAGTTCTCGCGCGAGGAACTCGAAGCCTTCCATGCCCTCAAGGCGGCCTTCGATCCGCGCGGCCTGCTCAATCCCGGCAAGGCCGTGCCGACGCCGCGGCATTGTTCGGAATATCGATTGATCGGCTCGGCAAAGGGAGCGACAACATGAGCGACCTGACCGAACAGTTTGCCGACCGCATTCGTGCCGCGAGCGGCCCGCTGTGCATTCGCGGCAGCGGCAGCAAGGATTTCTACGGCAACGCGCCGCGCGGAGAAGTGCTGGAGGCGGGCGGCCATCGCGGCATCGTCGGCTACGAGCCGACCGAACTGGTGATCACCGCGCGGTGTGGCACGCCGCTGGCGGAAATAAAGTCGGCGCTGGCGGAACGGCGGCAGATGCTGGCTTTCGAGCCGCCGTCGTTCGGCGACGCCGCGACGATCGGCGGCGTGGTCGCGGCAGGACTGTCCGGCCCGCGCCGTGCCACGGCGGGCAGCGTGCGCGATTTCGTCCTTGGCGTGAAGCTGCTGGACGGCGAAGGCCGCCTGCTTACCTTCGGCGGCCAGGTGATGAAGAACGTGGCCGGCTACGATGTGTCGCGCCTGATCGCCGGCAGCCTCGGTACGCTGGGCTTGATCTCCGAAGTGTCGATCAAGGTGCTGCCGCTGCCGATGGCCGAGGCAACGCTGCGCTTCGAACTGCCACAAGACAAGGCGCTGGACCTGATGAATCGCTGGGCTGGCCAGCCGCTGCCGGTGTCGGCCACCTGTTGGGCCGATGACTCACTGACACTGCGGCTGTCGGGCGCCGGCACGGCCGTGGAATCGGCCAGTAGCGCCCTTGGCGGCGAGCGCGTCGCCGACGCCGCTGCCGCGCATTTCTGGACCAGCCTGCGCGAGCAGCGCCATGCCTTTTTCGCTGCCGATGGTGACGCTGCCGCGCTGTGGCGCCTTTCGGTGCCGTCGATCGCCGGCGCCCTCGACCTGCCGGGTGCGACCCTGGTCGAGTGGGGCGGCGCCCAGCGCTGGATTCGCGGCGGCAGCAGCGATGCGCCGCGCGCCGCGGCGCTGCGCGTCGGCGGCCATGCCACACTGTTCCGCGGCGGCGACAAGAGCGCCGGCGTGTTTCAGCCCCTCGATCCGGTGACGCAGCGCATCCACCGCGACCTCAAGCGCTCCTTCGACCCGCGCGGCATTCTCAATGCCGGGCGCATGTATCCCGATTTGTAATGGAAACCCACCTCGCCGACTTTATCCGCGATACCACCGCCGGCCGCGAGGCCGAGGAGATCCTGCGGAAATGTGTGCACTGCGGCTTTTGCACTGCCACCTGTCCTACCTACCAGCTGTTCGGTGACGAACTCGACGGGCCGCGCGGCCGCATCTACCTCATCAAGCAGATGCTCGAAACCGGCGTGGCGACCGAAAAGACGCGGCTGCACCTCGATCGTTGCCTTACCTGCCGTTCCTGCGAGTCGACCTGTCCCTCGGGTGTGCATTACTCGCGCCTGCTCGACATCGGCCGCGAGGTGGTGGCGAGCCGCGTGCCGCGCTACGGCATGGACGGGCTGACGCGCTCGCTGCTCAAGCATCTGCTGCCGCGCCCGGCGCTGTTCAACCCGGCGATGCGGCTCGGCCAGATGGTGCGGCCGCTGCTGCCCGCCGCGCTCAAGGCCAAGGTGCCGGAACGCCGCGACCCCGGCTTGACGCCGGCGCTGCATCATTCGCGGCGCATGATCGTGCTGGCCGGCTGCGTCCAGCCGGCCATGATGCCCGGCATCAATGCCGCTGCGGCGCGCGTGCTCCATCGCCTCGGCATTTCGCTGGTCGAAGCGCAAGGGAAAAATGCTGCCGGCTGCTGCGGCGCCTTGCGCATGCATCTGGACGACGCCGAAGGCGCGCGGGACGATGCCCGGCGCAACATCGACGCCTGGCTGCCCCTGCTCGATGATGGCTGCGAGAACATCGTCATGACCGCCTCGGGCTGCGGAGTCCAGGTGCGCGACTACGCGCACCTGCTGCAGGACGATGCGCGCTATGCCGTCGGCGCGGCACGCATTGCACTGGCGACGCGCGACATCAGCGAGGTGGTGATCGCCGAGAAGGCGGCGCTGCTGGAACTGCTGGAAAAGTCGGCGCCAGCGCCACGGCGACGCGCGGTGTTTCACGCCTCCTGCACGCTGCAGCACGGCCAGCAGATTCGCGGCGTAGTCGAAGACCTGCTTGCCGCGGCCGGCTTCGATTTGACGCCGGTGAGCGACCCCCACCTGTGCTGCGGCTCGGCCGGCACCTATTCGGTGCTGCAGCCGGAAATCTCCACCCGCCTGCGCGACAACAAGCTCGGCGGCCTGGGGGTCGGCAGCGACCGGCCGCCCGAGGTCATCGCCAGCGCCAACATCGGTTGCATCACCCACCTGCAAAGCGGTACGCTCCTGCCGGTACGCCACTGGATCGAACTGCTCGATGCCCGGCTCAAGGAGGCAGCTGATGTCTGAAACCACTGAAGGCCAGCAGGATCGTCGCAGCAACCCGCGGCTGCGCATTGTGTTCGTCGAGGCCTATGACGTGCTGGAGCCTTTTTTTGATCCGGCCAACCAGTGGGGTGGCCAAAGTCTCGAGCACCTGGCCTATCGCGCGCTGCGCGAACGGTTCCCCGGCCTGACGGGCGACGACATCCTGACACTGCTGGCGGCCGCGCGGCGGGTGTTCGCGGGTGACGGCAAGCCCGCCCCCTGATCTGTTCCGGGCACAGGCCCTAGGCGTTGTTTTCCACCAGCAGTTTGGCCGTCGCCTCGGCCACGGTCGCGCCGTCCTGGTTCGTGCAGGTGCCGGCAAAGCTGACCATGCCGCCGTTGTGCTTGGGCTTGTCGTCCATGGCCGTTACCGTCCAGGCCACGGTCAGCGTGTCGCCGGCACGCACCGGCGCGGTGAACTTGATGTTGTGCTCGACGTAGGCGATGGCAGTGCCGTAGAGGATCATGCCCATTGGCGCCGCCATGACGTTGCTGGTCAGGTAGCCGTGGGCGATGCGGCTGCCGAAACGGGTGCCCTTGCCGTAGGATTCATTGACGTGCAGGGGGTTGAAATCGCCGAAGAGTCCGGCACCGAGAACGATGTGGGTTTCGGTGAGGGTCATGGTCGATTCGAAGACGTCGCCGACCTTGAGTTCGTTGTAGCCGCGGCCCGGGTGCATGCTGCCTCCTGCGTAATCCAAGGGATGGGCCAATCAGTATAATCGCGCGATGCCCCTATCCATCGAAACCGTCTCGGCCCAGCATATCGGCGACCGCGGCGAACAGCAGGATCGCGTCGCGATCTTTCCGCATCCGGCGCACAAGGGTGCGTTGCTGGCCGTTTTGGCCGATGGCATGGGCGGCCATTCCGGCGGCGCGCTGGCCGCGGAGCAGGTGATATTCAAGGCGCGCCACGCCTTCGATGTCGCGCCACCCAATGTTGCGAACGTGCGGGAGACGCTGGCGGCAGGCATCAACGACGCCCATGACAGCATCAGGCTCGCGGCAATGACCAGCGAGCAGGACCCGCACAGCACCGCCTGCATCCTGATATTGCAGCCGGGCCGCGTCGACTGGGCCCACTGCGGCGATTCGCGCATCTACCATTTCCGCAAGGGCGAGAAGGTCTCGCGCAGCTTCGATCATTCCTACGTCATGGACCTGGTACGCCAGGGGCTCATCAGCGAGGAGGATGCCGAGAAGCATCCGAACAAGAACGTCCTGCTCTCCTGCCTTGGCGACGATCCGGCGCCGCGCATCGACTACGGCGAGACTTCGCCGCTGCAGGACGGCGATGCCTTCCTGCTCTGTTCCGACGGACTCTGGGCCTACTTCACCGACGAAGTGCTGGGCAAGGTGCTCAACGAGTTTCCGGTGCGCCAGGCCGCCGAGATCCTCATCAACACGGCGCGCGACCGCGGCAAGCCGCGCGGCGACAACATCTCGCTGGCCATCGTCCGCATCAAGGACGTCGTGCCCGAGAAGAAACTGATGCCGCACCAGATGGTGAAGAAGCCGGGTATGCCCGGCGCCAAGCCCTAGGGTCTGTTCTCATTCTGGCGACGAGTGCGCCAGACTCGCCCCGTCCCTTCGGGTTGTCGCCCAATGCGGCGTCCGCTTTGTCGCTCGGCTCGCCAAGGGGACGGCCATCGCCTTCGCCTCGCTTCGTGCGGCCATCCGCATTGGGCGGCAACGCATCTCGCCGACTGAATGAGAACAGGCCCTAGTCGCGATCAGCCGATCCAGCGCCGCCGCCAGAAGATCGCTCCCAGCGTGGCGGCGACGCCGAGCATCAGTCCGATGGCGATCATGAAGCCGTCGCTGGAATTAAGCAGCGGCATCGCCTTGAAGTTCATGCCGAAGATTCCCGAGATCAGCGTTGCCGGCATGAAAATGATGGCGACCACGGTCAGCGCCCGCACTTCCTGGTTGACGCGGTTGCTGATGGAGGACAGGTAGATGTCGAGCATGCCGGCAATGAGGTCGCGAATTGCCTCCAGCGACTCGATCAGGTGCACCGTGTGATCGTAGATGTCGCGCAGGTAGGGCTGCGTTTCGGCCGTGAAGAAACCGCGCTCGTTGCGCAGCAGCGTGTTGATGACTTCGCGTAGCGGCCAGATGGCGCGGCGCAGCGTCAGCGTTTCGCGCTTCAGCTGGTGCAGGGCGTGCAGCAGCGCCGCATCCGGCTTCGCCATCAATTTCTCTTCCAGTTCCTCGCTGCGCTCGCCGATCTGTTCCAGCACCGTGAAGTAGCGGTCGACCAGCACGTCGAGCAGGGTGTAGGCGAGGTAATCGGTGCCGAGGCTGCGGATGCGGCCCTTGTCCGCCCGCAGCCATTCGCGCACCGGATCGAAGCGGCCGGTGGGCCGTTCCTGAAAGGTCAGCACGAAGTCCTTGCCGATGACGAAGCTGACCTGCTCCGAGGTCACGGTCAATGTCGCTGGGTCGTAATCGAAAAAGCGGGCGACGAGGAAGAGGTAGTCGCCGTAATCCTCGACCTTGGGCCGCTGGTCGGTGTTGAGGATGTCCTCCAGCACCAGCGGATGCAGCAGGAAGCGCCGCCCGATCTCGGCCATGACGGCAGGCTCGTGCAGGCCGTGCACGTTGAGCCAGAGTCGCGGCAATTGCGGCGCGTAGTCGTGGGCCTGTGCCAGCGATTCGAAGCGGGTTTCGCCGAGGCTGTCCGGGCCGTACTCGATCAGGTTGATCGCGGCCTGCTCGGTCTTGCGTTCGCCGAGGTGGACCAGCGTTCCGGCGGGCAGTCCGGCCTTGCCGGAACGCAGCAATCGCGTCTGCCTGCGGTGGGATTTTTCGGTATTCCTCGTCGGCACGGCAAGGGTCCTTTGCCTAGGAAAACAGGGGCGATTTAAGTATGATTACCGGCTCGCGTCAATGCGGCGGCAGCCATTGCCGGGCCGCGCAACAAAACACAAGAGACACAAGAGAGGATTCCATGCCTTTGACGATCGGAGTGCCCAGGGAAACATTTCCGGGCGAAAAGCGCGTCGCCACCGTCCCCGACGTCGTCGAGAAACTGATCAAGCTCGGTTTTGCAGTTGCCGTCGAGAGCGGTGCCGGCGATGGCGCCAATTTTGCCGATGACACCTATCGTGCCGCCGGCGCCGAGATCGTCGCCGACGCCGCCAGCCTCTGGAGCAAGGCCGACATCGTCTTCAAGGTGCGCGCGCCGAGCACGGCAGAGGCCGGCCTTGTGAAGCAGGGCGGCGCGCTGATCGGCTTCGTCTGGCCCGCCCAGAATCCCGAACTCATGCAGCAACTCGCCGCCAGGGGCGCGACCGTGCTGGCCATCGACGCGCTGCCGCGCATGCTTTCCCGCGCCCAGAAGATGGACGCGCTGACCTCGCAGGCCGGTGTTGCCGGCTACCGCGCCGTGATCGAGGCCGCCAACGCCTTCGGCCGCTTCTTCGCCGGCCAGATCACCGCCGCCGGCAAGGTGCCGCCGGCCAAGGTCTTCATCGCCGGTGCCGGCGTGGCCGGCCTGGCGGCGATCGGCACGGCCGCCGGCCTCGGCGCCATCGTCCGCGCCAACGACACCCGCGCCGAGGTGGCCGACCAGGTCAAGTCGCTGGGCGGCGAATTCGTCAAGGTCGATTACGCGGAAGAAGGCGGCGGCGGCGGCGGCTACGCCAAGGTAATGTCCGAAGGCTTCCAGCAGGCCCAGCGCGAGATGTATGCCAAGCAGGCGCGGGACGTTGACATCATCATCACCACCGCGCTGATTCCCGGCAAGCCTGCGCCCAAGCTGATTACCGCCGAGATGGTGCAGAGCATGCGCGCCGGCAGCGTCATCGTCGACATGGCGGCCGAGCAGGGTGGCAACTGCGAGCTGACCGAACCCGGCCAGGCGGTGGTGAAGCACGGCGTGACGATCGTCGGCTATACGGATCTGCCCTCGCGCCTCGCCAAGCAGGCGTCGACGCTGTACGCCACCAACCTGCTGCGCCTCACCGAGGAGCTGTGCAAGGCACAGAAGGAAAAAGGCGATGGCACCATCGACGTCAACATGGACGACGACGCCATCCGTGGCCTGACTGTCATCAAGGACGGCAGCATCACCTGGCCAGCCCCTGCGCCCAAGCTGCCCGCTGCAGCGCCGGCGGCCGCCAAGCCGGCAGCGCCACCGCCCGCGGCCAAGGGGCACGGCCATGGCGCCGGCGCTCCGATGGCCGGCAGCGCGCTGGCCATGCTGTTCGGCGGCGGCGCAATCCTGTTCTGGCTGGTCGGCGCCTTTGCGCCGGCGTCGTTCCTGTCGCACTTCACCGTCTTCGTGCTGGCCTGCTTCGTCGGCTACATGGTGGTGTGGAACGTCACCCCGGCGCTGCACACGCCGCTGATGAGCGTGACCAACGCCATTTCCAGCATCATCGCCATCGGCGCGCTGGTGCAGATCGCGCCGCCGCTGGCAGGGGTTGCCGAAGGTCGCCCATCGGGCTGGATTCTCGGCCTCGCGGTGCTGGCGCTCGCGCTCACCGCCATCAACATGTTCGGCGGCTTCGCCGTGACCCGCCGCATGCTGGCGATGTTCCGCAAATAAAGGGATCGCCATGAGCGCAAACCTCTCCGTCGCCGCCTACATCGGCGCAACCATCCTCTTCATCCTCAGCCTCGGCGGCCTCTCCAACCCAGAAACCTCACGGCGCGGCAACCTCTACGGCATCGTCGGCATGACCCTCGCCGTGCTGGCCACGGTGTTCGGCCCGCGCGTCACGCTGGCCGGCATCCCGTGGATCGTCGGCGCCATGGTGGTCGGCGGCAGCATCGGCCTCTATGCCGCGAAGAAGGTGCAGATGACGCAGATGCCCGAGCTGGTCGCGCTGATGCACAGCCTGGTCGGCCTTGCCGCCTGCCTGGTCGGCTTCGCCAGCTACATCGATACCTCCATCGTCTTCAGCGGCGCGGAAAAGGCCATCCACGAACTGGAGATCTACGTCGGCATCTACATCGGCGCCGTCACCTTCTCCGGCTCGATCATCGCCTTCGGCAAGCTCTCGGGCAAGATCGGCGGCAAGCCCATGCTGCTGCCGGCACGCCACTGGCTCAACCTCGCCGGCGCTCTGATCGTCATCTACTGCGCCTACGCCTTCGTGCAGGCGGAAACGATGTCGGCCGGCATGGCGCTGCTGCTGGTGATGACCCTCATCGGCCTGCTGTTCGGCATCCACATGGTGATGGCCATCGGCGGCGCCGACATGCCGGTGGTGGTGTCGATGCTCAACAGCTACTCGGGCTGGGCGGCGGCGGCCACCGGCTTCATGCTCTCCAACGACCTCTTGATCGTGGTCGGCGCTCTGGTTGGTTCCAGCGGCGCCATCCTTTCCTACATCATGTGCCGCGCGATGAACCGCAACTTCATCAGCGTCATCGCCGGCGGCTTCGGCACCGGTGGCGGCACGGTGGTGAAGCAGGCTGACGGCGAGCCGGCCGGCGAAGTCACCGCCATCAGCGCGCCCGAAACCGCCGAGCTGCTGCGCGAAGCCAGGAACGTCATCATCGTCCCGGGCTACGGCATGGCCGTGGCCCAGGCCCAGCACACCGTCTACGAGATCACCCAGCTGCTGCGCGAGAAGGGCGTCAATGTCCGCTTCGGCATCCACCCGGTGGCGGGCCGCATGCCCGGCCACATGAACGTGCTGCTGGCCGAGGCCAAGGTGCCCTACGACATCGTGATGGAAATGGACGAGTTGAACGAGGACTTCCCCGCTACCGACGTCTCCATCGTCATCGGCGCCAACGACATCGTGAACCCGGCGGCCGAGGACGATCCCGCCAGCCCCATCGCCGGCATGCCGGTGCTGCAGGTGTGGAAGGCGAAGACCTCGATCGTGATGAAGCGCAGCATGGCCTCGGGCTACGCCGGCGTCGACAATCCGCTGTTCTACAAAGAGAACAACCGCATGCTGTTCGGCGACGCCAAGAAGATGCTCGACGAGGTGCTGGCCGCGCTGAAGGCCTGACCCCGCCGCTCGCGGAACGCAACGCCACGGTTCGCCGTGGCGTTTTTTCGTGCAAAAGTCGGCGCTGGCGGGACGGCGCCCCTCCGGCAGGGGGGCCTATCCGGCGGGGGTGAAGGACACCAGTTCCTCGCGGTCGGAGCGGATGATGCGGTTGCCTTTGCGCCACAGGTTCTCCGAGGCGACGGCGCGGGACACCTTGCCGGGTGCGACCCAGTAGGTCAGGGTGTTTTGCTGGCCGACTTCGAGGGTCCAGCCGCTGCCTTCGATGCGGAAGGTATCGAAGGTTCCGGCCGGGACGGTGATGGTCTCGCGGCCAACGACGTGGAGATCCATTTCGATGGTGGCGGAGAAGCGTGGCGCGGTGACGGAGTAGCGGGTGGACCATTTGCGGCCGACGCTGTATTCGGTGGCGAAGTACTGACTGGGGCCGAAGGTCGCGCCGTCCGAGGGGCGCCGCAGCATGTTGCCGAGCAGGTCGGTAATCAGTTTGCCCTTGTTGTAGTGAACTTCACTGGCGGTGACCTCGGTTACCACCTGTACCCGATGCGCTCCTTCCACCTTGGTCAGCAGGTCGCTCACCCGATATTCGTAACGGTCGCCCACCCGGTAGTCGAGGTTGGCCACGGCGGTGCCTTGGCTGAAGGGGTTGGCGGCGGCGGAAACGACCTGCACTTTCTTTTCGCCCTGCCGTGCCAGCATCTGGTCGAGGCGCACCAGCGCCAGTTCGGTGAAGCGCCCGCTCGGGTAGCGCCTGAGGTAGGCCTCGATCGGCGCCGGTGTGACCGCCCCGTCGGTGGCGTTCCATGCCTCCAGTTCCTCGGCGAACTGGCGTTCGAGTTCCTCCTGCGACAGCTTCCTGAGTTCGGGCGGCGGCAGGAAGTAGAAGTCGTCTTCGAGCGAGGTGCTCTCCCACGGGATCTGCTGGCCGCTTGATGCGCGGCGGACGTTGAGGCGCACGCGCTTGAAGACGTCCTCGATGCGGGCGCTCGGCGCTCGCATCTCGCGCAGCAGGTTCGAGGTATAGAGGCCGTTGGCGCCCGCGCCGTCGGAGGCGGTGTTGCCCGGCGCGGTGGCGTAGGCGAGCAGGGTGCCGCTGGGCGCATCCATCTGGCTCAGGCCCTTGCCGGTGGTCTTGAGGTTGTCGTCGAAGGGATTGTCGCGGCAGGCGTCGAGGATGATGATGTTCATCGGGTTCTTCGCCCGGGCCAGGCCTTCGAGCAGCGCGGTGATGTCGACGGCATGCCGCGACACGTCGTCGGCCGACTTCAGCGCGGCATCGACGGGAACGAGGAAGTTGCGCCAGTTGAGCTGCAGGCCGTGGCCGGCAAAGTAGAACAGGCCGACTGCCGGCTGCCGGGCGAGGCCGCCGGCGAAGCTGCGGATGGCTTCTTCCATGGCCGCCTTCCTGGCGTCGAGCTGCAGGCTGACGGCGAAGCCGGTCTGTTTCAGCACCGCGGCAATCGCATTCGCATCGTTGGCCGGGTTATCCAGCGGGGCCGCAGCGTAGCGGCTGTTGCCTATCACCAGTGCGACACGCGGCAGGGCATGGACGACGGAGGCAAGGGCCGTCCCCGATCCGAGGAGTCCCAATCCCGGCGGCAGCAGCGGCGCCAGCGAAAGGGCAGACAATCGCAGCAGCGTGCGGCGTCGCTCGATCGAGTCGGGAGAGTCGCCGGGCAACTCTGCCAGTGTCGCGGCTGGATGCGCTCGGTTCATGGACTACCTCTCCGCCAGGAATGCAGCGGCGATTCTACCGCGCGGACTCCGGCGCCGCCCTTCAGCGATAGAGCTTGAACGCTGCGCCTTCTTCCAGCCAGTCCGCTTCGTCGGCGTGCGCCAGCGCATCGAGGTCGGCCGGCGTCGCGGCCGGATCGTCCACCCACTGCCGCAGCAGTTCGCTGCCGTTGATGAGGTCGATGGCGAGGCGGTCGCGCTCGTATTCGTAGGGAAAGTCGCGCCACAGCGGGTAGTCGGGGTGCAGCCGGCGCAGCGCCTTGAAGGTGAGCGCCATCAGGCGCCAGGGCTTGAATGTGGCGTGGTCGTAGTGGGCCGGATCCTCGACGTGGATCTGCAGTCCCTGACAAAGCTGGCCGGCGTGCTTGTGGAAGGTCGGCTCGAACCAGCAGGGGCGCAGCCGGCAGCCGGCGAGCCACCGTGGCGCCAGCGCCGACATTTCCCGAAGCAGCGCCGCGGCATCGATGTCGGGCGCGCCGAAGAGTTCCAGCGGCCGCGTTGTGCCGCGTCCTTCGGACAGCGTCGTGCCTTCGAGCAGCACGGTGCCGGCGTAGCAGCGCGCCATCGAGAGGTTGGGTGCGTTGGGGCTGGGGTTGATCCAGCTGCGTTCGGCAAGCGGCCAGCCATGGCCGGGCGCCGCAGCGGCATCCCAGCCGTCCATCGTGACCACTTCGCATTCGACGTCGAGCTTGAGCGTCGTGATGAACCAGCGCGCCAGCTCGCCCAGGGTCAGGCCGTGGCGCATCGGCATCGGGCCGGCGCCGACGAAGCTTTCCCACCCGCCGCGCAAGGTCAGCCCTTCGACGGGGCGGCCCGCCGGATTCGGCCGGTCCAGTACCCATACGGCCTTGCCATGCCGCGCGGCTGCTTCGAGCACGTAGCGCAGCGTGGTGACGAAGGTGTAGATGCGGCAGCCGAGGTCCTGCAGATCGACCAACAGCACGTCGAAGCTGTCCATCATCGTTGCGGTGGGTCGCCGCACCTCGCCGTAGAGGCTGAAGACGGGAATGCCATGCACCGGATCAAGGTAGTCGGGCGACTCGATCATGTTGTCCTGCTTGTCGCCGCGCAGGCCATGCTGCGGGCCGAAGGCTGCGGTGAGATCGATCTCGGGCAACGCCGCCAGCGCGTCGATGGCGTGGACAAGTTCGCGCGTGGTCGAGGCCGGGTGGGCGAGCAGGGCGACGCGCCGGCCGGCGAGCGGACGGCGCAGGGCTGCGTCTTCGAGCAGTCTGTCGAGACCGAACTTCATTGGCATTCCTTGTTGATGGCCAGCGCGAACGCGGTCGGGTGATGGAAGTCGGGCTTGCCCGGCGCATGGGCAAGGGCCCAGTAGCCGAGACGACCGTCGTGCGCCTCAAGCACTGCCGACAGGCCGAGCTGCAGGGCGCCGGCGGCCGGCAGGGCGGATGCCGGCAATTCGATGTCGAGACGCAGCGTCTCGACATCGGATCGCGTGACTATCGTCGGGGTCGGGCAGCCGGGTCGTGCTGCCGTGCGCTCGCGGTAAGCGGAAAAATCGTAGACGGCCCACTGTCCCGACGGCGAGAAGTTGAACTCACGGTAGCCTGGTGTTTCATCGGACGCGACAAACAGTTCACAACACGTGGTGGACCACAGGGCGTCGGCAGGCGCCGGACACTCTGGCGTCGGCACATGCAATGTGTCGATGCCGCCGCTGATGGCGAAGGCGACGGCCAGGCTGCCATCCGGCAGCGGCGTCACAGCTGCCGCGACGCGTCGGTGCAAGTCGGCAGCGTTGTCCGGATGGCCGATGAGAACGACATGGTGCACGGGCGTCAGGCGCCCTTCACCATCTGGCACTGTTCGCCCAGACCCTCGACGCCTAGCCTCACCGTGTCGCCAGCGCCGAGAAATCGCGGCGGCTTCATGCCGAGGCCGACGCCGGGCGGCGTGCCGGTGGCGATGACGTCGCCCGGCAGCAGCGTCATGAAGCGCGACAGGTAGCTGACGATCTCGCGGCAGCCGAAGATCATGGTGGCGGTGCTGCCGTCCTGCACCCGCTTGCCGTTAACTTCCAGCCACAGCTTGAGGTTCTGCGGGTCGGGCACTTCGTCCTTCGTCACCAGCCAGGGGCCGATGGGGCCGAAGGTGTCGCAGCCCTTGCCCTTGTCCCACTGGCTGCCGCGCTCGAGCTGGTAGCTGCGCTCGGAGACGTCATTGACGACGCAGTAGCCGGCGACGTGGTCGAGCGCACGGGCTTCGCTGACCTGCCGCGCCTCGCGGCCGATGACGATCCCCAGTTCCACTTCCCAGTCGGTTTTCAGTGACCCCGGCGGCAGCCGGATCGGATCGTCCGGGCCGTTGATGCAGGTCGTCGCCTTCATGAAGACGATGGGCTCGGTCGGGATCGGCATGCCGGCCTCGATGGCGTGGTCGCGGTAGTTGAGACCGATGCCGATGAACTTGGAAATGCCGGTGAAGGGAACGCCGCGACGGGGCGTGCCGCGCACGCGCGGCAGCGACAGCGGGTCGATGGCGGCCAGCCGCTTCAACCCGGCGGGCGAGAGTTCGTCCCAGCCGATGGTGGAACAGTGCGCGGAAAGATCGCGCAGCTTGCCGGCCGCGTCGATCAGGCCGGGCTTTTCGCGGCCCATGGGGTATTGGGGGCCGTAGCGAAGCAGTTTCATGGCGTTTCCTCGGGGGTCAGTTCTTGTCGCGCCTGCCGCGGTAGATCGCGTCGGGTTGCTTTTCCAGCAGTTCGGCCAACTGCCGCAAGGCGTCGGCGGCGCGGGCGATTTCCTTGAGTGCGGCGTTGACGTTCCGCACTGTCGGCGATTCCTGCTCGGTGAGGCTGCGCAGTGCGGTCGCGGCGTTGGCCAGTTCGTCGCTGGCGCGCGTCATGTTCCGCACGACTTGCGAGTCGGGGCCGGCCAGTTCTGCGACGCGGTCGGCCGCCGTTTCCATCTTGGCGAGGGCACCTTGCGCCGCCTGCAGTGCCTTGCGCATCTCGGCCAGGTCGTAGCGAACGTCCTTGAGGATGGGGCCGCTCTGGGCGTCGAGGCGGGTCGCCAGCGATTCGAGGTGGCGCAGGGTGGATTCGAGCCGCTGCGGCAACTCCTGGGTGGCCGGTGCGGACATGATCTTGCTGACTGCCGCGCTGATGGCGGCGATGTCGCCGAGAAACTTGTCCATGGCGAAGCCTTCGAGCTTGGTGGTCAGCTCCTGCACGGCGGTGCGTATGGTGGGAATCTCGCTCAGTTCGGGATCGAGCGCGGCGAAGTGCGCCGGCTTGTCCGGGTGGAAATCGAGGTCGATGTAGAGCTGGCCGGTGAGCAGGCTCTGCATCCGCAGCCGGGCGCGCAGGCCGCGATCGACCAGCTGCCGCACGGTGGTGCGGTCGCGCAGGTCCACCTGCTCGCCGCTGCGACTGAGCACGACGTGGGGCAGCACTTCGACGGTGACCGGCACCAGGAACTGGCGGCTTTTCTCGTCGAGGCCAAGCTGGATGCGCTTGACGGTGCCAACCTTGACGCCGAGGAAGACTACCGGCGCGCCGACCTGCAGGCCCTGTGCCGCGCCTTCGAAATACATCACGTGCTGACGGCGCTCGCCGAACCAGCCGCCGCCGGCCAGCAACAGCGTGGCGACCACCGCCAGCGCGACCGCGCCGACGACGAATGCGCCGATCAGGGTTGGATTGGCCTTGCGGCTCATGAGATACCTTCCCCCCGCCCCCCTTCCAGAGGAAGGGGGTGGCGGTTGTTCGGCCGTGCGGCGCACGGCCTCTGAATGCTTGGCTGGCGCCCGCTCGGGGCGGCCCGGCGCCGGGCGCTCATTTGGCGTTTCCCCGCGTCAGGAAATGCCGCACCTTGGCGTTGCCGTTTTTCAATGCGTCCTGCGGATGTCCGGTGGCGATCATGGTGTGGGTGTCGGCATCGAGATAGACGGAATTGTCGCCGATCGCCAGGATGCTGGCCAGATCATGCGTCACCACCACCACGGTGGTGCCGAGGCTGTCGCGCAGCTCAACGATCAGTTCGTCGAGGCGGCGCGCGGTCAGCGGATCGAGGCCGGACGAGGGCTCGTCGATCACCAGGATGTCCGGATCGAGCGCCATCGCCCGCGCCAGGCCGGCGCGCTTCTTCATTCCGCCCGAGAGTTCCGACGGGTAGAACTCGTCGAAGCCGGCCAGTCCGACCAGCGCCAGCTTGAAGGCGACGATCTCGTCGATCTGCACCCGCGCGAGCTTGGTGTATTCGTGCAGCGGCAGGGCGACGTTCTCGGCCAGTGTCAGCGAGCTCCACAATGCGCCACCCTGGAACAGGATGCCGAGGCGGCGCTGCAGGCGCTGGCGGTCGTCGTCGGTCGCACCCCAGAAGTCTTCGCCGGCATACGCCACCGAACCCTGCAGCGGCGCCTGCAGGCCGACCAGCGCTCGCATCAGCGTGGTCTTGCCGCAGCCGTTGCCGCCCATCACCACGAATATGTCGCCCTGGTTCACCGCAAAGTCGAGGCCGCGCTGGACGACGAAGTCGCCGTAGCCCATGGTCAGGTCGCGTACTTCGATGTGCGCGGGCATGGTCGTCAGATCCCCAGCTGGTAGAAGACGATGGTCATGATCGACGCAGCGATGGTGATGAGCAGGATGGCGGTGACCACGGCCGACGTCGCCGCATGGCCGACCGCCTCGGCGCTGCGACCGCATTGCATGCCGCGCAGGCAGCCGGCGAAGGCGATCATGGCGCCATAGACCGAGCCTTTGGACAGGCCGACGGCGAAGTGCTTGAGTTCTAGCGCGCGCAATGTCTCGGTGTAGTACTCGAAGACGCCGATGTCGAAGATGGTGAGCGATACCAGCATCCCCGCCAGCATGCCGATGACACCGGAGTAGAGCGTCAGCAGCGGCACCATCAGCATCAGCGCCAGCATGCGCGGCAGCACCAGGAAATCGACGGCCGAGATGCCGAGTGTCTTGTAGGCGTCGATCTCCTCGTTGACCTGCATGGTGCCCAGTTGCGCGGCGAAGGCGGCGCCGGTGCGGCCGGCGATGATGATGCCGGTCATCAGCGCGCCGACCTCGCGCACCATGCCAATGGCGACGAGGTCGGCGATGAAGAGTTGGGCGCCGACCAGTCGCAACTGGTCGGCGCCGAGGTAGGCGAGGATGAGGCCTACCAGGAAACTGATCACCGAAACGATGGGCAGGGCACGTGGCCCGACTTCCTCGATTTCGAGCCACAGGTCGCGGCGGCGAAAGCGGGCGCGGCCGGTCAGCAGCCGCAATAGCGACAGCACGACCTGGCCGAGGAAATCGAGCATCAGCGGGATGCCCCGCCAGAACTCGATGGTTGCCGCGCCGACCTGGGCGAACAGGCCTTGCGGTCCGTTTTCGCGCCCGGCGACTTTTTGCTCCGGCACGGCCAGTGCCAGCGCCAGCAGGCGCTGCACGCCCGGTGGCAGGCCGTTGTCGTCGATCTCTATGCCTTGCCGCGCACAGGACTTGCAGATGCCGGCGACGAAGGTCAGCAGGCCCGAATCCCAGTCGGCCAGACCTCTGGTGTCGAAACCAATCCGGCGAACCGGCCCGGCCAGTTTTTCCTTGAGGCTGGCGGCGGCGGGCAGGTTCTGGTCGATGCACCAGCGTCCGCCGAGCGCAATGATCCGGGTGGCGGGGTCCGCCCCCGCCGCTCTCACATCAAGTTGCCATGCCGCCGCGTCGCGCATGGCCGAAGTATGCGCTTATCCTGTTTTCCGATGAAGGGGCAGCCGGGGCGTGGTCGCCCCTATTTCTTCCCCAGCCCGCCGAGCAGCGCGGCCACGGGGCGCACCGGGCGACGCGGCGGTGCATCCGGCTTTTCGGCCAGCCGTGCGGCAGCCTCGGGTGTCGGCTCGTAGGGCTTGCTGGCATCGAAACCGCTCGTTGCGCGCTTGGCGCTGGGCGGGCGTGCCGAGGTCTCGGGCAGGTGTGCCGATGTCTCGGGCAGCCGCACGGCGACCTTGGGACCATGGCGTTCGCGTTCCCGCTCGCGGTGCTGGTGGCCGTGGCCCCGGCCGGTGCGTTCGCCGCGCTCGCGGTCGCCACCATCGGCCGGCAGGCCGCGCACGTCGAAGTCCGCCACTTCCACCTGGTCGATCTTGAACTTGATGAGTTTCTCGATGTCGGCCAGGCGCTGCTTTTCCTCCGGAGCGAAGAAGGAAATGGCCTCGCCCTTCTTGCCGGCGCGTCCGGTGCGACCAATGCGGTGCACGTAGTCCTCGGCGGTGTGGGGCAGTTCGTAGTTGATGACGTGGGGCAGGTCGTC
This sequence comes from Gammaproteobacteria bacterium, assembly GCA_018825305.1. Taxonomy (GTDB): domain Bacteria; phylum Pseudomonadota; class Gammaproteobacteria; order Burkholderiales; family Rhodocyclaceae; genus Sulfurisoma. The sequence continues at coordinate 260,802 of JAHJEO010000016.1, forward strand.
GATGTCCAGCCCGCGCGCGGCGACGTCGGTGGCGACCAGCACGCGCACATTGCCCGACTTGAAGGCCTCGAGCGCCTCGGTGCGCTGCTGCTGGCTCTTGTCGCCGTGGATGGCGTCGGCCTTGATGCCCTGGCGCTCCAGCCAGCTCGCCAGGCGGCTGGCGCCGAACTTGGTGCCGACGAAGACCAGTACCTGGGTCATGCCCGGGTCGCGCAGCAGGTGCAGCAGCAGGTGGCGCTTGTGGTCGGCCGACACCGGGTGCACGCGATGCGAAATCGTTTCGGAAACGGTGTTGCGGCGCGCCACCTCGATCAGTTGCGGCTGGCGCAGCATGGCATCGGCCAGCCGCTTGATCTCGTCGGAGAAGGTGGCCGAGAACAGCAGGCTCTGACGCTCCTTCGGCAGCAGCCCGATGATGCGCTTGATGTCGGGAATGAAGCCCATGTCGAGCATGCGGTCGGCCTCGTCCAGCACCAGGAACTCGACGAAGTTGAAACTGACGGTCTTCTGCTGCACGTGGTCGAGCAGGCGGCCGGGCGTGGCGACGACGATCTCGCGGCCTTCCTTGAGCTCGGCGATCTGCGCCTTCATGTCCACGCCGCCGTAGATGCAGACGGAGCGCAGCGGCACGTGCTTGCTGTAGGTCTTGACCGATTCCTCGACCTGCATCGCCAGTTCGCGCGTCGGCGTCAGGATCAGCGCCCGCACCGGGTGGCGGGCCGGCGACGACGAGGCGTTGGCGTGGCGCAGCAGGCGGTGCAGCAAGGGCAGGGTGAAGCCGGCGGTCTTGCCGGTGCCGGTCTGGGCGCCACCCATGAGGTCGTGGCCGGCGAGCACGACGGGAATCGCCTGCTGCTGGATCGGGGTGGGGTCGGTGTAGCCGGCGTCATGCACGGCCTGGAGGATTTCGGGCGAGAGCCCGAGTTCGTCGAATTTCAATGCGTTCTCCCGAATCGGCCCGTGCCGTCGCGAGGACGGCATACCGGTTCAGGCAGACAGCTTTGGCGGGGTTCCGAATCGCCCGGCTGGGCGCTTCCGAGGACGGGCGCCAACCGGCAGGGCGCACTGGGGCGCCATTTTAGCCCAGTTTCGCCCGGGTTCGGCCTGCCCCGACCGCCGCCCGGCGGCTTTCCCCCAAAAGTCGGCGCTGGCGGCACGGCGATAATTGGCCGCGGAGTGTCACAATACGGTCTTTGCCGTCGGCAGCAACCATCGGACGGCCCGAAACCGGGCCACCAGCAGATCCGGGACTGCCGCGGCGGGAGGAAGTAAAAATGGAATTCAGCGATATCGCCGGCATCGAGAAGGCGACCAAGCGCGGGCGTCGCGAGTCGTCGCGCCTCGGCATCGGCCTCATTTTTGTCGTGGCCGTGATGCTCTACACCACGCTGAGCGTGGGCACCAGCGGACCGTATGGCGTGATGCTGGTCATCGCCGCGATGATCGGCGGCTACATGGCCATGAACATCGGCGCCAACGATGTGGCCAACAACGTCGGACCCGCCGTCGGTTCGCGGGCGATCTCGATGATCGGCGCCATTGTCATCGCCGCGATCTTCGAGATGGCCGGGGCGCTCATCGCCGGCGGCGATGTCGTCGCCACGGTGCAGAAGGGCATCATCAACCCGGCGGCGATCGCGACGACGGAACATTTCATCTGGCTGATGACGGCGGCGCTGCTCGCGGGCGCAATCTGGCTCAACATTGCCACCGCCTTCGGCGCGCCGGTGTCGACCACCCATTCGATCATCGGCGCCGTCCTCGGTGCCGGCATCGCCGCCGGCGGTGCCGCCGCAGCCAACTGGGGCACCCTTGGCGGCATCGTCGCCAGCTGGGTGATTTCGCCGGTGCTCGGCGGCGTCATTGCGGCGGGCTTTCTTTACTGGATCAAGCGCACCATCACCTATCGCGAGGACATGGTCGCCGCCGCCCGGCGCATGGTGCCGCTGCTGATCGGCCTGATGGCCTTCGCCTTCGCCACTTACCTGATGCTCAAGGGGCTGAGCAAGGTATGGAAGGTCGGTTTTGGGACGGCGCTGGCCATCGGCGCGGTGATCGGTGTCCTCACTCATTGGCTGCTCAAGGGCTCGATCGCCCGCAAGGCCCACACGCTGGAAAACTCCAAGCGCAGCATCAACACCCTGTTCACCGTCCCGCTGATTTTCGCCGCGGCGCTGCTCAGCTTCGCCCACGGCGCCAACGACGTGGCCAATGCCGTGGGGCCGCTGGCGGCGATTGCCGAGGCAGCGAAAAGCGGGCAAGTGGCCAGCACGGCGGCGATTCCGTTCTGGGTCATGATGGTCGGCGCCATCGGTATCGCCATCGGCCTGCTGCTCTATGGGCCGAAGCTGATTCGCACCGTCGGCAGCGAAATCACCGAACTCGACCAGATGCGGGCCTTCTGCATCGCCATGTCGGCGGCGCTCACGGTCATCGTCGCCTCCCAGTTCGGGCTGCCGGTCAGCTCGACGCACATCGCCGTCGGCGGCGTCTTCGGGGTCGGTTTCCTGCGCGAGTTCATCAAGCAGAGCTACTCGCACATGGTCGAGGAGATCAAGACGCATCATGCCGGTGCCGACAAGGAGGTGGTCGAGGACTTCCTTCACCGTTTCTCCAAGGCCTCACTGGACCAGAAGCGGGTGATGCTGGAACAGCTGAAGGCGCACACCGAGCAGGCCGACTTGTCCAAGCTCGAGGTCAAGCAGATCCGCAGGGTCTATCGGCAGGAACTGGTCAAGCGCTCGGCGCTGGTCAAGATCGTCGCCGCCTGGATCATCACCGTGCCGGTATCCGGCGTCATGGCGGCGATGATCTATTACATGATCTTCGGCATGGTGCATGCCTGACGGGCCGACGGGCCAAATGTGATGCCGGTCGCCACGCCCGCATTGCCGCCGCCATGGATCACGGCGTGGAAGCCGCGGTGAAATGAGCGGCAGCGTGAACGTGCTGCTCGGCGGCGTCGGCCTGTTTCTGCTCGGCATGGCGCTGATGACCGACGGCCTCAAGACCGCCGCCGGTCCCGCGCTGGGGCGACTGCTGGCTTCATCGACGCAGACACGCTGGCGCGGCCTGGTTTCCGGCGTCGTCGTTACCGCCCTGGTGCAATCGTCCAGCGCCGTCACGGTGGCGGCCATCGGTTTCGTCAATGCCGGACTGCTGACCTTCAGCCAGTCGCTGTGGGTCATCTTCGGGTCCAACGTCGGCACCACCATGACCGGCTGGCTGGTCGCCCTGATCGGCCTCAAGATCAAGGTCGAGGCGGCGGCGTTGCCGATGATAGGCATCGGCATGGCGCTGCGCCTCACCGGCGCCGAAAGCCGGCGCGGTGCGGCCGGCACGGCACTGGCCGGCTTCGGTGTGCTGTTCCTCGGCATCGGCCTGTTGCAGCAGGCATTCGCCGGCGCCGGCGGTGCTGTCGACCTCGCCGGCCTGTCCGGCGCGGGAATCCGCTCGGTCGTCGCCTTCGTGCTGGCCGGCCTGCTGCTGACGGTGCTGATGCAGTCCTCCAGCGCGTCGCTGGCGATCGTGCTGACCCTGGCCGAGACTGCCGTCATCCCGCTGCAGGATGCCGCCGCCGCGGTCATCGGCGCCAACATCGGCACGACGGTCACGGCACTGGTCGCGGTGATCGGCGCCACGCCGAATGCCCGTCGGGCTGCGTCGGCCCACGTCCTCTTCAACATTCTGACGGGGCTGACCGCGCTGGCGCTGCTGCCGCTGCTGATCGGCGTCGTCGATCTGGCGCGGGATGCCTTCGATCTTGACTCATCGCCAGCGGTCAGCCTGGCGCTGTTCCATACCGTCTTCAACCTGCTTGGCGTGGTGCTGATGTGGCCGCTGGCGACGCGGCTCTCGGCCTTTCTGCTGCATCGCTTCCGCACCCGCGAGGAGGAAGTCGGACAACCGCGCTATCTCGACCGCAACGTCGCTTCGGTGCCTTCGCTCGCCGCCGATGCGCTGCAGCGGGAACTGGCCCGTTTCGGCGGCATCGCCATTGGCGGCGTCTGGTCGCGCATCGGCTTGCTGACAGGCGCCAGCGGGCGGCCGGACGATGCAGTGGCGCTGCCATCGCTGGGACATGCCATCGCCGATTTCGTCACCCAGGTCAGTCGCGGTTCGATGGCGGACAAGACCGCCCAGAAGCTGGCGACACTGCTGCGGGTGCAGCGCTATTACGAGACCTGTGGCGAACTGGCGCCGGAGATCGAGACGGGTCACGCCGCCGTCGTCGCTCTGGGCGAAACGCCGCTGCGCGCCGCCGTCATCGATATGGCGAAGCTTGCCGACGAACTGCTGGTGCAGCTCAACCCCGACACCGAACCGTTTGCACCGCTCGGCGAGGCGCAGGCCGTGGAGTTCGAGATGCGTTACCAGCAGCTCAAGGCGAGCATTCTCGATGCCGGCGCCCGTGGTGAAATCGACATCGACACCATGGAGTCGCTGACCCGCACCTTCAGCACCCTGCGGCGCATCATCGACCAGGCCACCAAGGCCGCCCGGCTGCTAGCGCCCGCCGCAAGCTGAGGCGGCCCCCGTAGCGTGCGGTCAGCGTGGCGTGTCGGCCAGCAGATCGCGGAACGAGCGGCACCAGACCACCGTCAGGTGGGCGAGGGCGGCGTAGAAGGGGTGCGCGGTACGGGCGGCAATGCGGCTGGCGAAATCGGGCAGCCAGCGCAGCAGGTGGTCGTCGAGCATGCGCGCGAGCCCTTCCCCGGAAAACTCGGCGCTGGCGGCACGGCGAGCCATGTGGGCGATGTACTGCAACTGCAGCACCAGGTGGTCGTCGGGCCGCTTGCGCCAGTCGGCCGCGGCCAGCCCCGCCGCCCTGTAGATTTCGCGCAACTCGAACATCGGCTGCTGGCAGGCGATGTGGTCCTGGTCGAGCCAGACCGACTCGGTTGGCGACGCACCGTACGCACCGGTCAGGTAGATCGCGGCGTATTCGACGGCCAGCGCATCGAGGTCGGCCTGCGCAGGCGACGTGGGGATGTAGTAGTCCAGCGCGGCGCCCATGGTCTTCCAGGCATCCTGCGCCTCCGCCGTTCGTGGCAGCAGGGCGAGATTGGCGGGAAAGCCGACCTCGCGCAGCGCGGCGATGGTGGCAGTGTCTAGTTCACGGTCGTGCAGCCGCGCCAATGTCTCGGCGTCGTCGGCGAATGCCTCCCAGGCCGCCGCGCTCAATCGAGCTTACCCTTGCTGTGCGGCACGAAGACGATGGAGGGGCCGGTCAGTGCCGGGTCGGCCATGTTGCGTACCCGATCCACGACCTTGTCCTGCGGGCCGACGGCGGTGGTGACATGGGTACCGGCGCGCAGCTTGTCGATCGGGCCGATGTCGAGCACGCGCATCATGCAGGCCATGACGCAGTAGGGCTTGCGGCCGGCCTCGATTTCATCGACGCACATGTTGCACTTCTTGACGATCTTCGCGAGCGGGTCCCACTGTGGTGCACCGTAGGGGCAGGCGGCCTCGCACTTGCGGCAGCCGATGCACAGGGTGCTGTCGATGTCGACGATGCCGTCGCTCTCGCGCTTCCATATCGCGCCGGTGGGGCAGGTCGGCAGGCAGGCCGGATCACTGCAGTGGTTGCAACTCATGTTCACCTTGTAGGCGAACACGTCGGGGAAATGGCCGCCCTCGACGTACATGACGCGGCGCAGCCGCGGCCCCGGCGGCAGGCCGTTCTTGTCCTTGCAGGCGATCTCGCAGGCGCGGCAGCCGATGCAGTCGACGTTGTGGTGCACGAAGCCGAGCTGAACCTCGGGTTTCACCGGTTCGTAGATCTGGGCCACCTTGCGCTTGAGGGCGACCTTGACCTGCGCCATGTCGAGTTTCTTTGTCATCATGCCTCCGCCGGGCCGTCCCAAGGAGGCATACGCCCCCCCGTGGGGGGCAGCGAGCCGGGTTTGCGAGCGTGGGGGGCCATAGTCTCAGGTGTCTCGGCGGAATACGATGGAACGGGCGGTCGCCAGCGAGTCCCAGCCCGGGCGGTGCTCTAGCTTCGTCTTGGCGACGTTGACCAGAATCGTGTTGTAGGCGAAGGCGCCGGCCGGGCTCGGTTCGTCGGCGGTGAGGAAATCCGGGTTGCCGGCACGATCCACGCCGTTCTTGTCGAGGTCCATCCATACGCCTTCGTGCAGCACCGCCACGCCCGGCATGCAGCGCTCGGTGACGTAGGTGGGAACTACCACCCTGCCGCGATCGTTCCAGACCTCGACGATGTCGCCGGTGACGATGCCGAGTCTCGCGGCGTCGGATGCGTTGAGCGTGACTTCCTGCTGGTAGGTCTCGCGCAGCCAGGGGATGTTGTTGAAGATCGAGTGGGTGCGCCAGCGTGGATGCGGCGTTATGAGGTGGAAAGGGAACTGCCGGACCTTGGGATGATTGAGCGACTCGAAGGGCTCGATCCACTTGGGAATCAGGGGGATCGGGTAGCCGTACTGGGTCTTGGTCCAGTCCGTCACCCGTGCCAGCGTGGTCGAGAAAATCTCGATCCGACCCGAGGGGGTCTGGAATTTTTCGCCGTCCTCGATCTGGGCGCGGAAGGCCACCAGCGGCTGGTCGAACTTGAACTTGTAGACGCCGCGGCGCTTGAACTCATCCCACGACATGGTCACGCCCTGATGGTCCTGTACCTTTTTCCACCAGGCAACGAGGTAGGCCTCATCCACTGCGTCGTCGTTATCGAAGTAGCTGCGATCGGCGCGCGGGTTGTAGCGCTTGCCGAAATCCTTGAGCGCAGGGTCGAGCGTCTCCAGGCGATAGGCCAGTTCGGTGAAGATCTGGAAGTCGGTCTTCGATTCGCCAAGTGGCGCAATCGCCTTGGGGCGATGGATGTAGTAGTGGCCCTTGTACCAGGGCAGGGCGACATCGTGGCGTTCGAAGTGCGTGGCTACCGGCAGCAGCACATCGGCCCACAGCCCCGAGGGCGTGATTGTCGAGTCGGCGCAGACCACCAGCTCGAGTTTTTCGATCGCCTGAATTTCCTTGTTGATGTTGGTGAGCTGGTTGAACCAGTCCGAGCCGTGCCACCAGATGCCCTTGATGTTGGGGATCTGGCCGTCGAGGGAGTCCGAGCGCGGCCAGCAGCCGATTTCTTCGCGCTTGACATTCGGGTAGTTGAGCACGCAGTGCGCCCAGCGGTCGGACTTGATCGAAGCCCACCAGAGGTTGGCGTTCTCGTCGTAGGGGTAGGCCACGCTTTCGGCGTGCCAGCCCTTGCCGACGCCTTCGGCGCAGCCGCCGAGGATGCCGATGTTGCCGGTCATCGCCTGCACCGCCGCGGCCATGCGGTTGTATTGTTCGCCGTAGGCGGCGCGGCCCGGTGCCCACGATGCCTTGAGCGCCGCCGGCTTGGTGGTGGCGTACATGCGCGCGAGCTTGACGATGTCGGCGGCCTTGACGCCGCAGATCGGCTCGGCCCACTCGGGCGTCTTCGGCGTGTTGTCGTACTTGCCGAGGATGTAGTCCTTGAAGTTTTCATGCCCCGTGGCCCAGCCGGGCATCGTCCCCTCGTCCATGCCCTGGCAGAACTTGTCGATGAAGGCCTGGTCCTGCAGCTTCTCCGTGAAGATCACGTGTGCCATCGCAGCCAGCATCGCCGCATCGGTGTTGGGCTTGATCGGAATCCACCAGGCGTCATAGGTGGCGGCGGAATCCGTGTATTGCGGGTCGATCAGCACAAACTTGCAGCCGCGCTGCTTGGCCATCCGCATGTAATAGAAGGTGTTGCCGCCGTGGAAGGTGTAGGCCGGGTTCCAGCCCCACATGATGATGAGCTTGCTGTGGGCGAAGGCGTCGTCCTCGTTGCCGTCCTCGATGGTGCCGAAGGTCATGCGGCTGGAGAAGGTGGTGCCCTGGTAGCTCGGCACCGACCACGAATTGGTGCGGCAGCCGAACATGCCGAGGAAGCGGGCCAGCAGGCCCTCGATCTGGTCGGACTTGTGCAGTGCGCCGTAGGAGGTGCCGGCATAGGCCTGATCGAGCATCGCGGTCGGGCCGTAGTTCTTCTTCAGCTCGATCATCTTCCTGGCGATGTGGTCGAGCGCCTCGTTCCACGACACGCGCTTGAACTTGCCCTCGCCGCGCTTGCCGACGCGCAGCATCGGGTAGAGCAGGCGCTCCGGCGAGTAGAGCCGGGCGCGGTAGGAGCGGCCGCGCAGGCAGGCGCGCAGCTGCGGCTCCTCGGCGGTATCCTTGCCGAAGGCGCCGTTCTCCTGGTAGCGCCCGTCGTCGGTCGACAGCCGCACGATGACGTCGCCCTTCTTGTGGGCGACCAGCATGTGGCGCGAGCCGCAGTTGTGGTCGCAACTGGTGACGACGGTGGTGAGCTGGTCGTCGGTGTAGTGCGGCTCGTAGGCGAAGGCCTGCGCTTCTTTTTTCTGCGTGGCCATCTCGACCAGTCCGCCGGCGGCGGACAGCGCGGCGCCGGCGGCGGCGGTCTTGAGGAAGCTGCGTCGCTTCGGGTTGAGCAGGCTCTCGATCCAGTCGGGTGTCGGTTTCATGGTTCAGTGTCCTGCGGGTTTCGGTGTTGCCGCCTGGATCAGGAAGCGCATTTCGGAGTGGCGCGGCCGCAGTCGGGCCCACTCCGGCGTCGCTTCGGGCATGCCGGGCCAGGGGTTGCGGGCATAGGGATAGGCAATGCGGTACCACGGGCGGCCGCCGTGGCAGCCGTAGCAGGTGTCGCCACCGGTGTTTTGGGTGCTGCCGGCCTTCTCGATCGCTTCGGCGTTGAGGTAGCTGACCTGATGGCGATTGGTGCGAATCGCCGCGTGGCACGACAGGCAGTTGTTCTGGAAGGTGTCCCTGACCTCATGCCATGGGCCGGTGAGGCCGGCCATCACCGGCCAGTTCATCTGGCCATGGCACTTGAGGCAGGTGGTTTCCGGATTGACCTGCTTGCGCAATGTGAAGCCAGTGTCGCTCTGCGGCGCCGACGTGGCGGAGGACCCCGGCGCCTCCTCGCGCGGGTCGTGGCCCTCGTGGCAGGTGTTGCACTTGAGGTTCATCAGTTGCTTTGCCATGGGCGTGACCAGGTGGCGACGGTGGAAGGTGTCCTGCCCGCCGCTGTAGGTCGAAACCTGCTGGTACCAGGCTAGGCTGTCGGCCGCCTTTATGCCGGCGGGCGAGAGTGGCCGGACCGTGTCGTCGAGAACCTCTTTGTGGCAGGCCAGGCATTGTGCGTCCGTGGCAGATTCGATCGCCGGCTTGAAATGGATCGGGCTGTACGCAGCACGCATATGCTGTCCGGCGCGGTCGCCACCGCCGGCGGCGACCGCGAGGCTGGCAGGTCCGCTCCGGATGCCCCATGCCGACACTATCACCACCAGCGTTACCAGAAACCATCTCAGCATGGCTATGCTCTCTCGAATCGCAACAATTGCAGCATTCGTAACGGGAACGCCCGCGCTGTCGTCAGCGCGGAGGCTTCCGCACCGCGCGCATTCCGCGTAGGTCGTAGGGATCGGCCATGCCGGGGTGGTCCAGGGGCGTGTACCAGTTCCCCTGATGGTCAAGCACCCTGAGGACGCTTTCGGGGTAAGGCTTGTCGATGCCGCGCAGGGCCTGGACGCGCCATGCATCGGGGCGGGGGAATTCCTTGATTATGGGGGCGGCAGGACGATGCGCGGGCGCCAGGCCGGCCACGGATGTCGCCAATGCCGGCCGCGACGCCGGCGCCATGCAGGCAATGGCGATCGCGGCAATTCTGGTGATCGCGGCAAGCGGGGTTTTCGGCACGGGATTCATCTGGTGGCGCTAAGGCATCGCCTGCCAGTCTGCCCCGTCGGTGGGATGAGTTATTGACCTAGGTCAATCGACGGCGGCCGCGCGAGATCAGGTGACCTTCTTGCCCCTGGCGCCTTTGGTGTCTTGGGTGTCTTTGTCCTTCCGGGCATCGGCGTCGCCGCTTTCGTCCGCAGCCTTGGCCGCTGGCTCGGCTTCGGTTTCCCCGGAAACCGGCGTGGCCGTGTCGATCTTGTTCTCGCGCATGTAGCCGTCCATCTCGCGCCAGCCGGCGAAGATCGCGGCCTTGGACTCCTTGCGGTTTTCCGTATAGCACTCGTCAAGCTGGCGGCCGGCGTGGCGGCAGCCGGCGCCGACGGCCCGGCCTTCGGCGTCGCGCTTTTCGGCCACCTTGACGGGGTCGTCGATGCCGAGCTGCTCGCAACCGGCAAGGGCGGCGAACACGGCGAGGGACAGCAGCAGGGGCAGGGTGCGGCGACTCATGGCGGCGTGGAAATTATGCTGAACCCATTCTACGGCAGCCGTTTGGAAATCTTTAGCCGGCAAAAGCGGCGATGCCGGTCTGGGCGCGGCCCAGGGTCAGGGCGTGGATGTCGTGGGTGCCCTCGTAGGTGTTTACGACTTCCAGGTTGAGCATGTGGCGCACCACGTGGTACTCGTCGGAGATGCCGTTGCCGCCATGCATGTCGCGCGCCAGGCGGGCGATGTCGAGCGCCTTGCCGCAGTTGTTGCGCTTCATCAGCGAGGTCATCTCCGGCGCGTCCCTGCCTTCGTCCTTGAGCCGGCCCAGCCGCAGCGCACCCTGCAGGCCGAGCGCGATCTCGGTCTGCATGTCTGCAAGCTTTTTCTGGATCAGCTGGTTGGCGGCGAGCGGGCGGCCGAACTGCTTGCGGTCCAGCACGTACTGCCGGGCGCGGAACCAGCAGTCCTCGGCCGCGCCCATGGCGCCCCAGGCGATGCCATAGCGCGCCGAATTGAGGCAGCCGAGCGGCCCCTTGAGGCCTTCAACATTGGGCAGCAGGTTCTCTTCGGGGCAGAACACATCGTCCATCACGATCTCGCCGGTGAGCGAGGCGCGCAGGCCCATCTTGCCGTGGATAGCCGGCGCCGACAGGCCCTTCCAGCCCTTCTCGAGGATGAAGCCGCGGACCTTGCTGTCGTCACACTTGGCCCAGACGACGAAGACATCGGCGAAGGGCGAGTTGGATATCCACATCTTGGCGCCGGAAAGCGACCAGCCGCCCGCCACCTGCTTCGCCCGCGTCTCCATCGCGCCGGGGTCGGAGCCGACGTTGGGCTCGGTCAGGCCGAAGCAGCCGATCAGTTCGCCGGTTGCCAGCCGCGGCAGGTATTTTTCCTTCTGTGCGTCCGAGCCATAGGCGTTGATCGGATGCATCACCAGCGACGACTGCACGCTCATCATCGAGCGGTAGCCGGAATCGACGCGCTCGACTTCGCGCGCGATCAGTCCGTAGCAGACGTAGTTGACGCCGGCGCAGCCATAGCCTTCGATCTGCGGCCCGAGCAGGCCCAGTTCGCCCATTTCCCGGAATATCGCCGGGTCGGTCGTTTCCTGGCGGAAGGCGGCGAGCACGCGCGGCTGCAGGCGCTCCTGGGCGTAGGCGCGGGCGGTGTCCCTCACCAGGCGTTCGTCATCGCTCAACTGGTCGTCGAGCAGCAGCGGATCGTCCCATTGGAATCGGCTCATCGTGGTTTTCCCGTCATTCTCAAGTCGTGGTTTCCTGCCGCAGCCGGAAGCGCTGCAACTTGCCGGTTTCGGTACGCGGCAGTGCGTTGCGGAATTCGATGATACGCGGCACCTTGAACGACGCGAGCATGGTCTTGACATGTTCCTGCAATTCCACCGCGAGCGCGTCGCCGGCGGCCATGCCGGGGCGCAGGACGATACAGGCCTTGACGACCTGGCCGCGCTCGGCGTCGGCCGCGCCGACCACGCCGCATTCGGCCACGGCCGGGTGCGCCAGCAGCGCTTCCTCGACCTCGGGGCCGCCGATGTTGCAGCCGGCCGAAATGATCAGGTCGTCGGTGCGCGCGGCGAAATGGAAGTAGCCCGCGTCGTCGATCCAGTAGGCATCGCCCGTGATGTTCCAGCCGTCCTGAACGTAGGCCTGTTGCCTCGGATCGTCGAGATAGCGGCAGCCGGTGGGACCCTTGACGGCAAGTCGTCCGACCACGCCCGGCGCCACCGGCCGGCCGGTGGCATCGAGCACGGCGGCGCGATAACCGGGGATGGGCTTGCCGGTGGCGCCGGCACGCATCTCGGCGGCGCGCGCCGAAATGAAGATGTGCAGCATCTCGGTCGAGCCGATGCCGTCGATCAGGGCGATGCCGGTGGCGGCCCGCCATTGCTCGAAGGTCGCCGCCGGCAACGGCTCGCCGGCGGAAATGCAGCGGCGCAGGCCGGACAGGTCGTGGGCGCCGACTTGCGGCAGCATCTGGCGGTAGAAGGTCGGCGTGGCGAACAGCGTGGTCACGCGATGGCGAGCGACGGCCCTGAGCAGGGATTCCGGCGAGGGCTGCGGCACCAGCAACGTGGCGGCGCCCAGGGACAGCGGGAACAGCAGCGCACCGCCGAGGCCGAAGGTGAATGCCAGCGGCGCCGGGGCGCAGAACAGGTCGTCGGGTCCGGCTTCGAGGATGCTGCGCGGGAAGCATGCGCATATCGCCATGACGTCGCGGTGGCTGTGCATCGCCCCCTTGGGTACGCCGGTGGTGCCGGAGGTAAAGGCGATCAGGGCGATGTCGTCGGCAGCGGTGGCGACCGCAGAAAAGCCGCCGGACTTGGTAGCGCACCGTGCCGCCAGCGCGCCCCGCAGGAGGTGTCCTTGGGGTGCCGACTTATTCAGTGGGTCGTCGTCGAAGGCCATCACTTGCCGCAGCGACGGGCAGCGCGCGCGCGCCGCATCGAGTTCGGCGTCCAGCGCGGCTTCGCAGAAGGCATGGCTGACCTGCGCCTTGGCGATGATCTCCGCCAGCTCCTTGGCGCGCAGCAGCGGCATGGTGGTGATGGCGATGCAGCCGGCTTTCTGTACCGCCAGCCAGATTGCCGCCAGTGTCGGCGTATTGAAGCCGCGCAGCAGCACCCGGTTGCCGGGGATGGCGCCCATGTCCTCGACCAGCACGCGGGCGATGCGGTCGACGCGTTCGCGCAAGTCGGCGTAGCTTAGCCTGGCGCCAGGCGAGAGGATGGCATTGCGCTCGCCCCAGCCGCGCTCGTCGATCGCGCGGTCGAGCAGTTCGGCGGCGCAGTTGAGCCGCTCGGGAAACTGCAGTTGCGGCAGGTCGTACAGCAATTCCGGCGAGGATTCGCGCGACGGCAGGTGGTCGCGGGCGAAGCTGTCGGCGTGAGCCGAAGCAATCATTTGGCGCGTGGCGGGGCGAGTTGCTGTTTGAGGACGGCCAGCAATTCGTGCAGCTCGGTGCGCTGGTGTTCGCTCATGCCGCCGAACAGTTCGACGATCCACTCGCGGTGGGCGTCGGCCATCTTCTTGAAGCTGCGGCGACCTTCGGGCGTGAGCTTGACGATATAGGCGCGGCGATCGGCCGGGTTGTCCTCGCGCACCACCAGGCCTTCGGCCACCAGCTGGTCGGTGATGCCGGTGACGTTGCCGCCGGTGACCATCATGCGCTTTGACAGCTCGCCCATCTTCAGGCCGTTCGGCATGCGTTCCAGCTGGGCCATGAGGTCGAAGCGCGGCAGCGTGATGTCGAACTTCTGGCGCAGGCGCGAACGCACCTCACCCTCGACCAGCTTGGTGCATGCCAGCATACGCAACCACAGGCGCAGCGCCTGATGGTCGTCTGAAGTGGCGCGTGTTTCGGTATCGCTGCCGCCAGTGCTCGGGGTGATGTTCATGGGAAATCTCCGGGAATCCAAATATCGATCCGTCAATTATCTCCCTGCGGCGTCCGTGGCGCCATTCTTTGCATCAATTCCGGGTCGCGCCGGCGCAGTTCCTCGTGGTCGAGGCGGCCGCTGCTGGTGAGCAGGGCGCAGGCGAACTCGGCGGGACTCAGCCGCGCATGGTCGGCGACATTCTCGAACCATTCCATGCGACGAAAGCCGGTCTCCTGCACACGCTGCGCGACGGCTTCGCGCACTGCCTGATAGCGGGCGAGGGCTGCGGCAAGGTCGGCGGGGTGGGCGGCGAGGCTGCGTGCCAGTTCGATGGCATCCTCCATGGCCAGGCGGGTGCCGGAACCGACGGAAAAATGCGCGGTGTGGGCGGCGTCGCCGATCAGCACCGTGCGGTCGTGCCACCAGCGTCGGCAGCTGATGCTGGCGAAGCGCTGCCAGCCCGAGGGATGCTCCTGGCGGCGGCTGTTGCCGATCAAGGGTTCGCCGTCGAGGACATCGGCGAACAGGCGTTCGCAGAAGGCGATCGACTCCTCGTAGGACAGCCGGTCCAGTCCGGCCTCGCGCCAGACCGCTTCGGGGGTCTCGACGATGCAGGACGAGGTCCGGTCGTCGAAGCGGTAGGCATGGAGATTGAACCAGCCGTGCGGCGTCTCCCGGAAGGCGAAGGTGAAGGCCGCAAAGAGGCGTGTCGATCCGAGCCAGAGATAGCGGTTGCTGGATTCGCGTATGGTCGGTGCGAAGGCGGCGGTTTGCAGGCCGCGCACCGTGCTGTGGATGCCGTCGGCGCCAACCACCAGGTCGCAGTCGCTGCGGGACGGGCAAGCAGCGAAATCGACGCCGTTGCGTACCGTAACGCCGAGTGCTTCGGCGCGGGCCTGCAGGATGCGGATCAGGCGTGCGCGCGAAATGCCGGAGAAGCCGTGGCCGTGGGCGGTAACGCATTCGCCCTTGAAGTGGATGTCGATATCGCTCCAGTGGTGGAACCGCCGCGTTATCTCGGCGTGGCTCGGCGGATCGGCCTGGAGCAGGGTGTCCAGTGTGCGGTCGGAGAAGACGATGCCCCAGCCGAAGCTGTCCTCGGGATGGTGGCGCTCGACGACCACGATGTCGTGCGCCGGGTCGGCACGCTTGGCGAGGATGGCGAAGTAGAGTCCGGCGGGGCCGCCGCCAAGGCAGTTGATGCGCAAGTCAGCCGGGGTGCTGGTCGTGCAGGCTTTTGGCCAGCGTGCGCACCTGTTCCGAAGTCAGGTGCTCATCGCTGCGGCGGCGGAACAGCAGCCAGGCCAGCGCGCCATTGATCAGCAGCAGCGTCACTTCGATATAGAGGATGGAGGTGATGATCTGCCGCTTCGAGTTGTCGCCCAGGATGAAGTAGAAGCCCTCGAAGGTCGGGATGACTGCCTTGGTGATGGCGCTGAAGTTCTCGAACGGCGGAAACAGCAGCATCAGCACGAGGTTGACGGCCACCAGCCAGAGCACGCCGCGCTGCAGGCGGGTCATGCCCGGGCCGGGCCGCACCCGGTCCGACCCGCGCAGCAGCAGCCAGGCGATGGCGGCGTTGATCGCCACCACCATGATCTCGAGGGTGAGGAAGTCGCGGTTCACGACACGGTTGGGCAGGGTGGAGAACGCCCAGTAGAACCCGTCGAACGTGGGAATGTTGCCGCGTTGCAGGGAGACGTAATCGTGGGGCGGAAAAAGCAGCAGCAGCGCCAGGTTGAACGCGGCGATAATCAGCGCGATGGCTTGCGAGCGGTTCATGCCGGCGTAGCGTAGCCGAGGTGCGGACCAAGAGCAAGCCGGCGCCATAGCCTGCTAAACTCGACCGCTGTCTCCATGAGGACGGGAAAGCCATGATCACGAGAATTTTCCTCGCCGCGCTCAGCTTGTGGCTGCCGGCTGTCCAGGCTCAGGACATCACCCTGCGGCACGACCTTTCCGGGTCGCCGCTCGATGCCCTGGCCACGCTGGTGGTGCGCTTCAATGGCGAACAACAGGGCAAGGCCCGGGTCATGCTGCAGGATCTGAAAGGCGTTGCCGACAAGCAGCAAACGCCGCATCTGGCCCTGCTCGACCCGGCTGACAGCGCTGCGTTCTTCGGCACCAGCCCGCGCTTCCTGCCCCTGCACAAGATCATGGCGGACTCGAAGCTGAAGCTCGATGCCAGGATGTTCTTTCCGCAGATGGCCGCGGCGGTCGACGACCTGACCGGCAAGATCCAGGCGTTGCCGCTGGCCCAGGCGCTGCCGGTGCTGTTCTACAACCGTGACGCCTTTTTGCGGGCGGGGCTCGACCCCGATAATCCGCCGAAGACCTGGTGGGAGGTGCAGACCGCGGCCGGCAAGCTGTTCGATGCCGGTTTCAAGTGCCCGCTGACCTCGTCGCGATTTGCCTGGGTGCACCTGGACAACATGTCTTCCCAGCACGGCGAGCCGATCATGGTCAGGGATGGCAAGGCCGACCGGGTGGCGCTGAACACCATGGTGCACGTCAAGCACATCGCCCTGCTGGCGAGCTGGCAGAAGAGCTTCTATTTCCATTATTTCGGCCCGGGCCGCGAGGGGGATGCCAAGTTCATGTCGGGAGAATGCTCGATGCTGACCGGCGAGTCGCCGCTTTATCGCGATCTCGAAAAGTCGCCGGGTTTCCGCTTCGGCGTGTCGGAGTTGCCCTACTACGACGACGTGCGCGGCGCCCGCCCGGCCGACGTGCTGCCGGATGGCGCGGCGCTGTGGGCGCTGCCCGGCAAGCACAAGGACGAGTACGCCGTGGCCGCGCGTTTCGTCACATTCATGATGAAGCCGGAGAACCAGCGCGAATGGGTCCAGGGCACGGGCTTCCTGCCGATGTCGCCGGCTGCCACCGATGCGCTCAAGGCGGCGGGAACGCCGGCGGCGCTGCTCGACCGGGCAGTCCAGCGCCTGTCGCGGATTCCTTCGGTGAACGAGCGGACCAAGAACGGTTCCGGCCGCAGCCGCATCCGCGGCATCCTCAACGAGGAAATCGAGTTCGTCTGGGGCAACAAGAAGCCGGCCAAGGAGGCCCTCGATACCGCGATGGATCGCGTCAGGGCAACCGTGGAAATCGCGCCGGCACCGCCACTGCGCCTGGGCAGAAAAAACTAGCGGCCGACCGACGGGTGAAGCGGCCGTAACGAAGGCTTACATTTCGGGTGTCACCCGCGGCATGGGTGATGCGTTAGTGATGGCATGGGATCACCCCATGCCATCGACACTCAGGAGACCTCACGATGAAATCCAATATTGCCCTTGCCGCCCTGCTCGCCGCCCTGGCGGTACCTGCTTTCGCCCAGACCGCCACGCCCCGCGCCGACCAGCGCCAGATCAACCAGCAGCAGCGCATCGACCAGGGCGTGGCGTCGGGCCAATTGACGCCCAATGAGGCGGCCAGGCTCGAAAAGGGCCAGCAGCATGTCCAGAAGGTCGAAGACAAGGCGATGGCCGACGGCAAGGTGACCGCCAAGGAGCGCGCCCGCATCGAGAAGGCCCAGGACAAGCAGAGCCAGCGCATCGCCCGCGCGAAACACGACCGCCAGCGCGACATGAACCACGACGGCAAGCGTGATCGCAGGGCCAAGCAATAACTCTCCGCCA
Organism: Gammaproteobacteria bacterium; assembly: GCA_018825305.1. Classification (GTDB taxonomy): domain Bacteria; phylum Pseudomonadota; class Gammaproteobacteria; order Burkholderiales; family Rhodocyclaceae; genus Sulfurisoma. The sequence continues at coordinate 278,043 of JAHJEO010000016.1, forward strand.
TGCGCTGACATCAAGGCCCGCCTCGGCGGGCCTTGATGCTTTTTGCGGCGCCCATCAGGGCCCAATGGTCGCGTAAAATCAGCCCCTTGCCGAATCCACGACCCGCCGCGCCATGAAAAGCTCAGAAATCCGCCAGAAGTTCCTCGACTTCTTTGCCTCCAAGGGACACCAGATCGTCGCTTCCAGCTCGCTGGTGCCGCACGACGACCCGACGCTGCTGTTCACCAACGCCGGCATGAACCAGTTCAAGGACGTCTTCCTCGGCTTCGACAAGCGCCCCTACAACCGCGCCACCACCTCGCAGAAATGCGTGCGTGCCGGCGGCAAGCACAACGACCTCGAGAACGTCGGCTACACCGCGCGCCACCACACCTTCTTCGAGATGCTCGGCAACTTCAGCTTCGGCGACTACTTCAAGCGCGACGCCATCAAGTACGCCTGGGAACTGCTTACCGAGGTGTACGGCCTGCCGAAAGAGAAACTCTGGGTGACGGTGTACGCCGAGGACGACGAGGCCTACGACATCTGGACCAAGGAAATCGGCGTGCCGGCGGAGCGGACCATCCGCATCGGCGACAACAAGGGCGCGCGCTACGCTTCCGACAACTTCTGGATGATGGGCGACACCGGCCCCTGCGGCCCCTGCACCGAGATCTTCTACGACCACGGCGACCATATTTGGGGTGGCCCGCCGGGATCACCCGACGAGGACGGCGACCGCTACATCGAGATCTGGAACAACGTCTTCATGCAGTTCAACAGGGAGAAAAGCGGCGACGATTATGTAATGCATCCGCTGCCGAAACCTTCTGTCGATACCGGCATGGGGCTGGAGCGGGTCTCCGCCGTGCTGCAGGGCGTGCATGCCAACTACGAGATCGACCTGTTCCAGGCGCTGATCAAGGCTGCCGCGCGGGAAACCATCGGGCTGAATGAGGATGCCGACATGGACAGCCCTTCGCTCAAGGTGCTGGCCGACCACATCCGCGCCTGCGCCTTCCTGCTGGCCGACGGCGTGATCCCGGGCAACGTCGGCCGCGGCTTCGTCCTGCGCCGCATCATCCGCCGCGCCATCCGCCACGGCTGGAAGCTCGGCGTGCGCGAGGCCTTCTTCCACAAGCTGGTGCCCGACCTCGTCGCCGAGATGGGTGCCGCCTATCCCGAGCTCGCCAGCGGTGAGAGGCGCGTGATGGACATCCTCAAGCAGGAAGAGGACCGCTTCTTCACCACCATCGAGCATGGCATGGCCATCGTCGAAGCCGAGCTGCAGGCGATGGACCGGGTCGGCAAGACGGTGTTCGACGGCACCACCGCCTTCAAGCTGCACGACACCTACGGTTTCCCGCTGGACCTCACCGCCGACATCTGCCGCGAACGTAACGTAACGGTGGACGCGAAGGCCTTCGACGCCGCCATGGCGCAGCAGAAGGAACAGGCCCGCGCCGCCGGCAAGTTCAAGATGGCGGCCAACCTCGAATACGACGGTCCGGCAACGACCTTCCACGGCTACGACCAGCTCGAAAGCAAGGGCACGGTGCTGGCGCTGTACAAGGATGGCGCGCCGGTCAAGGCATTGCACGAAGGCGAGATGGGCGTGGTCGTGCTCGACCACACGCCGTTCTACGCCGAGTCCGGCGGCCAGGTCGGCGACCGCGGCGAACTGCGCGGCCCCGGCGGTATCCTCGCCGTCGAAGACACGCAGAAGATTCAGGCCGCCGTCTTCGGCCACCACGGCGTGCTCGCCACCGGCACGCTGAAAGTCGGCGATGGCGTGACGGCGAAAGTCGATACCCTGGCCCGCGCCCGCACTGTGCGCCACCACTCGGCCACCCACCTGATGCACAAGGCTTTACGCTCCGTGCTCGGCCCCCACGTGCAGCAGAAGGGCTCACAGGTCGACCCCGACAAGACGCGCTTCGACTTCGTCCACACGCAGCCGATGAGCGACGAGGAGATCCGCCGCGTCCAGGCCATCGTCAACGCCGAGATCCTCGCCAACAGCGCTTGCGAGTGCCGCGTGCTGCCGATCGACGAGGCGCAGAAACTGGGGGCGATGATGCTCTTCGGCGAGAAGTACGGCGACGAGGTACGCGTGCTCGACATCGGCACCTCGCGCGAACTCTGCGGCGGCACGCATGTCCAGCGCACCGGCGACATCGGCCTGTTCAGCATCTTCGCCGAGGGCGGCGTGGCGGCCGGCGTGCGTCGCGTCGAAGCCGTCTGCGGCGACAGGGCGCTGGCCTACATGCAGGGCATGGAAACCGCATTGGGCGGCGTTGCCGGCTCCCTCAAGGTGTTGCCGCTGGAGGTTCCTGCCCGCGTTGCCTCGGTGCTCGACCAGGTCAAGAAACTGGAGCGCGAACTGGCTGCGCTCAAGGCCAGGCTGGCTGCATCGCAGGGTGCCGACCTCGTCAGCCAGGCCGTCGACGTCAACGGCGTCAAGGTGCTCGCCGCCCGGATCGAAGGCGCCGATGCCACCGCGCTACGCGAGACCATGGACAAGCTCAAGGACAAGCTCAAGAGCGCAGCCATCGTGCTGGCCGCCGTCGCCGACGGCAAGGTCGCACTGATTGCCGGCGTTACCGCCGACCTGACTTCAAAGGTGAAGGCAGGCGAACTGGTGAATGCCGTGGCCCAGCAGGTCGGCGGCAAGGGCGGCGGGCGTCCCGACATGGCGCAGGCCGGCGGAACCCAGCCCGAGAACCTCGCCGCCGCGCTGGAGTCGGTCCCCGGCTGGGTCGGGCAGCGCGTCTAAGTACGGCGGGACGGCGCGCCTGCGCCGGTATCCCAGCGGCAGACGCGGTTGCGGCCGGCCGCCTTGGCGCAGAACAGCGCCCGGTCGGCGACCTCGATGCTTTCTTCGACTGCCAGGGTGGTCGATAGCGGCGCCACGCCGAAGGAAGCTGTCACGCGTATGGAGCCGCCGTTGCCAAGCGGCAGCGGCCGCTCGGCGATGTCCTCGCGGATGCGGTCCATCGCCGCGATGGCGGCGTCCGCCGTCGTCTCCGGCAGGCAGACCAGAAACTCCTCGCCGCCGAAACGGTAGATCGAGTCGTAGGGCCGCAGGCGCTGCTTGACGATGCGGACGATGCCTTGCAGCACCTCGTCGCCGGCGAGGTGGCCGTGGGTGTCGTTGACCGCCTTGAAGTGATCGATGTCGATCATGCAGAGAAAGCAGGCCTTGCCCGTGCGCAGCATGCGCTGGCATTCCTCGGTCAGGCGCTGGAACATCGAATTGCGGTTCCAGATGCCGGTGAGGTGGTCGACGAGGCAGATCTCGCTGATGATCTGGAATTGCAGTGCCCGCACCGCCAGCTTGAAGCGCAGCGCCTGGTCGGTGAATTCGTCGAAAGCCGTGTCGCCCACCGCGCCGGAAGCGCGCAGTTCGACCAGCCGGCGCGCCCCTTGGTGCATGTGTTCATGCAGCGTACCGATGTCGTCCATCTGCGTCGCCCATTGCTCCCAGTCATCCGGATTGCGCTGGTAGTACCAGCGACCGAATACGCAATGCAGATGTCCGTCGGCCGCGACCATGCTCGGTTCGATGTCGCTGCCGCAAATCAGCGCGCGATGCAGCTTGGCCAGCCAAGTGGCATTGGCCTCGATCGCCGAGTCGAGTTCGCGCAGCGCGCCGAGTATGACCGAGTTGTTCTTGGTATCGCGGGCCATGATTTGCCTCCCCCTGATCGTGCCAGCCTACCACTTTATGGATAGGCTGAAAATAACGGTCAACCGAATCGAATTGCCGTACTCGGGAAGTCAGTCGTTCTCCTTGCCGATATTGCTGGCCCAGGCCAGCGCCTGGGTGAGGCAGGCATTGACGATGGTGTGGTCGGCCCCCGGGAGCTGTTCGACGAGATCGTGGCAGAGCTGACCGTTGCCGTTTTCGAGTGCCTCGCTTAGCACCAGCAGCGTGCCGAGTTCGCCCTCGCCGTGTTCCAGCGCGGCCCGCACGTCGGCGCCGACATTGACGCTCGTGAGGATTTCTTCCAGCGGCACGCCCATCAGCGCCGGCATCAGCGACATGATGCCGCACATGAAGGCGCGATCCTCGATCTCGCGGTGGCCCGGGTGCAGTTTGCCGGCCAGCAGTTCCATCAGGCGGCCGCGTGTAGCGGCCAGTTGCAGCAGCGGGCTGGCGACGTTGCCGCCCCTCGGGTCGGTGTAAAGCAGGATCTGCAGCCAGCGCTGCAGCTGGCGGCGGCCGAGCACCGTGATGGCGTGGCGCAGGCTGGTGACCCTGGTGCGCACGCCGGTGGCGACCGAGTTGGTGAGGCGCATCAGGTTCATCGAAAGGCCGGGCTCGTGTTTGAATACCCCCTCCAGCTCATGCGTTTCGGCGTCCCCGAGGACGAGCCCGAGCAGGCGCACCAGCGACAGCTGCGAGTGGCCGAGTTTCTTGCCGGCGATGATGGCCGGCTTGGCGAAGTAGTAGCCCTGGAACAGGTCGTATCCCAGGCCGTGACAGTAGCCGGCCTGTTCGCGCGAGTCGACCTTTTCGGCCAGCAGTTTCAGGGGCCAGCGCTTGAGCGCCGCGGTGGTGGCGTCGAGGCCGGCCCGGTCGAGCGGCATCAGGTCGACCTTGACGATATCGACCAGGTCGAGCAGCGGCAGCCACTTGTCTTCCATGTTGACGAAGTCGTCCAGCGCCAGGGTGAAGCCGCGTGCCTTGAGGTCCTTGCAGCGTTCGATGATCTCCGCGGTGACCTCGACGGTCTCGAGTACTTCGAGGACGATTTTTTCCGGCGGCAGGATCTCGACGATGTCGGAGCGCAGCAGTGTCGCGTCGCAGTTGATGAAGCCCTTGTACGGCCCCAGCGCCTGCTCGATGCCGAGTTCGGCAAAGGCATGGTTGACCACGCTCGCGGTGGCCGACAGGTCGTCCTGGATGGTTGCTTCGTTGCGCTGCCGTCCGCTGCGAAACAGCAGCTCATAGGCGAACAGCTCGTTCTTGCGATCGAGAATCGGCTGGCGGCCGATGAATATTTCTTCAGTGTCCGCCATCGAATCTCACGTCAAGTCCGGGCCAGGCCGCCACGAGCGCCTGCCTGAACGCGGCCTGGATGCGCGCCAGCGCCGCCTCGTTGTCGGCCTCGAAGCGCAGCACCACCACCGGCGTGGTGTTGGAGGCACGGGCCAGGCCGAAGCCGTCGTCGTACTCGGCGCGGACGCCGTCGAGGGTGATGATCCGTTTCGCGTCCGGAAACTTGCCGTCCTTTTGCAGCCGGGCGATCAGCTGGTGCGGCTCGCCTTCTGCCATCGCGAGGTTGAGCTCGGGCGTGGAAATCGCATCGGGCAGGTTCTGCAGCGGCCAGTTGGCGTCCGGCCAGCGCGAGACGATTTCCAGCAGGCGGGCGCCGGCGTAGGTGCCGTCGTCGAAGCCGAACCAGCGTTCCTTGAAGAACATGTGGCCGCTCATCTCGCCGGCCAGCGGCGCGCCGGTTTCCTTGAGCTTGCTCTTGATGAAGGCGTGCCCGGTATTCCACATCAGCGGCCTGCCGCCCTGGAACTCGATCGACTTGGCCACCCAGCGTGAGCACTTGACGTCGAAGATGATCTGCGCGCCGGGCTCGCGCTTGAGCACGTCGGCGGCGAACAGCATCAGCTGGCGGTCGGGATAGATGATCTCGCCGTCCTTGGTGACAACGCCGAGGCGGTCGCCGTCGCCGTCGAAGGCCAACCCCAGTTCGGCGTCGGTCTCGCGCAGGGCGCGGCGCACGTCTTCGAGGTTTTCGGGTTTGGACGGGTCCGGGTGATGGTTGGGAAAGGTGCCGTCGACCTTGCAGAACAGCTCGACCACTTCGCAACCCATGCGGCGGAACAACTCGGGTGCGAGGTCGCCGGCGACGCCGTTGCCGCAATCGACCACGATCTTCATCGGGCGCGCGAGCTTGACATCCTCGACGATGCGGCTGATATAGGCTTCCTTGACGTTGGCATGGCGCACCAGCCCCTGGCCCTCGACGAAGTGCTTGCCCTCGATCATCTGCCGTAGCGACTGGATCAGCGAACCGTAGAGCGTCTCCCCGCCGAGAACCATCTTGAAACCGTTGTAGTCGGGCGGGTTGTGGCTGCCGGTGACGGAAACGCAGCTGCCGGTGCCGAGGTGGTGGGCGGCGAAATAGGTGACGGGCGTCGATACGCGACCGATGTCGATGACATCGATTCCGGTCGAGGTGATGCCCTCGGCCAGAGCCGCCGCCAACTCGGGGCCGGACAGGCGGCCGTCGCGGCCGATGACAATGGAGACCAGCCCGCGCTCCTGCGCCTCACTGCCGAGTGCCTGGCCGATGAGCCGCGCCGCCTCGGGCGTCAGCGTCTTGCCGACGATGCCGCGAATGTCGTAAGCCTTGAATATCTCGGGAGCGAGCGCTGTCATCCTGGTCCCCTGATTGAATTATTTAAGTCGATTATCCCACGTTCCGTGTGGCGTCCCAGTGGCGGCCAATTGCCGCGAAAAATCGTCGAGCAAGTGTTGCGGCAGCCAGTCGGTGTGCCCCGGAAATCCGGCGGAGACAAAGCCGACGTGACCGCCCGCTTCGGGTTGTTCCAGGCGCACCGCACTCGATATTTGTGCCGCCGTGGGCAGGGCGGCCGCCGGCAGGAAGGGGTCGTTGCGGGCGTTGATGAGCAGAGTGGGCACCATGATTCCGCCGAGGAACTGTTTGGCCGAAGCACGGGCGTAGTAGTCGGCGGCGTCGGCGAAGCCGTGCAGCGGCGCAGTCACCACGTCGTCGAAGGCATATAGCGATGTCGCCGCACACACCCGCGCCGGGTCGTAAAGGCCGGGGAAGCGTTCCAGCTTCGCCAATGCCGCGGGAATCAGCGTCCGCAGGAAATGGCGGGTATAGACGCGATTGAAGCCGTGCATCAGCGCCGCGTTGGCCGCCGCCAGGTCTAGCGGCGGACACACCGCAGCCGCCGCGGTGATGAAGCCCGCTCCGGTGCCGCGCTCGCCGAGCCACTTGAGCAGCGCGTTGCCGCCCAGCGATATTCCGGTGGCGAACAGCGGCGCGTGTGGATGCATCTGGCGCAGGCGGCGCAGCACCCAGTCGATCTCGGACGAATCGCCGGAATGGTAGGCGCGCGGCAACAGGTTGGGCGCGCCCGAGCAGCCGCGAAAATGCACCACCACGCCGCGCCAGCCGCGCTCCACTACGGTGCGCATCAGGGCACGGGCATAGTGGCTGCGCGAACTGCCTTCGAGGCCGTGGAAGAGGATGACAAGCGGCAAGTCCTCGGTGTCGGCGCCGACGCGGTCGAGGTCGATGAAGTCGTGGTCCGGAGTGGTCCAGCGCTCGCGGCAATAGGCTGGCAGCGGACCCTTGCGCAGCAGCGGCCAGAGCGTCTGGGCGTGGCCGCCGGCCAGCCAGCGCGGCGCGCGGTAGCCGGGCGGCGGCTTGCCCACGTCAGTGCAGGGTCTTGTGCGGCGCGTTGCCGACGGAATCCGGCGGCGCCGGCGAAGCATGGTGCAGCACCATGCGCCAGCCGAGCACGCCGCGTACATAGACATTGGTGGCGACGACCGGTGCACGCACCGATTCGTCGTTGCGCACGGCGATGTGTTCGATGACGGTATTGAGCGTGGCCAGCGGCCCCTGCACGCTGGTCGGGTGCGAGAGCCGCACCTGCAGCCGTGCACCGCCGTCGAAGATGCGCCGCCAGGCTTCGCGGATCGCGGCATAGCCGACCAGGCGCGGGCCTCCCGGATGGATGCAGACGATTTCCTCGTCCTCGGCCCAGACGGCCATCATCGCCTCGATGTCGGCGCGCTCCAGCGCCTCGTAGAAGGCGGCCTCGGCATCCTGCGGCGTCGGGAATATCGGCTTGTCAGGCATCGCTGGCGAGGATTCCCTCGGGCACGGCTTTTAGTACCTGTGCCGGCGTCAGTTCTTCGAGGCAGTGCAGATGGCCCAGCGGACATTCGCGCTTGAAGCAGGGGCTACAGTCGAGGTTCAGCGACAGGATTTTCGCGCGCGGCGACAGCGGCGGCGTGTAGTCCGGGCTCGACGAACCGTAGAGCGCCAAGAGCGGCCTGTCGAGCGCCGCGGCGACATGCATCAGGCCGGAGTCGTTGCTTACTACCAGGCGCGCGCCGGCGATGAGGTCGATGGCCTGTTCGAGATCGGTGCGGCCGCAGAGATTGCTGGCGGCGCCTTGGCTCAGGGCGGCGATCTCGTCGCCGGTTTCACGATCCTTGGCCCCGCCGACGATCCATACCGGCGTCCCGCTAGCGCCTAGTTTTCCGGCCAACGCCGCGAAATGCCCCGCCGGCCAGCGCTTGGCCGGGCCGTACTCGGCGCCGGGACAGAACACGACCGGCGCTACGGTTTCGTCGAGGCCGAGTGCGCGGCGTGCGTCGCGCTGCTGCTCGGACGTCGAGCTCAGGTGCGGCTGCGGTGTCGGCCCATCAGCAGGCCCGGCCAGGGCAGCGTAGCGATCGACCAGCCGTGGCAGGGCCGCCGCATCGAGGCGCTGGCGCCGGTTCAGCAACAGATAGCGTGCTTCGCCGTGGTAGCCGATGCGGAGCGGAATGCCGGCGAAGAAGGGCACCAGTGCCGACTTCCAGGAGTTGGGCAGGACGTAGGCTTCGGAGAAAAACCCGGTACTGGCGAGACGGCGGCCGAGGGCGCGCCGGCCTTCCCAGTTGAACTCGCCGTGGGCGAATGGATTCTCGATGATCGCGGCGACTTCCGGCATGCGCGCCAGCAGCGGCGTGCACCAAGCGGGCGCCAGGACGTGGATCTTGCTGTCCGGGCGCTGCGCCCGCAGCCGCGACAGCAGCGGCTGCATCATGATCGTGTCGCCGATCCAGGACGGGGCGACGATCAGGATCGGCCCGCCCCCCTTCATTCCCCTCGCGGGGGGTTCTTTCGTGCTCGCTGCGACCGAAGGAAGTGCAGAGCTGCTCGACAACGGGGGGGGCTCCGTCGATCTCACCGTGGAGCTTGCGCCACCGGCGCGTGCCGCGTTGGCTCGGGGCGGCCCTTCGCCAACGCTACGCCGGTTTTCACGTCAGTGGTGACCCTTGGGCTTTTCACCGGTGAAGCGGTAGGTCGTGCCGCAGTAGGGGCAGACCGCTTCGCCGGCCGCATTCTTCAGCACGTCGAGGAATACGCGCGGATGGCGCGCCCACAGCGGCGCGTCCGGGCGCGGGCAGTGCAGCGGCAGGTCGTGGGCGGTGACGGCGATTTCGCGGGCGCTGTCGCTGGCGGTGTTGGCTTGGGTGGCGGTGGTCATGGGCTTCCTCAGACCTGGGTGAGCCAGCTGGCGCGCCCCGGCACGCGGCCGTTGACCACGTCGAAGTAGAGTGCCTGCAGCTTGGTGGTGATCGGCCCGCGGCAGCCTTCGCCGATCTGGCGGCCGTCGAGTTCGCGGATCGGCGTGACTTCGGCGGCGGTGCCGGTGAAGAAGGCCTCGTCGGCGATGTACACGTCGTCGCGGGTGAGTCGTTTGGAGACGACCTTGTAGCCGAGTTCCTCGGCCAGCGCGATGATGGTGGCGCGGGTAATGCCGATCAGCGCCGAGGCGATCTCGGGTTCGTAGATCACGCCTTCCTTGACGATGAACAGGTTCTCGCCGGCGCCTTCGGCGACGAAGCCGTCGACGTCGAGCAACATGGCTTCGTCGTAGCCGTGCTCGGTCGCTTCCATGTTGGCGAGGATCGAATTGGCGTAGGTGGCGGAGAATTTGGCGCGGGCCATGGTGACATTCACATGGTGGCGCGCGAAGCTGGAGGTCTTGACGCGGATGCCCTTCTCCATGCCTTCCTCGCCGAGGTAGGCGCCCCAGGGCCATGCGGCGATGGCGACGTGGGTCTTGGCACCCTTGGGCGATACGCCCATCTTCTCCGAGCCGTAGAAGGCGATGGGGCGGATGTAGGCCGATTCGAGTTTGTTGGCGCGCACGACTTCCTTCTGCGCTTCCATCAGCGTCGCCTTGTCGTAGGGCATCGGCATGCGGTAGATGTGGGCCGAGTTGAATAGGCGGTCGGTGTGTTCCTTGAGCTTGAAGATGGCCGTCCCGGACTCGGTCTTGTAGGCGCGGACGCCTTCGAAAACGGCGAGGCCGTAATGCAGGGAGTGGGTCAGGACGTGGGTGGTGGCTTCGCGCCACGGCACAAGTTGGCCGTCCTGCCAGATGAAGCCGTCGCGGTCGGACATCGACATGGTGAATCTCCAGCGATTCTTGGGAAAGCGCGATTTTATCGGATTTGGCTCGGTAAAATCGCCCCATGAGCCCCGCCATCTGGAAACCCAATGTTACCGTCGCCGCCGTGGTCGAGCGCGACGGCCGTTTCCTGCTGGTCGAGGAGGAAACCGATGACGGCCTGCGCTTCAACCAGCCGGCCGGGCACCTCGACGAGGGCGAGTCGCTGGTGGCCGCCTGCGTCCGCGAGACGCTGGAGGAAACGGCCTACGCCTTCGAACCGACGGCGCTGGTCGGCGTTTATCAGTGGCCGCGGCCCCGGAATGAAAATGAGGGCGACATCACCTACCTGCGCTTCGCCTTTGCCGGAAAAGTCGGCGGTAGCGACACGGCGCGCCCGCTCGATGTCGGCATCGTCCGCGCAGTGTGGATGACACCGGACGAGATTGCTGCCGTCGCCGCGCGCCACCGCAGCCCGCTGGTGTGGCAATGCGTGCAGGACTATCTGGCGGGGCGGCGTTTCCCGCTCGACCTGATCCGGCACCATGGCTGAACATGCGCGCACTGGCGATCGTCCTGTGCTTGTTGTCGGGCGCGGCGCATGCCGACGAGGCGATCGACATCTGCTTCAACTACGGCTGCGCGGCCGAGGAAACGGTGATCTTCAGCGAATCACGACTGGCCTGGGTGCGCGAAATGCTGGCCGCCGGCACCTCATCCGAGCGCGAGCGCGAAATGCTGGCGCTGATCGTCGGCCAGCTTTACGGCTGGGCCGCGGAGCAGACGCCGGTCGGCAACGACAAGGGCGGCAACTTCGCCGACGGCGGCATGCCGGGGCAGATGGACTGCATCGACCACTCGACCACCACCACGCGCCTGCTGCAAATGATCGAGGATCGCGGCTGGCTGCGCTTCCATCGCGTGCTGGAGCCGGTGCGCCGTACCAACCTGATATTTCAGCACTTCAGCGCATCGATCGAAGACCTCGGCGACGGCATCAGCGTGATCCGCACCGACGACGTGAAACGCACCTGGGTGGTCGACAGCTGGTATGCCGACAATGGCAAGCCGGCATGGATCGCACCGCTCGATAAATGGGAAAGAGACGATGGGCCAGACCTCTAAAGTGATCGTGGGCATGTCGGGTGGCGTTGACTCATCGGTCGCCGCACTGTTGCTCAAGCGTGCCGGCCACGATGTGGTTGGCCTGTTCATGAAGAACTGGGAGGACGACGACACCGACGAGTACTGCTCCTCGCGCCAGGACCTGATCGACGCGGCGGCGGCGGCCGACGTCATCGGCATCGACCTCGAAGTGGTGAATTTTTCGGCCGAATACAAGGATCGGGTCTTCGCCGACTTTCTTGCCGAGTACCAGGCGGGGCGCACGCCCAACCCGGACGTGCTGTGCAATTCCGAGATCAAGTTCAAGGCATTTCTTGATCACGCGCTGCGCCTTGGGGCCGACAAGATTGCCACCGGCCACTACGCCCAGGTGCGCGAGTTCCTCGGCGAATGGCAGCTGATGAAGGCCGAGGACGGCACCAAGGACCAGAGCTATTTCCTCTATCGCCTCAACCAGGCGCAGCTGTCGAAGACGCTGTTCCCGGTCGGCCACCTCTACAAGCGCGACGTGCGCAAGCTCGCCGCCGAGGCCGGCCTGCCCAACCACGCCAAGAAGGACTCGACCGGCATCTGTTTCATCGGCGAGCGGCCCTTCCGCGAGTTCCTCGCGCGCTACCTGCCGAAGCAGCCGGGCGAAATCCGCCGGCTCGACGACGAGCGCGTCATCGGCAGGCACGAGGGGCTGATGTACTACACCCTGGGCCAGCGCGAAGGGCTGGGCATCGGCGGGGTGAAGGGCGCGCCCGAGGAGCCGTGGTTCGTCTGCGCCAAGGACATGGCGAAGAACGTGCTCTACGTGGTGCAGGGCCATGAGCATCCGGCGCTGCTGCGCGACCGGCTGACGGCGGCGAATCTTTCCTGGGTTTCCGGCAAGTCGCCGCATACCCACTGGGTCTATGCCGCCAAGACCCGCTACCGCCAGCCCGACGCCGCCTGCGAGGTCGAGCGCGTAGACGCCGGCGAATGCGAAGTCGCCTTCGCCGCGCCGCAGTGGGCGGTGACGCCGGGGCAGTCGGTGGTGCTCTACGAGAGCCTGGTCTGCCTCGGTGGCGGGATCATTGTCTGACCATATCAGTCCCCCACGCTCGCAGAGCCGGCTCGCTGCCCCCCACGGGGGGGCGCGCCCCCCTTGGGACGGCCCGGCGGGCGGCGTCCTCTCGCCGCGGGCGATCCGCCTGACGGCGTGGACGGTCGCGCTGGCCGCCGTCGGCTATCTCGGCCTGTCGCTGTGGGCCGGCTGGCGCGAGGTGGTGGCGGCCTTCGTGCGCGTCGGCCTGCCGGTGATGGCCGGCATCCTGGCGCTGTCGCTGCTGAACTACCTGCTGCGCTTCGCCCGCTGGCAGCATTACCTGACCATCCTCGGTCATCCGGTGCCGTGGCTGCCGTCGGGGCGCATCTACTTCGCCGGCTTCGCCCTGACCACCACGCCGGGCAAGATGGGCGAGCTGCTGCGCGGCGTGATGCTCAAGCCCTTCGGCGTGCCGCTCACCGAGAGTACCGCGGCCTTCTTTTCCGAACGCACCGCCGACCTGCTGACCATCCTTTTGTTGACCAGCTCGGTGTTCTGGCTCTATCCCAACGGCGCGCCGCTGGTGGCCGGCGTGATGGCCTTCGCCCTCGCCGTGATCGTCGCCGTGCAGTTTCCCGGCTGGATCCACGCGCTCGACGACTGGGCGGCACGCCGCGAGGCACGCTGGGCCAGGGCGCTGGCGCACCTGTGCGACATCGTGCTGGGCTTCCGCCGCTGCTTCCGCTGGACCACGCTGTCGTGGGCGCTGGTCATCGGCATCGTCGCCTGGGGCGCCGAGGCCGTCGCCTTCCACTGGCTGCTCGTCGCCCTCGGCCATCCGTTGCCGCTGCCGCTGTCCGTGTTCATCTATTCCTTCGCCATGCTGGTCGGCAGCGTCGCCTTCCTGCCGGGCGGCCTCGGCGGCAACGAGGCGACGATGGTTGCGCTGCTGATCATGAACGGCCTGCCGCAGCCGGTCGCCGTGTCGGCGACCCTGATCTGCCGGCTGGCGACGCTGTGGTTCGCCGTCGCGCTCGGCGCCGTGGCGATGCTGCGCAGCCGGTGAGCGTCATGGGCAGCTGGGGCAATCTTCGCTACGATCCGCCGTCCCGCCAGCGCCGACTTTTTGACCGTGCGGCGCCGCTGCCGGCCAGCGCGGTGCCGCTGCTCGCCTGGGGCAACGGTCGCAGCTACGGCGACGTCTGCATCAACTCCGGCGGCGAACTGCTCGAAACGGGCGGGCTCGACCGCTATCTCGCCTTCGACGCAACCACGGGCGTCCTGCGTGCCGAGGCCGGGGTGCTGCTCGACGACATCATCCGCAGCTTCCTGCCGCGCGGCTGGTTCCTGCCGGTCACCCCCGGCACGCGCTTCATCACCCTCGGCGGCGCGCTGGCCAATGACGTGCACGGCAAGAATCACCACGTCGCCGGCACCTTCGGCAACCATGTCGCTCGCTTCGAGCTGCTGCGCTCCGACGGCGCGCGGCTCGAATGCAGCCCGACGCAGAACGTGGAGCTGTACGCCGCCACCGTCGGTGGCCTCGGCCTCACCGGCCTCGTCACCTGGGTCGAGCTGCAATTGCGCCGCGTCGCCGGCCCGGCCATCGCCGTTGAAAATCGCCGCTTCCACGGCCTCGACGAATTCTTCGCGCTCAATGCCGCGGCAGAGAAAAGCCACGAGCATGTTGTCGCCTGGATCGATTGCCTCGCCGCCACGCCACGCGGCATCCTGATGGCGGGAAACCACGCGGACGGCGTGCCGCCAGCGCCGACTTTTTCACCGGCCGTACCGTTCACTCCGCCGTTCTCGCTCATCAATCACGCCAGCCTCGCCGCCTTCAACGCCGCCTATTTCCACAGGCCGCTGCCGGCGCGGCAGACGCTCCACCTGCTGCCCTACTTCTACCCGCTCGACAACATCCGCCAGTGGAACCGCATCTACGGCCGTCGCGGCTTCTACCAGTACCAGTGCGCCGTGCCGCAAGCCGTGCAGCAGGACGCCACGGCCGAACTGCTGGCCGCGATCCGTGCCAGCGGCCAGGGCTCCTTCCTCGCCGTGCTCAAGACCTTCGGCGACATCGCCTCGCCTGGCCTGTTGTCCTACCCGCTGCCGGGTGCCAACCTGGCCCTCGACTTCCCCAATGGCGGCGCAGCGACGCTCGAGCTGTTCGGGCGCCTCGACGCCATTGTTCGGGAGGCCGGCGGCCGCCTTTATCCGGCCAAGGACGCGCGCATGCCCGGTGCGCTGTTCCGCCAGGGCTATCCGCGCTGGCAGGAATTCTCGAACCACATCGACCCGCGCTTTTCGTCCAGCTTCTGGCGGCGGATCACGGAGACCTGAATGAAACGAATCGTCATCATCGGCGCCACCTCGGCCATCGCCCATGCCGCCGCCCGTCTTTGGGCCGGGCAGGGCGCGGCGCTTTTCCTTGTCGGCCGCAACGCCGAGCGGCTGGATATCAATGCCGCCGACCTGCGGGTGCGCGGTGCGGCCAGCGTCGTCGTGCATGCGATGGACGCCACCGACGACGCGGCCCATGCGCCGATGCTGGCGGCGGCCGTCGAGGCGCTCGGCGGCATCGACGTTTCGCTGATTGCCCATGGCACGCTGCCCAACCAGCGCGAGTGCGAGACGGACAGCGCGCGGCTACGTGCCGAGATCGAGACCAATGGCGTCTCGGTCTGCCTGCTGGCGCAACTTTTCGCCAACCGCTTCGTTGTCCAGGGCGGCGGCACGCTGGCCGTGATCGGCTCGGTTGCCGGTGACCGCGGCCGCCAGAGCAACTACGTCTATGGTGCGGCCAAGGGCATGGTGGCGCGCTTCCTCGAAGGGCTGCGCAACCGGCTGGCGCGATCCGGCGTGCAGGTGCTGCTGGTAAAGCCCGGCTTCGTCGATACGCCGATGACGGCGGAATTCGACAAGAAGGGCCTGCTGTGGGCACAGCCCGAGGGCGTCGCCGCCGGCATCCTCAAGGCAATCGACGGTGGCCGCGACGTTGTCTACCTGCCCTGGTTCTGGCGCTACATCATGTGGATCATCCGCCATATCCCGGAACGCCTGTTCAAGCGCCTGTCGCTGTGACGCGACGAATCGCTGGCCGGCCCGCAAAATCTGTCCGTCGCGTGCCCGCCACCGTGGGTTAATATTCATGAGTCAAGGAACGTGGCGACCGGCCATGTTCCTGTGCCAGGGAGGTAAATATGGGGAACCCCCGTCGGGCAATCTTCATCGTCGATGACGATCCGATTGCACGCGCGATCACCCAGGAGCAGATTGCGTCGCTCGGCCATGATGTGATCGAGTGTGAAGGCGGCGCCGAGTTCCTGGCGGCGTTGACGAGCACGCCGGACATCGTGCTGCTGGACATCGAGATGCCAGGGATGGATGGCCTTGCCGTCTGCAGTGCATTGCGTGCCGCGGGGCACCTCGAAACGGAAGTCATCTTCCTCTCCGGCCACGACGACCTCGAGACCCGGCTGGCGGCCTACGACGCGGGTGGCAGCGGTTTCATCGCCAAGCCGGTGGCGGCAGCCGACCTGCTGCAGAAACTGGCGATTTCGGAACGGGTGCTGGCCGGCGGTGCCGGCTTGGCTGGCAACCCGCCCGCGGCGAGGAAGGGCGCCGGCCAGGTTGGCATGCTGCAGGGGGTGCTGCAGCGTCTGGCGGCCTGCCAGGACCTGGAGTCGGTAGTGGATGTGGTACTAGCCGAAGTGGCCGGACTGGACATGGAGGGGGTCGCCCAGGCGCGGTTGCCGGGGAACACGCTGCTGCGCAGCACCCGGGGGAAGGTCAGCGACCTGGAGGAATCCCTGGTCGCGCGAATGGCGACCATGGGGCGCATGACCCTGCATGGCAGCCGGCTGTCGATCGCCGAGGACCATGTCCTGCTGCTGGTGCACGGCCTGCCGATCGATTTTCCGAGCATCTGCCATCGCTTGCGCGAGCATTTCGCCAAGCTGGTCAAGGGCGCAGAAGCGCGGATTTCCGCGCTGATCCACAGCGACGGCCGGTCGGCGGGAACGATGCCGCTCGAAGGCGACAGCGACCTGCGCCTGGCGCTGGCGCTGGAAGCGGCGAATGCGGGACTGTGGGACTGGAACATCCCGTCGGGCAACGTCTACCTTTCCGCCAGCTATTACCGCATGCTCGGTTATCAGCCCGACGAGTTCGCCGCGACCTTCGTCGGCTGGTTCGCGCAGGTCCATGAGGACGACACGCCGCATCTTATCGGCCAGATTGCCGACCTCTATGATGCAGAGTCGTATGTCGATCCGGAACAGGATCGCCTCGAGATCGAGTTTCGCATGCGGACGAAGGAGCGCGCGTGGCGCTGGATGCATTCGCGCGGCACCGTCATCGAGCGCGATGCCGAGGGTTTTCCGATGCGCATCATCGGCATCAACCTGGATATCACCGAGACCCGCGAACGCAACGACAAGCTGCGCCGGGCGATCGAGCAGCAGGCGAGGCTCAACGACGAAGTCGAGGATGCCCACAAGCAGCTGCTGCAATCCGAAAAGATGGCCTCGATCGGCCAGCTCGCGGCAGGCGTGGCGCACGAACTCAACAATCCGATCGGCTTTGTCCACTCCAACCTCGGTGCGCTGGAGAAGTATGTGACGGATATTTTTTCGATCGCCGCCGCCTACGAAGAACTGGATGCGGATCCGGCCACCCTCGGCCCGGTGCTGGAGAAGGTGCGACAACTGAAGCAGGCGTGCGATTACGACTACCTCAAGGAAGACGTAAAGCAACTGATGAGCGAATCGAAGGACGGCCTGATGCGGGTGCGCAAGATCGTCCAGGACCTGAAGGACTTTTCGCGCGTCGACAGCGCCGACTGGGGGTGGGCGGATTTGCATCGCGGCATCGATTCGACGCTCAACATCGTCGCCAACGAGCTCAAGTACCACTGCACGGTGGTCAAGGAGTACGGCGAACTGCCGGAGGTGCATTGCCTGTTGTCGCAACTCAACCAGGTGTTCATGAACCTGCTGGTGAATGCGGCGCATGCGATCGAGGGCAAGGGCGAGGGCAAGGGGACCATCACCATCCGCAGCGGTTGCAAGGACAAGGAAGTCTGGGTCTCGGTCAGCGACACGGGCAAGGGCATCGCGCCGGAGAACCTCAATCGCATCTTCGATCCCTTCTTCACCACCAAGCCGGTAGGCAAGGGAACCGGCCTGGGCCTGTCGCTGGCCTATGGTATTGTCAAGAAACATCAGGGCCGGCTCGATGTGGCGAGCGAGCTCGGCCGCGGCACGACCTTCACGCTGACACTGCCGATCGAACCGGCGGTCGAGGCGGTGGAGACTGGCGGAGACGCGGGCGCATGAGCGAAGCAGAGCAGCAGTCGGTATTGCTGTTCGTCGATGACGAACCGAACATCCTGTCGTCGCTGCGGCGGCTGTTCAAGGCGAACGGCTATGCGGTCCTCACCGCCGGCGGTGGCGCCGAGGGGCTGGAGGTGCTGGGACGCGAGAAGGTCGACCTGATCATCTCCGACATGCGCATGCCCGAGATGGACGGCGCCCAGTTCCTGGAACAGGCGCGGGCGCGCTGGCCGCTGGTGGGGCGACTGCTGCTGACTGGCTATGCGGACATGGGTTCGACCATCGATGCCATCAACCGCGGCGAGATCTATCGCTACATTTCCAAGCCGTGGGACGACAACGAGATACTGCTGACGGTGCGCGGGGCGCTGGAGCACCAGCGCCTGAAGAGCGAGAACGAGCGCCTGCTGGCCCTGACCCGGCGGCAGAACGAGGAACTCAAGGACCTCAACGCCGGCCTCGAGCAGAAGGTGGCCGAGCGCACCGCGGAATTGCAGGAGACGCTGAATTCCCTCGATCGTGCCCACAAGCAGTTGCATCAGGGCTTCATGTCGACGGTGCGCATTTTCGCCGGGCTGATCGAGATGCGCGGCGGCAAGCTGGCCGGGCATTCGCGGCGGGTGGCGGAACACGCCCGGCTGGTGGCGAAGGCCCTCGGCCTGGGCGAGAAGGAGCAGCAGGACGTGCTGCTGGCGGGCCTGCTCCACGATATCGGCAAGATCGCCTTGCCGGACGACGTGCTCAATCGCCCCTTCAACGGCCTGCCGCCGGACCTGCAGGCGCTGGTGATGCAGCATCCGGCCAAGGGCCAGCAGGCGCTGGCGGGCGTCGAACAACTGGCGAATGCCTCCAAGATCATCCGCCATCACCACGAATGCATGGATGGCACCGGCTTTCCCGATCGCCTGTCGGGACTGGCGATACCGGTGGGCGCGCGCATCCTGACGGTGACCAATGAGTACGATGCCCTGCAGATGGGCACCCTGACCCTGGAGTCGATGACTGCGGCCAAGGCGCTCGAATACATCACGACCTACCGCGGCCGTCGCTATGATCCGGTGGTGGTGGATGCCTTCAAGGCGGTGCTTGCGGGCCAGGCCGCGGCGGCGCCGAAGGACCATGCCTTGCGCCCGGCAGATCTCAAGGCCGGGATGGTGGTGACGCGTGAGCTGACGCATCCCGATGGGCGGGTGTTGCTGGCTCGCGGTCGGGTGGTCGATGCCGAAGCCATCGACAAGCTGCGAAGCATCGAGGCATCGGAGTCGCAGGCCCTGCATGTGTTCGTGCGCCAGGAAGTCGGACCCGGCGTCATGCGCGACGCGCCGGAAGCCAAGACGGTGCAGCGGCTGTGGAAAGAGGTGGCCCTGCCGCCGTCCAGGCTCAAGCCGGGCATGACGCTGAGCCGCAAGCTGATTCACGAGCAGGGCTACATGTTGCTGGCCCAGGGGCAGCGCCTCGACGAACTGGTGATCGAGCAGCTGCAGAAGATGGCGCGGGACAGCCAGAGCGACAAGCCCATCGTTGTCCATATTCGGATGGAGGACAGGGCATGAACAGCCGCGTACTTATCGTTGACGACGAGGAGTCGATCCTCAGCGCCCTGCGGCGTGTGCTGCGCATCGCCCCCTGCACCTACGGCCGCCTGCGCTACCATCTCGATGTCGAAACGTTTTCCTCGCCGATGGAGGCGCTGAAGCGCGCAGCCGAGACGAGCTTCGACCTGATCATGAGCGACTATCGCATGCCGGAGATGGACGGCGTTGCCTTCCTGTCGCGCGCCAGGGAGCTTCAGCCCGATGCGGCGCGCCTGGTGCTCTCGGGCTACGCCGACCTCGATGCGATCATGCGCGCCTTCGATCAGGCCCAGATATTCCGTTTCGTGGCCAAGCCGTGGAACGATTACATCCTGCTGTCGACCATCGCCGAAGCGCTCAACCACCGCGACATCCTGCTGGAGAACAGGCAGTTGGCCCAGGCCGCGGGATTGGGCGCTCCGGCCGGCGGTTCGGCAGCCAGTCCGGCAGCAGAACCACAGCCTGCCCGGTGGGGCGCCGACGGTTCGGTCATTGCCGAGCCGAAAGCCGATTAGCCGGCTCGGTCAGTTCGCATGCCGATCATCGCGATTGCTTCGGCAACAGGACTTCCAGCCGCACGGCGCCCATGAACGAAGAACCCATGTCGCTCGAGCCGGCCGAATCGCCCGAGGCGCTGCGGGTTTTGCATCGCGCCGCTGAGCAGAACCCGCGGGCCATCTTCGTCACCGACCGTGCCGGCACCATCGTCTATGCCAACCCGGCCGCGCGCCAGGCGACCGGCCATCTGCCCGGCGATGCCATCGGAAAGGCATCGCACAGCCCTGGGTCAAAACCGGCACTGTCAGACAACGGTGCCGGGCTTCAGGCAGCCCTTCGTGCCGGTACGGAATGGGAAGGCGCACTGCCGGCCATCGGCGAGGACGGCGGGAACGACGATCGCCACATGGCCCATGTTCGGGTCACCCCGATTCGAAATGCCGCGGGCGATGTCAGCCATTATTTCGCCATACAAGTGCAACCTGTCGGGCGCCACCCCGAGGCAGGGCGGAGCGAGCACGTCGGTACGCCGGATCAACTCACCGGATTGCCGGGCCGCAGCCAGTTCATGTCCCGGCTGGCAGAGTCCATGAGCGACGCAACCCGGGTCGGCGTCGGGCTGGCGCTGGCCGTCGTCGACCTCGACGATTTCAAGTCATTCAACGATTCGTTCGGGCAGCAGGGCGCCGACCGACTGCTGGTGGCGGTCGCGCAGCGCCTGCAGGACATCGTTCGACGCGATGACCTGCTGGCGCGGCTCGGCGGCGACCGCTTCGGCCTGCTGCTCTGGGATGCCCAGCCCGACACGCCGAATCACGAACTGCTGCGGCGCATCCAGGCAACGATATCGCAGCCCTTGAATCTGCCAGGGGAGTCGTCCGTCACCATCACCGCCTGCGCCGGTGTCGCCCTTTACCCACGCGACGGCGCAAGCACCGACGCCATGCTGCAGGCCGCGGAGGCCGCTCTAGGTTTGGCGAAGAAGACGGGGCATGGCGAGGTGCGTATCTCCGAGCCGGCCTTGGCGCCCGGCGGGATGACGCGCATCGACCTGGCATCGCAATTGCGCCAGGCGGTGGATCGCGCAGAACTGGTGCTGCACTTCCAGCCCAAGGTGAGCCTGCACTCCGGCGAAATCATCGGTGCCGAAGCGCTGGTGCGATGGCGCCATCCCGCCAAGGGCATGATTCCGCCGGGGGAGTTCATTCCCTTCGCCGAGGAGAGCGGCCTCATCGTGCCGATCAGCGAATGGGTGCTAAGGGCCGCCTGCCGACAGGCGGTCGAATGGCGCCGGGCCGGCCTGCGCCCGATCAAGGTGGGCGTCAACATTTCGGCGCGCCATTTTCGCCATGCGGACCTGCCCGATGTCGTTGCGGCCGTGCTCGCCGAGACCGGAATGGACTCGCGCCTGCTCGACCTGGAGCTGACCGAGAGCGCGATGATGCACGACACCGCAGCCGCCATCCGCATCGCCGATCGACTCAGGGCGCTGGGCGCCAGCCTGTCGCTCGATGATTTCGGCACCGGCTATTCCTCGCTGGCCTATCTTTCGCGCTTCGCCTTCGACCAGATCAAGATCGACCAGTCTTTCATCCGTGACGTGACCAGCAACCCGGTCAATGGCTCCATCGTCGCCGCCACCATCGCCATGGCGCACAAGCTGGGCAAGAGCGTCATCGCCGAGGGGGTCGAGACCGAGGCCCAGATGAGCTTCCTGTGCCGCCATGGCTGCGACGAGATGCAGGGATATTTTTTCAGCAGGCCATTGGCGGCCACCGATTTCTCTGCGTTGCTGGCCGCCGGGCGGCGAATGCCGCTGGCGACTCCGGCTGCGGGCGAGGCGGTGCCGACATTGCTACTGGTAGACGATGAACCGAGCATTCTCAATGCATTGAAGCGCGTGTTCCGCAACGAAGGGTACCGGCTGCTCATGGCCGGCAGCGGCCAGGAAGGACTGGAGCTGCTGGCACTCCATCGGGTACAGGTGATAGTCAGCGACCAGCGCATGCCGGAAATGGGCGGCGTCGAGTTCCTGTCCCGCGCGAAGGAGCTTTATCCCGACAGTGTCCGCATCGTCCTGTCCGGCTATGCCGAGGTCGGCATGGTCACCGAGGCCGTCAACCGTGGCGCCATTTCGAAATATTTCACCAAACCGTGGGACGACGACCAGCTGCGCGCGGAAATTCGTCGTGCATTTCGTTCGATGGCCGGAGCAGCGACCGTCGATGGGAATGGCCATTCGAACTGAGTGGCCATGGGTTTATGCAGCCTTCGACTATGATTGGGCGTGAAGCGATGTCGCTTACTTGCGACATGACAACGCGAACGATGGGGACAGGCCATGGCTGAGCGCACCTTACTGCTGGTGGATGACGAGGAGAACATCCTTTCGTCGCTGGCGCGACTGTTGCGGCGGGACGGCTACCGGATACTGCGGGCCACCAGCGGCCGCGAGGGGCTGGAACTGCTGGCGGCCAACGAGGTCGGGGTGATCATCTCCGACCAGCGCATGCCGGAGATGAGCGGCACCGAGTTCCTCAGCCAGGTGAAGGAACTCTATCCCGACACCATTCGCATCGTGCTGTCCGGATACACGGAGCTGAACTCCATCACCGATGCCATCAACCGCGGTGCGATCTACAAGTTCCTGACCAAGCCCTGGGAAGACGAACTGCTGCGGGCCAACATCGAGGAGGCATTCCGCAGCCACGAGATGAAGCGGGAGAACCTGCGCCTGACCGACGAGTTGAAGTCCGCCAACCAGGCCCTGTCCGAACTCAACCGCGACCTCGAACAGCGGGTCGAGGACAAGACACAGGAAGTGGTGCGCAACCTCAATGTGCTGCGCATTTCGCAGGAAATTCTCGATTACCTGCCGGTCGCCGTGATCGGCATCGACGGAGAGGGCATGATCGCCGTCGCCAATCACGTGGCCAACGAGATTTTCGCCAGGCCGGGCGAGTGGGGCCTGCTGGGCGAAATGGCCGCGGCGCGCATTCCCGAGTCCCTTCTTGGCGGCATCGCCCGCAAGGAATGTGGCCTCGAGGCCACCAAGCGGAACAGCAGCCTCGACGATGGCACCGAGTGCAACTACTGGTGCTACACCATGGGCGCGACATCGACGGCGCGGGGCTGGGTGCTGGTGATCGACGCCAACCAGCTGGTCGGCAAGGGAGGCTGAAATGAAAGAGATACTCGACATGCTCGGCAAGCTGCCCGTTCTGCCTGTGGTGGTGCAGGAGGTTATCCGCAGCCTGGGTGACCCCGATGTCGATGCAGCCGCGTTGGGCCACACGATAGGGCGTGACCCGGTGCTGGGCGCGCGTCTGTTGCGCGTCGCCAATTCCAGTTTCTACGGCCTTTCGCGCCAGGTGGCGACGCCGCAGGACGCCGTGATGGTGATGGGCCTGAGCCAGGTGCGCTCTCTGGTGCTGGCATCGGGCCTGGCGCAGGCGCTGCCCGATCACGGCAATGGTTTCGATCGCAAGCTGCATTGGCAGCGCAGCTTCCGTGTCGCCACTTCGGCGCAGGCGCTGGCCAAGCGGCTGCGAGCGTCGGCCGAGGCGGCGTTCACCGCCGGCATGCTGCACAACATCGGCGAGCTGGTGATCGACGTCTGCATGCCCGCCGAATACGCCGCGGCTCGCCAGGCGGCCAGTGCGCAGGGCATTCCGCTGCGTCAGGCTGAGCGGACCGCCCTGGGCTTCGATCACACCGAGGTCGGTGCCGAGGTGGCCCGCCACTGGAAGTTGCCGGACGTCATGGAGCATGCGATCCGCTGCTGTCACGATCCGGCGGCTGCCGCGACAGCGGCCGTTTCGGCGAGCGTGGCCATCGCCTGCCTGCTCGACGATGCCCAGTCCGACGCCGAGGCGCCGACCGTGCCGGAACTGCCGGAGGCGTTGCGTGCTGTCGTGCCGATCGACGATGCCGCCCTGCTGGCTTGCATTCCGGATCCTGAGCAGGCGGCGGCGGCGGCGTCCCTGCTGTTGGGGACCTGAACTGGCGACCGAAGCCAAACCGGAGACAGCCATGCGCATCGAGCAACTGTTGTGGACTTCGCAGAACGGCTGGCAGCCGGCGGCCCCGGCATTGCAGGATGCCGGGCTGGTGTTGATCTTCGGCGCCACGGATCGCCTCGATTTCCAACGCCTGGAGGAACTGCGCGCTTTCTACCCGGTGGCGCACCAGTTTGGTTGCTCCACCGCCGGAGAGATCCAGGACGTGCAGGTGCACGACGACGCCATCGCGGTGACGGCGGTTGGTTTTTCGACGACTGAACTGCAACTCGTGCAGCAAGCCGTTGCCCAGCCCGCCGACAGCGCGGCTGCCGGCGCAGCCTTGGCGGCGCTACTGCCGCGCGATGGCTTGCGCCATGTGCTGGTATTGTCGGACGGGCTGCACGTCAATGGCACGGAGCTGGTCCGCGGACTCAAGGGCGGCCTGCCCGCCGCGGTGGAGGTGACTGGCGGATTGTCTGGCGATGGCGCTCGTTTCGCCCGCACCCTGGTGATTGCCGATGCGCCGCCGCAGGAGCGGCTGGTCGCCGCTGTCGGCTTCTACGGCGAACGCTTGCGAGTGGGCTACGGTTCTCTGGGCGGCTGGGATGCCTTCGGCCCCGACCGGCTGATCACCCGATCCGAGGGCAATGTCCTTTATGAACTCGACGGCCAGTCGGCGCTGGCGCTCTACAAGCAATATCTGGGCGAACATGCGGACGGCCTGCCGGCGACAGGATTGCTGTTTCCGCTGGCATTGTGCGATGAGGATGGATGCAGCGAGGGCAATGGCCTGGTGCGGACCATCCTCGCGGTGGATGAGGCGGCCCAGTCGATGACCTTTGCCGGCGACATGCCGCAGGGCCGTCATGTGCGCCTGATGAAGGCCAATTTCGATCGCCTGGTGGAAGGTGCGGCCGGCGCGGCACGGGTGGTGAAGGGCGGACTGCGGGATGCGCAGCTGGCCGTTCTGGTGAGTTGTGTCGGCCGCAAGCTGGTCCTCAAGCAGCGGGTGGAGGAGGAGGTGGAGGGAGTGCGCGACGTGCTGGGTGAAGCCACTCGCCTGACCGGGTTTTATTCCTACGGCGAGATTTCGCCCCATACACCCACGGCGCGTTGCGAGCTGCACAACCAGACCATGACAATCACCGCCTTCCGTGAAGACTGACATGCACCCGCTGCTGGCGCGCCAGATCAAGCGGCACCTCGGTGACGGAGGCAAGACCTGCGCCGGTTGCAGCGATTTTCTGGAGGCCGTGAATGCGGCCTACGTGCAGGAGGATACCGACCGGCACATGATCGAGCGTTCGCTCGAACTGATGTCGACAGAGCTCAACGAGCGCAACGAGCAATTGCGCCAGAAACTCTGGGAAAAGGAAGAAACAGAAAGGGCGTTGCGCCTTAATGACGTGCGCCTGGACAAGGCGCAGCAGCTGGCCAGGCTCGGTAGCTGGGACTGGGACATGGTACGCAACGCGGCATCGTGGTCTGGTGGGCTGCTCAACATCCTCGGGGTGGATGCCGCAACCTTCATCCCGACCCGCAACGCCTTTCTGGAGTTCGTCCACGCGGCCGACCGCGAAATGGTCGAGAACTGGTTCAATCATGCGCTGGCCGGCGAGCCGCAGGCGACCATCGATTACCGCGTCGTGCTGCCCGATGGCACGGTAAAGCACGTGCTTTCGCAGATCGAGATCGAGTTCGACGACGGCGGGCGCCCGTTGATGCTGTTCGGCACCGTTCTCGACATCACTGCACGCAAGCAGGTGGAGGATGCGTTGCACCGCGAGAAGGCCGACCAGGCGGCGCTCATCAAGCGACTCGAAGAGGCGCACAACCAGCTGCTGCAATCGGAGAAGATGGCCTCGATCGGCCAGCTCGCCGCCGGGGTGGCCCACGAGATCAACAACCCCATCGGCTTCGTCAGCGCCAACCTGGGCAGCCTCGGGAAGTACGTCGAGCAGTTGTTCGCCGTGCTCGCGGCGTACGAGGCGGTCCGGGTGCAGTTGCCGGCGGATTCCCAGGCCGTCGCGGATGTGGCGGCCGCCGAGAAGGAGGCCGATCTGGCCTACCTCAAGGAGGATATTCCGGCGCTCCTCAAGGAGTCCCTCGACGGCATCACCCGTGTCCGTCGCATCGTCCAGGACCTCAAGGACTTCTCGCACGTGGACAGCGGCGAATGGCAATGGGCGGACCTGCATCAGGGCCTCGATTCGACCCTCAATGTCGTGAACAACGAGATCAAGTACAAGGCCGAAGTGGTGAAGGAATACGGCGATCTCCCGCGCGTGGAATGCCTCGGCTCGCAGATCAACCAGGTCTTCATGAACCTGCTGGTGAATGCCGCCCATGCCATCCAGGAACGCGGCGTCATCACGGTACGCACCGGAAGCGCCGGCGAGGAGGTCTGGGTCGAGGTTGCCGATACTGGCAGCGGCATCCCGCCGGACAACCTCAAACGCATCTTCGACCCCTTCTTCACCACCAAGCCGATCGGCAAGGGCACCGGCCTTGGCCTGTCGCTGTCCTACGGCATCGTCCAGAAGCACCATGGCCGGATCGAGGTGTCGAGCGAACTGGGCAAGGGTACGACTTTCCGCGTGACGCTGCCGGTCCATTGCCAGGAGCCGAAGGCAGACAACTGACGAGACGAAGCACAATGGATACCGCACTATTCGCCGGCCTCAAGGCCCTTGTCGATTCATCCTTTCCCAAGCGCTGCTCCTGTTGCGGCCGCGTCTATGCCAGTGCCGAGGAATTTTTCCGCGAGACGCAGGCCGTCCGGGCCGATCGCAAAGATCTCAAGCCCGCTGTCGAGGAGGATGGCACGCGCATCATCGAGGCGTTCCGCAACTGCGTCTGCGGCTCGACGCTGATGGAGTTCTTCGGCGACCGCCGCGACGCCTCGCCGGCGGGCGAGGAACGCCGCAAGCGTTTCGGGGTGCTGATGGACCAACTGATGGGGCGCGGCTGGGACAGTGCCGTCGCCAAGGCGGAACTGCTCAAGCTGGTGCATGGCCAGCGCAGCGAGCTGATCGAGGCACTGCGGGGAGAAGGCAAGCCCGCCAAGTAGCGCGCGGCGCCGCCAGGACTGGCGGATGCAATAAAATCCCCATCCTTTGCCGTTATCCGGATTGCCCCCCATGAGTCTTGAAGCCCTCACCGCCCTGTCGCCGCTTGACGGCCGCTACGCCGCCAAGGTCGAGCCGCTGCGCGCCCACTTTTCAGAATTCGGCCTGATCCGGAACCGCATCAAGGTCGAGATCGAATGGCTCAAGGCGCTCGCCGCCAACCCCGCGATCGCCGAGGTGCCGGCCTTTTCGCAGGACACCATCGCCGAGCTCGACCTGGTGGTCTCCGGCTTCGCCGTGTCCGACGCCGCCGCGGTGAAGAAGATCGAGGCCACCACCAATCACGACGTCAAGGCCGTCGAATACTGGTTGAAGGAGCGCTTCAAGGACAACGCCGAGGTGATGCGCGTCACCGAATTCATCCACTTCGGCTGCACTTCGGAAGACATCAACAACACCTCCCATGCGCTGATGCTCAACGACGCGCGCAGCCAGATACTGCTGCCGGGGCTTGACCGTGTCATCGAGCGTTTCCGCGCGCTGGCGCACGAATTGGCCGAGCTGCCGCTGCTTGCCCGCACCCACGGCCAGCCGGCGACGCCGACCACGCTGGGCAAGGAAATGGCCAACATCGCGGCGCGGCTGATCCGCGCCCGCGCCCGCATCGCCGACGTGAAGATGCTGGCCAAGTTCAACGGCGCGGTCGGCAACTACAACGCCCACCTGTCGGCTTATCCCGACCTCGACTGGGAAGGCATCGCCCGCAACTTCATCGAGTCGCTCGGTGTCGACTTCAACCCCTACACCATCCAGATCGAGCCGCACGACGCGATGGCCGAGCTGTTCGACGCCATCGCCCGCTGCAACACCATACTCATCGACGCCGACCGCGACATCTGGCAGTACATCTCGATGGGCTACTTCAAGCAGAAGACCAAGGCCGGCGAGATCGGCTCCTCGACCATGCCGCACAAGGTCAATCCGATCGACTTCGAGAACTCCGAGGGCAACCTCGGGCTGGCGAACTCGGTGCTGCGCCATCTGTCCGAGAAACTGCCGATCTCGCGCCTGCAGCGCGACCTCACCGACTCGACCGTGCTGCGCAACATGGGCATCGCTTTTGGTTATGTGGTGCTGGCGCACGACTCGACCATGCGCGGCCTGGGCAAGCTCGAGGCCAGTCCGCAGCGCCTGGCCGAGGATCTCGACAACTGCTGGGAAGTGCTGGCCGAGCCGGTGCAGACGGTGATGCGACGCTACGGCGTGCCCAACCCCTATGAGCAGTTGAAGGAGTTGACGCGCGGCAAGGGCATCGAGAAGGAGGCGCTGCGGACCTTCATCGATGGCCTCGCCATTCCCGCTGGGGAAAAGGCGCGCCTCAAGGAACTGACTCCGGCGAACTACATCGGCAAGGCAGTCAAGTTGGCCAGGGGAGTCTGACCATGGGTTTTGCCGAGAACCTCAAGCACCTGCCCAAGGTCTCGCACCTGCTGGCGATCGAACTGCTGGACAAGGACGGCGCAGTCGTAGCGACCATCGAGAACAAGCCGGGCCAGGCCGGCTCGCTGGCGGTGTACAACCACCTCGGCCAGACCTTCGGCGCCATCACGGCCGAAGCGGCAAGGAAGGGGCTGGAACTTTATGCCGAGCACACGGTCGATGCCCAGGCCCATCCGGGCAAGCACCCGAACATCGACCGCCTGTCGCAATTGCTTGGCACAGACGGCCAGCTTCGGGTAAAACACGTTTTCGCGACCGGGGCGGAGTAGCCGATCGGCATTGCGCCGTCCCGCCATCGCCGACTTTTTGTGGCAAACCCCCAGGAGAAAAAACACATGAAAAAAATCGCGCAAATCCTTACCGCCGGCCTCGCCCTCACGGTGCTTGCCGGCACGGCCTCTGCCCAGGTCATCGGCAAGACCGAAGACCAGATCCGCTGGCGCCAGTCGGCCTATCACACCATGGCCTGGAGCATGGGCCGCATCAAGGCCAACGTCGAAGGCAGCTACAACAAGGACCAGGTGGCCGAGGCAGCCAACGTCATCCAGGCCATCGCCAACTCCAAGATGGGCTATCTCTACCAGGCCGGCAGCGACAACGGCAAGGGCTGGAAGGAAACCCGCCTCAAGTCCGAGTTCTTCACTGACCGCGAGACGCTGGGCAAGGTTGCCGGCGCCTTCGGGCTGGCAGCCAACGATATGGCCAAGGTCGCCGCTGGCGGCGATGCCGCTGCCGTCAAGGCACAATTCGGCAAACTCGGCGACGCCTGCAAGGGCTGCCATGACAAATTCCGCAAGGACGAGTAGTCCTTGCGGAATTTGCAGCGCAGGCTAACGTGAGCGTAGCGAACGTTAAGCGCCGCAAGGCGCGGCCGCAGCTACAAGTTCTCGCGAGAGAGTAGTCCTTCCTGAACTTGCGGCGCAGGCTAACCTCGCGCAGCGAGGTTAAGCCGCGAAGCGGCGGCCGAAGCCACAAATTCTGGCCGCACACGCTGCGAGCCTTCAAAAGCACGGCCACCCCCGGGTGGCCGTTCCCATTTGGCCGGCCGGCTTGTATTCTTGACTAATGCCCTGAGATAATTAGCGTTTTCTAATAATCCAACGGAGAGTACATCATGGCAGTCACCCCGCACGACCTCGTCGTCGAAGCCAAGTCGCAGATCAAGGAAGTCGCCACCGCCGAGGCCATGGGCATGCTCGGCAAGCGCGTCATCCTCGACGTGCGCGAATACGACGAATATGCCGCCGGCCACTTGCCGGGCGCGATCAACATCCCGCGCGGTGTGCTCGAATTCAAGATCGGCATGGTGCCCGAGTGCGCCAACAAGGATGGCGCTTTCCTCATCTACTGCCGCACCAGCGGCCGTGCCGCGCTGTCGGCGGTGCAACTGCAGCGTATTGGCTACAGCAACGTTATCTCGATGGCCGGCGGTTACGATGCTTGGAACACCGAGCAACGGCCGAGCGAGAAGCCCGAGCCGATCAACTTCGAGTAATCGTAATGGTCCCCCGCGCCCGTAAAAGCGGCTCGCTGCCTCCCACGGAGGGGCGCGCTGCTTCTTGGGACTGCCCGGCGAAGCTGCGGCCATGACTGCCCCAGCGCAGACCGAGCAGGAAGTCCTGGAGCTTTCGATTTCCGGCATGACCTGCGCTGCCTGCTCGGGGCGCATCGAGCGCCAGCTCAACAAGCTCGAGGGCGTCGAGGCGGTGGTCAACCTCGCCGCCGAGAAGGCGCACATCCGCTACGCGCCGAACCTGATCGACCGGGCGGCGCTGATCGCCACCATCGAGAAGACCGGCTTCGGCGCCACGCTGTCGACGGCCGACACCCACGGGGAAGAAAAGGCGCGCAAGCTCGCCGCCTACCGCGAGGAACTGCGGCGCTTCTGGATCGCCCTGGCGCTGACGCTGCCGCTGATCGGCCAGATGGCCTTCATGTTTTCAGGCAGCTGGGACGCGCACGACGACGTGCTGCCGCGCTGGCTGCAGTTCGCGCTGGCCACGCCGGTGCAGTTCTGGATCGGCAAGCGCTTCTACGTCGGCGGCTGGAACGCCCTGCGCAGCGGTGGCGGCAACATGGATGTGCTGGTGGCGCTGGGCACTTCGGCCGCCTATTTCTACAGCGTCGCGGTGATGGCGCTCGACATGCACCAGCATGTGTATTTCGAGGCGTCGGCCACCGTCATCACCCTGGTGCTGCTGGGCAAGATCCTCGAGGCGCGGGCCAAGGCCAAGACCTCGGCGGCCATCGAGGCGCTGATCAAGCTGCAGCCGCAGACCGCGCATGTCGAGCGCGACGGCCGGCTGGTCGAGGTCGACGTCAAGGCCATGATTCCCGGCGACGTTTTCATCGTCCGTCCCGGCGAAGCGGTGCCGGTCGACGGCGAGGTGGTCGAGGGCGTGTCCAGCGTCAACGAAGCGATGCTCACCGGCGAAAGCCTGCCGCTGGCCAAGCGCGCGGGCGATGCCGTCTATGCTGCGACGGTGAATGGCGAGGCGCTGCTGAAATGCCGCGCCACTGGCGTAGGCAGTCACACCCTGCTGGCGGGCATCATCCGTCTGGTCGAGCAGGCGCAGGGCTCGAAGGCGCCGGTGCAGCGCCTGGCCGACCGCATCGCGGCGATCTTCGTGCCGGTGGTGACGGCGATAGCGCTCGCCACCTTCGTGCTCTGGTGGTGGCTCGGTGGCGATTTCACGGTGGCGCTGATCAATGCCGTGGCGGTGCTGGTGATCGCCTGCCCCTGCGCGCTGGGGCTGGCCACGCCGACGGCGATCATGGTCGGCACCGGGCTGGGCGCCCGCGCCGGGGTGCTGATCAAGAACGCCCAGGCGCTGGAACTGGCCGAGAAGATCGAGGTGCTGGCGGTCGACAAGACCGGCACGCTGACGCAGGGCAAGCCGGTGGTCACGAGCGTGGAAAGACTCGGCACCCCAAGGGTACTTCCTGCGGGGCGCGCTGGCGGCACGGCGAGCGATATCCTGCAGCTGGCGGCGAGCCTTGAACAGGGTGCGACCCATCCGCTGGCGCAGTGCATCGTCGCTCGCGCCCGGACCGACGGCCTGACACTGGCGTCACCCACGGAGGTCGTTGCGACACCGGGCCGCGGGCTGGTCGGGCTGGTCGATGGCGTGGCGGTTGCCGTCGGCTCGCCGGCCTTCATGGCGGCGCAGGGCATCGCGCTGCCGCAGGAACAGTTGGCCGCGCTGGCGGGACAGAGCATCGTCGCCGTCGCGCGCGCGGGCGAGGCCATCGGCCTGCTCGGCATAGCCGACCCGCTGCGCGAAAGCTCGAAGGCGGCGGTGGCGCGACTCAAGAAGCTCGGCGTTGAAGTGGTGATGCTCACCGGCGACAACGCCGCAACGGCCGCGGCCATCGCCCGCGAGGCCGGGGTCGATCGCTTCGAGGCCGAGGTGCTGCCGGGCGACAAGGCGGCGGCGATCGCCAGACTGAAGGCTGGCGACGATGGAAAACTGCGGCTTGTCGCCATGGCGGGCGACGGCATCAACGACGCGCCGGCACTGGCCGCGGCCGATGTCTCCTTCGCCATGGGCGCCGGTTCCGACGTGGCGATGGAAGCGGCCGACATCACGCTGATGCGCGACGACCTGGCTGGTGTGGCCGACGCGATTTCGCTGTCGCGGGCGACGCTGGCGAAGATCCGCCAGAACCTGTTCTGGGCCTTCATCTACAATGTGCTGGGCATCCCGCTGGCGGCGCTGGGCTTCCTCAATCCGGTGGTGGCGGGCGCGGCGATGGCGATGAGCTCGGTGTCGGTGGTCAGCAATTCGCTGCTGCTGCGCCGTTGGAAGCCATAAAACAAGACGGAGCGGAAATCATGGAAACGACGGTTCTGAAAGTCAGCGGCATGTCCTGCGGCGGCTGCGTGAAAAGCGTGACCAACGTGCTGACGGCGTTGCCGGGCGTCGCCAAGGCGGAGGTGATCCTGGAGCCGGGCGAGGCCAAGGTCGAGTTCGATCCCGCCCAGGTCAGCCGCGACGCCATGAAGCAGGCCATCGACGACGCGGGCTTCGAAGCGGTATAAATAGATTTGCTGCGCTGCAGCAGTAAAAGTTATAATCGCCGCTTTTTCCGGGAGTAGTCCATGGGCCTCGATCGCGTTCCCTCCGGCAATGACCTGCCGAACGATTTCAACGTCGTCATCGAAATCCCGATGCATGCCGAGCCGATCAAGTACGAGGTCGACAAGGATTCGGGCGCGATCTTCGTCGATCGTTTCATGTCCACGGCCATGCACTACCCCTGCAACTACGGCTACATCCCGCACACCATTGCCGGCGATGGCGACCCGGTGGATGTGCTGGTCGTCTCGCAGTTCGCACTGCCGCCCGGTGTGGTGGTGCGCTGCCGCCCCATCGGCATGCTCAAGATGACCGACGAAGCCGGCGAAGACGGCAAATTGATCGCTGTCCCCGTCGACAAGCTGACCCCCCTCTACCGCAATGTCGTGAGCACGCGCGACCTGCCGCAGCTGACGCTCGACCAGATCGCCCACTTCTTCGAACACTACAAGGACCTCGAGCCCGGCAAATTCGTCAAGGTGCAGGGCTGGGTCGGCGTCGAGGAAGCGAAGAAGGAAATCATGGACGGCGTCGCTGCCTTCAAGGCGGCCAAGGACAAGCCC
Organism: Gammaproteobacteria bacterium; assembly: GCA_018825305.1. Lineage (GTDB taxonomy): Bacteria > Pseudomonadota > Gammaproteobacteria > Burkholderiales > Rhodocyclaceae > Sulfurisoma. Next base: position 310,945 of record JAHJEO010000016.1, read on the forward strand.
GCATTCTGAGGAAGCCAGCCGGCGACCCCGCTCCAAGACCGTAGAATGCCGGGCATGGCTTCCCTCAAAATTGCCATTGCCCAGATCAACTGCACCGTCGGCGACCTTGCCGGCAATGCCGCGCGCATCGTCGCTGCCGCGCACGAGGCGAAAAGGCTCGGCGCCGACCTGCTGCTGACGCCGGAGCTCGCGCTCAGCGGCTACCCGCCGGAAGACCTGCTGCTGCGCCCGGATTTTTACCGCGCCTGTTCGCGCGAGCTCCATGCGCTGGCGGCCGCCGTGCCGAACATCGACATGCTGGTCGGCCACCCCGAGGAGCGCGCGGACGAAGGCGGCCGCCGCTACAACGCTGCCTCGCTGCTGCGCGGCGGCATGATTGCGGCGACCTACCGCAAGCACCGCCTCCCCAACTACGAGGTCTTCGACGAGGAGCGCTATTTCGCCGCCGGCGATGCGCCCTGCGTCGTCGTCGTTAACGGCGTGCGCGTCGGCGTGAATATCTGCGCCGACGTCTGGGAGCCCGGCGCCGCCGATGCCGCGCGTGCCGCCGGTGCCCAGATCCTGCTTGCGCTCAACGCCTCGCCCTTCCACATGAACAAGCAGGAACGCCGCTACGAGGTGCTGAAGAGCCGCATCGCAGCGACCAGCATTCCCGTCGTCTATGCCAACCTGGTCGGTGGCCAGGACGAGCTGGTGTTCGACGGCGCATCCTTCGCGGTCGATGCCGGCGGGCGGCTGACCCACCAGTTGCCGTCCTTTGTCGAGTGCGTGGACATCGTCGAATACCGCGATGGCCACCTGCTCCCCGGCACGCTGACCGCGCCGCAGCCGCTCGAAGCCGAGGTCTATGCCGCGCTGAAGCTGGGCGTCACTGACTACCTCGGCAAGAACGGCTTTCCGGGTGCGATCATCGGTCTCTCCGGCGGCATCGATTCGGCGCTGACGCTCGCAATAGCCGTCGATGCACTGGGTGCCGACAAGGTGCGCGCGGTGATGATGCCCTCACCATACACCGCGCAGATGAGCCTTGACGATTCGCGCGAGATGATCGAGCGGCTCGGCGTCGAATACGACGAGATCCCGATTGCAGCCGCCATGGAGCAATTCGCCGTGTCGCTGGCGCCGACTTTTTCCCGGCTGGGCGAAAAGCCGGCGTGGGACACCACTGACGAGAACCTGCAGGCGCGCATCCGCGGCATGATCCTGATGGCGATCTCCAACCGCACCGGCCGCATCGTGCTCACCACCGGCAACAAGAGCGAGATGGCCGTCGGCTACGCCACGCTCTACGGCGACATGGCCGGCGGCTTCGCGGTGATCAAGGACGTGTTCAAGACCTTCGTCTATCGTCTCGCCCGCTACCGCAACACGCTGTCCGACGTCATTCCGGAAAACATCATCACCCGCGCTCCTTCGGCCGAACTGAAGCCCGGGCAGACCGATCAGGATTCGCTGCCGCCGTATGAAGTGCTCGACGCCATCATCGAGGCCTACATGGAACGCGATGAATGTCCGCGCCAGATCATCGCCGCCGGCCTGCCCGAGGCCGATGTGCGGCGCGTGGTCGGCCTGCTCAAGAAGAACGAATACAAGCGGCGCCAGGCGCCGGTCGGCATCCGCGTCAGCCGGCGCGGCTTCGGCAAGGACTGGCGTTATCCGATAACATTCCGCTATCAGGACGAATACTGAGCGGGAACTGACAAAGAGGACGTTCGCATGAAAAAGATCGAAGCCATCATCAAACCCTTCAAGCTCGACGAAGTGCGAGAAGCGCTGTCGGAAGTCGGTGTCACCGGTCTGACGGTGACCGAGGTCAAGGGCTTCGGCCGGCAGAAGGGCCACACCGAACTCTATCGCGGCGCCGAATACGTCGTGGACTTCCTGCCCAAGATCAAGATCGAACTTGTGGTCGGCGAAGATACGGTCGAAACCGCCATCGAGGCCATCATCAAGGCCGCCCGCACCGGCAAGATCGGCGACGGCAAGATCTTCGTCACGCCGGTGGAACAGATCGTCCGCATCCGCACCGGCGAGACAAACGAATCGGCGATCTGATCGCCGACTCGTTCGTCTCGCCTTCGGCAAAGGTGCGAAGCCGCTCGACAATGAATTAGCGGGAAGCGAGTAGCACGATCGCCGCGCCGGCGCCGCCCTCGACGGTGCGTGCCTGGCAGAAGGCCAGGACTTCCTTCTTCTGCGCCAGCCAGCCGAGCACCAGCTTCTTCAGCACCGGTTCGCGTCCAGGCGAGCGCAGACCCTTGCCGTGTACGATGCGGACGCAGCGTCGCTCGCGGGCGACACAGTCGGCGACGAACAGCGCCACCTGATGCCGCGCTTCGTCGCGGTTCAATCCGTGCAAATCGAGTTGCGCCTCGACCACCCAGCGGCCGCGCCGCAGGTCGCGCAGCACGCTACGGGCGATGCCGGACCGCGCCCAGGCAGCTTCGTCGCCGCCTTCGAGTTGCAGGTCGAGCAGTTGCAGCGCGTTGATCGACTCGGAGAGCGCCGCGGCTTCGTCCTGTTGCCGGCTACGCGGGATGGCCGGCGGTAGTGGTGGTTCGTGGTGCGCGCGATCTTGGGCGAGGGGGGTGGCATCCGCCACCGCCGCACGGAAAATCTGGCGGGCTTCCTCCGGAACCTCCCGCCGCTTCATTTCCCTAGCCGAGGTCGTCGAGGTACTTCTCGGCGTCGAGCGCCGCCTGGCAGCCGGTGGCGGCGCTGGTGATGGCCTGCTTGTAGATGTGGTCCTGCACGTCGCCGGCGGCGAACACTCCGGGAATGCTGGTTGCCGTGGCGCCGCCGGAGCGTCCCGCCTTGGTCACGATGTAGCCGTTTTCCATGTCGAGCTGGCCGGTGAACAGGTCGGTATTGGGCTTGTGTCCGATGGCGATGAACACCCCCATCAGGGCGATGTCTTCGGTCGCGCCGGACTTGACGTTCTTGATGCGCATGCCGGTGACGCCGCTCTTGTCGCCCAGCACTTCGTCGAGCACCGAGTCCCACTTGATGGTGACCTTGCCGGCCTTTTCCTTCTCGAACAGCTTGTCCTGCATGATCTTCTCGGCGCGGAACTTGTCGCGGCGATGCACCACCGTGACATGGCTGGCGATGTTGGCGAGGTACAGCGCTTCTTCAACCGCCGTGTTGCCGCCGCCGATCACCGCGACGGCCTGGTTCTTGTAAAAGAAGCCATCGCAGGTAGCGCAGGCCGAGACCCCCTTGCCGGAGAATTTTTCCTCGGAGGGGAGTCCGAGGTATTGCGCCGAGGCGCCGGTGGCGATGACCAGGGCGTCGCAGGTGTATTCGCCGGAATCGCCGACCAGCCGCATCGGCTTCTCGGTCAGTTTGGCGGTATGGATGTGGTCGAAGATGATCTCGGTGTTGAAACGGATGGCGTGCTTCTCGAAGCGCGCCATCAGGTCGGGGCCCTGCACACCGTCGGCATCGGCCGGCCAGTTGTCGACCTCGGTGGTGGTCATCAGCTGGCCGCCCTGGGCCAGGCCGGTGATCAGCACGGGATTGAGGTTGGCGCGGGCCGCATAGACGGCCGCGGTGTAGCCGGCGGGGCCGGAGCCAAGGATCAGCAGCTTGGAGTGGCGGGGTGTGGCGGAGGCGGTCATGGGGAGATATCCCTTGTGGAATGGTCTCAGCAAATTATACTTGGGCCGGTTCGCGCGACTTCGATTCCCATCATCCGTGCGACTCAAAGGGAGTTCCATTGAGCGCTGAAACAGGCATTTCCCTCGTTACCTTGCGTGCCTTGCCGATCTTCCAGGCACTGGACGACAAGACGCTGGTGCCTATCGCCCGGGTCTCCTCATTGCGCAGCGTGCCGCGCCAGTCGGTGGTGCTGCGTGCCGGCGACAGGACCGACAACGTCTATTTCGTCCTCACCGGCGCCTTCAAGGTGCTGGTCAGCGACGAGGAGGGCCGCGAGGTCATCCTCTCGATGATGGGGCCCGGCGACTTCTTCGGCGAAATGGGCGTCATCGACGACCATCCGCGTTCGGCTACGGTGCAGGCGGCCCATTCCAGCGAACTGGTGGTGATCGCCAAGGCCGATTTCCATCGTTGCCTGGCGGACTCTTTTGACGTCTCCCTCTACATCATGCGCAGCCTGGTGCATCGGCTGCGCGCGGCGGACCGCCAGATCGAAAGCCTGGCGCTGCTCGATGTCTATGGACGGGTGGCGCGGCTGCTGCTCGACATGGCGGAGCGGACCGAGGACGGTCGCCTGATGGTTCCGCAGAAGGTGTCGCGGCAGGACATCGCCAAGATGATCGGTGCCTCGCGCGAGATGGTCAGCCGCGTCATGAAGGACCTGCAACTGCGCGGGCTGGTACATGAGGTCGACGGCCAGCTTGAGTTGCTGGAAGACGTGGCCGACACACTGTCGCAAGCCCCGTCGGAATAAAGGCCGACCCGCCGGCAGGCGGGGCGATGGCTGTGCCGGCTTGCCTTGGAGTGGCCCGGCCGTGGAATAAACCGCAAAAACGCCTGTCTGATCGCGGCATCCGGCCGCCATGACATCGGGACAATGGCAGCGTCCCAACAGTGTCGGTTACTGCCATGGCCATAGCCTTGTCCGAACGGGCGCCGAGCGCGAGCGCGGCGCCGCTCCCCGAAAAAATCGCATCTCTCGTCCACGAAGCCCGCTGGCTGGTGGCCGCGGTCGCTGCTGCCTACCTCGCCCTGATCCTGTGGGGCTTCGACAAGGCCGATCCCGGCTGGTCGCACGCGGCCCTGGTCGATCACATCGCCAACCCCGGCGGTCGCGCCGGCGCGTGGCTGGCCGATCTCTGGTTGTATATCTTCGGTGTCTCGGCCTGGTGGTGGGTGGCGTTGCTGGCCTTCCTCGTGGCCTGGGGCTATCGCCGCCTCAATTCCCTGTTCGGCGGCGACCGGCGGCCGCTGGCCATCGCCCTGTTCGGCTTCAGCCTGGTGCTGGCGGCGAGCTCCGGCATCGAGGCGATGCGCTTCTGGAGCAGCGAGGCGGCGCTGCCCTTTGTGCCGGGCGGTGTCCTCGGATTCGAGCTCGGCCGCGTGGCCACCAACTACCTCGGATTTACCGGTGGCACCCTGATCCTGCTGGCGCTGTGGATGACCGGGGTCAGCCTGTTCCTCGGCTTGTCCTGGCTCGACGTCGCCGAGCGCCTCGGCAGCGGGCTCGAGCGCAGCTGGTTCTTTGCCCTTGACCTGTGGCAGACGTGGCAGGACCGCCGCTATGGCCGTGTCGTTGCCGAAAAGCGCGAGGCTGCCATCGAGGTCGAGCGCAAGAAGTTCGAGGAAAATCCGCTGCCGCCGATCAAGATCGAGCCGGTCGAGATCGAGATACCCCGCGCGGCCAAAGCCGAGGCCCGCATCGAGAAGGAACGGCAGCAGCCGTTGTTCTTCGACGCACCCGGTGGCGGGCTGCCGCCGCTGCACCTGCTCGACGAACCGACGCACAACCCGGATGCGGTGCCAGCCGCCGAGACGCTCGAATTCACCTCGCGCCTGATCGAGCGCAAGCTCGGCGACTTTGGTGTCGAGGCCAAGGTCGTGTCGGCGCACCCTGGTCCGGTGGTGACTCGCTACGAGATCGAACCGGCCACCGGGGTCAAGGGCGCCACCATCGTCGGCCTGGCCAAGGATCTGGCCCGCGCGCTGTCGCTGATCAGCATCCGCGTGGTCGAGACCGTGCCCGGCAAGTCCTGCATGGCACTGGAGTTGCCGAACCTGCGACGGCAGGCGGTACGGCTTTCCGAAATCGTCGGTTCCAAGGCCTACCACGACCTGCATTCCCATCTCGCCATGGCGCTGGGCAAGGACATTGCCGGCGGCGCGGTCGTCGTGGACCTCGCCAAGATGCCGCACCTGCTGGTGGCCGGCACCACCGGCTCGGGCAAGTCGGTCGGCATCAACGCCATGATCCTGTCGCTGCTCTACAAGTCCGAGCCGCGCCATGTGCGCCTGATAATGGTCGATCCCAAGATGCTCGAACTGTCGGTCTATGCCGGCATCCCGCACCTGTTGGCGCCGGTTGTAACTGACATGAGCAAGGCCGCCAACGCGCTGCACTGGTGCGTCGGCGAGATGGAGCGGCGCTACCAGCTGATGTCGGCGCTGGGCGTGCGCAACCTGTCCGGTTTCAATGCCAAGATCCACGAGGCCGAGAAGGCCGGCGAGAAGATTCCAAACCCGCTGTCGCTGACGGCGAACGGCAGCCCCGGCGTCGAGACCGGCATTGCCCCCGAACCGCTCGAGGCGCTGCCCTACATCGTGGTCGTTATCGACGAGCTGGCGGACCTGATGATGGTGGTGGGCAAGAAGGTCGAGGAACTGATCGCCCGCCTGGCGCAGAAGGCGCGTGCCTCCGGCATCCACCTGATCCTCGCCACCCAGCGCCCCAGCGTCGACGTAATCACCGGCCTGATCAAGGCCAACATTCCGACGCGTATCGCCTTCCAGGTGTCGTCGAAGATCGATTCGCGCACCATCCTCGACCAGATGGGCGCCGAAGCGCTGCTGGGTCAGGGCGACATGCTCTACCTCGCGCCCGGCACCGGACTGCCGACCCGCGTCCATGGCGCCTATGTCGCCGACGAGGAAGTGCATCGTGTCGTCGATCACCTGAAGAAAGTCGGCAAGCCCGAGTACGTCGAGGGCATTCTCAGCGCGCCGCCGAGCGAATCCGGAGAAGTCGGCGCTAGCGACACGGCGCAGGACGCCGAGTCCGACCCGATGTACGATCAGGCCGTCGAGGTCGTGCTCAAGACCCGCCGCCCGTCGATCTCGCTGGTGCAGCGCAACCTGCGCATCGGCTACAACCGCGCCGCGCGCCTGATCGAGGGCATGGAAAAGGCCGGCATCGTCTCGCCCATGAACGGGGCCGGCAACCGCGAAGTGTTGGCGCCCGCCGCCGAGTAGTGCGCGGCTGATAAACTCGCGGGGATGAAATCCCCCGCCCTTTCCATCCTTTGCACCGCGGCTGTCATGATGACGGCGCTCGTCCCTGCCGCCCATGCCAGCGGCCTCGACCAGCTCAAGGCCTTCGTCGAAAGCACCCGCAGCTCGCGTGCCGACTTCAGCCAGTCGGTCAGCGGCAAGAGCGGCCGCAAGCCGCAGCTTTCCTCGGGCCAGATGATGTTCGCCCGCCCCGGCAAGTTCCGCTGGTCCTACGAAAAGCCCTTTCCGCAACTGCTGGTCGGCGACGGCCGCAAGCTCTGGATCTATGATCCGGACCTCAACCAGGTCTCGGTCAAGTCCATCGGCCAGGCGCTGGGCAGCAGCCCGGCGGCGCTGCTTGCCGGCGATGATGCGCTGGAAAAGAACTTCCATCTGGCGGACGCCGGTAGCCGCGACGGCCTCGACTGGGTCGAGGCGAAACCGAAAACCGCCGACGGCGGCTTCGAGCGCATGCGCATCGGTTTCGCCGGCAAGGAACTGCGCGCCATGGAGATCGTCGACAACTTCGGCCAGACTACGCTGATCCGCTTCTCCGCCTTCGAGCGCAATCCCGCCCTGTCGCCTGAGTTGTTCCGGTTCGTCCCGCCCAAGGGCGCTGACGTAGTCGGTGAGTGAGTACTGACATGAAACAGCCCCCACGCTCGCCTTGCTCGCTGTCCCCCGAGGAGGCGTGTCGGTACCTTGGCGCGCCGGCGGTACTGACATGAGTCTGGCTATCGATAGCGGCCACTTGCCGCCACGCCCCATCGACGCCGCCGAACGGGCGTTGCGCATCGACCTCGCCGCGGCCTATCGTCTGGTCGCGCTGCGCGGCTGGGACGACCTGATCTATACCCACCTGACGGCGCGGGTGCCCAACGACCCCGAGTGTTTTCTGATCAACCCCTTCGGCCTGCGCTTCGACGAGGTGACGGCTTCGAACCTGGTGAAGATCGACGGCCAGGGCCGCATCGTCGGCGACAGCCCGCATCCGGTTAACGCCATCGGCTTCCGTATCCATGCCACGGTGCACGCGGCCCGGTCCGACGCCCATTGCGTGATGCACCTGCACCACGTCAACGGTATCGCCGTGTCCGCGCAGGCAGCGGGACTGCGGCCGCTGTCGCAGCACGCCATGCGTTTTCACGGCCAGGTCGGCTACCACGACTACGAAGGGCTGGCACTGACAGCCGCCGAGGGCGCGCGACTTGCCGCCAGCCTCTGCGACAAGCCGGCGCTGTTCCTGCGCAACCATGGCACCCTGGTCGTCGGCCGCACGGTCGCCGAAGCCTTCGTGCTGATGGACACCCTCGACCGCGCCTGCGACATCCAGCTCAAGGCGCAGGCCGGCGGCGTGCCGCTGGTGACGCCGGGCCCGGCCGTGCTGGAGAAAACCCTGCGGCAGCTGACCGGCGACGACGCGCCCGAGGGCGGGCGCGAATGGCCGGCACTGCTGCGCCTGCTGGACAAGACCGACCCGACTTACCGAGACTGAAAGAGAGCCATCGATGCCAACCATCAACGTCCAGATGTTCGCCGGTCGCACGACCGAGCAGAAACGCGACTTCGTCAAGGCCGTGACCGAGGCTACCTGCAAGAGCCTGGGCTGCGGCCCCGAGGCCGTCGATATCGTCATCACCGACGTCAAGCGCGAGGACTGGGCTACCGGCGGCGTGCTTTGGTCGGAGCGCAAGGACTGAGACTGGCACCGTAAGCGCCGCCAGGCTGACGCCGTCCTTCGGCCATGACCGACCTTTTCACTGCAGCGCCCCATGCGCCACTGGCCGAGCTGCTGCGGCCCAAGACCCTCGACGAGGTCATCGGCCAGGCGCACCTGATCGGCGCGGGCAAGCCGCTGCGGCTCGCCTTCGCCTCACGGACGCCGCACTCGATGATCCTGTGGGGGCCGCCGGGCGTGGGCAAGACCACGCTGGCGCGGCTGATGGCCGATGCCTTCGATGCCGAGTTCATTGCGCTGTCGGCGGTGTTCTCGGGCGTCAAGGACATCCGCGCCGCGGTGGAGCAGGCCGAGCTGACGCTGGCGCAGTCAGGCCGCCGCACCATCCTCTTCGTCGATGAGGTGCACCGCTTCAACAAGGCGCAGCAGGACGCCTTCCTGCCCTACGTCGAGCGCGGGCTGCTTACCTTCATCGGCGCGACCACCGAGAATCCTTCGTTCGAAGTCAATTCGGCACTGCTCTCGCGCGCCTCGGTCTATGTGCTGCAGAGCCTGTCCGAGATGGAACTGGCCGAACTGTTCGAACGCGCGCGCGGCTTGGCCTTCCCCGAGCTCGAATTCGACGACGACGCAAAAAGCCGCCTCGTCGGCTACGCCGACGGCGACGCGCGGCGGCTGCTCAACGTGCTGGAAACGGTTCGCACGGCGGCGCAGATATCGAATCGCCGTACCGTCAGCGCCGACTTTCTGGCCGAGGCGCTGGCCTCGGACCTGCGGCGTTTCGACAAGGGCGGCGATGCCTTCTACGACCAGATTTCCGCGCTGCACAAATCGGTGCGCGGCTCCGATCCCGACGCCGCGCTCTACTGGCTGGTACGCATGCTCGACGGCGGCGCCGACCCGCTCTACATGGGGCGGCGCATCGTGCGCATGGCCTCGGAAGACGTTGGCCTGGCCGACCCGCGCGCGCTGGATATTGCCCTCGGCGCCTGCGCTGTTTACGAACGCCTCGGCTCGCCCGAGGGCGAGCTGGCGCTGGCCGAAGCGGTGATCTACATGGCGGTGGCGCCGAAATCGAACGCCGCCTACCTCGCCTATAATTCCGCCCGCGCCTTCATCCGCAAGGACAAAAGCCGGCCGGTGCCGGAGCACCTGCGCAACGCGCCGACCAAGCTGATGCAGGAACTCGGCTTCGGCGCCGAATACCGCTACGCCCATGACGAACCCGAGGCCTACGCCGCCGGCGAGAACTACCTGCCGGACGGCATGGCCAAGGTCCAGTGGTACCGGCCGACGCCGCGCGGCCTCGAACTGAAGATCAAGGAAAAGCTCGCCCACCTGCGCGAACTCGACCGCAAGGCAAACAGGAAAGACTGACCATGCTCGACATCCAGCTGCTTCGCAACAACATTGCCCATGTCGCCGAGCGCCTCGCCACACGCGGGGTTACGCTCGACACCGCGGCCTTCGAAAAACTCGAGGCCGAGCGCAAGGACCTGCAGACGCGTACGCAGGACCTGCAGGCCCGGCGCAACACCCTGTCCAAACAGATCGGCGTGCTCAAGGGCAAGGGCGAGGATGCCTCGGCCGTGATGGCAGAGGTGGCCACGCTCAAGGCCGATCTGGAAGCGGCAGAAGCCAGCCTGCCGCCGCTGCTGGCCGAGGTCGAGGCCTTCGTTTCGCTGATTCCCAACCTGCCGCACGAGAGCGTTCCGCTCGGCGCCGACGAGACGGCGAACGTGGAAGTCCTGCGCTGGGGTACGCCGCGCACCTTCGATTTCGTAGTCAAGGACCATGTCGAGATCGGCGCCGCCCTCGGCCTCGACTTTGAAACCGCCGCGAAGATTTCAGGCAGCCGTTTCGCCCTGCTCAAGGGCGGCATCGCCCGGCTGCACCGGGCCTTGGCGCAATTCATGCTCGATACGCACACCGCCGAGCATGGCTATACCGAGGTCTACACGCCCTACCTGGTCAATCCCGACAGCATGTTCGGCACGGGACAGCTGCCGAAGTTCGAGGAAGACCTGTTCCAGGTCGTGCGTTCGGACGGATCCAAGCTCTATCTGATTCCCACCGCCGAAGTGCCGGTGACCAACATTGTGCGCGGCGAGATCGTCGATCCGGCGACGCTGCCGCTCAAGTTCGTCTGCCACACGCCGTGCTTCCGCTCGGAAGCCGGCAGCCACGGCAAGGACACGCGCGGCATGATCCGTCAGCACCAGTTCGACAAGGTCGAGCTGGTGCAGCTGGTGACGCCCGATGATTCCTGGCAGGCGCACGAGCAATTGACAGCCCACGCCGAGGCCATCCTGCAGAAGCTGGAGCTGCCCTACCGCAAGGTGGCGCTATGCACCGGCGACATGGGTTTCTCTGCGGCCAAGACCTACGACCTCGAAGTGTGGCTGCCGGCGCAGGATACCTATCGCGAGATTTCTTCCTGCTCGAATTTCGAGTCCTTCCAGGCGCGGCGCATGCAGGCGCGCTTCCGCAACGAGAAGAACAAGCCGGAGCTGCTGCACACCATCAACGGCTCCGGGCTGGCGGTCGGCCGCACGCTGGTGGCCATCCTCGAGAACGGCCAGAATGCCGATGGCAGCGTGACCCTGCCGGTGGCGCTGCGCCCTTACATGGGCGGCCTCGAAAAGCTCACTGCCGCTTGAACGGCGGGATCAGGGTGAATTTCAACGGCGGCTCGAAGCGCGACAGCACGTCAAAGTAGGTTCGCACGTTCTCGACCAGGATCACCGCCTCGCCGCCGCGGGCGCGACCGCTTTTGAGCCTGCTGTAGTACTCGGGCCGCGCCAGCAGCGGCAGCACCTGCTTCATGTCGTACCAGGAATCCGGGTCGCGCTTGAGGACGCCGGCGAAGTAGCGCGCCCCGTTGAGATGCCCCATGCCCAGGTTGTAGGCGGCGAGCGCCAGCCAGGTGCGGTCGGGTTCATCGACTGATATCGGCAGTTGCGCGATGAGATCGGCAAGGTAGCGGGAGCCGGCCTGGATGCTCTGGGAGGCGTCGAGGCGATTGGTGACGCGCAACTGGTCGGCGGTATCCTCGGTCAGCATCATCATGCCGCGGACCCCGGTGGGGGATGTGGCCAGCGGGTCCCAGTGCGACTCCTGATAGGCCAGCGCCGCGAGCAGGCGCCAGTCGATCCCCGTGACCTCCTGTGCCGCGACGAATTCGCGGCGGTAACTCGGTAGCAGGGTTACCCGGCGCTCGAGGAACTTGGCAATGTCGAGGGCGGCGACACGGCTGATATGGCCGAAGTAGCGGTCGTGGACACGCGCCAGCGTGCCGTCGCGGGTGATGTGCTCGATGAAGCCGCGGGCCCGCTCGTACAGCGCCCGATCGCCCTTGTCGGCGAAGCCCCAGGCGAACTTGATCTCCCCCGGCAATTCGGAGGCAACCGCGAGGTCGGGAAAGAAATTGACTGCGACCTGGAAGCTGTCACTGTCGGCAGCAGCCAGTTCGCTGCTGCGATTGGCCACGCGTTCCAGCAGGGCGACGCTGTCGATGTCCCGGCGTTCGGTCACCAGCGGCCGGCCGCCTTCGGGAAGCGACTGCAGGCTGGCCGCTTGCGGTGTGCCGGCGATAACCTCGACGGTTCGCCCCGGCAGGTCGTCGAGACTGCTCGGGCTGAGCGCGTCGATGTGGCGTACCAGCAGCGGCTTTGCCGCCCGGATCGGCGGCGACAGCAGCAGTCCGGCGGCTTCCTCCGTCACCACGGGAAGCGAGGCCACGAAATGCACCTTGCCGTCGCGCAACAGTTTGAGCAGCGCCGCCGGGTCGGCTGCCGTGACGTAGCGCACCTTTAAACCGAGTGCGGTACCGAAGGCCTCTATCAGGTCATGGTCGAAGCCGGTGGTATCCCCGGCGTCCCGCGAATCCGGAGTCTTCGGCGCAAACAGCGTCGACGCCTTGCGCACGCCAACGACCAGTTCCCCCAACTCTTCCGGGGGGTCGATGCGGGTGCAGCCGGACAGGCTCAGCAGGGCCGCGAGCAGGCAGACGAACCAGCGCATGCGCGTTTGGGAGGCTTGCGGAGGAGGGGCCTGCATTGTGCCACGGAAGCGGCAGGGGCTTGGCGATGGCCGCCAAGTCGCCAAACCGGCGGCTGGCGAGTCCGGATTCACGGCGGGAATCTGGGTTAGAATCCGCGCCCACGGAGAGGTGGCAGAGTGGTCGAATGTACCTGACTCGAAATCAGGCGTACTGAAAGGTACCGTGGGTTCGAATCCCACCCTCTCCGCCAGGGATTCAAGTAGGAACGGGCCTCGCGGCCCGTTTTTGCTTTCTACCCATCGCCTCACCCATCGTTCGGCCTGATATGTGTGTGAGACTGGGCGCCAGCCCTGACGCGTGTGAGCGGCCCAGGCTGCATCGCTCCGGTCCCGATCAGGTCGTTCGCCGCTTCCCCAATTAGCCCTGATTTGCCGGCCCATTGCCTTGGGGCGGTATGCGATGCCCTACGTTGCAAAAATTCCTCAAGCGGTCGATCTGACTCTTATACTTCAATCGGGTAGCTGCTACACTGTAGCTACTAGTTTGGAGTGTTAATGAAATTCGTTTGGGAAGAGTCGAAGGACAACATCAACCGGCAGAAGCATCATGTCAGCTTCGACGCGGCGGCATATGTGTTCGATGATCCCTTCCACGTCAGCAGGCAAGACCGGATCGAGAATGGCGAGCAGCGTTGGCAGACGATAGGGCTGGTGCATGGTGTTGTGCTGTTGCTGGTGGCGCATACCTACACCGAAGCGGACGGGCAAGAAACCATCCGCATCATCTCGGCTCGAAAGGCAGACAAGGCAGAACGGAGGATTTATGCGGAAGGTCACTAAGCAAACTGGCGGCAAACTCACTGCGAAGCAGACGGCGGAGCTCGAGGCGTTGCAAGCGTTGCCGGACAGCGAAATCGACTACTCGGACATATCCCCGGCCAACTCGGAAGAATGGCGCGATGCCGTCGTCGGCAAGTTCTATCGGCCCATCAAGCAGCAACTGACCCTGCGGATTGATGCCGACGTGATTGATTGGTTCAAGCAACAGGGCCGGGGCTACCAGACTCGCATCAATGAACTGTTGCGTGACGCCATGCGGAAGGACGCGAAGCATTGATGGGCACCGGAAAAGTGCCCTAAAGTGCCGCAGAGTGTTGCTACATATACACTCATCCATCTACGGAAAAGCACTTGATAATCAGTATGATATGGTGGTATCCAGTCGAATCCGACCCTCTCCGCCAGGGATTCAAGTAGGAACGGGCCTCGCGGCCCGTTTTTGCTTTCTACCCATCGCCTCACCCATCGTTTGGCCTGATATGTTGTGAGACAGGGCGAGCCCTGCGCGAAGTGCCGGCCACGCCGCCGCGCGATTGAAGCCGTCCTGCCGCCAGATCCGCCCGCCCGGCGTGGCGAAGACGGTTTGTGTTGGCCTTCCCGATCGGCAACAAAACAAAAATTTCATTTATATCAATTTGTTGAGGTGTGATTCTGATCGTCTTGTTGACGGCCGCACGGCTGCTGGAGGATAATTGTTGCATTGCAGCACGCCTCGGCTGGTGCCAGTCCGGACAGCCGAAAAATTGCGACCGATCATGACAACCCACAGATTTTCCGTCCTTGGCGGCCACTATGAGCACGATGGCGGCGGTAATCCTCGGCTGCTGGTGCATCAGACCACGGCCGACGATACGCCGGCCCAAGTCTGGGCCGTGGTGTCCCTGACCAGTCCGTATCCCTTGCTGGTGTTCGATCGTGACCACCGCGGTCTGGCGCGCTTGGTCGCCGAGAAACTCAACGCGGGCAAGGCGCTGGACGTGATCGAAGCCTGCATGTCCCTGGGCGTGAAGTACGCGCCGGATGTCATCGAGCGCAGCGGTGTGCTGGTCGGCGAGCAGCGTGCCGGGACGCTGGCCGCGGTGGATTCCGCGCATTGGCATGCGGTGGATTCGACGCTGCCGTGTTTTGTGGCGCGGGAGGGCGGTGCGCCGTGGGCGCGCTGTGACTTCGAGGCCTTCGTGCGTGAGCGTTTCGGCGACTGCATGAGCCATGCCGGTGCGCCCAGTGCCGGTTTCGCCCGGGCGGTGTTCGATCGCTGCCTCGTTACCGGTGCGTCGCCCGACGAAGTGGCGACCGAGTTGGCCCGCGTAATGCTGGGCTGCGATGTCGCGAGCACCTCGGACTTGCCGCGGTTGCCATTCTGAATCGCGCTGGCCGCCAATCCGGCGGCAGGAAATACCCCCGCCGACGAGTTTTATTAGTTGACCTGTTGACTTGGTTAAATACTTGAGTAGAATGATCGGGAAATTAGAAGCGTAAACATTCCATAACCGATAACCCCGCATCCCCTACCCCGACAGGAGAACACACATGATTGAAGTCAATGGCAAGCAGATCGAAACCGATGCCGAAGGTTTTCTCGCCAACCTGGAAGACTGGTCCGAAGAGGTCGCCGTCGCTCTTTCGCAGCAGGACCAACTGGCTCTGGAAGAAAAGCACTGGCTGGTCATCAACTGGATCCGCAACTACTATGCCGAATACGGCACTTCGCCCAATCTGCGCATGATCACCAAGAGCATCGGCGCCGACCTTGGCGAAGAATATTCGGACAAGAAATACCTGTTTGAACTCTTTCCCTACGGCCCGGCCAAGCAGGCTGGGCGCTACGCCGGCATGCCCAAGCCTACCGGCTGCGTCTGATAAAACAACAAAGCCCCAACCCCGACGAATAACGCCCCGCGAGGGGCGTTATTCTTTTCAGACTTGCGGACATGCAGCGGCGTGCCGATTGTCATGTGCCCTGACTCCGCCCGCGCCGTGGCGCCCGAGCCGACCTTTAAGGCCCGGCGAGCCGCCGCGAAGCGATATTGCGCTGGAGTTGGCGAAAGTGTTCTTCCAGTTCCCGGCTCCGGTAGATATCGAGCAGGGCGTGAAAGGCACGCTGTGCGTCGTGGCCGGTGAGCAGTTTCTCCGCAAGGCGATCGGCCAGTTCGCGGTCCGAAAATAACAGGGCCGCCGCAACCGCGTCCAGCGCGGCATCGACCGGCAATTCGACTCGGCCAAGCTCGGTGCGGATGCGCTCGAAGCGTTTCTCGCCGGCCTCGGCACCTTCCAGTTGCGCCTCAAGACATTCGATGTCGAGCCTTACGTCCGCCGCCAGTGCCTCGCGCTCGGGCGCTGCAAGCTCGCCGATCAATACCAGCGCCTGGTCGCGATCACCACTGGCCAGCGCGGTCCGAACCAGCTCGATGCGGTCCCTGACCGGAAAGCCGCCGGCCGCATTGTTGGCAATCACCTCTTCCATCAGTCGCTTGGCCGTGACGAAATCGCCGTTCTGTTTGGCGACGACGGACAGGTTGCGCTTGCGTCCCCAGTTGCGGGGCGTGCGTTCTGCCGCACGCTGCAATATCGCCTGTGCCTGATCGAATTCGCCACGGTCGCAGCATATGTCCGCCTTGAGGTCGTAGGCTTCGAAGTAGTTGGGCGAAGCTTCGATCACGCAATCGACCGCGGCGGCGGCCTCTTCGTGGCGATTGAGGTGCCGCAGCGCGCGAGCCTGACCAGCCTGTGCCCAGGGGAAGGGGTGGATCGCCAGGATCGGTGCGAAACAGTCGAGCGCTTCGTGATAGCGCTCGGCCATCAGCAGTGTCTCGGCGCGGGCACGCATGATGTCGAAACGGTACTGCCGTCCTTCCTCGGCGCCTTCGAGCGAGGTCAGTTCGGCAAGCGCCGCGTCGAGCTGGCCGCGCTGCCGGTGTTCGAGGAATTTATTGAAAAATATCTTCTTGCGGATCACGCGGTCCATGCGGCCGCGGAGAATGTCCGGCGAAAACGGCTTGATGATGTAATCGTCGGGCGTCAGCTCGACAGCCGATACGACTTGCTCGTAGCTACGCTCGGCCGTCACCATCAGGAAGGCAACGGTGTCGGGCAGGCGGTGGGAGCGGCGCAAATCCTCGAGTAACTGCTGGCCGGTCTGGCCGTTGCCGAGCATGTAGTCGCAAAGGATCACGTCAGGCATGTTGCGGCCGATGCGATTCGCGGCCTCGTTCGACGACGACGCCTGGTCCACGGAAAACCCGCCCATGGACTGGATGCACATCTTGAGCGTCTGGCGCGCGGCATCCTGATCGTCGATCACCAGGTAGCGCAACTGGCCATAGGGGTCCAGCGGGACGCGGCGCCCGGGCGAGGGTTCGGCGAACAGTGAGGCGAGGTAGTCGGCTTCTAGCATTAAGAGGCGATTCCCGGCGAACCTGCGATCACGGCAGTGTCAGGCTGAAAACGGCACCGCCCAGCGGCCCGCCGTTGCCCAGTTCAAGGGTGCCGTGACGACCGTGGCGCCGGTGCAGGTCGGCGATCCGCCGGGCGATGAACAGGCCGACGCCCGAATGGCTGCCGTCGGAGTGCGGGGTCAGCGCGCCTTCAGCTATTCCAGGACCGTCGTCGGCGACGGTGAGCCGCAATTGTCCGTCGGACTCCGCAACCGTCAGTTGCACCTCCCGGTGCGCATGGCGCAGCGCGTTTTGCAGGGCATTGACCAGACAATCCGACACCAGCTCGCGGTCGCAAACCCAGAAGCCCTGATGGCGGCAGGCGCTGGTCAAACGAATGCCGTCGGTGCTGCTCTCGCGCACGCGAATCAGTACGTCGTCGATCAAGCCGGGCAAATCCACGGGTTGCATCGATACCGGATTTTCGTGGCGCAGCACCCGATAGGCTGACAGCAATGTCGAAAGGCGCTGGGCGCCGGCTGCTACCGAGGTTTCGATCTCGGCAAGCGCCGGCAGGGCATCGGCGGCCCGGCCCGCGTGGATCGCCTCGATGGCGACGCCGACCCGCGCCAGCGCGTCGAACAGGTTGTTCTTCGCATCGTGGATGCCGGAGGCGATGACATCGATGGCAACGGGTTGCTCGGCTTCCATTTTGCGGTCCGGATCGGGGATGGCCGCGATACTACCCCGCTCGCGGGCGCTTGCCCAGCGGCCGCGCCCCTGGCGCGGGCTTGGCGCCCCGCTGCGGCCGGGCAGCATTATCCGGCTGCCACGCCGGCACCAGGTGTTTCTTGCCGTTGCCTATCAGGTCGTTGCGGCCCATGGCCTTGAGCGCCTCGCGCAGCATGGGCCAGTTCTTCGGGTCGTGGTAGCGCAGGAAGGCCTTGTGCAGGCGGCGCTGCCTTTCACCACGAACTACCGCCACGTCCTCGGCGCTTTTTGACACGCGCTTGAGCGGGTTCTTGCCGGTGTGCCACATGGCGGTGGCCAGCGCCAGCGGCGTCGGCAGGAAATTCTGCACCTGGTCGAGGCGGAAGCCGTTGCGCTTGAGCCACAGCGCCAGTTCGAGCATGTCCTCGTCGGTGGTGCCGGGATGGGCTGCGATGAAGTAGGGGATCAGGTACTGCTCCTTGCCTGCCTCCTTCGTCGCCTTTTCGAACATCGCCTTGAACCGGTCGTAGGTGCCGATGCCCGGCTTCATCATCTTCGACAGCGGACCTTCCTCGGTGTGCTCGGGCGCGATCTTGAGGTAGCCGCCGACGTGGTGCGTTACCAGTTCCTTGACGTACTCGGGCGAGCGCACCGCGAGGTCGTAGCGCAGGCCGGAGCTGACGAGGATTTTCTTCACGCCGGGCAACTGGCGCGCTTCGCGGTAGAGGTGAATCAGCGGCGCATGGTCGGTGCCGAGGTTCTCGCAGATGCCGGGATAGACGCAGGACAGCCGCCGGCAGGCGGACTCGATGGCTTTGTCCTTGCAGGCCATGCGGTACATGTTGGCGGTCGGGCCGCCGAGGTCGGAAATGATGCCGGTGAAGCCTGGCGTCTTGTCGCGGATGTCCTCAATCTCCCGCAGGATCGATTCCTCCGAACGACTCTGGATGATGCGGCCCTCGTGCTCGGTGATGGAGCAGAAGGTGCAGCCACCGAAGCAGCCGCGCATGATGTTGATCGAGTGGCGGATCATCTCCCACGCCGGAATCCTGGCATCGCCGTAGCTCGGGTGTGGCGCGCGGGCGTAAGGCAGGCCGTAGATGTAGTCCATCTCGGGCGTGGACAACGGGATCGGCGGCGGATTGAGCCAGACGTCACGCTCGCCGTGCGCCTGCACCAGCGCACGGGCGTTGCCGGGATTCGATTCGAGGTGGAACACGCGCGACGCCTGGGCGTACATCACCTCGTTCTTCTGCACCGCCTCGAAGGCGGGCAGGCGCACCACCGTCTTGTCGCGGTCGACGTTCTTGTCGCGTGGCGCCGTGTCGCCAGCGCCGACTTCTTGCCAGTCCGGCCCCGGCGTCCAGCCCAGCGGTGCCATGAAGGAGGTGCCGCGCAGGTCGTGGATGTCGGCGATCTTCTCGCCCTTGGCCAGCCGATGGCTCAGCTCGACGAGGGCGCGTTCGGCGTTGCCGAACAGCAGCAGGTCGGCCTTGCTGTCGGGCAGGATGGAGCGGCGCACCTTGTCCGACCAGTAGTCATAGTGGGCGATGCGGCGCAAGCTGGCCTCGATGCCGCCAATGACCACCGGCACTTCCGCGAATGCCTCGCGGGCGCGCTGGGCATAGACCAGTACCGAGCGGTCGGGCCGCCTGCCCGGTTCCGCGCCCGGTGTGTAGGCATCGTCGGAGCGGATCTTGCGGTCGGAGGTGTAGCGGTTGACCATCGAATCCATGTTGCCGGCGGTGATCCCGAAATACAGGTTTGGCCGGCCCAGGCGACGGAAGTCGTCGGCCGAGTGCCAGTCCGGCTGGCTGATGATGCCGACGCGAAAACCCTGCGCTTCCAACAGGCGCCCGACCAGCGCCATGCCGAAACTGGGGTGGTCGATGTAGGCGTCGCCGGTGACAAGCACCACGTCGCAGGAATCCCAGCCGCGGGCCTCCATGTCGGCACGGGTCATCGGCAGGAAGGGGGAGGTGCCGAAGCGCTTGGCCCAGTAGGGCTTGTAGGCGGGGAGCGGGCGGGGAGCCAGCAGGTGCGAGGGGTTCATTCCCGCATCTTAGCCGGTCCCGTCCGGCGGAAACACCACGCGGACGGAAAGGCCTTTGCCATCGGGGCCGCTATCGAGCGTGAGTCGAGCGCCGTGGAGTTCGGCAATGCGCGCCGCGATCGACAGGCCCAGGCCCGAGCCGCTCTCGTCGCTGCCGGTGACGCGATAGAAGCGGTCGAGCACGCGGGCGCGTTCGGCGGCCGGGATGCCAGGGCCCTGGTCGACGATTTCGACGCGGGCGCTGCCGCCGTCGGCGAACGTGCGTACCGTGACGCCAGCGCCGACTTTTTTCTGGCTGTAACGCACGGCGTTGTCGATGAGGTTGCGTAGCAGCACGCCGAGCAGCGCGGCCTCGCCCCGTATCTCGATGGCGGGGCCGTCGGCCAGCGACAGTTCGATGTCCTTGGCAATGGCGGTCGGGGCGGCGAGCGCCACCGCTTCCGCGGCCAGGCGGTGCAGGTCGCAGGGCGCGAAGCGGCCGTTGATGGCGTCGGCATCGAGCCGGGCCAGCGTCAGCAACTGCTCCAGGAGATGCGTGGCGCGATCGGTGGCTTCGATGACGTGGGTCAACGCGGCGCCACGTGCCGCCGCGTCGCCCGCGCCCTGCGCCACCTGGGCGTGGGTGCGCATCGCCGCCAGCGGCGTGCGCAGTTCGTGGGCGGCATCGGCGGTGAAGCGGCGCTCCTGTTCCAGCGAGTGGCCGAGGTGGGCGAAGAGCTGGTTGAGGCGGTCGAGCACGGGCTTGAGTTCGCGCGGCGCGTTGGCGGCGTCGATCGGGTCGAGGCGGCTGGCGTCGCGCCGGCCGATGTCCTCGGCCAGC
Source organism: Gammaproteobacteria bacterium (assembly GCA_018825305.1). GTDB lineage: Bacteria > Pseudomonadota > Gammaproteobacteria > Burkholderiales > Rhodocyclaceae > Sulfurisoma. Next base: position 331,350 of record JAHJEO010000016.1, read on the forward strand.
GCCGACAGCGGCCGCAGGCCGCGGCCGATCAGCAGCGCCAGCGCCAGCGCCAGCAGCGGCAGGGCGATGACGAGCGGCGCCAGCAGGTGGCGGGCGAGTTCGGCGGATATGCTGTCGCGCGCTTCGCGCGTTTCGCCGACCTGCACCAGGTGGTGCTCGTCGGGACTCCAGACGCTATAGACGCGCCAGCGGCGGCCGTCGAACTCGGTATCTGAAAAGCCGTGGTCGGACTGGGCGAGCCGATGATCCGGCGCGTTGGCGGAATGCACGCGCAATCGCGTGCCGTCCTCCCACACCTGGAAGGTGACCTTGCGCAGGTAGCGGTGCTCGGGCAGATGTTCGCCCAGGTCTTCCGCTTCGTGGCCGACGAAGGCCGTCAGCAACGCGGCGGCCTGCGCCAGGTGGGCATCGAGGATTTCCTCGGTTTCGTGGCGGGTCTCGAACCACGCGACCAGCGCCACCGCCAGCCAGATCACCGTGACCAGCGCGAGGACGCCGCCGATCAGCCGCAGGCGCAGGCTGAAGGGGCGCTCAGTCACGCGGCACCATGTAGCCGACGCCGCGCACGGTGCGGATCAGTTCCGGCGCCAGCTTCTTGCGCAGATGGTGTATGTGCACCTCCAGCGCGTTCGACTCGACTTCCTCGCCCCAGGGGTAGAGCTTGCTTTCGAGCTGGGCGCGGGTCAGCACGCGGCCGGCGTTGAGCAGCAGTTCGTGCAACAGGGCGAACTCGCGCGGCGCCAGCTCGACGGCCGTGCCCTGCCAGCGCACGCTGCGGGCGGCGGGGTCAAGCTGCAGGGCGCCGTGTTCGAGCAGCGGCGCGGTGCTGCCTGCCGCACGCCGCACCAGGGCACGCAGGCGTGCCGCCAGCTCGCCGAGGTCGAAGGGCTTGACCATGTAGTCGTCGGCGCCGGCGTCGAGGCCGGCGATGACATCCTGCGACGTGTCGCGGGCAGTGAGGATCAGCACGGGAATCGCATTCTGCGTCGCGCGCAATTGCCGCAACACGTCGAGTCCCGACAGCCGCGGCAGGCCGAGGTCGAGGACGACGGCCGAGAACGGCTCCGACTGCAGCGCGGCAAGTCCCACCGCGCCGTCCTGCACCCAGTCGGGGAGGAAGCCGGCCTGGCCGAGGCCAGCGAGGATGCCCTCGCCGAGCAGGCGGTCGTCTTCGACAATCAGGATGCGCATGGATGAATGTTAATCGTCATGGTCGTGGCTGTCGTGTTTCTTGTCGTGACCGAATTTGGCCGCCGCGGCCCGGCTCGCATCCTGCAGCGTGCTCCAGCCGAACACTGCCACGGCGGCCGCCAGCAGCAGGGCCAAGAAGCCGTTGCCGCGCCCGATGCCGTCTTCGGCATTACCCTGCTTGCGTCCGGTGACCATGGCGCGCACCAGGTTTTCCTTGTGCAGCAGGCTGCTGGCGATGACGCCGAGGACGTGGATGATCACAACGAGAAGCATGGTATTGGCGCAGACCTCGTGGACCTCTTCCAGCCATTCTCCGCCGAGGTCGTTGTACATCGCCCAGCCCGAGATGCCGCTGGCCAGACCGAGGCCGAGCAGCAGCACGATGGCAACGGCGCCGGCCGGATTGTGGCCGATGAAATGCCGCGGCTGACCGGAAAGCAGCGACTTCATGTACTCGATCACCGTGGCGGGACCGCGCACGAATTCGGAAAAGCGGGCATAGCGCGAACCGATAAAGCCCCACACCAGACGGAAGGCGATCAGGCTGAGCAGGACATAGCCGCTGGTCACGTGAATGGCAGCGAGGCGTTCCGATTCGGAGGTGAGGTAGGAAGTGGCGAAGCTGGCAGCCAGCGCCCAGTGGAAGACGCGGGTGGGAATGTCCCAGACGAGGATGGATTGCCGGTTCATGTCAGTGCTCCATGTGACGATAGCCGGCGGGCAGGCGCAGGCCGGATTCGGTGTAGTCGCCGTGCTCGGCGGCTCTGTGGCAGCTTTCGCATTGCGCGGCGGCAGGTAGCGTCTTGCCTGCCTGTTGCGGCAGCGGACCGTGCTCCTTGCGGAACCATGGTGTCTGCGCCAGGCGTGGCGGTTGCGCCGTTGCTGCATGTTTGTCGCGGCGGCTGGCGTTCCGCTGCAAAAAGTCGGCGATGGCGGTACGGCGTTTCGCGTCGAGGCCGGCGTCCACGCCGTAATGCTGGTCGAGTTGCAGCATGACCTGTGCCCAGCCGGGCGCAGTGAGCAGTTGCGGCGGGTAGGCAACGTGGCAGCTGGCGCACTCCTCGATGTAGCTGGCGGGGAAGGGGCCGTAGGCGTGGCCGCCGGCGAGCGTCGGCGTTGCAGCCGTTGCGCCGGCAGCGAGGGCGAGCAAGGCGAGTATCTTGTGTGTCTTGTTCATGGGCCGCCTCACTTGACGCTCAGCAGGTAGGCGATGAAATCGCCCTGCTCGCGCGGCGTGCAGGCGCGCTTCAACACGTCGTTGCAGTTGCGCTTGAACCATTTCTCGATCTTGTCGGCGCGGGTGAAACGCTCGGGGTTGGCGGCGGGCGCCAGCGGCTTGACCTGCTTGTGTGTCACGGCGTGGCTGCCGGGCTGGGTCGGCTGCTCGGTGTGGCAGCTGGCGCAACTCCAGTCGCCGCCGTGGGTGGAGCGATAGAAGGCTGCGCCGCGCTCGGCGGAAAAGCCGGCGAAGCCGGGTTCGGCGGCTTTCGCCGCGGCAATGAGGACAGACTGGTAGTCGGCGGCGGTCAGTGCCTGGGCACTGCCGCCGGCGAGCAGTGCCGTAGTGGCCAGTGCGGCCAGCAAGGCGTGAGCGGTGAGTTTCATGGCGGGCTCCGGGTGGGGATGACGGGAGCCATGCTGCGCGCCGAAGATTAAGCGGTCCTTATGTTTGCCTTACGCTGACCTTATGCCTGCCTCACCCGGCTCGGAGGTGTGGAGCGCTCGCCGCATCAAAGGCGCACGCGGCTGGCGCTGGGGACGTGGCGCGCCAGGAAATCCATCTGGTCGAGCAGGATGTTGCGGTTGCTGAGGATCAGGTACTCGGCCTTGTTGGGTACGTAGGGTGCGTAGAGCAGTTCCATGCCGGCCTGCTCGGGGGTGCGGCCGCTCTTGGCCTGGTTGCAGCCGCGGCAGGCGGTGACGACGTTCATCCAGGTGTCGCGGCCCAGTTGCGACAGCGGCACGATGTGGTCGCGTGTCAGGCGCAGGCTGGTCAGTTGTTCGCCGCAGTAGGCGCAGACGTGGCGGTCGCGGTGGAACAGCTCGCGGTTGTCCAGCGGCGGCACATGGAACAGCGACTTGCCGGTGAGCACGCGACCCTTGATGGCGATGATGCTGTTGGCCTGGATTTGCGAGCGCTCGCCCGTCATGCGGCTGGTGCCACCGAGAAACGTGAAGCAGTGCTCTCCCGCCGCCCAGGCCACGAGGTCCTTGGCGTAATAGAAACAGGCGTGCTGCCAGCTAATCCAGCGGTGCGGCAGCCCCTGCTGATCGAGCGTCAGGATCAATGGATGCGACATCTCATAGAATCCTCCAGAACCCGACTAGACTAACAAAGCCGCGTGACATTGCATAGCACAGGAAACAACGGCGAATTGTGGCGTGCTCTGGCGATATCGCTCGCCGTGCATGGCCTGCTGCTGTGGCCGTCCGCTGCGCCGCGTCCGCCGGACCCCGCTGCCGGAACGCTTATGGCGACGCTGCGGCCGCTGCAGGCTGTCGCGCCGGTAGCGTCGATACCTGAAACGCCCAAACCGGTGGTCGCGGCCTCGACCCCGGTATTTCGGTCGCAGTCGCCAGTCGCGGCGCCGCCTCCGGCCCTGCTTCAGGCAGCGGAAGTCCGCCGTGCCGCCGTGCCGCCAGCACCGACTTTTTTCGATGCGCCTGCTGCCGTCGTGTCGCCACCCGTGGCTTTGACGGCAGGCGCCGGCGAGCGTTCGGCTGGCGTCGCGGTAGCCCCCGCCGTCGGCGTCGTTGCGGCCGCGAGGGTCGCGGCACCGGACGTTGCCATCGGCATCGATGCCGATGGCGTGCGCCAGTACCGCCTGGCGCTGGCGCGCGAGTCGCGGCGCTACAAGCGCTATCCGGAGCGGGCGCTGCTGGCCGGCATCGGCGGCACGGCCGAGGTTCGAGTCGAACATGAAACGGGTGCTGCGCCGGTGGCGCGGCTGGCCCGCTCCAGCGGTGACGAGTCGCTCGATGCCGCGGCGGTGAGCATGCTGCGGCAGGCCGCGCCGCACACATCTCTTCCCGAGTCGCTGCGCGGCCGCAGCTTCGCCGTCAGCCTGCCGGTGGTTTTCGACGTCAGCGCGGAGTGACGCCGGGCGGCGGCTCGACGGCGCCGGTATGGAAGCCGAAGCTGCCGCCGCGGCGATCTGCGAAATAGTGCCGCAAGGTGATGGCGATGGTGCGGAAGGCAATCTCGTCCCACGGGATTTCGTCCTCGCGGAACAGCGCGACCTCCAGCGTTTCCTCGCCCGGTGCGAAGTCGAGGTCGAGCAGGGCGGCGCGGTAGATCACATGCACCTGGCTGATGTGCGGCACCGAGAGCAGGGTATACATGGCGCCGAGCTCGACGCGGGCATTGGCTTCCTCCAGCGTTTCGCGCAGGGCGGCCTCTGCCACGGTCTCGCGGTTTTCCATGAAGCCGGCGGGTAGCGTCCATTTGCCGTGGCGCGGCTCGATGGCGCGGCGACACAGCAGGATGCGGTCCTCCCATTCCGGCAGGGCGCCGACAACCAATTTTGGGTTGCTGTAGTGGACGGTGCCGCAGGCATCGCAGACTGCCCGAGGCAATGAGTCGCCGGGCGGAATCCGCTGGTGAACCGGCGCGCCGCAGCTCGAGCAGTAGTTGTGGGCGATCTCCATGACGGTGCAGATTCTAGCCCTGCGCCGGCTCGTGGTCTCGCTTGCGTCAGTTGGGGCACTGGCCGGGCGACCAGTTTCGGAAGAAGTCGAGGAACTCCGCCTCGGGCATCGGCTTGCCGAAGGCGAAGCCCTGGCCGATACGGTAGCCCAGTTTCTTGAGGTGGGTGCATTCCCGACAGGACTCGATGCCCTCGGCGATGATTTCCTTGCCCAGTCCGGTCGCCAGGTGGTTGGCGGCGCGGGCGATGGCGTTGTTGTCGCTGCTGGCGTGTACGTTGCGCACGAAACTCTGGTCGAGCTTGAAGGAGTCGAGCGGCAATTTGCCGAGCGAACCCAGATTGGAGTAGCCGGTGCCGAAGTCGTCCAGCGCCAGGGTGACGCCAAGGCCGGCGATGCGCCGCAAAACGCTGGCGGCCTGCTCGGCATCCTGGATGAAAAGCGATTCGGTGACCTCCAGTTGCAGGCGCCCGGGCGTGATGCCGCTGGTTGCCAGCGCATCGGCTACCTCCGCCGCCAGGTCGCACCGCACCAGTTGCATCGGCGAGACATTGATCGCGACGTGGAAGTAATCGGGCAGTGTGCCATCGAAGCGGGCAAGCGCGGCGCAGGCCTCGGTCAGCACCCAGTTGCCGATGGCGGCGATGAGGTCGCTTTTTTCGGCAATGGGAATGAAACTGCCCGGGGGAATCAGGCCCTGCTGCGGGTCGCGCCAGCGCACCAGGGCTTCGGCACCGAGGATCTGGCGGCTGTTCAGGTCGAGTTTGGGCTGGAAATGCAGTTCCAGCTGATTGTTACGCAATGCGGCGTCGATGCGGGCTTCCAGTTCGAGCTGGTGTTCGGCGGCTTGGGCCATGCCGGTGTCGAAGAAGCGGTAGATGTTGCCGCCGGCCTGCTTGGCGCGCCGCATGGCGCGGTCGGCGAATACGACCAGGTCCTCGAAATCGGTGCCATTCGCCGGAAAGGTGCTGATGCCGATACTGGCGCCGATCTTGAAATGGTGGCCGGCGACGGTTACCGGCTCGGCCAGCACCCCCAGCAGCTTTCCGCACACCAGTGCGGTGTCCTGGCGCGACGCGATGTCCGGCAGCAGGCAGACGAATTCGTCGCCGGCGAAACGTGCCAGCAAGTCGTTTTCGCGCAGGGTGCCGGCAAAACGGCGCGCGACTTCGACCAGCACCGCGTCGCCGATGTCGTGGCCGAGGCTGTCGTTGATCGACTTGAATCGATCGAGATCGATGAACAGCACGCCCAGCACGCGTTCCGAACGGTCGGTTCGCTGCATTGCCTGCCGCCCCCGCTCATGTAGCGTGGCGCGATCAGCCAGTCCCGTCAGCGGGTCTCGCGACAAATCCTGGCGGATGGCGCTCGCGCGCAGTCGTTCTTCGGTGAGGTCGGAGAATCTGGCCAGGTAGTGCTTGGTTCGGCCGGCTTCGTCCTGCAGTGCCTTGATGTGCAGCGCCTCCATGTAGATCGTGCCGTCCTTGCGGCGGTTCCAGATCTCCCCGTTCCAGATGCCGCAGTCGGCCAGGGCATTGTGCATGTCGCGGTAGAACGTCGCGCCGTGGCGCCCCGAGCTGAGCAGGCGTGGCGTGCGGCCGACCGCTTCCTCCAGCGTGTAGCCGGTGATCCGCGTGAAGGCGGGGTTGACGTAGATGATGCGTTGCATCGCGTCGGTCAGGACCATTCCATCGTCGAACTGCTCGACGATGGTTCGGGTCGCGTGCTCGACATTCACCGGGGCGATGCTTTTCGGGGCAAGTGCGGAATCCTTCTCGATTTCCGCATGACGGGTTTCGAGCGGCAACTGGATCATGGCGATGCTGATATCGTCGTGCGGCGGCGTGGTCTGGCGCGCGATGCGCTCCGCCAGGTCGTCGAAGGTGCCGGTTGCGCCGACCGAGGCGGCAGCGGCGAGCACGCCGGCCGTTTCCAGCGGCTGACCCGATGCCGACCCAAGTTCGCTCAGGCCGTCGGAGTACAGCAGCAGCACGGCGTCGTCGCCGCGCGCCAAGCGGAATCGCTGTTCTGCCACTTTGGCATCGGACTCGATGCCGAGCGGCAGGTGGCGCGAGGGGAATGCCTCCAGCAGGCGGCCATCGGGCGCCAGCAACAGGCCGTCGGGCATGCCTGCGTTCAGCACCTCAATTTCGCGGCCGTGGCTGCGTATCAGCAGGCCGCAGACGAAGTAGCCGCCAAAGCGCTGGCGCGCGAGGAAGCCGTGGATCTCATCGAAGATTTCGGCCAAGGACATGCCACGCTGCACGGCCTGGCGAAACAGGGTTGGCGTGTGCAGGCCGAAAATGGCTGCCGGCAGGCCGTGGCCGGTGGCGTCTGCCAGCAGGCCGAACCAGCCGTTTTGCGGATGCTCGGCCGTACAGAAGAAGTCGGCGCTGATCTTGCCGGCCGGCAGCGACAAGTACCTGATGCGGCCATCGTGGAGATTGAGGACGGCGTCGCGCATGCCGCTGACGAGTTCCAGCGCCTCCTCGTATTCCCGTTCGCGGGGATGGGGGGCGATGTGATCTTCGGGCGGGGACCGGCTGGGTTTGCGTCGGCTACGCGGCGTCTTCCGGGTTGAAACAGTTTTTGGCTTCATGGGCCCTGCGGGGGGAACGGTCTGCGGAAAAGGCGACGCAGGATGGCTGCGCCACGACAAAAGACCATGTTTTTATTGTGGGCGGAGTCTATTGCCCAAAAATTTATTTGTAAATATTACAAAAGGAATATATCGCAAGGCGTGGTCTGGCAGTTGCCGGCACCAGGGTTGACCTGGCTCGGTGGTGTGGCTGGCCCGGCGGTGTTATAAGAGGGCTTCTGAAACCAGAGGCGTGAAACTGCATCGTGGGTTCAATCGATCTATCCAAGTTCGACCAGATCAAGGCGACAGAGGATTTGCCCTCGCCCAAAGGGGCGGCGCTTGCCATCATCCGCCTGATCCAGCGCGAGGATGTCTCGCTTGGCCAACTGGCCAATGCGGTGAAGCCCGATCCGGCCTTCGTCGGTCGCCTGATCAAGGCGGCCAACGGCATCAATGTCGGCGCCCGCCGATCAATTGCATCCGTTCAGGATGCGCTGATCGTGCTCGGCATGCCGGCAGTCAAGTCGCTGGCGCTGGGTTTCTCGCTGCTTTCCCACTACCGCTCGGGCAGTTGCACGGGCTTTGATTACAGGCGTTTCTGGTCGCACTCACTGGTGTGCGCGGTGGCGCTGCAGGAACTGACCCTGCGCACCCGTGCCGCCGCGCCCGAGGAGGCATTCAGCGTCGGCCTGCTCTGCAATATCGGGCAACTGGCCCTGGCGACCATGTTTCCCGCCGACTACTCGCGCGTGCTCGACCAGGGTCAGGTCGATCCAGAGTGTGACCTGCTCGAGATCGAGCGACAGGCGTTCGTCATGACGCACAACGAGCTTTCCGCCGCACTGCTGCATGAATGGGGGCTGCCCAAGGCATTTACCGAGCCGGTATATCACCATGAACAGCCGGAGCTGTCCGGCATCATCGATGGTTCGCGTCCGTACCGCCTGCTGTGGTCGCTGGTGCTGGCGAATCTGATCGCCGACATTTGCCTGGCGCCCGAGGAGGGGCGGCGTGCCTTGACTGCGCGGCTGCTGCTATGCGGCAGCCGCTTGTCGCTCGATGCCGACATGCTCAATCCGCTGTGTGACAAGGTGGCGGTGGAATGGGCCAAATGGGCGGCAATGCTTGAGGTCGGGGCGCATGCCATGCCGCCGTTCGAGGAGCTCTCGCTGCCGCCCAAGGGCCGGCCGGCCGGGGCGTTCGACCGCATGCGCGTGATGGTGGTGGACGATGATGCTTCGATGCGTGCGCTGATCGGCAAGCTGCTGGAGAAGGCGGGACACGATGTCATCGAAGCCGCCAATGGCAAGCAGGGCCTGGAGATGGCACTGGATCAGCGTCCGCAGATGATGGTGGTCGACTGGATGATGCCGGAGATGACTGGCATCGAGATGACCCGGGCGCTGCGCCAGACCAAGGTCGGCCGCGGCATCTACATTCTCGTCCTCACCAGTTTCGAGGAAGAGGACCGGCTGGTCGAGGCCTTCGAGAGCGGCGTCGACGATTTCGTCGCCAAGCCGGTCAATCCGCGGATTCTTTCCGCCCGATTGCACGCGGGGCAGCGCGTGGTCATGCTGCAGCAGGAAATCGAGCGCGACCGCGAGGAAATCCGTCGTTTCGCCGCCGAACTTGCCGTAACCAACCGCCGCCTGCAGGAGGCGGCGCTGACGGATCCGCTGACGCTGCTGCCGAACCGCCGCTTCGCCAGCGAGCGCTTTCAGCAGGAATGGGCTGCCGCCGCCCGCGGCGGGCGCCCGCTGGCCTGCCTGGTCATTGATATCGACGAATTCAAGAAAATCAACGATACGCATGGCCACGACGTCGGTGATGCCGTGCTGCAGGGCGTCGTTGCGGCGCTGAAGAAGGGCCTGCGCGCGCAGGACACCCTGGTGCGCATGGGCGGCGACGAGTTCATGGTGATCTGTCCGGATACTGCCATCGAGGCCGCCATGCACTGTGGCGAACGCCTGCGGCGGCTGGTCGAGAAGGATCGCATTCGCGCCGGCATGGCCGACATCCCCGACACCATCAGTGTCGGCGTTGCCGTCCGCGATGGCGACATGGCTACACCCGACGCCTTGATCAAGCGCGCCGATCAGGGCCTGTACCTGGCCAAGCAGGCCGGTCGAAACTGCGTGGCAAGCCCTCAGGCACCCCTGATCAAGTAGTACTTCTTAAAAGTTATAATGTAAACATGTAGTTATGTTTGCTTTGTAATGTTTTCTCTTACAGGCATACTTAAACCAATACCTACAATAGAAAGGCTAATCCGTTGATTTTCCGATTGCTCTTCTTGCTGGAAAATGGCTACAGCTGTCGAAAGTCAAGGTGCCCGGGGTGGGTGCAGGCTCAGGCGGCGAAACCCAAGGAGTGCATGATGAAATCGACCGACACCTACAACGATATAAAGGAAGTCAATCTTGCCTACCTGATGCTGGCCCAAAGCATGGTTCGCGCCGATCGCGCGGGTGCCGTGTTCAAGCTCGGTATCAGCGAGGAGATCGCCGACATCCTCGATCGCCTGACACCGGGCCAGATCCTGAAAATGGCCAGTTCCGACATGCTGTTGTGCAACTTCCGCTTCGACGACACCCTGTTGCTCAACCTGCTCGCCAACCATGAGCGTGAGCGCGGTGTTGGTCATATCCATGCGGCCATCCTTGCTGCCGGCAAGGCAGTCGAGGCGGTCGCTTGATCACCGGGGGGCGTATGCGCAATAAATCGGTGATCTCCGAGGCGAGGGACATTCGCCTGGCCGTCGAACTGGTCGAACTGGGTGCCCGTTTGCAGTTGCTGGAGGCCGAAACCAACCTGTCGCGCGAGCGCCTGCTCAAGCTCTACAAGGAGGTGCGCGGCGTATCGCCGCCCAAGGGCATGTTGCCGTTCTCGACCGACTGGTTCATGACCTGGCAACCCAATATCCATGCCTCCCTGTTCATGGCTTACTTCCGCTTCCTCGGCAAGCACACGCAACTGTCGGGCCTGGAATTGATCATCAAGGCCTACCGGATGTATCTGGAGCAGATCAAGCGCGGCAACATGGATACCGTTCTGTCGCTGACCCGCGCCTGGACCATGGTGCGCTTCTTCGACGCCAACATGCTGCAGATGGCGACCTGCCATGAATGCGGTGGCGAATTCGTCGCCCACGCCTACGATCCGACCAAGGGCTACGTCTGCGGCCTTTGCCACATGCCGGCGCGTGCCGGCAAGACGCGCAAGGCCGCTGCCGCAGTCGCCGCCTGACAGCGCAGGAACCCTGAAAACGCCCCGCTGGCGCTTGCCGGCGGGGCGTCTTTTTTTGTGCGGCCTGCGGAATGTCGCTATGATTACGCCCGAGGCCAGACGCCGTCCGGGGAGGGCGTGTGCTTGCAGCGGCCGCCACGCAGAACGAAAACGCAGCTAAAGAGAGTCATCGATGTTCCTCATCGTCGGATATGTCATCATTTTGGCGTCTGCACTCGGCACCTATGCCGTGCACGGCAGCCTCGGCGCGCTGTGGGTACCGCTGGAGTACATCGCCATCGTCGGCCTGACGATCGGCTACATGGTTGCCTCGAACGGGCCCCGCGCGCTGAAGGCGGTGCTGGGTGCGATTCCCTCGGCGCTGAAGGGTTCGCCCTACAGCAAGGCCCTGTACATGGACCTGCTTGCCATGCTCTACGAGATCCTGGCCAAGGTTCGCAAGGAAGGCCTGATGTCGATAGAGGGCGATGTCGAGAACCCCGAGTCCAGCCCGATTTTCTCCAAGTACCCCAGTGTTACCCATGATCACCACGTCATGGAATTCATCTGCGACTACCTGCGCATGATGGTCGGTGGCAACCTCAATGCCTTCGAGATCGAGAACCTGATGGACATCGAGATTGAAACGCACCATGCCGAGGCCCATGCGCCTGCGCACATGGTGGCGGCCATGGGCGGCGCGGTTCCGGCTTTCGGTATCGTCGTCGCGGTGATGGGCGTGGTGAACGTGATGGGCTCGGTCGGCGAGCCACCTGCCGTGCTGGGCAAGATGATCGGTGGCGCGCTGGTCGGTACCTTCCTCGGCATTTTGATCGCCTACGGTTTCGTCGAGCCGATCGCCAACCAGCTCAACCAGAAGGTCGAGGAAGGCAGCAAGATCTACCAGTGCATCAAGGCCGTGCTGCTGGCCAGCATGAACGGCTACGCACCGCAGGTGGCGGTCGAGTTCGGCCGCAAGGTACTCTACTCTCCGGATCGGCCCACCTTCGCCGAACTTGAGGAGGACCTCAAGGGCCGCAAGGGCAAATGAGCGACGACTCGCAACGCCCGATAATCGTCAAGAAGATCAAGAAGGGCGGCGCCGGGGCCCACGGCGGCGCCTGGAAGATTGCCTATGCCGACTTCGTCACGGCGATGATGGCTTTCTTCCTGCTCATGTGGTTGCTGGGCTCAACCAGCAAGGGCGACCTCAAGGGCATCGCCGACTACTTTCAGACGCCGCTCAAGGTCGCCATGTTCGGTGGCTCCGGTTCCGGCGACTCGTCGTCGGTCATCCAGGGCGGCGGTACCGATCTGACAGCGACCTACGGCCAGGTGAAGAAGGGCGACATCGAGGCCGAACGCAAGACCATCAACCTGCAGAAGCTCAAGGAAGAGTTCGAAAAGCAGGAGCGTGCCAAGCTCCAGGGGCTGAAGGACAAGATCGAAGCCATGATCGAGGCGTCGCCCAGCCTGCGCCAGTTCAAGAGCCAGTTGCTGCTCGATCTCACGACCGAGGGCCTGCGCATCCAGATCGTCGACGAGAAGAACCGGCCGATGTTCGATTCCGCCAGCTCCGAACTCAAGCCCTATACCAAGGAAATCCTGCGGGCGATCGGCCAGAATCTGAACGGCGTCGAGAATCGCATCAGTCTCTCGGGCCACACCGACGCCCAGCCCTATGCCGGCGGCGATCGTGGCTTCGGCAACTGGGAGCTGTCGACCAACCGCGCCAACGCCTCGCGCCGCGAACTGGTCGTCGGCGGCATGAGTGATGCCAAAGTCATGCGCGTCACCGGCCTGGCATCGACGGTCCTGTATGACAAGGCACAACCCTACAACCCGATCAACCGCCGGATGAGCATCGTTGTCCTGAACAAGCGCACCGAAGAGGCTATCCTTGCCGATGGCACGGAGAGCAAGGAAGTCGGCGCTGGCGACACGGTGACGCCGGAAAGCGTGACCGGGTCGGCAGCCGCGCGCTGAACGGCGCGACATCGAACCACTGCGGGGAGGCGGGTCAATAGTGTTCAACAAGGGTTTTTGGTGGGGCGCCGCATGGACGCTGCTTGGCGGCGCGGCGCTATACGTCCTGACCCCGCTGGGCCAGGCCGGCTGGGGTGCGGTGCTGGCCCTGGTCGTGGTGCCGCTGGGCTGGCACCTGATCGATGCCGCCGTCAATCGCACAAGCTGCCGCCCGGCGTGCGAGGTTCGCGAGCGTCGTGATTCCGAGGCCGAGCTGCTGGATCAATTCGCGCAGCTTGTCGAGGAGTTGGGCGCCCAGTCGGCCATCCAGTTCGACGCCATCCGGGCCGAGACGGAACGCGTGCAGAGCCTGCTGGCGGACGCCATCGCCAGCCTGTCGCAGGCCTTCACCGGCATGCACGCGCATACCGAAACCCAGCGCCGGCTGGCGCTTTCGGTGACCGGGGCGGATGGCGACGACGACTCGAAGCGGAGCTTCGACAGCTTCGTTACCAACACCTCAGGCGTCATGCAGCGCGTCGTCGATAGTGTCATAACCAACAGCAAGCTGGGCATGGAGCTGGTCGAGCTGACCGATGGCATCGCCCAGCGCACGCGCGACGTGCAGGGCATCCTCTCCGAGATCGGTGCCATCGCCAAGCAGACCAACCTGCTCGCCCTCAACGCCGCGATCGAGGCGGCGCGCGCCGGCGAGGCTGGCCGCGGTTTTGCCGTGGTGGCAGACGAGGTGCGCGATCTGTCCGGCCGCACCACCCAGTTCAGCCAGCAGATCAGCACCCTGATGAAGGGCATGCAGGAGTCGGTGGCGCAGACCGAACAGACAATCGAACGCCTGGCCAGCCAGGACATGAACTTCGCGCTCGAGTCCAAGCGCGAGGTCGAAGACATCCTTCACCACCTCGATGCCGACAACCAGAGCCGGATCGAGGCGATCTCGAGGCTCGGCAGCGGCGCCGACGACATGGCCAGCCAGGTCGGGCAGGCGGTCATGGCGCTGCAGTTCCAGGATATGGTGTCGCAGCTGATCAGCCATGTGCTGCGGCGCGTCGAGGCGCTCGAAGGCGTGCTGCACGAAACCGCCGCACTGGGCGACGCCCTGCGCGCCGACGCGCGCAGTGGCGATACCGCTGCGGCCTTGCACGACTTGCATGCTCGCACCGGGGCGATTAACCTGCGGCTGAAGTCGCTGACCTCGGACAACACTAATAACCCGGTGAGCCAACAGGCCATCACCGAAGGCGACATAGAACTATTTTAGGAGAGCCCCCCAATGGCCAAGACCATCCTCGCAATCGACGATTCCGCCTCCATCCGCCAGATGGTGTCGTTTACCCTCAAGAGTTCGGGCTATGAAGTGACCGAGGCCGTGGATGGCATGGACGGCCTGGACAAGGCCAAGACCAAGACCTTCAACCTGATCCTTTCCGACCAGAACATGCCGCGCATGGATGGTCTGACCATGATCAAGAACCTGCGCGCCATGCCCCAATACAAGGCCGTGCCGATCCTCATGCTGACCACCGAGTCGTCCGACGCCATGAAGCAGCAGGGTCGCGCTGCGGGCGCCACCGGCTGGCTGGTCAAGCCCTTCGATCCGCAGAAGCTCATAGAGGTCGTCAAGAAGGTCATTGGCTGATCCCGGCTCACCTCGCGTCACGGGGAGAGGGTAGATGTCCATCGACATGAGCCAGTTCTACCAGGTCTTCTTCGAGGAGACCGGAGAGCACCTGGGTTCAATGGAAAACCTGCTGCTGGGCCTGGATATCGCCGATCCGGACGCCGAGCAGCTCAACGCCATTTTTCGCGCCGCGCATTCGATCAAGGGTTCGTCGGGCACTTTCGGCTTCACCGACATGGCCGATGTCACCCACATCCTCGAGAATCTGCTCGACCGCATCCGCAAGGGTGAACTGGCGCTGCGCAACGAGATGATCGATGCCTTCCTGGCGGCAGGCGATGTCCTCAAGGGCATGCTGGCCGCGCACAAGGGCGAAGGCCAGGCTGACGAGGCGGCAGCGGTTGCGATCTGCCAGCGACTGCGTGACCTGACCCACGCCGCGGTCCCGGCGACGGCGGCCGTTGCCGCCGCACCGGTCGAGGCTCTGGTGGCGGGCCAGGACGGAATCGAAGCCTGGTTCGTGCTCGATGGCGACGATGGCGATACGGCAATCGAGCGCCTGATCGAAGAACTTGGTGACTTCGGCGCGGTGAGCATCATCAATCGCCCGGCGACGCCTGACCGCCCGTGGCATCTGGCCATCGTCGACTGTGTCGATGCCGAGGGCGTGCGTGGTGTGCTCGAGTTCCTGGCGCGCAGCGACAGCATCCGCATTGGCCGCATTGGCGAGACCACTACTGGCGATGCGGCCGACGGCGCCTACGGGTTTTTCGACGAGGCCGCTGGCGGTGACGCGGCCGTAACCGTGGCGCCAGCGGCCTGCGCTCCTTCGGGAACTGTTTCTACGGCAGATGACAGCTACGGCTTTTTCGAACCGCTGCCCGCTGCCGGAGCCGATGCAGTGCCAGCAGCGGACGATTCTTTCGGATTTTTCGAGCCACTGCCGCAGTCGGATGAAGCCGCCGTTGTGCCGGCCGATGTTGTACCGGCCATTGCTGCCGGCAGCGAGGGCGACGGTTTCGGCTTCTTTGTCGATGTACCGCCGCCCGCCGCTGCTCCCGCCGTCCAGCCCGTGGTGGCTGCGGCGGTCGCCAAGCCGGCCGATGACGTCGCCAAGAAGCCGCCCGTCAAGCTGGCCGGGGGAGCCGAGGCCACCATTCGCGTCGGTGTCGACAAGGTCGACCAGCTGATCAACCTTGTCGGCGAACTCGTGATCACCCAGGCCATGCTGGCGCAGTCTGCCGCCGGTGTCGATCCGGTGGAGTTCGAGCGCCTCCACAACGGCCTTACCCAATTGGAGCGAAACTCGCGCGACCTGCAAGAGGCAGTGATGTCGATCCGCATGATGCCGATTTCGACGGTGTTCTCGCGCTTCCCGCGCGTGGTTCGCGACCTCGCGCAGAAACTCGGCAAGCAGATCGAACTCAAGACCATCGGCGAGGAGACCGAACTCGACAAGAGCCTGATAGAGCGCATCAGCGATCCGCTCACCCATCTGGTGCGCAACAGCCTCGACCATGGCATCGAGATGCCGGATGCCCGCGCCGCGAAGGGAAAGCAGCCTGTCGGCACCATCACCCTCAAGGCCTATCACCAGAGCGGCAACATCGTCATCGAGGTCGGCGACGACGGCGCCGGGCTGCCGCGCGACAAGATACTGGCCAAGGCCCGGGAGCGCGGCCTCAACATGCACGAGCAGATGACGGACGCCGAAGTCTGGCAGCTGATCTTCGAACCGGGCTTTTCCACCGCCGACCAGGTGACCGACGTTTCAGGGCGAGGTGTCGGCATGGACGTGGTGAAGCGCAACATCACCGCCATGGGCGGGCGCGTCGAGATCGAATCGATGCTCGGCGTCGGCACCCGCATGACGGTGCGGCTGCCGCTGACGCTGGCCATCCTTGATGGCATGTCGGTGGCGGTGGGCAAGGAAACCTACATCATCCCGCTCGGCTATGTCATCGAGTCGTTGCAGGCCGAGCGCTCGATGATCAAGAGCGTCTCCGGCCTCGAACGCCTGATCCAGGTACGCGGCGAATACCTGCCGGTCGTGGCATTGCACGAAGTCTTTGGCATCCCCGGCGCGGTGAGGCCCCTCGATAAGGGCATCATGGTGGTGCTCGATGCCGACGGCGTTAAGGCGGCCCTGTTCGTCGATGCCCTGGTCGGCCAGCACCAGGTGGTGATCAAGAGCCTGGAGTCCAATTACCGCAAGGTCACCGGAGTCTCCGGTGCCACCATCATGGGCGACGGCCACGTCGCTCTTATCCTCGATGTATCCGCGCTGGTCGGTATGGCCAAGAGTGCCATGCCCGCCGCCGAATGAAGCAGCAGGAGTCAAGCATGGTCCAGAACAACGCGCGTGCAACTGCCGGGGCTGACGACGGCGCCACCGCCCAGGAATATCTGACGTTTACCCTCGGCCCCGAGGAATACGCCATCGATATCCTCAAGGTGCAGGAAATCCGTGGCTACGAGCCGCCGACGACCATCGCCAACGCGCCGAGCTTCCTCAAGGGCGTGATCAACCTGCGCGGCACCATCGTGCCCATCGTCGATATGCGCATCAAGTTTGGCGTCGGCACGGCCGATTACACGCCATTCACCGTGGTCATCATCCTCAACGTCGGCGGTCGCGTGGTCGGCATCGTGGTCGACAGCGTGTCCGACGTCACCACGCTGCGCTCCGATCAGATCCGTCCGCCCCCCGAGTTTGCCGCGACGGTGGATACCCGCTACATCAACGGTCTCGGCACGCTCGGCGAGCGCATGCTGATCGTTGCCGACATAGAGCGCTTGATGCTGTCCTCCGAGATGGCATTGATGGACGAAGCGACGGCATAAGACAACCCGACCAGAACCGAAAACAGAGATAGCCGAGGAGAGACCCGTCCCATGAGAACCAATCTTCCAGTTACCCAGAACGAATACGTTCTGCGCGACGATCACATGATCGTTTCCAAGACCGACCTCAAGGGCCAGATCACCTACATCAACCGGGACTTTCTCGAGGTGTCGGGCTTCCTCGAGTCGGAACTGCTCGGGCAGCCCCACAACATCGTGCGCCATCCGGACATGCCGAGCGAGGCCTTCGCCGACCTGTGGCAGACGCTGAAGGCAGGGCGGCCCTGGATTGGCATGGTCAAGAACCGCTGCAAGAACGGCGACTTCTACTGGGTCGAGGCCCACGCCACACCGATCCGCGAGGCCGGCCAGGTGGTCGGCTACATGTCGGTGCGCAAGAAGCCGACGCGCGGCCAGGTGGATGCGACCGAGCAGGCCTATCGCCTGTTCCGCGACAAGAAGCAGGGCGGCAGACGAATCGAACTCGGCCAGGTCGTCGCGGGTGCCGGCTGGGGCCGCAAGCTGGCCAATCTTAACCTCAAGGCCAAGCTCGGCGGCGTCATGGCCGTGCTGGCACTGCTGCTGGTGGGCATCGGGCTGCAGGGCGTCCTCGGCATGAAGCAGACCAGCGAGGCGTTGCGCGATGTCTATGAACAGCACACCAGGGGCCTGGCCGACGTCACCCAGATCAACCGCAACATGCTGCGCAACCGCATCCTGGTCGAGGGCATGCTGATCGACGCCTCGCCCGAGAATGTCGCCCGCAGCGGCGACGAAATGAAGGACAACGTCGCCACGATCACCCGGACGGCCGACGAGTACAAGGCGCGCATCGTCAGCGCCGAGGCCAAGCAGATCTTCGAGCGCTTCGCCGTTGACCGCGCCGCCTTCGTCAAGGAGGGGTTGCTGGCGACCGTGGAACTGATCAAGTCCGGCAAGATCGACGACGCCCGCAAGAACTTCCTGGCGAAGACCCAGCCGCTCAATGCCACGGCGGCAGCGCATGTCAATGACTTGCGCAAGTTCCATCTCGATGGCGCCCAGAATGAGTTTGCCGAGGCGGTTTCCCGCTATGAAGCGGGTCGCAACCTCGCGATCGGCGTGATCATCGCCGGCCTGCTGCTGGCTGCCGCCGCCGCGTTGGTGCTGATTCGCGCCATCACCCGTCCGCTCGACCAGGCCATCGAGGTCTTCAATAACGTTGGCCAGGGCATCTACGGCAACTTCGTCGACACCACGCGCAACGACGAGATCGGCAAGGTGTTACAGGCGCTCGAGGCGATGCAGACCAAGCTTGGCTTCGACGTCTCCGAGGCGCAACGCGTGTCCAACGAAAACCTGCGCATCAAGATCGCGCTCGACAACGTGAGCACCGGGGTGATGATCGCCAACGGTGAGCGCACCATCATCTACGCGAACACCGCGGTCAAGCGCATCCTCAAGGGAGCCGAAGCCGAGATCAAGAAGCAGTTGCCGAACTTCGATGCCGACAACATGGTGGGCGTGAATATCGATACCTTCCACAAAAATCCGGCCCATCAGGCCAAGCTGCTGGCGGAACTCACCAACACCTATACCGCCAATCTGGAGATCGGCAACCGCTTCCTGCGGGTGACTGCCAGCCCGGTGATCAACGAGCGCGGTGAGCGCCTGGGCGCGGTGGCCGAATGGCTTGATCGCACCAGCGAAGTGCAGGTGGAGCGCGAGGTTGCCGGAATCATTGCTGCCGCCGGTCGCGGCGAGTTCGATGCGCGGCTGGCGACGGACGACAAGGAAGGCTTCTTCAAGCAGCTGGCAGAAGGCCTCAACCAGCTGTCCGGCGTGGTGTCGTCAGGCCTCAGCGATGTCGCCCAGGTATTGCAGCGCGTCGCCCAGGGTGACCTGACCCAGACCATCGAGGCTGACTACCAGGGCCTGTTCGGCCAGTTGAAGGACGATACCAATACCACCATCGAGCGTCTGCGCGAAGTGGTCGGGCGCATCAAGGAGGCGAGCGACGCCATCAACGTCGCGTCGAAGGAGATCGCTGCCGGCAACCAGGACCTCTCCAGCCGCACCGAGGAACAGGCCAGCAGCCTCGAAGAGACGGCGGCCTCGATGGAACAGCTCAACGCCACCGTCAAGCAGAATGCCGAGAACGCGCGCCAGGCCAACGAACTGACCAAGAGCTCGAACGAGGTTGCAACCAGGGGCGGCGAGATGGTCAAGCGCGTGGTCGACACCATGGGCGCGATCCAGGACAGCTCCAAGAAGATCGCCGACATCATCGGCGTCATCGACAGCATCGCCTTCCAGACCAACATCCTGGCGCTGAACGCCGCGGTCGAAGCCGCGCGGGCCGGTGAACAGGGCCGCGGCTTCGCCGTGGTCGCCACCGAGGTGCGCAACCTGGCCCAGCGGTCAGCCACGGCCGCGAAGGAAATCAAGACATTGATTGCCGAATCGGTGGACAAGGTCGAAGGCGGGGCCAAGCTCGTCGGCCAGGCCGGCAGCACCATGGACGACGTCGTCACCAGCTTCCAGCGGGTGGCGGGTCTCGTGACCGAGATCGCCGGTGCCAGCCGCGAGCAGTCGTCCGGCATCGAGCAGGTGACGCAGGCCGTCGGCCAGATGGACGAGGTGACGCAACAGAACGCAGCGCTGGTCGAAGAGGCGGCGGCGGCCGCCGAAAGCCTGGAAGAGCAGGCGCAAGGCCTGGTTCAGGCCGTCGACATGTTCAAGCTGGCCGAAGGCTCGATGCTGCCGGCGCCGGTACTGCGCGATGCCACGCCGCGTCAGCTCGGGCACTCGGCTGCCGCGCCCCGACCCGCGGCGCGGGCGGTGAAACCGACTGCCGCCGCCAAGAAGATCCCGCCGCCCCATCTTGAGGATTCCTCGGACGAATGGGAAGAGTTCTGAGCGCCCGCCGCTAACCTGCCCGTGCCGCCATCTCATGGTGGCACGGGTGGCCCCTCCAAACCATGATGAAGCCTTTCGTCCCGTCCGCGGCCGCCAGCGACGCCGCTCCGAAGCAGCGCGAGTTCCTCTTCACCGACGAGGACTTCGAGCGCGTGCGCAAGCTGATCTACGAGCGGGCGGGAATCTCGCTCGCGCCGATCAAGCGCGACATGGTCTATTCGCGGCTGGCGCGTCGCCTGCGGGCCCTGAATCTGGACAGCTTTTCGGTTTATCTTGCCTTCCTGGTCTCGCCCAAGGGCGAGGATGAGTGGGAACTGTTCGTCAATTCACTGACGACCAACCTGACCTCGTTCTTCCGCGAGGGGCATCACTTCGATATCCTGCAGCGGCACATGGCCGAGCTCAAGCAGCGGCCGATCCGTATCTGGTGTTCGGCGGCCTCGACCGGGGAGGAGCCTTACACCCTGGCGATCACGGCTTGCGAAACCTTCGGCAATATGACGCCGCCGGTAGAGATCGTCGCCAGCGACATTGACACCAACGTACTGACCAAGGCGCGGCAGGGCGTCTACCCGATTGAGCGCGTCGAACGCCTGTCGCCCGAGCGACTGCGCCGCTTCTTCCTCAAGGGTACCGGCAGCCAGGCGGGCATGGTGCGAATGCGGCCCGAACTGCAGAAACTGATCAGTTTCACCCGCGTCAATCTGCTTGACGCGCGCTACCCTATCCAGGGGCCGTTCGACGTGATGTTCTGTCGCAACGTAATGATCTACTTCGACAAGCCGACGCAGTACGAAATCCTCAGGAAATTCGTGCCGTTGCTGAAGCCGGATGGCTTGCTGTTCGCCGGCCATTCCGAGAGCTTCCTCCACGCTGCCGATCTGTTCCACTCGCTGGGTCGCACCGTGTACGAACGTTCCGACCGGCCGGTGCGGTCGGCCAGGATCAAATGACCGAAATCGGTTCCGTCGAGCATCTTGCCGGCAACCGCTATTTCGACCGCCACTTCGAAATCGAGGCGGTCAAGGTGCTGCCGGGTGAGTATTTCGTCACCACTACCAACATGTTGCTGGTAACCGTGCTCGGCTCCTGCGTTTCTGCCTGCATCCGCGACCGCGAGAAGGGCATCGGCGGCATGAACCACTTCATGCTCGCCGGCGGCGACAAGGATGCCCTGTCGGCATCCGCACGCTACGGTACCTACGCCATGGAAATCCTGGTGAACCACCTGCTCAAACTTGGCGCTCGCCGCGACCGGCTCGAGGCCAAGGTTTTCGGCGGCGGTCGCGTCATGGAAAAGCTCACCCATTCAAATGTCGGCGAGCGCAACTCGCAATTCGTGATCGACTACCTGCACACCGAGGGCATCCCGGTCGCAGCGCAGGATCTGCTCGACATTCACCCGCGCAAGGTCTACTTCTTTCCCGCCAGCGGTCGCGTGCTGGTGAAGAAGCTGGTGCGCATGCACAACGACACGGTGGCGCGGCGCGAGAGGGAGTACGCCGAGCGTCTCACCGAAGCCCCGGTCATCGGCGACATCGAACTGTTTACCTGATTTTTAGGCGAGGCCGCACTTGGCAATCAAGGTTCTTATCGTCGACGACTCAGCCCTGATGCGGGCGCTGCTGACCGAGATCATCGGTGGTGCGCCCGATCTGAACGTGGTTGGCAGCGCGCCCGACCCGATTGCCGCACGCGAGATGATCAAGGCGCTCAACCCGGACGTGCTGACGCTCGACGTCGAGATGCCAAAAATGGACGGGCTCGAGTTCCTTACCCGCATCATGCGGCTGAGGCCGATGCCGGTGGTGATGATTTCCTCATTGACCGAAAAGGGCTCGGATGTCACGCTGAAGGCCCTCGAGACCGGTGCCGTGGATTTCGTCGCCAAGCCGCGCGCCGAGAGTGCGAGCCAGTTGCTGGCCTACGCCGACGACATCCGCGACAAGATTCGCGCGGCCTTCGGTGCGCGCTTGCGCGACCCGGTCCGGGGGGCTCGTGCCGCCGCCGTGGCGCCAGCGCCGACTTTTCCGTCCGGTAGCGGCATTTCCGCCCGCGTCTGCGCCGACCACCTCATCGCAATCGGTGCCTCCACCGGCGGTACCGAGGCGATCAAGGATGTGCTGGCCGCGCTGCCAACTGAGATGCCGGGTATCGTCATGGCCCAGCACATGCCTGAGGGTTTCACCAACTCGTTCGCGCGCCGCCTCGACACGCTGACCAACCTTACGGTGGTCGAGGCTCAGGGTGGCGAGCGCATTCAACCGGGGCATGCCTATCTGGCGCCGGGCCATTCCCACCTACTGGTTCGCCGCAGCGGCACGGGCTTTGTCACCGAACTGTCCCAGTCCGACCCGGTGAATCGCCATCGTCCCTCGGTCGATGTGCTGTTCCGTTCCGTCGCGCGGGAGGCCCGTGATCGTGCCAGCGGAGTGATCCTGACTGGCATGGGCAAGGACGGCGCTCTCGGCCTGCTCGAAATGCGCGAGAAGGGCGCATGGACTATCGGCCAGGACGAGGCAAGTTGCGTGGTTTACGGCATGCCGCGAGAAGCGGCAAATATCGGTGCGCTGGCGGAGGTGGTGGCTTTGCGGGACATTCCGGGCCACCTGCTGGCCCGCTTGCGGCGGGTGTAGCGCGCCCGGCGAAAGCCCCATCGCAGGGCGGCTGGGCTATACTTTTTCGGACAAACAACTCAAGAGGCAACAGCATGGAAGTCAATGTCGTCAGTGCCGACGGAAATACGGTGCTTCAACTGCGTGGCCGCTTCGACTTCAACGCGCATCGAGAATTCCGCCAAGCGATAGATGCCGCTGTGGCTGAGCCTACGGTCAAGGAAGTGCGGGTGGACCTTGCCGGCGTCGACTACCTCGACAGTTCGGCGTTGGGGATGTTGCTGATGCTGCGCGACCGCTGCAAGGGCGCCGACAAGACTGTTTCCCTCGCCAATTGCCGCGGCGCCGTCAAGCAGGTGCTTGACATCGCCAATTTCAGCAAGCTGTTTCAGATCGTCTGACGGGGTAGCTGTGGCCCCACACCTCGCCAGCAGAGACTGTGCAGAGGTTTCGCGGGCGCCGTGCAACCCGCGTGTTGCGGTTTTTTGGGTGCGATGAAAATACTCATCATCGACGACAACGCCGACGACCAGGCCCTGGCGCGACGGGAACTGGAAGGCATTGGCCATGCGGTCCTTGCCGCCAGCAACGGTATTAAGGGCCTGGAGCTTTTTCGCCAGGAACGTCCCGATGTCGTCATTACCGACATTTCCGTAGCGGGAATGGATGGTTTTTCCCTGGCCGAAGAGATACAGGCGCTGGCCGCGCCGCGTTGGCAGCCGCTATTGTTCCTGTCTGCGCAAGGTGATGGCGCGCTACAGGCCCGCGCCCTGCAGATCGGGGCCGATGCCTATGTCGTCAAGCCGGTGATGGCGACGGTGGTGGGACCGAGGCTGGACGTGCTGCAGCGCCTGGTGGGCCTGCAGCAGATGGAGAGTCAAGCCGGCGATTGCGAAAGTCGCCATCGCGCCGAGGAGGCGGAAAACGGCATCGCGCGCCGCATGATGCAACGATTAGTCCGGGGTATCGAACTCGACGATCCCGCCGTGCGTCACTGGATCCGGCCAGCGGCAGATTTCAGTGGCGCCATCGTGGCCGCGCAGCGCACACCCGCTGGCGTCATCCATATTCTGTTGGCCGACGGCAACGGCACTGGCCTTGCCGCTTCGATCAATGCATTGCCGGTGTTGGCACCGTTCTATCGGATGACGGAAAAAGGCTATGGCGTCGATGCCATAGCGCGCGAACTCAATGCCCGAATCAAGGATTTCCTGCCGGGTGACCGTTTCGTTGCCGTGACGCTGGCGTCTATCGATCTGCGCGAGCGGGTAATCGGCGTATGGAATGGCGGCAACCCCGAGCCGTTGCTGGTTGGCGCTCAAGGCTACCGTACGTTGGCCCGGCGACACGTACCGCTTGGCGTTCGCGCAGACGACGAGTTCGACGATACGCTGGACATGCACGGATTTACCGATGGCAGCCAGCTGTATCTGTATTCGGACGGCTTGATCGAGGCGGAAAACCCCGAGGGCGAGGCGTTCGGCGTCGACCGTCTCGTCGGTGAGTTGACCAATATGCCTGCCGCGGAGCGGTTCGGGGCGATAACGGCGGCGGTGAACCGTTACGTGGGTACGGCCCCGGCACGAGACGATATTTCCCTGCTGATGGTGGAGTGCCGGGCGCCTACCGAACCGATGCGGCTACCGGCTGAAGCCGCATATGCTTTTGCGCCGGCCAAAGCGGGCGGCGGCTGGCGGGCTGCCTTGCGCCTGTCGGCAGCCCAGATTATGGTCATCGATGTCGTACCCTTGCTGCTCGGTTTGGCCGACCAGTTTGAGCTCGTCCGTCACAATACCGACAGGCTGTTCGTCGTTCTGTCCGAGTTGTATAACAATGCGCTCGACCATGGCCTGTTGCGACTGGACTCCAGCCTCAAGCTGAATCCGGACGGAATGGAGGCCTACCTGAATGAACGTCAGGCCCGTCTCGCAACGCTTGTCGACGGGGAAATCGAGTTGGAACTGGAGCAAATGACCGGCCCGGGTGCGGGATGGTTGCGCGTAAGTTGTCGCGACAGCGGCGCTGGCTTCGATCACGGCTATCTCGATCCGGTCGCCGACGCGATGAACGCGCTACCTTTTGGGCGTGGCCTCATGCTGCTGCGAGCCATGTGCGCCGAACTGGGTTTCAATGCCGCTGGCAATCACGTCACCGCGACGCTTCAGCTCACTCGCGGTGACGAGACATGCCCGCGACGGCTATAACCTTAGGGATAGCCTTGTCTTTGACGGCCAATTTGCCTAAAGTGGTGAGGCAGTGCCGCTGACAACAACAATATATCAATCTGGCAGCCTGAAACTTGCGCAGGGTGAAGAGGAGTCCTAAGTGCGGATTGAAAAATCGTTGCGGCGGCTGCGGCTGATGCATGCATTTCTTGGCGTTGGCCTGATGGCGACCGGCGTGGCCGGCGTAATCTTGTCGGGGTCGGTGCCTAGTACGGCCGCAATCCTGCTGTTTGCCGCGGCGGGCCTCGTCGTGGCCGTGCTGCCGGGGTTGATCGTTGCCGGTTCGCTCTATCATCCCTTGCAGCGCCTGTATGACGCCATTGCTCAGAGCGCCAGTGATGGCGATCTGTCGCGCCGTGTCGAGGCGCCAGCCGGATCGGCTGTGGCGCCAGTGGCAGCAGCCTACAATTCCATGATGTCCGGATATCAGGGAATTGCTACCCGCATTATTTTCAATTCCCGTCAGCTCGGCGGTGCGGCGGCCAAGCTGATGACCGAGGCCGGGAGCGCCGTCGACGGCTCGACGCGGCAGAACGAGGCGGCCGAGGCGACAGCAGAGATGGTTGCCGAGATGTCGGGCGAGATGCGCCAGGCGGCTACGGGTGCTGAAGAAGCGGCGAAAATCGCCGAAGCCGCGCTGGCGCATTCGGAAAACGGAACGCGCATCGTGAATCAGGCGTCGGACGAGATCGAACGCATTGCCCGGACTGTCGAGCAATCGGCGCAGGTGGTCGCCACCCTCGGCGAGCGTTCGGATGAGATTTCCGGCATTGCACGGGTCATTCACGAAATTGCCGACCAGACCAATCTGCTGGCGCTGAATGCGGCGATCGAGGCGGCGCGGGCCGGCGAACAAGGCCGCGGTTTCGCCGTTGTTGCCGACGAGGTGCGCAAACTGGCCGAGCGCACGGCCACCGCAACCGGCGAGATCACGGAGTTGATTACCGCCATCCAGAGCGAGACGCAAGCGGCGATCAAGACCATTCATGAAGGCTCGCTGCAGGCCAGCGCCGGGGCCGGGCTGGCGCGCCAGGCGGCCGATGCACTTGGCGAAATCAACAACGGTGCTCGCGACACGATGGAGAAGGTGGGTGGAATCGCCCGTGCCATGAACGCACAGGCCGGCCGCACGCTGGAGATAGCCGAACATGTCACCAACATCATGTCGCTGGCCGACAACAATATCGAGAATGCCAATGCTGTGCTGCTCGAGGCGCAACAACTCGAGTATCTGGCGAGCAACCTCGGTGAGGTTGGAAATATCTTCAAGATGGGGGACGCGGGCGACAAGGCCATGAAACTGCACGAAGCCATGCCCCTTGTCGTGGCCGAGGCTGCCAATGCGGTTGGCACAGCGCTGGATCAGGCGGTTGAGCGAGGCGAGATCACCCTTGACGATCTCTTTGACCACAATTACCGGCAGATAGCCAATACGGCGCCGCCGAAATTCAGCTGCCGGTTCGATGCGCTGACGGATCGTCTGCTGCCGCCGCTGCAGGAGCCGGTATTGGCCGAACAGCCCGCAGCGGCCTATGCCATCGCGGTGGCTGCCGATGGCTATTGTCCAACTCACAACAAACGTTACTGCCAGCCGCTGACAGGTGACCCGCAAAAAGACATTCTCGGAAACCGCACCAAGCGCATTTTTTCCGACGTGGTAGGCAAGCGCTGCGGCAGCCACGGACTACCCTTCCTGTTGCAGACCTATCGCCGCGATACTGGCGATATCATGCATGACATTTCTGCGCCGATTTACGTCAAGGGCCGCCGCTGGGGTGGCTTCCGCATCGGTTACAAGACCGAGTAATCATTCCGAAAGCAATTTGCCATGACCCTTCGCAAGCGCTTGATCCTGGTGCTGACCATCCTTGTGGTGGCCACCGTCGTCGCCAATGGCTTCAGCCTGTTGCAGTTCAATATGTTGGCCGATGCGGCGGGCAAGGCCGATCCAAAACTGGTCGCTACCGCGGATGGCGCCCGCATCTGGGTGATGATTGTGATGGCGATGGCCGCCTTCATCGGGCTTGCCGCCTTCGTTGGGCTGGTGCGCATCCTGCTGGCTGTTCTTGGCGGCGAGCCGCAGTATGCCGCCGATGTTGCGCGCCGCATCTCGGACGGCGATCTTTCCTTTCAGATCGAAGTGCGGTCCGGCGACAGTACCAGCCTGCTGGCGGCAATTGCGTCCATGCAGGGCAACCTGCGCGACATGGTCGGCCAACTGCGCGAAGCCTCGGCCCGTCTCGGCCGGGCGGCCGACGACGTCGCCGGCATGACCGGACGAATTCGTGCTGGCACCAGCGACCAGAGCGAAGCCGCGTCGAGTACCGCCGCAGCGGTGCAGCAGGTCACGGTCAGCATTAACAGTGTCGCTGACAGCGCGGCCGAAGTGGATCGCAACTCGGGTGCCAGCCTCGAACGCATCGGCGCCGGCAACGAGGCACTGTCGAAGATGATCGGCGAGATCGTGCAGGTCGAGGATTCGGTCAACGACATCGCCAGCACGGCCAAGAATTTCATCGAAAGCGTTCAGACCATCACCAACATGACGCGGGAGGTTCGCGACATCGCCGATCAGACCAATCTGCTGGCACTGAATGCTGCTATCGAGGCCGCACGTGCCGGCGAACAGGGCCGCGGTTTTGCCGTGGTTGCCGACGAGGTGCGCAAGCTGGCCGAAAAATCGGCCGCCACCGCCGGCGAGATCGACCAGGTGACGCGCATGATCGGGCAGAAATCCGATACCGTGGAGACTGCCTTGCAGAGGGGGTTGTCCTCGCTGGCTACCAGTCAGGAACACCTGGAGGATGTGGCCATGGTGCTGGGCGAGGCCAACGCCGCCGTATCGCAGACCACCAGCGGCATGAGCCAGATTACCGCCTCGGTGCGGGAACAGACCGTTGCCTCCAATGACATTGCCCGCAACGTCGAGAGCATCGCCCGTATGGCCGAAGCGAATGCCGCTGCGGTGGACCAGGCGGTCGATGCCGCTGCCGAGTTGCAGACGCTGGCTGCGGCGCTGGACGCGGTGGCATCGCGCTTCCGAGTTTGAGGCTGCGGACGCCTTTCAGTGTTGAGGAATGACGTAAGATACTGGCTGAAGCGGGGTTGCCGGCACCTGCCGTCGCCCGTGGGAAGGATCGAATAGGCATGTCCGAACTACTCAGGAATATCGACGCGCGTACCCGTCTTGCCGGCACCAACAAGCTGGAGATATTGTTGTTTGCTCTTGGCGTCGATGATCGTACCGGCCGGCGTGAGACCTTCGGCATCAATGTATTCAAGGTGCGCGAGGTCATGCGGACGCCGCCGATCACTGCTGCGCCGGAAATGCCGTCGGCGGTCAAGGGCATGGTCAGCCTGCGCGGTGTTCTGGTGCCGGTGGTCGATCTTGCCGAATATCTGGGCATGGGCACGGCAACGCCGCGCGACATCATGATCGTCACCGAGTACAACGGCCACACCCAGGGTTTCCTGGTCGAAGGTGTCGACACCATCCTGCGCCTCGACTGGTCGCAGATGCGCGTCCCGCCCGAAATGCTCAACGCCAACCTGGGCGGTTTGGTTACTGCCGTGACCGAGTTGCCAGATAATCGCCTTGTGATGATGCTTGACGTCGAGAAGGTCCTGGCAGAAACCGCCAAGTACGACGATGAGTTCGCCTTCCAGAACATCCAGCCGCTCAATCGCCAGGATCTCACCATCCTCTTTGCCGACGACTCGTCGGTGGCGCGCGGCCAGATCGAGCGCACCCTGCAGGCGATGGACGTCAAGTACATCAGTGCGGTCAATGGGCGTGCTGCATGGGACGAGTTGCAGAAAATCGCAACCTACGCCCAGTCGTCGGGCCGTCAGGTCAAGGACATCGTGCAGTTGATCCTGACCGACGTCGAGATGCCGGAGATGGACGGCTACATTCTGACGAAGACCGTCAAATCCGATGCACGTTTTGCCGGCATACCGGTGATCATGCACTCGTCGCTGTCGTCCGGATCGAACCAGCAGTTGGGCAAATCCGTCGGCGTCGACGAGTATGTTCCCAAGTTCGAGGCGCAGCGCCTGGCCGACACGCTGACGCGCCTGCTGCTGAAAGACCAGGCTGCCGCCGCATGACCCCGAGCCGAGGAATCATGAATACGTCCGCTTCGTTCGCTGCCCGTTTCGGGGTGGCACATCGCAAGGCACACCCATGACCGGGAAATCGCTTATCGCCGCCAGCCAGGCATCCTTGCTCGATAGCGTCGATGCGCGCACCAAGCTTGCGGGCTCCAATCGCATGGAGATCCTGCTGTTCTCGCTTGGCACGCACGAGCTTTTCGGGATCAACGTCTTCAAGGTGCGGGAGGTCAGCAAGACGCCAGTCATCACCAAGACCCCCAATATGCCGAACGGCGTCGAGGGCCTGATCAGCCTGCGCGGCAACGTGATCCCGGTGCTTTCGCTGGCCAGCGCCATGCATCTGGACGATGCGCCGGGCGGCCTCGGCGGTTCGATGATGGTCACCGAGTACAGCAAACGTACACTGGGTTTTCTGGTTCATGGCGTCGATCGGATCATTCGCGTCGATTGGGACAAAGTGCGAGCGCCGGAGCAGGTCACCAGTGGCACCCATGCCTATATCACCGCCATCACCGAACTCCCGGACGGCAAGCTGGTATCCATTGTCGATGTCGAGCAAATCCTGTCGGATACGTTCGGCGAGGCCATCGTCGGCCAGATCGACAAGATCCACGAGGCTGGGGATATCAACATGTTTTTTGTCGATGACTCCTCGGTGGCCCGCAAGAAGATCGCCGAGGTGCTGGACAAGCTCGGCGTCACCCACAAGCATGCCAGCAATGGTCAGGAGGCGTGGACACGTCTGTCCGGCATGGCGGCCCATGCGCAGCAAACGGGGCGATCGGTGCGGGACGAAGTCAATTTGATTCTCGTCGATGCCGAAATGCCGGAGATGGACGGCTATGTGCTGACCAAGCACGTCAAGTCCGATCCCCGCTTCGAGGGTATTCCCGTCGTCATGCACTCATCGCTGTCGTCGGAGGCCAACCGTGCCATGGGCAAGTCGGTGGGTGTCGATGCTTATGTCGCCAAGTTTGATGCCGAGGCTCTGGCGGATACGCTGCGCCCCTTGCTTATCAAGTCACAAAGAGATTGACCCCGGAAAGGTAAATATCAATGGCCGTGGATCCGACCAAAATCAAGTTTCTCGTCGTTGACGACTTCTCGACGATGCGTCGCATTGTCCGCAACCTGCTCAAGGAATTGGGTTTCACCAACGTGGATGAAGCCGAGGATGGCGCAGTCGCCTGGCAGAAGTTGCAGGGGGGCGGTTTCGACTTCGTGGTTTCCGACTGGAACATGCCGAACATGGATGGCCTGACCTTGCTGCAGACGATCCGTGCGAATCCCAATCTCAAAGGGTTGCCGGTGCTGATGATCACGGCGGAGGCGAAGAAGGAGAACATCATTGCCGCAGCCCAGGCCGGTGCTTCGGGCTATATCGTCAAACCCTTCACCGCAGCGACGCTGAACGAAAAAATGGCAAAAATATTCGAAAAAATGGGTGCCTGAGGGCGTGGTGGGCACAATGTCAATACCGACCAGTCTCGACGAAGCCAGCGATTCCGAGGACTTGCAGGCGCTGTTCGATACCATCGCCGCCGGCAGTCCGGCACCGGTGCCGCCGCCTGCGCCTGCGCGTGACGCCTCGGGCGATAACGACGATTTGCAGGCCCTGTTCGACAGCGTGGTCTCCCAGGTGGCACCCGTTGCCGGGCCGGCGCCGGTGGGTGCCGCGGCTGGCGAGAGCGAGGACGAGATCGTTTTCAATCGCCTTGGCCACATTGCCCGGCAGTTGCACGACAGCCTGCGCGAACTGGGCTACGACAAGGTTCTGGAGCAGACTGCCAGCCAGATGCCGGATGCGCGGCAGCGGCTCAATTACATCGTCGAGATGACCGACAAGGCGGCCAGCCGGGTCCTCAACGCCACCGACATTGCCAAGCCGCTGCAGGACGATCTGCTCGGACGTTCCGAAGCCATGGCGCAGCGTTGGGACAAGATGTTCGCCAACCAGTTGTCGGTCGACGAGTTCAAGGCGCTGGCGGCCGACAGTCGTGCCTATTTCACGGATGCACCGGGTAAATTGCGGACCATCAACGAGCAGACCCTCGAAATCACCATGGCGCAGGATTTCCAGGACCTGACCGGACAGGTGATCAAGAAGGTTATCGATATGGTGCAGGGGCTGGAAACGCAACTGCTGCAGACGTTGATCGAAGCCATGCCCGCCGGGAAGAAGGCGGAGGCGTCGGAAGGCCTGCTCAATGGACCGGTGATCAATGCAGCCGGCCGCAGCGACGTCGTGACTAATCAGGAACAGGTGGACGAACTGCTGGAGAGCCTCGGTTTCTGACCGGGGCTAATGCGGGGAGGGAGCAATGAGCGATTTTCAAGGCATGGAAGACCTGCTTCAGGATTTCCTGGTCGAAGCGACAGATCTTCTTTCGGGCGTCGATAACAAGCTGGTCGACCTCGAACAGAATCCACACGACTTAGGCTTGCTGAACGAGATTTTCCGCGGCTTCCATACCATCAAGGGCGGTGCCGGCTTTCTCAACGCTGCCGAGCTTGTCACGCTGTGCCACCTGACGGAAAACCTGTTCGACAAGCTGCGTACCGGCGAGATGGAGATCAGCGGCCCGTTGATGGACGTGATCCTCGACGCTACCGGGGCGGTGCGCGACATGTTCGGTAACCTCGAGGGCGGCGTGCAGCCGTCGTCGGCCGATGCCGCGCTGATCGCAAAGCTCAAGGCCGCGCTAGCCGGCCAGCTTGCTGCCGATGCCGTTCCTGCCGCCGTGGCGCCAGCGCCGACTTCTGGTGTACCCACTCCGGGCAGCCCCGATTGGGACAACCTTTTCAACGCGGTTACCGGTGCCGCGCCGGTGGCGTCGGCGACAACCGTCGCACTCGAGCCGGGAATGCATCACGATGTCGCGGGCGAGACGCCGGAGCAGATCATCCATGCTGCCGTGGGCCGGCGTGCGACCGACAAGCCCGGCTATCAGGGGGCCACCAGCGGCCGCCGTGATACCGAGAAGACGCGCGACAACTCGATTCGTGTCGATACCTCGCGCCTCGATCAGGTGCTCAACCTGTCGGGTGAGATCGGGCTGACCAAGAATCGCCTCAACTCGCTGCGCAGCGACATCCTCAACGGCCGCTCCGATACCGACACGCTGCATGCCCTCGACCAGGCCGTGAGCCAGCTCGACCTGCTGGTTTCCGACCTGCAGAACGCCGTCATGAAAACGCGGATGCAGCCGATCGGCCGGCTGTTCCAGAAGTATCCGCGCATCGCCCGCGACCTCGCCCGCAGCCTCGGCAAGGATGTCGAGCTGGCACTGGCGGGCGAAGATACGGAAATCGACAAGACCATGATCGAGGACCTGTCCGACCCGATCGTGCACCTGATTCGCAACGCGGTGGATCACGGCGTCGAGTCGACCGAGGATCGCCGTGCCGCCGGCAAGCCCGAGAAATCCAGGGTGCGCCTTGAGGCGCGCCAGGAGGGCGATCACATCGTCCTCGTCGTGGCCGACGACGGCAAGGGCATGAATGCCGAGAAGTTGCGCGCCAAGGCGCTGGAAAAGGGCCTCATCAGCGATGAAGAGGCCAATACCATGGACGAGCGCCAAAGCCTGAATCTGGTATTCCTTCCTGGTTTCTCGACCAAGGACGTCGCCTCCGATGTGTCTGGCCGCGGCGTCGGCATGGATGTGGTCAAGACCAACATCCAGAAGCTCAACGGTTCGATCGAAATCAAGTCTGTGTTGGGCAAGGGCACCACGTTCACCATTTCGCTGCCGCTGACCCTGGCCATCCTGCCGGTGTTGCTGGTGCAACTCGGCCAGCAGCCATTTGCCGTGCCCTTGTCGATGGTGCGCGAGATTTTGCCGATCCAGATCGAGCAGATCCAGGAAGTCGGCGGCCGCGCCACCATGGTGGTTCGCGGCGAAGTGATGCCGATCTATCCCCTGTGCAACCTGATCGGCTGGGCGCCGGAGCAGGTTGCCGATTACGGCGTCCTGATGCAGACTGCCGAACAGACTTTCATTCTCGCCATTGATGGTTTTATGGGTCGCGAGGATGCAGTCATCAAATCGCTTGAAGACTTCCGGCCCAAGGGTGTGGCGGGCGTTACCACGCTGTCCAATGGCCAGATCGTGCTGATCCTTGACATGAAGGAATTGCTCAGCGACATGGGAGGCGGCTGCGGCGTGGCACGCTCGGCTTTCATCCGCGATCTCGCCGACGCGGCCTGAGCGGCGCCCCCTTTTCCGTAGTTCGCTCCCCGGCCCCTTCCGGGTGCGGCTTGCCGCCGTGGTGCCAGCGCCAGCGGTTGGGTCCCTTCGGGAATTTTCCTGCCGATTGCGCAGCCGAATTGACCGCCTAATCCCGCCTTAATCACGGATTCCCGCTTGACCATGGCGGCAATAATTGCCGCCATGGAGTGGACCGTCCTTGGCTGAAGAAAGCGACCTCGAAAAGACCGAACCGCCATCAAGTCGGCGGATTGAACAGGCGCGCGCCGAGGGGCAGGTTCCGCAGTCGCGCGAGCTTGCCGCTTTTCTCGTCATGGCGATGGGTGTCGGCGGCCTCTGGGCGTTCGGCGACTGGTTCGGCCACCGTGCCCGCGACATTGTCAGCCATGGCCTAGTCTTCGACCGCCGGGCTGCGTTCGATCCCGAATATCTGGGTGTTGCCTTCGTCAATCTGTCGGTGGAGGCGCTGACCATGGTCGCGCCGATCTTCCTGTTCACGGTCGCGGCGGCCTTGCTGACACCTTTCGCCTTTGGCGGCTGGGTCCTGTCGAGCAAGGCGCTGACACCCGACCCAATGCGCATGGATCCGCTGAAGGGCCTGAAGCGGATGTTTTCCTGGCAGAGCATCGCCGAACTGGTCAAGAGCGTGCTCAAGGCCTGCCTGCTGGGCGGGATCGTCTGGTGGGTGGTACGCAATGAACAGGATCACCTTTTCGCACTCATTACCCAGCCCATCGATGTCGCCCTGACATCGACCGCGCGCATCCTGATATACGCGGCGCTGGCAATGGTCAGCGGCCTCGCCCTGATCGCCATGATCGATGTGCCCTTCCAGCTGTGGCAGTACTACACCCGGCTGAAAATGACGCGCGAAGAGTTGAAGCGCGAATACAAGGAACTGGAAGGCGATCCGCAGCTCAAGGCGCGCATCCGCAGCCAGCAGCGCGAGAACTCGCGCAAGCGCATGATGTCGGAGGTGCCGAAGGCCGATGTCGTAGTCACCAACCCGACCCATTTCGCGGTCGCGCTCAAATACGACGCCGCCAACATGGGGGCTCCGAAGGTCGTCGCAAAGGGCATGAACCTGGTGGCGCACAAGATCCGCGAACTCGCCGACGAGCACAAGGTGCCGGTGGTCGAGGCGCCACCGCTGGCGCGCGCACTCTATCGCCATGCCGAAATCGGCGATCAGATCCCGTCCTCGCTCTACACCGCCGTGGCCGAGGTCATGGCCTATATCTACCAGCTCAACCAGTACGCGGCCGGCGCCATGGGGCTGCTGCTGCCGGAGCCGCCGACCGCCATTGCCGTGCCGGATGGCCTTGATCCCGGAAGTCCCGACCAATGATGCTCCCCTTACGTTCGCAACCGCGGCTCGCTGCCCCCCATGGAGGGCGCGTGCCCCCTAGGGGCAACCCGTCGAAGGCATGATGGCCACACAATCCCTCGCCCTCGACAGTTTCCTCGCCCGCAGCCATTTGCGTCAGCTGGGCGCGCCGGTGCTCATCATCGCCATCCTGTCGATGATGGTGCTGCCGCTACCGACGTTCGCCCTCGACGTCTTCTTCACTTTCAACATCGCCATGGCCATCATCGTGCTGCTGGTGTCGATGTATGTGATGAAGCCGCTAGACTTCTCGGTGTTCCCGACGGTGCTGCTGGTGACGACGTTGCTGCGCCTTTCGCTCAACGTCGCCTCTACGCGCGTGGTGCTGATCGAGGGCCACACCGGTCCCGACGCTGCCGGCAAGGTGATCGAGGCCTTCGGCCATTTCCTGGTCGGTGGCAACTACACGGTCGGCATTGTCGTGTTCGTGATCCTCACCTTGATCAACTTCGTGGTGATTACCAAGGGTGCCGGCCGCATTGCCGAAGTGACGGCGCGCTTCACACTGGATGCCATGCCGGGCAAGCAGATGGCGATCGATGCCGACCTAAATGCCGGCCTTATCGGCGAGGATGAGGCACGTAAGCGCCGCGCCGGCATCGCCCAGGAGGCCGACTTCTACGGCTCGATGGACGGCGCCTCGAAATTTGTGCGCGGCGATGCCGTCGCCGGCATCCTGATCCTGGTGATCAACATCATCGGCGGCCTCATCATCGGCGTCGTTCAGCACGACATGGAGATCGGCCAGGCGGCGAAGAACTACACGCTGCTCACCATCGGCGACGGCCTGGTGGCACAGATACCGGCGCTGATCATTTCAACCGCCGCCGGCCTCGTCGTGACCCGGGTCGGAGGCGACGAGCGCGATATCGGCCAGCAGGTCGGTGACCAGGTTTTCGGCAATCCCACCGTGCTGGTCCTGACCGCGAGCATCCTCGGCATCCTCGGGCTGATTCCCGGAATGCCCAACATGGTATTCCTGCTGCTGGCCGGCGCCCTCGGCGGTCTGGCGTGGTGGATGCTGCAAAAGCAGCAAGTGAGCGCGGCCGCCGAAGCGGTTGCGCCGGCGCCTGTTGCAGCCCAGCAAGAATCGGTGGAAGCCAGCTGGGCCGATGTCGCGCCCGTGGACGTGCTTGGCCTCGAAGTGGGCTACCGCCTGATTCCCTTGGTTGATCGCGGCATGGATGGCGAACTGTTGAAGCGCATCCGCAGCCTCCGCAAGAAGTTTGCCCAGGAAGTCGGCTTCCTTGCGGCACCCGTGCATATTCGCGACAACCTCGAACTCAAGCCCAATGCCTATCGCATTTCATTGAAGGGGGTCGAGATCGGTGCCGGCGAAGCCTATCCGGGAATGCATCTGGCCATCAATCCCGGCCGTGTCGCCGGCGCGCTGCCGGGTACGCCCACGATCGACCCGGCCTTCGGCCTGCCGGCGGTATGGATCGAGCCCACCATGCGCGAGCAGGCCCACGCCTTGGGCTATACGGTGGTCGATGCCGGCACCGTGATCGCCACCCATCTCAATCATGTCATCCTGTCCCACGCGGCGGAACTGCTCGGTCGCCAGGAGGCGCAATCGCTGCTGGATCACATAGCCGCCGAATCGCCAAGGCTGGTTGAGGATCTGGTGCCGAAACTGCTGTCCTTGTCAGTGGTCCAGCGCGTATTGCAGAACCTGCTGGAAGAGGCCGTCAATATCCGCGACATGCGCACCATTATCGAGACGCTGGCGGAACATGCCCCGCGAAGCCAGGATCCGGTGGAACTGACGTCCCAGGTGCGGGTGGCACTTGGCCGCTCCATCGTCCAGCAGCTCTACCCGGGCAACGCGGAAATCCAGGTGATGGCACTGGAGCCGGGCCTGGAGCGAATTCTCGGCCAGGCGCTGGCGGGCGGTGCTGATGCTGGCGGCATCGAACCGGGCCTTGCCGACACCTTGCTGCGCGAGACTGCGGCGGCGGCGGCTCGCCAGGAAGAGGTCGGCTTGCCGGCGGTGCTGCTGGTGCCGGGGCAATTGCGCTGGCTGTTGTCGCGCTTCCTGCGGCGCGCCTCCCCGAACCTGAAAGTTCTGGCCAATGCCGAAATTCCCGATTCCCGCACCATCAAGGTGACAGCCGTCATCGGAGCCAAGCCATGATCACTGACCCCAAAACGAAGAGGGTGCCATGACCGTAAAAAAATATGTTGCCGCCAACGCCCGCGAGGCGCTGCGTCGAGTCAAGCAGGACCTCGGCCCGGATGCGATCGTCGTTTCGAACAAGGCCGTCCCCGACGGTGTCGAGATCGTCGCCATGTCGGCAGACAGTCTTGATGCCCTGTCAGGCCAGCCCGGCCCGCGCATCGCCCCCCCGCCTCCCCTGGCGCCACGGCCGGCACCGGCCAGTACTGCGCGGGGCGTGGCGCCGCCGGTTTCCGAAGACGACTATACCGTCAGCCTGTCCGCCAAGGCGCGGGCGCAGACCCCGTTTCGGCCGTGGCAGCCGGCGGCCCAAGCTGCGGCATCACCGGCCCGCGATACGGTCCGTGCCGCCGTGCCGCCATCGCCGACTTTTTCAGACGATGCCGCGCGTCCCCGACCGTTGCAGTCGCGCCCGGGCGTGCCCAGTGGCGCCGAGGTCGCGGCCAGTGGCGCCGAGGTCGCGGCCAGCCTTGAGCGTGCCGCGGCCGAGGCCCGCGATGACGATGCCGCGCGGCTACGCGGTTATCTCGACCGGGGAACGACGGCCGGTGTGCGCGGTGACGCCTCGACCGATCAACTGCTGGTGGAGATGCAGGCGATCAAATCATTGCTCGAGCGACAGCTCGGCGGCTTTGCCTGGGGCGATCTCGCGCGCGAATCGCCGGTGCGGGCCATGCTGCTGGCCGAAATGCTCGATGCGGGATTTTCCGGCGAACTCGCGCGTCACCTGATCGAGGGCATGCCTTCGGATCTTTCGGCCGACGCCGGCCGCAAGTGGCTGCAGGCGGGAATCAATCGCCGACTGCGCACGCTGGCCAACGATTCCGACATCATCGATCGTGGCGGCGTCTTCGCACTGGTCGGCCCCACCGGCGTCGGCAAGACAACGACGACGGCAAAACTTGCGGCGCGCTGCGTCGTGCGCTACGGCGCCGACCGCCTGGCATTGCTGACCACCGATTCCTATCGGATCGGCGCGCATGAACAGTTGCGCATCTACGGCCGCATCCTCGGCGTGCCGGTCCATGTCGTGCGCGACAGCGACGATTTGCGGCGCACGCTGCATGAACTGCGCGACAAGCACATGGTGCTGATCGATACCGTCGGCATGAGCCAGCGCGATCGCATGGTCGCGGACCAGGCAGCGATGCTCATGCGCTCCGGCGAGATCAGCCGCCTGCTGTTGCTCAATGCCACCAGTCGCGGCGACACGCTTGACGACGTGATCCGCTCCTATGCCGGCGAGGATCTTGCCGGCGCCATCCTGACCAAGATCGACGAGGCGGCGTCGCTCGCGCCGGCGCTCGACGCCGTGGTTCGGCACGGCCTGTTGCTGACGCATGTCGCCAACGGCCAGCGGGTGCCCGAGGACCTGCATCTGCCCAATCGCAGTTACCTGCTGCATCGCGCCTTCAAGTTGCCGGCGGTCGAGTCGCCGCACCGCTTGCGCGAGGAAGAGGTCGGCCTCAGCCTGCCGCCGGCGGCCGTCAAGGGTTTGAGGCCGTCACTTGTCTGAACTGACCTGGCATGGCGACCAGGCCGCCGGCCTGCGCCGCCTGTTTACAAGTCGCGCGCCACAGGTTGTGGCCTTCGCCTCCGGGCGCGAAGCCTGCGGCCGCACTACGCTGGTGGCGCAAACGGCTGCGGCGCTGGCACAACAGGGCCAGGGTGTCGTCATCGTCGATGAGAACGGCGCGCCGAACAACGCAGTTGCCGCTTTCGGCCTTACGGCGCGTTACGACCTGATGCATGCGGTGAACGGAACCCGCGCCCTGCGCCAGGTCGAACTGGCTGCCGCCCCGCTGGTGCGGATCGTCCCGGCGGCGCGCGCAGCACGCGAACTCGATCATCTCGATCCGGACATGCAGTTGCGTTTGAGCGACTGTCTCGAACAGTTGCAGGAGGGCGCCGGATTCGTTCTGATCGACTGCGCCAGCAGGCGCGGCGGCCAGCTTTCAGCCTTGGCGCGCGCGGCAAGACATCTGGTGATCGTGGTGGCGGCGCAAAGCACCGCGATCACGCACGCCTACGCCCTCATCAAGCGCATTGCCCAGGACCGCATTCACGGCGGCTTCCGGATCGCGATAACCCGTGCCCGCTCGCATGAAGAGGCGCAGGCGATTTTCGAGAACATGCGGCGGGTGGCCGCAGACCATCTCGGTGTGCGTCTGGAATATCTTGGCGATGCGCGGGTGCCCGTGACCGAGCATCTGGCCGATGCGCTGCTCAGCCGCCTGCCGGCCTTTGGTGACGACCGTTCCGGGGCGTTCGACCGTGACGTGGCGGGGCTTTGGCGGGAGGCGGGCATGGCGGAATCGATGGTATAGTTTTGGCCGACGCCACAGTCCGCCCTGCGCCCCGACCGCTGCGATGTATACCCCCCAGGGTTCGCCCGACAAGGATCAGCTGATCTCGCAATTTGCCCCGCTGGTCAAGCGCCTGGCCTTCCACTTGATGGCCAGGCTGCCGGCCAGTGTGCAGGTCGATGATCTGATACAAAATGGCATGATTGGCCTCCTCGATGCGCTCAATCGTTTCGAGGAGGGACTTGGCGCGCAGTTTGAAACCTACGCCGTTCAACGTATCCGCGGCGCCATGCTTGACGGTCTTCGCGAGAATGACTGGCTGCCGCGCGGCGTGCGGCGCGAGATGCGTCGTGTCGAGTCGGCGATCCAGCAGCTTGAGCATCAACTCGGACGCCAACCCAACGAGCAGGAACTGGCCGACTCACTGGGCATGCCGCTACCGGAATACCAGAGGCTGCTGCAGGATGCCCGGGGACACCAGCTGGTCCACCTCGAGGATATGACCGCCGATGACGAGGAGGGCTATCTCGAACGCCATGCTGCCGGGCCGTCGGGTGATCCGCTGGCCATGCTGGAAGAGGCCAGCGTGCGTCAGGCACTGGTCGCCGCCGTTGCCGCTTTGCCCGAGCGCGAGAAGCTGGTGATGGCGCTCTACTACGAGCAGGATCTCAATCTGCGCGAAATCGGCGAAGTGATGGGCGTTACCGAATCGCGCGTCTGCCAGCTGCACAGCCAGGCCGTGGCACGCCTGCGGGCTGCTGTCGTCGTTGGCGACGAAGCGCCGCTGAAGAAACGCCGGGGCCGTCCGCCCAAGGCCAAGGAAGTGGCATGATGGCCCCCCACGTTCGCTGCTTTGCATGCCGGGAATTGCGCTTCGCGCGCCGGCAACCCGGCTCGCTGCCCCTCACAGGGGGGCGTAGGCCTCCCTGGGGCGGCCCTACGAAAGCCTAGCCTTAATGGACAAGATCAGCATTTTTGGCCTCCTGCTCGGCATCGGCACCATTCTTCTGGGCCAGGTGCTGGAGGGCGGCCATGTCGGTTCACTGGTCCAGCCCACGGCATTCCTGATCGTCATCGGCGGCACGCTCGGTGCAGTAATGCTGCAAAGTCCGTTCAACATATTCATGACCGGCATGCGCATGGTGCGCTGGGTGTTCTTCCCGCCGGTGACGGCGCCGCAACTTCTGATCGACCAGATCGCCAACTGGAGCCACCTGGCGCGCAAGGAAGGACTGCTCTCGCTCGAGGCGCAGATCGTGTCGCTCAAAGACCCGTTCGCCGTCAAGGGACTGCAATTGCTGGTCGATGGCGCCGAGCCGGATCGGCTGCGCGAAGTGCTGGAGGTCGACATCGCTTCCTACGAGGCGCAACTCAAGCTTTCGGCGAAAGTATGGGAGTCGGCCGGTGGCTACTCGCCGACCATCGGCATTCTCGGCGCAGTGATGGGGTTGATTCACGTCATGGAGAATCTGTCGGATCCATCCAAGCTGGGCGCCGGCATCGCCGTCGCCTTCGTCGCCACGATCTACGGCGTCGGTGCCGCCAACCTGATTTTCCTGCCCATCGCCAAGAAACTGCTGGCCAACATTTCGCGCCTGGTTGCCATGCGCGAGATGTTGCTCGATGGACTCGTCGGCATCGCCAACGGTGACAATCCGCGGATCATCGAAAGCCGTCTTCGGGGTTACTTCGCCTAACGCCCATGGCCAGCCATCATCGACGTCGTCGCAATGAGGACGAGCACGAAAATCACGAGCGCTGGCTGGTCTCCTACGCTGATTTCATTACCCTGTTGTTCGCCTTCTTCGTGGTGATGTACGCGATCTCGCAGGTTAACGACGGCAAGTACCGCGTGCTGTCGGATACGCTGTCATCGGCTTTTCGCACTCCAGGCGGCAGTTCGGGGGCGCTGGTGCAGATCAATCCGAATGCCCCGAGTCCGCTGGCCATTCCGGTGCGCAAGAATCCGGCGCAGATCAAGGCCGAGGAGAACAAGCGCCAGAACAAGGAAAAAATGCGCAACATGGCCAAGGAACTGATGGATGCGCTTGGGCCACTGGTGCAAAACGGCCAGGTCCGGGTTACCGAAGGCGCCATGGGCATCACCATCGAGATCAACGCCAGCGTGCTGTTTCCGACCGGCGAGGCCCGGCTCGATATAACGGCGGTACGCGCGCTGGTGGCGGTGGCGCAGATACTGGGGCCGACGGAGTTTCCCGTCACCGTCGAGGGGCACACCGACAATGCGCCGATCAACACGCCGCAGTTCCCTTCGAACTGGGAGCTTTCCGGTGCCCGGGCAGCCAGCGTGGTACGGCTGTTCATCGACAGCGGCGTCGATCCCCGACGCATGACGGCGCTAGGCTTTGCCGATCAACGGCCCGTCGCCGACAATGCCGTACCCGAGGGGCGGAGCCGCAATCGCCGTGTGGCCATCAACATCGAGGCCAATGTGCCGGACAAGGTGGTGGAAGTGCCGGTCGAGGGGGCAGGCGCGCGATAGCTCGCCTGCTCAATGCCTGGCTTATGCGGACCCGAGGATGCGGCCGCTGCCGCCGGGACGCACCGAGGTTTGCCCATCCGGTCCGTAGGTCATGGCGCGCTCGGTGGCACCCATTAGCGCCGCCAGCGCCTGCTGGTTATGTTGCAGGCGGGTGCCGATCAGTTTGCCGTTGAGTTCGTTCTGGCTTCTTGCCTCGCTCGCCAGCATCAGCAGTTCTCGCCAGTTATTCCGGCTTGCGGCATCGGCCGGGCAGGTTGCCAGCCAAGCATCCATGCCGGAGCGGCCGGACTGAAACCCGGCCGTCGCCAACGCCGCTTCGCGGCGCTGCGCGCAATCGGTGAGGCGTGCCGCCAGCGCCGATTTTTTGTCAATCAGGCTCGTCAGATGGTCGGCGTTGCCGGCTACGAGCGTGACTTGTTCATCCTGAAGCAGTAAAACGAATTCGCGCAGGGCGGCGAGTTCGTCGGCGAGAATCGTGGCGATCGGCGTTGCGGCCACTGACTACCGCTGCTTGCCCAGCATTTCGTGAACGCTTTGAAGCAGGCCATCGGCGATGCGTTCGGGATTGATGCTGAAGCGGCCCTCCGCAATGGCCTGCTTGATTTCGGTGATGCGAGCGACGTCAATGGGGGGGGCGGCGGTCAATTCGGCGCTGATGACCTGAAGGCGGGCGGAGAGCGAGGAAATATCGACGCGCGGCGCCGTTGCCGGCTGCTCCTGCTGGCGTGGCGCGTTGTTGGACGCCGCCGGGCGGTTGGCCATAGGCGCTGTTCCGACTGACTTGACTCCGCTATCGATCTTCACGATGACATCCTTCTTCCGGTTTCCGCCGGCAATTTCCCCGGTCTGCTGAGACCCATATCGGCATCCTAGCAGGAAACTTTAGCCCGCCGGTACGCAAAATAGCGCAATGATTTCATTGGACTAATACTTTACCTCGACGGTTCCGTCGGCGCGG
The DNA here is from genome assembly GCA_018825305.1 of Gammaproteobacteria bacterium. Classification (GTDB taxonomy): domain Bacteria; phylum Pseudomonadota; class Gammaproteobacteria; order Burkholderiales; family Rhodocyclaceae; genus Sulfurisoma. The sequence continues at coordinate 373,835 of JAHJEO010000016.1, forward strand.
GCGATGCCGCTTACCACCTGGCCATTGCTTAGCCGAACCTGCACGACCTGGCCTTCGGCCGCGTTGGTCAGTGCGCGCCCCTCGTTGGCGACGGAAAATCCGCTACCCTCAGCGATCACCTTGACGCTCTGGTTTTGTAACACCACCATGGTCTGACGCAGCATGTCGCCGCGCAGCGGCCGCCCGGCGGGCAACGGCATGGCCAGCGTCCGGCCGATGGCCTGGGTCGGGTCGGTGATGATGCCGGCGGGCATCTCGCTGAGGTCGCCCGACTGGCGGGCCAGGTCGGATTCCTGCAGCATCTGCCCCTGTGCCATGGGCCTGGCGGTAACCAGATAGTTTCCGCTCACTTTGATGTGTACCGGCACGAACAGACTCCAGCCGCCTTCCGCCTGGCAGCGAACTGTGACCTGGGTTCGCCCCCACGGCCGGGCGCCGGCCGGCATGGTGACATCGAAACTCGCGCAGGGCACCAGTTGATTATCCGGGGCGACGGCGCCAATGCTGAAACTGGCCAGCCCCGGCAGGCCCTTGATCTGGACACGCAGGAAATTTTCGATGGCTCGCTTGACGGGGGCAGGGTCCTGGCGCGCCAGGGTGTTGGCCGTCGCGCTGGCAAACGCAAGAAACACGAACAACAGGCGAAGTGTGCGCATGGCCGGATTCAAGCACGATGCGTGCACTAAGGGCAACCCGTCCACCCACCGGGTGACAAGGGCGGCGGGGCGGCAAGAATTGCCTCGATGCCGGCAAGCCACGCCAGTGATCGTGAAAAATAGCCCCGGCAGCCCCCTATTGATGGGCTCGGGCGGCCTGGCACGGCGTGTGCATTACGGCAGTACCCGAAACAACTTTAGGCAATTCTGATCACCATGATCGACCGCATCGACGACGCAATTGGCTTTCATCGCACTGCGCTCAATCTTCGCAGTTATCGCCAGGAATTGCTGGCCTCGAACATCGCCAATGCCGACACGCCCAATTACAAGGCACGCGACGTCGATTTCAAGTCCGCGCTTCAGTCGGCGCTTTCCGGCAAGACCGAGGGGTCCGTAGCCCTGGCCCGAACGCAGTCCGGACATCTGCCTGGGGTGCAAGGCGCCAATCCGTTCGGCGCGGCCCTGCGCTATCGCAGCGAGTATCAGGGGTCGGTAGATGGCAATACGGTGAATATGGACATCGAGCGCGCCGCATTCGCCGAGAACGCCATGCAGACGGAAGCCATGCTGACCTTCATCAATGGCCGCTTCAAGAGCCTGGCGACAGCGATTCAGGGACAGTAGGGAGCGATTGAATGAGCGTCCTCAACATCTTCAACATCGCCGGATCCGCGCTCACCGCGCAGTCCGCCCGCCTCAACGCAGTGGCCAGCAACCTGGCCAATGCCGACAGCGTCGTCGGCGCCGACGGGCAGCCCTACCGCGCCAAGCAGGTGGTTTTCAAGGCGACTGCGGTAGAGGGCGGTGGGCTTGGCGTGCGCGTGACGCAGGTGGTCGAAAGCGCCGCGCCGCTGCGCATGCAGTTCGACCCCGCCAACCCGGCAGCCAACGAACAGGGTTATGTCGCCATGCCCAACGTCAATGTGGTCGACGAAATGGTGAACATGATCTCCGCCTCGCGGGCCTACCAAAACAATGCCGAAGTGATGAATACCGCCAAGGCGCTGCTGCAGAAAACGCTGGCGATCGGCCAGTAAGCAAGGAGTAATCGATGACCACCACAACTGCCACAGCCAACCCGGCACAATCCCTCTACGCATCCCTCGGTCAGCGCACCGACACCAAGGCGACGACGGTCGATGATGCCCAGAGCCGTTTCCTCACACTGCTGACGACGCAGCTGCAGAATCAGGATCCGCTCAATCCGATGGACAACGCCGAGGTCACGTCGCAACTGGCCCAGATCAGCACGGTCGACGGCATCGAGCGCCTCAATGCCTCGCTTCAGAAGCTGCTCGATGGCACTACCGATGCTCAGGCCCTGCAGGCGGCGTCACTGGTCGGGCGCGGCGTGCTGGTGCCTGGCACCGCGCTGCAACTGACCCAGGGGGCGTCGTTCGGCGGGATCGAACTCACCGGTTCGGCCGACGAAGTCACCGTCGCCATCAAGGATGCCAACGGCCTGGTCATGCGGACGATCAATCTCGGTGCCTTGCCGGAGGGTGTTCACCCCTTCGCCTGGGATGGCAAGACAGACAACGGCACGCCGGCCGCCGACGGCAACTACAGCATGAGCATCAGCGCAGAACGCGGCGGCGAAGCGGTCACCGCCAGTGCTCTGGCGCTGGGCCAGGTCTCCAGCATCACGCGCGGCGGACAGGGCATGACGATCAACGTGGGTGCGCTGGGTGTTTTCACCATGGCGGACATCAAAGAAATCCTCTGACGGAATAACGGGAGACAGCAATGGGCTTTCAACAGGGCTTGAGCGGACTCAATGCGGCATCGAAGGCGCTCGATTCGGTCGGCAACAACATTGCCAACTCCGGCACGGTCGGCTTCAAGTCGTCCAACACCCAGTTCGGCGACGTCTATGCGGCAACGCTCGGCGGCGGCAGCCAGGTCGGCATCGGCGTGACGGTGGGCGGCATCAGCCAGCAATTCACCCAGGGCAATGTCACGGTAAGCAACAACCCGCTGGATATCGCCATCAACGGCCAGGGCATGTTCCGCCTCAACAACAACGGCACCATCACCTGGACGCGCAATGGCCAGTTCAACATCGACAAGAACGGCTTCGTCGTCAATTCCAGCGGCTACCGGCTGACGGGCTACATCGCCAACGCCGCCAACGTCATCGTGCCGTCGACCCCGGCCGACATTTATATCAATACCTCCGACCTGCAGCCGCAACCGACCGGCAACACCGGTGGCGGTGTGACAATCGGCCTGAACCTCGACTCGCGGTCGTCGACATTCGTACCCAATGGCTCGCTGACCGGCTCGGCAGGGCCGAACTTGGTGATAGGTGCGGGCAATGATGGTCTTGTCGGGACGGTAGATGGAGTCGCTTTTGCAGCGACGATTCCAAATGCCACCTACCTGACCGCAGGGGCACTCGCGGCAGCTGTGCAGGGCGTTATAGCGGGGGTTACGGTTAGCGTCAATGGCACCGGCCAACTGGTGATCACTTCAAATACAACCGGCACGACTTCGAGTGTCGTCGTCTCCGGCGGCAGCGGCGCAACTGATCTTCTTGGTACAGCGCCCGCCTCTGTTACGGGCTCGACCGCATTCAACGCCAGTGATCCCACGACCTACACCAGTTCGACATCGGCCACGGTTTATGATTCGCTCGGCAATTCCCACCTTCTGTCGATGTTCTTCCGCAAGACAGGAGCTAATACGTGGGATGCCTATTCCAGCCTGAACGGAGGCACGGCAACCGCGGCTACGCCGCTGACCTTCAGCTCGACCGGTGCCCTGACATCCCCCCCGGCCGGAATCATTGCGCAGACGTTCCCGGTCACGACCGGCGCACTTCCGCTGGCCTTCAGCCTCAACCTGACTGGCTCGACCCAGTACGGCAACATTTTTGGCGTCAATGCCATCAACCAGGACGGCTATACCTCGGGCCGCCTGGCGGGACTGAGCATCTCGGCCGATGGCACCGTCCAGGGCCGCTACAGCAACGGTCAGACCCGTGACCTGGGGCAGGTGGTGCTGGGTAACTTCAACAATCCCAATGGCCTGACCTCGCTCGGCAACAACCAGTGGAGCGAAACGGCGGATTCCGGTCAGCCGCTGGTCGGCGTGCCGGGCAGCGGTTCGCTGGGGGCGCTGCAATCGGCGGCGATCGAGGAGTCGAACGTCGACCTGACGGCCGAGCTGGTGTCGATGATCACCCAGCAACGTGCTTACCAGGCCAACGCCCAGACCATCAAGACGCAGGACCAGGTGCTGCAGACACTGGTCAACCTCCGCTGATAAAAATTCGGCGCTAGCGATACGGCGAACGGGGCAGGAACATGGACAGACTGATCTACACCGCGATGACAGGTGCCAGCCAGACGCTGGGCCGGCAGGCGGCCGTCGCGCACAATCTCGCCAACGTCACGTCGACCGGTTACAAGGCAGAGGAGCATCGGTTGCGTGCGGTGCAGGTGCAGACCCACAATGCCCGGCCCGATGCGCTGCCGACCCGCGCTTTCGCCGCCGAAGCCAGCACCCATACCGACTACGCGCCGGGGCCGATGAATTTCACCGGCCGCCTGCTCGACGTCGCCATTCAGGGCAAAGGCTGGCTGGCGCTGGCCATGCCCGACGGCGGCGAAGCCTACACCCGCAACGGCAGCCTCGAGCTCAGCGTCAACGGCATCCTGCAGACGCGCAGCGGCATCCCGGTACAGGGCGACGGCGGCGCCATCACCGTGCCGCCCGATGTCAAGATCGCCATCGGCCGCGACGGCACGGTGTCCGTGGTGCCGGAAAGCGGCGCCCAGAACACAGTCAATGTCATCGGCCGCATCAAGCTGGTCGATCCCGAGGAGGGCGACCTGGTACGCGGCGCCGACGGCCTGTTCCGTACCCGCAGCGGCGACGTTGCGCCAGTAAGCGAGCCGACCCAGGTCGCCGCCGGCTACATCGAGAACAGTAACGTCAATCCGGTCGAGCAGATGGTCGCAATGATTTCGCTGGCGCGCCAGTTCGAGATGCAGATCAAGATGCTGACCAACGCGGACGCCAACGACCGCGCCGCCACCCAGATACTTTCGCCACGCTAGCCACCAAGGCCAGGAGTAACCAATGATCCGCTCACTCTGGATTGCCAAGACCGGCCTCGATGCCCAGCAGACAAACCTCGATGTCATCTCCAACAACCTCGCCAACGTCAGCACCAACGGCTACAAGCGGGCGCGGGCGGTGTTCGAGGATCTTCTGTACCAGACCATCCGCCAGCCTGGCGCCGCATCGTCGCAGCAGACCACGATTCCGTCGGGCCTGATGATCGGAACCGGCGTACGCCCGATCGCCACCGAACGCATCTTCACCCAGGGCAACCTGCAGAAGACCGAGAACGCGCTCGATCTCGCCATCAATGGTCAGGGTTTCTTCCAGATCCAGATGCCCGATGGCACCCTGGCCTATACCCGCGACGGAGCTTTCCAGCGCGATTCGACCGGTCAGGTCGTAACGTCGAGCGGCTACCCGCTGTCGCCGGCGATCACCATTCCATCGACGGCGCAGACGGTCACGGTGAGCCGCGATGGCATTATTTCCATCACCCAGACCGGCACTGCCGGTGCGACCCAGATCGGCACCATCCAGCTCGCCAGCTTCGTCAATCCGGGCGGCCTGCAGAGCATGGGCGAAAACCTGTTTGTCGAGACCGGATCTTCCGGCACGCCCACGCCCAACACGCCGGGCACCAACGGCACCGGCCTGATCAACCAGGGCTACGCAGAAACCTCCAACGTCAATGTGGCCGAGGAGCTGGTGACCATGATCCAGACGCAGCGTGCCTACGAAATGAATTCGAAGGCGGTTACCACCTCTGATCAGATGCTTTCCCGCCTGGTCCAGATGTAATCATTGTCGCCATGAAACGCCTACTGCCTCTGCTCGGTGTCGTGCTTGTGGCCACGGGGTGCGTCACCACCACGCCGCCCACGGCCGTGCACCAGCCGATGACGGCGCGCCCGGAGCCGCGCAACTACGCCCCTGGCAACAACGGCGCGATATACAACGTTGCCAGCGCCCGGCCGCTGTTCGAGGATCGTCGTGCCCGCTTCGTCGGCGACACCATCACCATCAATATCGCCGAAAAGACGCAGGCCTCGAAGAAGTCCGACACCAAGGCCGAGCGCAGTCAGACGATGACCGCCGAGGTTCCGACCATGGTTGGCCTGCCGCTGAAGAGCGTGGTCGGCACCACGCTCGATGCCAGCAGCGCAAGCAAGTTCGGCGGCGCAGGCGAGAACAGTTCGACCAACGACTTCACCGGCGTGATCACCGTCACGGTGATCGAGGTCATGCCCAACGGCAACCTGCTGGTGTCGGGCGAGAAGCAGATCGGACTCAAGGAAGGCGAGGAATTCATCCGCTTCTCCGGCGTGGTCAATCCCAATACCATCACCGCGTCGAACACCGTGCAGTCGACACAGATCGCTGACGCGCGCATGGAGTTCAAGGCCAACGGCTTTGTTGATTCGGCGCAGGTGATGGGCTGGCTGGCACGCTTCTTCCTTTCCTTCCTGCCCTTCTAGACGAGGCCAAGATCATGGGCGTGAGCCGTACCCACAAAGTCCTGATCGCGTTGATGTGGCTGTTCGCCACATTGCTGGTGATGGATAGCGCACGCGCCGAGCGCCTCAAGGATCTCGCCTCGATTGCCGGTGTCCGCAACAACCAGCTGATCGGTTACGGCCTCGTCGTCGGCCTCGATGGTTCCGGCGACCAGACGACGCAGACGCCCTTTACCGTGCAGAGCATCATCAACATGCTCTCCAACATGGGCGTCAACCTGCCACCCGGGCAATCGCTGCAACTCAAGAACGTGGCCGCGGTGATGGTGACGGCCACGCTGCCGCCCTTTGCCCGTGCCGGCCAGCAGATCGACGTCACCGCGTCCTCCATCGGCAACGCCAAGTCGCTCAAGGGCGGCACGCTGGTGCTGACACCGCTCAAGGGCGCCGACGGTTCGGTGTATGCCATTGCCCAGGGCAATCTGGTGGTCAGTGGTGCCGGTGCGTCGGGTGGTGGTTCCAAGGTGCAGATCAATCACCTCTCGGTTGGCCGCGTGCCGGGCGGGGCAACCGTCGAGCGCGAAGTGGCGACGCCGGTCGGGCAGGGCGAGTTTGTCTATTTCGACCTGCACGAAACCAATTTCGGTACCGCACGTCGCGTCGCGGCGGCCATCAACAGTGCCACCGGTGTCGGTACCGCGACGGCCGTCGATGCGCGGCAGATTCGCGTCAAGGCGCCGCTGAGCGCCGACGAGCGCGTGGCCTTTCTCGGTCGGCTCGAGGAACTCGATGTGATTCGGGGCCAGAGCGCAGCCAAGGTGATCGTCAACACGCGAACCGGATCGGTGGTAATGAATCAGGCGGTTACGCTCGATAACTGCGCTGTCGCTCACGGCAACCTTTCGGTTGCGGTGAGTGCCGAAACTCCGGGCGTCGGCGGCGCCCCCGCAGCAATCGATATTCGCCAGGAGGGCGGCGCCCTGCTCAACGTCAGGGCCGGCGCCAACCTTGCGGATGTGGTCAAGGCTCTCAATGCGATCGGCGCCAATCCGCAGGACCTGACGGCGATCCTCCAGGCCATGAAGGCTGCGGGCGCCCTGCGCGCGGAACTCCAGATCATCTGAATTCGGCAGGAATTGCCGCCTTGATTCGCCATTCCATGCCGCTTGCCGGGTGCGAAGCTTGAGACTGTCATGAGTCCAAATGCCGCAGTCCCTTCCGTATTCGATCTGCAGAGCCTGTCGGCGCTGAAGAATGGCGTGAAGGATGCTGATCCCAAGGCCCTCAAGGCGGCCGCCCAGCAGTTCGAGGCGCTGTTCCTGCAGATGGTGCTGAAATCCATGCGCGATGCCACGCCGCGCGAGGGCATCTTTGACTCCGAGCAGACCCGCATGTACGAATCGCTGCTCGACCAGCAACTGGCGCAGGTGATGGCTGCGAAGAATGGCACCGGGCTGGCGGCCGTGATCGAGCGGCAGCTGGCACGCTCCGCCGCCGGACCCGATGTATTGCTGGATGAACCCATGGGCCCGCTGCCCCTGATGCCCGGCGGCCAGCCGCATTCACTGACGCCGGCCCGCGACGCGGGCTTGCCACTGGCACCGATGGATCGATCTGGCGGTATGCGCCTGGATGATGCAGCCGCTGTACCGGGTGCTGCCGTGATTGCGCCCACCAGCCATCGCCAGGGTGGCAACGACACAACTCCGCCGGCTGGCGCCAGCGAGTTCGTCAGCCGCGTCTGGCCGCATGCCGTCGAGGTCAGCCGCGCGACCGGCATTCCTGCCCATTTCATGGTCGCCCAGGCGGCGCTGGAGACCGGCTGGGGCAAATCCGAGCCGCGCCTGGCCGACGGGCGTCCCAGCTACAACCTGTTCGGCCTCAAGGCCGGCCGCTCGTGGACAGGGCCGGTGGCCGAAGCGCAGACCACGGAATTCGTCGATGGCACGCCGCTGCGTCAGGTCGAGCGTTTTCGCGCCTATGGCTCCTATGGCGAAGCCTTCCGCGACTACGCGGGCCTGCTGCTGTCATCGCCGCGCTATGCCGGCGTGGTCGGCACCCAGGATGCGGCAAGTTTCGCTCGCGGCCTGCAACAGGCCGGCTATGCCACCGATCCCATGTATGCCGCCAAACTCGAGCGCATCATCGGCGGTAATGCGCTAAGGGTCGCGCTCGCCGGCTAAGTCCCTGGCACGGCCGTTGCTCTTTCCCCGGTAACCCCTCAATACTCGGCAGTTATTGCCGATATTGATAACGTTACACGGAGCGACCATGGGCAGCGGAATCCTGAATGTTGGTGTCACCGGCCTCAATGCCGCGCAGGCTGGTGTTCTCACCACCAGCCATAACATCGCGAACTCCTCGACCAAGGGTTTTTCGCGGCAGCAGATCGTCCAGACCACCAACACGCCCCAGTTCACCGGGTCCGGGTTTCTGGGTCAGGGTACCAATGTCCAGACTATCCAGCGCGTCTACAACCAGTTCCTCACCGGTCAGGTGCTGTCGGCACAAACCGGTGCCGCCGAGATGGACAGCTATCTGGCCGAAGTAAAGCAGATCGACAATCTGCTGGCCGATCCGAATGCCGGACTTAGCCCGGCCCTGTCGGCATTTTTCACCGGTGTGCAGGAAATGGCCGCCAACCCCCAGTCCATTCCGGCCCGCCAGGCCATGATGTCGGCCAGCCAGGCACTCATGGGCCGCTTCCAGTCAATCGACCAACGCCTGCGCGAGATTCGCGAAGGCGTCAACACACAGATCGCCAGCGAAGTCTCGCTGGTGAATTCATATGCCCAACAGATCGCGGATGTTAACCGACGCATCATCCTGGCGCGCGCGGCTGGGCCGGCGCAGCCAGCCAACGATCTGCTCGATCAGCGCGACCAGTTGATCGCCGATCTCAACAAGGAGATCCGGGTAAGCACCCTGCTGCAGAGCGATGGTACCTACAGCGTATTCATCGGCAACGGCCAGCCGCTGGTGGTATCAACACTCAATTACACCATGCAGGCCGTGGCCGCGGCCGATGATCCCGAACGCATTGTGGTTGCACTGCGGTCACCGACCGGTTCGACGGTCACCATGCCCGAATCCATGCTTTCTGGCGGCAAGCTCGGCGGCCTGATCGGTTTCCGCGCCGAGTCCCTCGATCCGGTGCAGAACGCCCTTGGCCGCATCGCCCTGACGCTGGCGCAGAACTTTAATGACCAGCACCGGTTGGGTCAGGATCTCACTGGGGCACTGGGCGGAAATTATTTCGACATCAGCCTGGCCGGCCCGAGCGTGCGCTCCAATTCGGGCAACGCCGTGCCCACACAGAACCCGCTCGTCACCATCAGCGACTTTGGCGCACTGACGACCAGCGACTACCGGCTGGGCTACGACGGCACCAGCTATACGTTGCGCCGGACGTCGGACAATGTGACGCAAAGCTTTGCCGTCCTGCCGCAGACGGTGGACGGCATCACGATTGCTGCCGGTAGCTGGACACCGGTGGCCGGTGACAGCTTCCTGATCCAGCCCACGCGCAACGGTGGCGGCAATCTGGCACTGGCCATCACCGACCCGCGCAGCATCGCGGCGGCAGCGCCGATCCGCAGCGCGGCTGCGCTGGCCAACACCGGCACTGGTCGGATCGATGCCGGGACGGTCGTCGACACGGCGAACGCGGCTTTTGCCACGCCCGGCTCTCTGGCTCCGCCGATCTTGATCCAATTCGACAGCCCGCCGTCCACCTACAGCATCTACGACAACACCAACCCGCTCGCCCCGGCGCTGCTCGAAGGGGCTATCACCTATACGGCCGGCACCGACCTCTTCCCGACACCGGGAACAATCGACTACGGTTATCGGATCAAGATCACCGGCGTGCCGGTGGCGGGTGATCAATTTACGGTTGGCTGGAATTCCAGCGGGGTTTCCGACAATCGCAACGCCGTCCTGCTTGGCGGCCTGCAGACAAAGACCCCGATGGTCGGCGGCACGGCAAGCTACCAGTCGGCCTATTCGCAGTTGGTCAGCCAGATCGGCAACAAGACGCGCGAGGTCGAGGTCACGGGCAAGGCCCAGCAAACGCTGGCCGACCAGGCGCAGAGTTCGGTCGATCAGGTGTCGGGTGTCAATCTGGACGAGGAGGCCGCCAATTTGTTGCGCTTCCAGCAGGCCTACCAGGCATCGGCGAAGCTGATCGACATCGCCGGCCGCCTGTTCGATGAAATACTTGCCATCGGCCGCTAACGGAGAAAACACATGATCAGAGTCAGCAGCGGCATGATCTTCGAAGCCGGGGTCAGAGCCATCAACACACAGACCGCATCCCTTCTCCACTTGCAGCAGCAGGTCGCGACGGGACGGCGCATTCTCACTCCGGCAGACGATCCGGTGAGTGCGGCGCGTGCGCTCGAGGTGACCCAGGCGCAGGAAATCACTGCGCAGTATTCGACCAACCACAACAACGCCCGGTCGGCGCTGGGGCTGGAAGAGGCGCAACTGACCAGCGTCAACGACATGATGGCCCGCCTCAAGGAACTGACGGTACAGGCCGGCAATGCCGCGCTGTCGTCCAACGATCGCCGCAGCGTGGCGCTTGAACTGCGCGCCCGTTTCGATGAACTGCTGGGTATCGCCAATTCCACCGATGGCGCAGGACAGTTCCTGTTCTCCGGCTACAAGGGCAGCACCAAGCCCTTCGATGCTTCGCTCGACGCGATGCTTCAGGACAAGACGCTCGAGGTTGGCTACGCCGGCGACGACGGCCAGCGCCGCCTGCAAGTGTCGGCGACCCGCTTTCTCGAAGTCAGCGATGCCGGCAACGACGTCTTCATGCGCATCAGCAACGGCAATGGCACTTTTGCCACTGGCTATGCTGCGGCCAACACCGGAACGGCAGCCATCGATGCCGGGAACGTAAACGATCCCGCGCTGTGGGCGGCGGTGCCGGCAGCAGCCAAGCAGGATGTCGAGGTGCGCTTCTGGAAGGATACCGGCGTCACCGGCAGCCTCGCGATCGGAGCGCCGACGCTAACGCTGGGCACAGACGACGAATTCATGATTTCGGTGGCAGGCTCGCCTGCGGCAACAGTCACCCTGCCGGCAGGCGCCTATGCCGATGCCGCGGCCCTTGCCACCGCGATGCAGACGGCGGTTGATACTGCCTTGGGTGTTTCCCCGCCGCTAGCCGGGTCGGCGGTTGTGGCAGCCGATGCCAGCGGCCGCATGATGTTGCAGTCCGCCACTGGCCAGGCCATCACGGTTTCCGCGGTAACGGGCAACACGGGATTGGCGACGATGTTCGGTACGCCGACATTCGGCAACGGCGAAACTTATTATGACCTGGTCGACGTGACCGGGAACGTCTCGTTGCTGACCGGCGCCACGCCGCCGGGGCCGGCCAACCTGCGGCGCTATTACGACGGGCAGGCGATTGCTTTCAATGGTCTTGCCGGTGCTACGGCCGATTACGGCATCAGCGTGACCATCTCCGGCAACCCGGTGGCTGGCGACAGTTTCAGCGTCAAGCCGAGTACCAGCCAGAGTGTCTTTCGCACCCTGGCCAATCTGATTGGTACTCTGGAAAGCGGGCCGGTTGGCCAGGGTGGGCCGGCGAGGTACTCGAACGACATCGGCTTCGCCCTGACCAATCTCGGCCAGGCCAACGAGAACATCCTGCGCACGCGCGCTGCCATTGGCTCGCGGCTCAACGAAGTCGACTCGCTTGCCGGCGTCAATTCCGACCTGAGCCTGCAATACCAGCAGACGCTGTCCACCCTGCAGGACCTCGATTACGCCAAGGCCATTTCCGATTTGACCCGCAAGCAGACCGACCTCGAGGCGGCGCAGCAATCCTTTGTCCGCGTTTCGCAGTTGTCCTTGTTCAACTATCTGTAAGGAGGACGCCATGCGCACTATCACCATCGCACTGGCTTCCGGCTGCGCCTTGCTGTCGGCCTGCACCAGTACGCCGGGTCCCGGTGGTAGCACCGTTTACGGCTTTGACAATACGCAATATCTGCCGCAGGTCGACACCAGCAACATCCTGCCGTCGCAGATTCCCTACGCCGGATCGATCATTCCGAACACGACGCTGCAGCTCACGCCGTCCTTCGGCATCTCGCTGGAGAAGCTGGTGTATTGGGGCGCCTATGCTGCCGCCGCCTATCTGATCCTCGACCCGCTTGCCCCGAACTGGCAGATCGAGGCTGCGGCATTTCCTGGCGACCACGTGCATTTCTCGCTCCACATGAAGCGCTACTACTCGGGCGGGGCCGGCGAGGCGCGCCAGGTCTTCCATCGTCGCGCCAAACAGTTGATGCGCGAGGGTGGCTACGAGAGTTACGAGGTTGTGGAATACAGCGAAGGGCTGGACTCTTCCGTCCTCGGCTCACAGCGCGTGGCCGAGGGTGTAATTCGCCTGACCAAGAAGCTAGGGTAGCCCGGCACTGGCGCGCATCACGATGCGCATCAGCTGGAAGCCCTGACTGAAAATGGATTCGAGGGCGGCGCCAAAGTAGGGCAGCGACAGTCCGATGATGACAAAGCCGGCGAGCATCGTTACCGGAAAGCCCACCGCAAACAGATTGAGCTGGGGCGCGACCCGCGCCAGAACGCCCATGGCAATGTTGGCGATCAGCAGCGCCGCGACCAGTGGCAGCGAGATCAGCACGCCGGCGATGAAGATCATCGCCGCGCCTGACACCAGCTTGCCGAGTCCGGCCGCCTGGAAGGGCGCCGCGGACACCGGCCACAGCGAAAAGCTCTCCGCCAGCACGTTGAGCAGCAGCAGGTGCCCGTTCAGGGCCAGGAAGATCAGCGTTGCCAGCAGACCAAAGAACTCGGTGACGACCGGCGTCTGGCCGGCATTCTGGGGGTCGTAAAACACGGCAAACGAAAGGCCCATCTGCAGGCCGATCATTTCACCGGCGACATCGACCGCGGCGAAGGCGACCCGCAGGGCGAACCCCATGAGAATGCCGATCAGCATCTGCTGCCCGAGAACCGCAAGGCCGAGCCAGGAACCGGCGGGAACGGCCGGCATTGCCGGCAGCGCCGGCACCAGCGCCATGGCGATGGCCAGCCCTGCCATCAGGCGGGCGCGACGCGGCATGGCGGCGTTGTTGAAGAAAGGCGCGGCGGCCAGCAGACCCAGGATGCGCGCCAGCGGAAAGACGAAGGCGGCGATCCAGGCGTCGAGCTGGGCCGATGTGACGGAAATCACCCGATCAGCGTCGGAATGGATTCGTAGAGGCGGCGGATGTAGTCGGTCATCACCGTGAGCATCCATGGCCCGGCAAGAACGAGCGTGGTGAAGATCATGATCAGCTTGGGTACGAAGGACAGGGTGGCCTCGTTGATCTGCGTCGCGGCCTGGAAAATGCTGATGAGCAGCCCGGTAGCGAGCGCGGCCAGAAACAAGGGTGCCGAAATCATCAGCAGCACCTCGATGGCCTGGCGGCCGATGTCGATGACGGTTGATGGTGTCATGGGATATTCCTCCAGCGCGGCAAGGCAGGCGAATTGACGGTGACGGCCATCGGCGGCATCACCCGAAGCTGGCGACCAGCGAGCCGATCACCAGGTTCCAGCCGTCCACCAGCACGAACAGCATGATCTTGAAGGGCAGGGCGACGATCACCGGCGACATCATCATCATGCCCATCGACATCAGCACCGAGGCGACCACCATGTCGATGATGAGGAAGGGGATGAATATGATGAAACCGATCTGGAAGGCAGTCTTGAGCTCGGAGGTGACGAAGGCCGGAATCAGCACGCGCATCGGAATATCCTGAACCGTGGCTGGTGTCGGCTGCTTGGCGATTTTGGTGAACAACTGGAGGTCGGCGTCGCGCACCTGTTTCAGCATGAAGCCGCGCAGGGGTATGGCGCCGCGATCGAGCGCTTCCGAAAAACCGATCTTGTTTTCGGATAGCGGCAGATAGGCGTCGGCGTAAATTTTGTCGCCCACCGGTGCCATGATGAAGAGCGTCAGGAACAGGGCGAGGCCAACCAGCACCTGGTTCGGCGGCGAAGTCTGGGTTCCGAGCGCATGGCGCAGCAGCGAGAGGACGATGATGATGCGGGTGAAGCTGGTCATCATCAGCACGATGGCCGGGATGAAGGTGAGGCCGGTGAGGAGCAGCAGGGTCTGGATCGACAGCGACCATTGGGTGCCGCCGCCGGGCGCCGGGGCGCTGGTGATTGCCGGCAAGGCCTGGGCGAAGGCCTCCGGCGCGAGAGCCAGGGCGAGCAGGGGAAATGCGAACAGGGGCAGCGGTCTAGCGGCCATTCTTGCGCTCGACGACCTGCCTGAGCCAGCCGGAGAAATCTTTCGCCTCGGCTGCCGGCGGCGGCAGGGCCTGCTGCGGGATCTCGGCCAGTGCCGAAACCCGGCCCGGCGCAACGCCGAGGACCAGCCAGGTCGAGCCAACCTCGACCACGACGACGCGTTCGCGAGTGCCTACGGCCGTGGCGGCAACGACCTTCATCAGGCCACCGGCAACGCCGCGTGGCGCCGACAGGCGCTTGAGCAGCCACAGGCTGCCCCAGAGCAGCCCAAGTACCAGCAGCAGACTGAGAATCAGCTGCAGCGCGCTGCCGCCGAGGTCAGCCGTCGGTGCTGCTTGCGCAAAAGTCGGCGCTGGCGACACGGCGATGAGCAGAAGAAGCCGGCGGACGGCAGGAGGGATACGGGGCATGGGCAACGCTCGAAGGATGGCGCGCCCAGCATAAAACTGCGGCCCGGCCTGAAATGGCGAAGCACGGGGGGAAAGGCGGGACTGTTTGCCGCTTCGCGGCCGTGGACGGTGTAGCTTTGCCGTAGAGCCGCCTCAAGGCAAAGCGGCACGCGGCGGAGCCGCAATCCGCAACGCCCTGCCAACGAAGCGCCCCGTAACATTCGAGCACAGCGAGCCACAAGTCTCCCCTCCTGAGAAGGAGGGGTTGGGGGAGGTCGGGCCCCTACCTGTTCAGTTTCTTGATCCGTTCCTGCGGTGTGATGATGTCGGTGAGGCGGATGCCGAACTTGTCATTCACCACCACCACCTCGCCCTGGGCGATGAGCATGCCGTTGACCAGGACATCCATCGGCTCACCGGCAAGGCCGTCAAGCTCGACGACCGAGCCGTGGGCGAGTTGCAGCAGGTTGCGGATGGAAATCTTGGTACGCCCCAACTCCACGGTCATGGAGACCGGAATATCGAGGATCATGTCGAAGCCTTGCGGCGTCGTCGCGCTGTCGGCGCCGCCGGATAACTGTTCGAAAATCTGCGCCGGCTGGGCAGCGGCGGGCGCCGCTTCCGCGACGGCCTGCTCGCTCATCGCCGAGGCCCAATCGTCTTCTGAAATCTGGCCTTCTTCGGCCTGGTCGGTTTCGCTCATCGCGGGCTCCTACTGCTGTGCTTCGTCCAGGGCCAGGAAGCGCTCGATCTTGAGCGCAACCTGATTGTTCTGCAATCCGTAGCGGCAATCCATCACCGGTACACCATCGACCATGGCCTGTACGTGATCACCGATGTCCACGGGGATGATGTCGCCAACCTTCATGTTCACGATCTCGCCCAGCGTGACCTGGGTCTGTGCCAGCGGCACCGTCAGTTCGACCTCGGCCATCTTGAGGTTGCGGGTCAGCATGGTCGTCCAGCGTTTGTCGGACGAGACCTGTTCGCTGTGCATGGTGCTGTAGAGCACGTCGCGGATCGGTTCGATCATCGAATAGGGCAGGCAGATGTGCATCTCGGCCGAGTTGCCCGACAGTTCCAGTGTGAAGGTCATGGCCATCACAATTTCGGAGGGCGTGGCGATGTTGGCGAACTGCGTGTTCATTTCCGAGCGGACGTATTCGAACTGGATCGGATAGACCGGCTTCCAGGATTTCTCGTACTCGGTGAAAACGACATTGAGCAGGCCCTGGATGATGCGTTGTTCGGTGGCAGTAAAGTCGCGGCCCTCGACCCGGGTGTGGAAGCGGCCGTCGCCGCCGAACAGGTTGTCGACGACGAGAAAGACCAGGTTGGGATCGAGAATGAACAGCGCGGTGCCGCGCAGGGGCTTGACCTGGACGAGGTTGAGGTTGGTCGGTACCACCAGGTTGCGGATGAACTCGCTGTACTTCTGCACCCGGATCGGTCCGACCGAGATTTCGACGCTGCGGTGCATGTAGTTGAACATGCCGATCCGGAACAGGCGGGCGAAGCGCTCGTTGATGAGCTCCATCGTCGGCATGCGGCCGCGGACGATGCGCTCCTGCCGGCCGAGGTCGTAGTTCTTGACGCCGCCAGTCTCCTCCTCGACCGGCGCCTCGTCGGCCTCGCCGGTGACGCCCTTGAGCAGGGCGTCGACCTCTTCCTGGGAGAGAAATTCCTGGCTCATGCCCTGTGTGAAGCGATTACTGCACGATGAATGAAGTGAACAGCACGGCCTGCACCGAGTCGTCGGGATCGGCGTCGTCCGGCGCCTCTGCCGCGGAGTCGTTCCCGCCTTTCTTCTTGCTCTTGCCGCTTTCCTTGGGGCCGTCGATGATGCGATTGATGACGACGCGGATTTCGTTCGCAAGCTTCTGCACGCCCAGCGGATTGGCCACATCGGCAGGATTTCTCGCCGACAGGATCAACAGCACCCGGTGGCGGATTTCCGGCATGTACTGCTTGATCCTTTCGCCGACCGCCGCATCAAGCACGCGCAATTCCGGCGTCGTCTGCAGGTAGTTCTCGCCGGCCTCGGACTGCAATTTCACCGTGAAGGGGTCGAGCTTGACGAATACGGGAGGAGATTCCTTGTCATCCTTCTTTGCCCGGCCCGACTTCTGGACCTTGGATGTTTCTTCGCCATCAACCGCTTCGTCGTCGTGGCTGCTCTTCTTCAGCAGGAAGAAGGCTGCACCACCACCGCCCAGCACCAGCACGACGATGCCGATGATGATGAAAAGCAGCAGTTTCTTCTTTTTCGGCGCGGGCGCCTCGGCGCCTTCAGCGGTCTCGGCCTTTTTTGCATCTGACATTCAGTGTTCTCCGATCCAATAGACCCGGCTCATGCCGGAATCACACAAAGACGTCGACCATTCCGCGACCGCTGTTCGACCAGGCCGATGCCGGGTTTGGCGCGAATCCGGTAGCGCCACCCCGGGCGTCCTGGCCCGCGACCAAGCCTTTGCCGCGATTATCCCCGTTTTCATCCCGTGCCGGCGATTGCTGGTGCGACTCGGCGCCGACTTGCGCCTGCCCCAGGTTGATGCCGGACTCCGCCAGTGTCTCGCGCAGGCGCGGCAGCGCGTTCTCGATGGCATCCCTTACCGTGGCGCTGGCCGAGGTGAAGATGGCTGTCGCCTGGTCGCCGCTGACCGACAACGAGACCTCGATCCGTCCGAGTTGCGGCGGATTCAGCACCAGATCGGCACGCTGCTCCTGCCTGCCGGCCATCCAGACGAGGCGGTTGGCGAATTCGCCGTCCCATTGCCGGGTGCCCAGCGGCGCATCGATGCGTGCCGCCGGGTCGGTCATGCGGGATGATGCAGCGGCGACGTGCGGCAGCATTTCGGCGCGGGGTGCCGCATGGTCCGACGCGACCCCGAGTAGCGCCTCTTCGACCCTCTTGGTTGCGGCGGCGGACGGCATACCGTTGCCGACGTCGGCAGCCGCGGCAAGAATTGCCGAAGCCTTGACGGCGGTTGTTGCCGTCGACCGCTGCTGCGGCGTGTCGCTGGTGCCGACTTTTTCCTGCGGCAAGCCCGGTCGGGCCTCGATCGCGGGCAATGCCAGAGGAATCGCGGTGGATGGATCGGCAATGCCCGGGTCGGCTGCGGTCCGGTCGGCAAGCGTCGGCAACTGCGACGCATCTTCGATCGAATCAATGACCGCTTCAGCTTGTGCGGCGAGTCGCGGATCGGTATGGGCGGGCGATAACAATTGTGATTGCGATTGAGCAGCAAGGCCAAGCAACAACGGCAGGATGGCATCTGCGGGCGCATCCGCCGCCGGCTCCGCGGCGGGGAGCCCCACAAATTCCTGAACGGGTACGAGGATCTGGGCAGCAAGCTGTTCCTGCAACAGGGTAGCGAAGGGCGAGCCTTGCGTCGCCGTATCGGTTGCGGCGTCCCCGGCAGCAGTGGAGCCGCCGGCGACGGCTGCGATGTTTGCTGTGGCCGCCGGCGAGGGTGTAAGGGCGAGCTCGGGCATGAATGGATCCTGTTCGGGACGTGACGTGTCGGTCACCCCAATGCAAGGCCCATGCCTACTCTATTTCTTTCTGGCTGGCGCGGCGGGACGAGTGCTCGTCCAGCGCTTTCTGCTCCCGCCGCAACTCGGCCTGATCGAGCCGGGAACGGTGGCGCTGCTCGAGGGTATCGAAGGCCTTTACCCGGCCGCGTTTGGCAATCCATTCCTCCTTGCCTTCCGCCGTGCGCTGCTTGCTGGCTTCCGCCATGGTGCCGGCCTGGTCGATGGCGGCATCAAGCCGGCCGAGAAAAGACTGGTAATTCTGCCAGCTATCGCGGCCCAGCCCGTTCCTGGCGGCCTCGAGAAAGCGCGTGTGATATTCGGCCCGGTATTCGACCAGCATCTGCAAACGCTGTTCCGCCTGTTGCTCGCCGGTAATCAACTCACCCAGCCGCCGCGTCGCCTCGTCGAGACGCAGCTGCGACAGATCGAGAAGGGGTTTGAGTGGAAACTTGCTCATGGGAACTCGGCGCCGAAACCGCCGGCCAATTCATTCTACGCCTGCTGGAACAGGACATCGAGCTGGGCGAGGCTGTCGCTTGCGCTCGCGCGCTCGCCGATACCCTGCTGCAGAAAAGCCTCCATCAGCGGCTGCAGTGCGATGGCGCGATCGAGTAGGGGATCCGATCCCTTGGCATAGGCGCCTACAGCAAGCAGGTCGCGAGCACGCTGGTAGCGCGAATAGAGTTGCCTGAATGTGCGCACCTGGTCGAGATGGCCGGCCTGAATCAGGTTCGTCATGGCGCGAGAGATGGACTGCTCGATGTCGATCGCGGGATAGTGGCCGGCGTCGGCGAGGCTGCGCGACAGCACGATATGGCCATCGAGAATGGCCCTTGCCGCATCGGCAATCGGATCCTGCTGGTCATCGCCCTCGGCCAGCACGGTGTAGAAGGCCGTGATGGATCCGCCCCGGTCGGGGCCGTTGCCGGCGCGCTCCACCAGTTGCGGCAGCCGCGCGAACACCGAAGGGGGATAACCGCGTGTGACCGGCGGCTCGCCGATCGCCAGTGCGATTTCACGCTGGGCCATGGCGTAGCGCGTCAGCGAATCCATGATCAGCAGGACGTGCTTGCCTTGGTCGCGGAACTGTTCGGCAACCGTGGTGGCATACGCTGCGCCCTGCAGTCGCATCAGCGGGCTGACGTCGGCCGGCGCAGCCACGACCACGGAGCGCGCGAGTCCGTCGCGGCCGAGGTTGAGCTCGATGAACTCCTTCACTTCGCGACCGCGCTCACCGATCAGGCCGACGACGATGATGTCGGCTGCGGTATAGCGCGCCATCATGCCGAGCAATACGCTCTTGCCTACGCCCGATCCGGCGAACAGGCCCAGGCGCTGGCCACGGCCAACGGTGAGCAGTGAATTGATGGCGCGGATGCCGACATCGAGGGTCTGGTCGATCGGTGCCCGCAGCAGCGGGTTCACCGGCCGGCTGACCAGCGAACGGGTGAGCTTGGCATCAAGCGGGCCTAGCGTATCAAGTGGCTTGCCGTTGCCATCGACCACGCGGCCGAGCAACTGGTCGCCAACCGGGAGGTGCTTGGCGCGGTCGAGCAGTCGTCGTAGCGGAATGTGCTCGACGCGGAAGCGCGGCGGTGACGGCGGCGGTTCGAGTGGCGTCACGCTGGCACCGGGCGCAAGGCCGTAGACGTCCTCGGTTGGCATCATGAACAGCTTTTCGCCGGAAAACCCGACCACTTCGGCTTCGACCGTGCCGCCACCAGGCGCCTGGATGCGACACCCCGATCCTAGTGGCAGTTTGAGGCCGGCGGCTTCCATTACCAGTCCGTTGATGCGGGTGAGGCGGCCGGAGAGTTCAAATACTTCGGCATCCGCCACTTGCCGGCGACAGGCCGCCAGATGCTGGCACCAGATCGCCTGGCTTGTGCTCATGGCGTTTCGGCCGGTTGCCAGGCGGCATCCAGACCCAACCCGTCAAGCACGCGCCGCCAGCGCGTGGCGACGGTGGCGTCGATATGGCTGCCGCCGGACTCCACCACGCAGTCGCCGCGCTGGAGCTTGGGGTCTTCGTGGATGCGATGGCCGGCGTGGGTGAGTTGATCTCCCAGATAGGAGCGGGCCAGCGAGGCGTCCTCGGGGTTGAGGAAAATTGCTGCATGCTGGTGTGGCAGCAAGGCCAGCGCCTCGCGGATCGCATTGAGCAGGACGGCTGGCTGGGCCGACAATTCGGCCCGTGCCACCTGTCGCGCGATTTCCACAGCCAGCGCCAGCAGCTCCTCGGCGATCTCATCCTCAAGGCCTTTGAACGCCGCATCGAGTTTTCCGGCCGCTTTGGCCAGACGCTGCGCTTCGTCGCGCGCCTGGGTCTGCCCCTCCTTGTAACCTTCCTGTCGTGCCTGCTCGCGAATGTTTTCGACTTCCTCGACGGTGGGTAGCTTGACGGCGGGGGCCGGCGCTTGCTCCTTGGGAGCTGCGGCTGCAGCCGTGTTGGCGGCCGGTTTTTCAGTTCCGTCGAAGGCGGCCAGTTCCCAGCGTTCCCAGGCAGTTAGATTTGACATGGGGCCGGGCTCAGATCATCTGGTCTTCGCCACCCTTGCCGCCGAGCACGATCTGCCCTTCGTCGGCCAGGCGGCGGGCGATCTTGAGAATTTCCTTCTGCTCGTTTTCGACTTCGGACAGACGCACCGGCCCCTTGGCTTCGAGGTCTTCCCGCAGCATTTCGGCGGCGCGCTGCGACATGTTCTTGAATATCTTCTCGCGCAACTCCGGCGGCGCGCCTTTCAGGGCGAGGATCAGCGAGTCGGACTGCACCTCGCGTAACAGCAGCTGGATGCCGCGGTCGTCGATGTCCAGCAGGTTCTCGAAGACGAACATCTCGTCCATGATTTTCTGCGCGAGTTCCGGATCGTATTCACGCACGTTGTCGACCACCGAGGTTTCCACCGCCTGACCAACGAAGTTGAGGACCTCGGCTGCGTGGCGCACGCCACCCATCGCCGCCTTCTTGACGTTGCCCGAGGCACCGGCCAAGAGGCGCTTCATCGCCTCATTCAGCTCCATGATGGCGACCGGCTGAACGCCGTCGAGCGTGGCGATCCGCAGGATCACGTCGTTACGCAGGCGTTCGGTGAAAAGCTTGAGGATCTCCCCGGCATGGTCGTAGTCGAGGTGGACGAGGATGGTCGCGATGATCTGCGGATGTTCGTTCTTGATCAGGTCGGCCACCGTCGCTGCGTCCATCCATTTCAGGCCCTCGATGCCGGCCGTGTCGCCGCCCTGCATGATGCGGGCGATCAGGTTGGCGGCCTTGTCGTCGCCGAGCGCCTTGGTCAGCATGGCCTTGATGACGTTTTCGTCGACCGACAACGGCGAGCCCTTGGCCGCATTGTGGGTGATCTCGTCGAGAATCGGCTCGACCCTTTCGCGCGGCACGGTCTTCAGGGCGGCCATGGCGTGGCCGAGTTTCTGCACCTCTTTCGGCCCGAGGTGCTTGAGGATCTCCGCCGCCTCGTTTTCACCGAGCGTCAGCAGCAGCATGGCGCTTTTTTCGACGCCGTCTTCAGCCTTGTTGCTCGCTGCCACCGACCCATTCCTTGATCATATTCGCCATCATTTTCGGATCCTGCTTGGCCATTTCCCGCGCGCTGGCCAGCTTGTGATCGTAGCTCATGCGGTGCTCGGTGTCGTTGGCCATCTCGCGTTCCACTTCGGATGGCCCTACCACCGGCGGCGGCACCATGGTGGCGAGCCGGTCGAACAACGGCCTCAGCAACCGGGTCCAGGTCAGCCAGGCGATCACGCCGAAGATCAGGTACTTGCCCAACTCCTTGAGCAGTGCCAGCAGTTGCGGGTCTTTCCAGATCGGAGAGTCGGGTATGACTTCCTTTTCGGGCGGCGTGAAGGGCGCATTGGCGACGTTGAGGGTATCGCCGCGCGCCTGCGAGAAACCCATCGCCTCCCGCACTATGTCCGTGACCTGCTTGATCTCGGCCGCGGTGAGCGGCACGGCCTTGCCCGGTTTGCCGTCCTTGTCGATCAGGCGCTTGTGATTGACCACCACCGCGACCGACATGCGGCGAATGCTGCCCGGTGCGCCTTTGGTATGGCGCACGGTCTTGTCCACCTCGAAATTGGTTGTCGCGTTCTTCGAGAAGTTGAGCGGCAGCTTGTTCGCGGTCGCGGCGGTCGCCCCCGGGGTGCCGGGTGCAGCGGGCGTCGTCAGCGGTGCGGTGGCTGGTACCGGCGGCTGGTTGGTGAGAGCGCCGGGCACGCCGACGGCATCCGGCGAGTTGGTGGCGGTTTCGGCGGTCTGCAGGCTGCGAATTGCGGTATCGGGGTTGGGGTTGGGCCGATAGGTCTCGGCCACCTGTTCGCTTTGCGAGAAATCGACGTCAGCGGTGACCCGCGCGCGGACGTTGCCGGCACCGATCATCGGCGTGAGGATTTCCTCGATGCGCTTGATGTAGGCCTGCTCGATTTCGCGCACGAACCGCAGTTGCGTCGGGTCGAGGCCGGCGTTCTTGAGGCTGTCCTGCTGCTGCGATATCAGGTTGCCGTCCTGGTCGATGACGCTGATGTATGCCGGGTTCAGCTGCGGTACGGAGGCCGACACCAGATGCACGATGCCTGCCACCTGCGCCGGCTCCAGCGTGCGGCCGGCGTACAGATTGACCAGCACCGAGGCTGAGGGCTTCTGCTCGTCGCGGAGGAATGCGGTCTGCTTGGGAATGGCCAGATGCACCCGCGCGCCGCGCACCGCGGCGAGCGACTGGATCGAGCGCGCCAGTTCGCCTTCAAGGCCGCGCTGGTAGTTGATCTGCTCGGCGAACTGGCTGATTCCCAGCTTCTGGTTTTCCATCAGCTCGAAGCCGACCAGGCCGCCGCGCGGCAGGCCCTGCGAGGCCAGGCGCAGTCTTGCGTCATGCACCATGGTGCCGGGCACCAGGATCGCGCCACCGCCTTCGGAGTACTTGTAGGGCACGTTCTGCTGCTGCAGCGCGGCGATGATCTGCCCACCGTCCTTTTCCGACAGGTTGGCGAAGAGCACCGAGTAAGGCGGTTCCTTGGTCCACAGCCAGGACCCGACAAGCAGGGCAATGGCGAAAGCCAGCACCAGCATCGCCGCCAGTTTCTGGCGAGGCTGCAGGCGGCTGAATGCCTCGATGGTGAGAGGGGACGCGCTGGTCTGTTCCGCAGTAGCCATAATTCGTTGATTATCAAGCCCGGTTGAGCCGCTGCCGGATTGTGGCTTGCACTAGCAAGAGCGGTTCCGGCAAGAAGCGGCAAATATTGCCGCCATTTCGACCCATGTTCGGGTGGTGTGTATCTGCCATCATCCGGGTGGAATGAAAAGTCCGGAAACCCCTGTCGACGCCACCCCGCTTGCGCCCGCCCTCGATCAGGCGGGTCTCGCCGAGGCCTTTCGGATATTCAGCCAGGCCTCGGAGGAGTTGTCGTCGGCCTATGCCGGTCTGCAGGCCCAAGTGGCGACGCTCACAGCGGAACTGGCCGCGGCAAACGGCGCGCTGCGGCAACAATATCAGGAAAAGGCGGCGCTGACTGAGCGACTTTCGCACCTGCTCGATGCCCTGCCGGCCGGCGTCATCCTGCTCGATGCCGAGGGCCGCACGGTGCAGGCCAATCCGGCAGCGGAGAATGTTTTCGGCGCCGATCTGTCGCTGCTTGCCTGGCCGCAGATCGAAGAGCGGCATCTGTCGCCTACGGATACACCGGGCGAGTATGCGCTGACCGACAAGCGCCTGGCCGTCACCGTTACGCCGCTCGATTCGGCCGGCGGGCGCATAGTGCTGCTGCACGATGTCACCGAAACCCACCGGCTGCGGGTGCAGGCCGAGCGCAACGAGCGGCTGGCGGCGATGGGCGAGATGGCGGCGCAGCTTGCCCATCAGCTTCGCACGCCGCTGGCCGCTGCGCTGCTGTACGCCGGCAACCTGGAACTGCCGGGATTGGCCGAAGCCAGCCGCATCAGCATCGCGCAAAAGACCGTCGAGCGCCTCAAAGCGCTGGAACGGTTGATCCACGATACGCTGATGTTCGCCCGTGGCGAGGTCCTGGGGCGCGAGGCATTCGTCGTGGCGGACCTGGTCGCCGAATTGCGCCACACCTTCGAACCGCTGGCGCGAACCCGCGGCATCGACTTCGTCGTTGCCGCCGATGCTGGCGGCGAGCGCGCCAGCGGCAACCGCAAGGCGCTGGTCGGCGCCCTGACCAGCCTGCTCGAGAATGCGCTGCAGGCTGTCGATGCCGGCGGCGAAATTGCCTTGAGCGCACAGCGGGAAGGTGACCAACTGCTACTGGCCGTGCGCGACAACGGCCGTGGCATTGCCGCCGACACACTTTCCCGCATGTTCGAGCCGTTTTTTACCACCCGGGCCGAAGGTACCGGATTGGGGCTGGCGATCGCCCGCGGCGTGGCCCGCGCCCACGGCGGCAGCATCGATGTTCGCTCCGAACCCGGCTGCGGCACCGAATTCATGCTGACGCTGCCCCTTGCAAGCGAAACTGCAGACTCACCGGACACCGATAATGGCTAAACACCTCAAACTGCTGGTGGTCGAGGACGATCACGCCCTGCGTGACGCGTTGCTGGTCACCCTGGATGCCGCCGGCCACCATGCCAGCGGTGCCGCCGACGGCCCGGCTGCCCTGGCGCTGCTGGGGCGCGGCCGCTTCAGCATGGTGATCTCCGACCTGCGCATGGCGCCGATGGATGGCCTCGAATTGCTGGCCGAGATCCGCAAGCGCGAGCCGACGTTACCGGTGCTGCTGATGACAGCTTTCGGCGACGTCGACAAGGCGGTAGCTGCCATGCGAGGCGGTGCCTGTGATTTCATGCTCAAGCCGTTTGAGCCGCGTGCGCTGCTCGACCAGATCGCGCGCTACGCCACCCAGCCGCCCGAGGCCGAGGGCGTCATCGCCGCCGACCCCAAGACGCGCGACCTGCTGCTGCTCGCCGCCCGGGTTGCCCGGACCGATGCGACCGTGCTGCTCACGGGCGAGTCCGGCACCGGCAAGGAAGTGTTCGCGCGCTACATCCATGACCAGTCCCAGCGCAAGGGCGGCCCCTTCGTCGCCATCAACTGTGCGGCCATCCCCGACACCCTGCTCGAGGCCACGCTGTTCGGCCACGAACGCGGCGCCTTCACCGGGGCGCAGGCTGCCCAGGCCGGCAAGTTCGAGCAGGCCAGCGGTGGCACCCTGCTGCTCGACGAGATTTCCGAAATGCCGATGGCCCTGCAGGCCAAGCTGCTGCGCGTATTGCAGGAGCGCGAGGTAGAGCGGGTCGGCGGCAAGAAGCCGGTGGCGGTCGACCTGCGTGTCATCGCCACCTCCAACCGCGACATGGCGGCCGAGGTCAAGGCCGGCCGTTTCCGCGAAGACCTCTATTACCGCCTCAACGTCTTTCCCCTGCAGATTCCCAGCCTGCGCGAACGGCCCGCCGACATCGTGCCGCTGGCGCGCCATTTCTGTGTGCTGCACGGTCAGCGGCTGGGCAAGGTCGCCCGACTGGCGCCGGTGGCCGAGGCAATAATTGCCGCCCATGCCTGGCCGGGCAACGTGCGGGAACTGGAAAACGTCATTCAGCGGGCGGCCATTCTCGCCCCCGGAGAGACCATAGACGCCCCGCAACTGATGCTGGAAACGGGCGCGCCCGTCCCCGCGGCGATCCCGGCCGGCATTGCCGTGGCGCCAGCGCCGACTTTTCTGCCGCAGCCGCCGGTGCCCGCCAATACGGGGGGGGCGGCCGTTTCGCCCGCCAACATGAAGGATCTTGAGCGCGCCCACATCCTCGAAACACTGGCCAAGGTTGGCGGTTCGCGCAAGAAAGCCGTCGAACTGCTGGGCATCTCGGAGCGCACCTTGCGGTACAAACTGGCGCAGTATCGGGACGAAGGCCACCTGCCGCCGGAGGAATAAGTCGAAGAATGATTGCCAAGATGGCGGCGTTGGCATATCGTTTGCTATTGGTAAACCGGTATATTCATTGACACCCAGCCATGGCGATCGATACCCGCAACGTTGAACAAATGCTGTCCGAGCTGCGCTCGGCGGCTGGTGTCGCCCAAGGCCGGCCGGCGGACCGGATCGGGGGGGGGCAGGATGCCGCTGGCGTCGATTTCTCCCAGGCACTCAAATCCGCCATCGACCAGGTCGGCCAGGCCCAGCAGCAGGCCCAGCAGATGACCAAGGATTTCGCGTCCGGCCAGAGCGATGTCAACCTGCAGGACGTTATGATCAACCTGCAGAAGGCCAACCTCTCGTTCCAACAGATGGTCCAGGTCAGGAACAAGCTGGTGTCTGCCTATCAGGACATCATGAACATGCAGGTGTGATGTTCGCGATGTTTCGTGCCATGCTGGCGGCCACCTTGGTGGCCGTTTTCGTTTCGGCGCCGCTGGCGGTTCGTGCCCAGGTCGAAGTTGGCAGGCCCTCGGCCCTGCGCAAACTGGTCCCCGCCGGTCCGCTCGAGGGCAGCGCGTCCCGCCAGTACGACGAACTCACGCGGCAGGCGGCGGCCTCGAGAACGCTGGCTCCGGATGACCATCCGCAAGTGCGGCGCTTGCGCGGGATCGCAAAAGACATCATTCCCTTTGCCGTCCGCTGGAATCCGCGTGCCGGCCAGTGGCGTTGGGAGGTGAATCTGATTGGTTCGAAGCAGATTAACGCCTTCTGCATGCCTGGCGGCAAGATCGTTTTCTACAGCGGCATTCTCGACGGGCTCAAGCTTACCGACGCCGAAGTGGCGATGGTCATGGGCCACGAGATTGCCCACGCCCTGCGCGAACACGCGCGCGAGCGCATCGCCAAAAGCGAACTCACCCAACTCGGTGCCAGCCTGCTGGGTGAGATGATCGGAGGCGGCAAGTACGCCGGCGCATTCCAGATTGGCGGCGATATGCTGTCGCTCAAGTTCTCGCGCGACGATGAAAGCGAAGCCGACGTGGTTGGCCTCGAACTGGCGGCACGTGCCGGCTATGACCCGCGCGCCGCCGTCACCCTCTGGCAGAAGATGGCAGCGGCCA
Source organism: Gammaproteobacteria bacterium (assembly GCA_018825305.1). Taxonomy (GTDB): domain Bacteria; phylum Pseudomonadota; class Gammaproteobacteria; order Burkholderiales; family Rhodocyclaceae; genus Sulfurisoma. The sequence goes on from JAHJEO010000016.1 coordinate 401,233, forward strand.
GCCGGGGATCACCGCCGCAGTGGTTGTCGACGCATCCCTCGGGAAAGAACCGTATCCAGAAAATCGAACGCCAGCTGCCGCAGGTGCTGCCGCTTTATGCCGAGGCCAGGAAACGGTAGGCCGATCATGGCGGGCAGCGGGGCGGGCAGAAAGGCCGCCGGCGGGTACGCTCAGTTCATCCCCGTTTCGCGTGCCTTGCGCTCGCGCTCGACCTTGATGATGTAGCGTTGCACCAGCGTCAGCATGGGGCCGGGCATGGTCTTGAACTGGCAACCGGCGCGCTTGACGTTGGAGCCGTTGCGCAGCGTCAGCTCGAAGAGGTTGCAGACCCTGAGCGTGGCGACAATGATGCCGACTTCCGGTAGCTCGAGGCGGCAGTTCGGGAATTCGGTGCCGGCCTGAAAGCCGATGTCGTCGGGCGGCGACATGATCGCCAGGCCGCCACCACTGATGTCCATCACCTTAACCTCGAGCTGGCCGCGGCTGCCGTCGTCCTTTTCATAAGGCACGATGCAGCGCAGCGGGCGGGCAATCGGCACCGTCAGGCGGAAGAACTCGCGCCGCTGCAGTCGCAACACCGTGTCCGGAAAAGCCGCCCGGAACGCCGGGCGCCCCTCGTAGTCCACCTCGGCCAGCCCGCGCAGGATGAACTGGATTTTCACATTCTCGAGTTGCGTCGCGCAGAACAGCTTGTCCGCTTCCAGCGCTTTGCGGTTCATGGCGGCGTCGCTGCCGTAATCGAGAATGATCGTGTCTTCCTCGATGGCCACCAGCGTGGTCAGCAGAAAGTCGCGGCCTTCGTTGAAATAGACCGTGATGCGCGCAGCGTCGGGCAGCAGGGCGCGTAGAACAAACAGGATTTCATTCCTGGTGCTCAGCAGGTACTGGCTATAGTCGCCTGGTTCGAGCAGCTCGGGTGCCGATGGCGACTCAACGGGAAGGGTTTGCTGTTGGTTCATTTGACCTGACGCCGGAAACGCGATTCTAGCAGCATGACCCAACGTCGATGTCGCACCGGTCGCACCGGGCGTGGTCAGTCAGGGCCAGTGATGCCCTTGCGTTCAACCCGGTAGAGCCAGGCCAGCAACTCGGCTACCGCGACGTAAAGCGCGGGGGGGATGCGGTCGTCGAGATCGACCTGCGCCAGCAGGGTAACCAGCTCCGGTGACTCGTGCACGAACACGCCATGTTCGCGTGCCCGCGCGATGATCTCGTCGGCGATCAGGCCGCGACCCTTGGCCACCACGCGCGGCGCGGCGTCTCCCGGCGCATAGGCCAGGGCTACCGCCAGCGAGCGCTCATCCTTGTTACGGCTCGGGCTCATGTTTGACCTGCATGCCCAGCAATTTCAGGCCCGCTTCATTGAGTGCGGCCGCCAGCGCCGGCGTTTCGTCGCGCAGGTCCGCCGCGCTGGCACCATACGGCGTTGCCAGCGCGATGCGCACGCCGGCGGGAGTCAGTTGCAGTGTGGCATCGATGCGGCCCAGGCGCGGCGTGGTCAGCGACAGCGTGGTGTTCCAGCGGCCGGCTTCTTCGTCAGCGGCACTGCCTTCGCCGTCCGGCTTCTCGTATTCGATCTGCCAGTCCATGTTCTGCCCCGGCCAGACTTCGCCATGCCACAACATGCGCTGACCGGCCGCCGCTTCCAGTTGCTGTTGTACCAGCGGCCGTAGCTCTTCGGGCACCGACTGCCCCGGCGAAAAAGTCGGCGCTGGCGACACGGCGCCTGATGCCGGAGGGGGCGGTGCCGCGGCCTCCGGCGTGCCGAACAAGCTGCTGAGCAAGGCCGTGACGCCCGTGGCACGGGGTATGGAAGCCGCCAGAGCCGCAGCACGGGCCGCCGTCTGGTCCGGCGCAATGCGGTGCGCCGCAAGCAGATCGGGCGCCGAGAGGCGGCCTTGCGGCTCATGCAGCAGGTTGGCAAGCGGCATCTTGCCGCTGACCCACTGCGCCTGGTGCGATTCGTAGAACAGCCCGCTTTGCGCAACCGCAGTTTTCAGGGCGGGCAAGAGTTCCTGTGCCGCAGCCGGGGGCGCCCGCAGCAACGGCTGGCCGCGGTTGAGTGGTGCCGGTGTCGGTGTCTCGCCCTCGGGCACCAGCAGCTTGCCGATCATCTGACCCGCTGGCGAAAGCCGCGAAAACTGATAGGTGGCGGGCGTGCCTTCTGCCGCCGCTTTCGGTGCGAGCTGGGCGATGACCACCCGTGCGCTGCGGTCGACCACCACCAGTTCCAGCACGTCGCCTGCCTTGGCGCCTTCCGGCAACTGCAGCGTCAGCAGCTTGCCGGCCACCATGGCCTTGTAGGTGTTTTCCGGCAGCACCTCGTGGATGCGGGCCGTGAAGTTCTGGCCGAGCTGAAGGTCAGGCAGGTCGGCCGGAATCGGCCGCACCGGCGAAACCGGATGCAACATCGATTCCGCTTGTGCCTTTAGCTGCAGGCCGACATCGGGGGGGATCAGTGCCATGGCTGGCCCCGGAAATCAGGGGCGAGGCGGGCGGTCATGGTGGCGAGCGGCGCCACCCATGCTCAGCCGGCGGCGCCGTAGGCGCGCTCGACTTCCTTGCGCTTGTGCGTGCTGCCGAGAAACTGCCGCACATTCTCCATCCACGGCTCGGTATGGCGGCGAATCTCGGCATCGTCATCGAGGATGCGCTGGATGATCGCGGCCTTGAGCGCCTTGTCACCCGCAACCAGCGAAGCGTTTGGCTCGTCCTCGCTTGCCAGAGTGTCGCGCAGTGCCGCGACGCTTTGCTCCAGGGAGACCAGGGCCTCCCAGTCCTGCAGCCGCGCCGCCTCGACCATGCGGGCCGAAAGCGCGCTCATTTCCTTGTAGGTTTCGATCTGGGAAGGCATCGGCAGCATGGTAGCCATCAGGCGGCCGCCTTGCTCGGGGGAACTGCAGTCTGATCTTTGCCTATTTCTTCCCAGGCGCCACGCAGTTCGTGGAGCAAGCCGACAACCTCGTTGATTGCCGCCTGATCGCCCCGAATATTCGCCAGCTGCAGCCTGACGCACATGTAGTCGTAAAGCGCAGTCAGTCGCACCGCGAGTTCGCCGCCCACCTTGGCATCGAGGCTGTCGCGCAAGCCTTGGCCGATGATCGAACTGGCCTTGAGAATAGATTCGCTCATGGCCATCTTGTCGCCGCTTTTCAACTGGGTGCCGGCCGAGGCCAGCGCGAGCAGCGCGCCGTCATAAAGCATGAGAACCAGCTTGTGCGGGCTGGCCGTCTCGACACTCATATCCAGGCCTACCTTGCCGTAGGCGGCTTTTGCGCTGCTCATGGTCTGGAACATCAGATTCTCCTGGGATTACGTGTTGCTGGACGAACTTGGCAGGTTGGCCAGTTGCTGCGTGAGGTATTCCGAGGTTTGCTGCATCGAGGCGATCAGGCCATCCAGCGCCGCGAACTGCTTGCGATAGCGCGCCTCGATGCCTTCGAGGCGGCGTTCCATCGTGGCGCGACGCGACGCGATGTCCTCGATCGACCGGTCGATGCCGTCGGTGCGGCTTGCCAGCGTGCCATCGTCGTCGAGCATGCCGGTGATGGCCTGCTCGAGTTGCCAGGCGATGCCGCGCGAAAAGCCCACCGTGCCGCGCGCGCCGGTGCTGCCGCCCTCGATCAGCAACTGCAGGCCGCTGGCGGCGCTCGTGCCGGTCAGCAGCTGCCCGGTGCCGGTGGCGGCGCTGCCGCCGATTTCCCCCGCGACATTGACGCCGGTGGTGCTGACGGTCGAGCCGAACAGCGTGGCGGCGGCGCTGCCGCCGGTCACCAGAATGCTCGACGAGGAACCGTAGATCGTCGAGGTCAGCGTGAGCACCCCGTTGGCGTGGGCGACCGAAGCCTTGTGGCCCAGCGCCTTGTAGGAACTGTCGCTGTTGATCCGCGATTGCAGCTCCGCCACCAGCTCGTCACGCGTGTAGTCGCCGTTATTGAGCGTGATCGTCGTCGATACGCCGTTGAGCTTGAGCGTCAGCGTGTTGTTGCTGGCGTTGATCGTGGTGTCGCCGTCCACCAGCGCCGCGCTGCCGACGGCGCTGCCGCGCGTGGCGATCTGCGTGATGTTGACGCCAAAACGACCGGGCTGCGTGTTGCTCGAAGAACCCGCATAGCTCACCAGGCTGTCGCTCGGTACGCCCATCGTCGCGAACAGGGGGGCGATGTTTTTTGTCGTGTCGGCCAGCACGCCGTCGAGCTTGGTGCTGTCGAGCGACAGGGTGCCGTCGCGCTGGAAGCTGACGCCGATGTCGGACAGCGACTGCACCCCGCCGTCGGCATAGTCCAGCCGCTGGGTCAGGATGTTGCGCATCTGGCTTTCCATGCCGCGCAAGGTGGAGTCGCCCAGCAGCAGCCCGCCTTTCTGTGTCTTGAAGTCGTAGCCGCCCAGTTCCTTGGCCGTCGCGGTCAACTCGTTGTAGGCGGTGACGAAGCCTTCGACGGCAGATTTGACGCCGCTGGTGTCGCGCTCGACGGTCAGGGTGGTCGGGCTGCCGGCGTTCGTCTTCAGCAGGTTCAGCGTCACGCCGGTAATGGCGTCGCCGATGAGGTTGGTGCTCTTGCTGACGGCGATGCCATCGATGCTGAGCGCGGCGTTCTGGGCTGCCAGCTTCTGCTCGAGATTCTTGCCGCTGCCCGCGTCGGCCGTCGGGTCGTAGGCCAGCTGCGAAAGCCCGAGCGTATCGACGTTGCTGCCGGCACCGTCGTTGCTCACCAGTACCCGCAGCGAGTTGGCCGCGCCGCTGTCGTCGCCCGACAGCACCAGCCGGTAGCCGGTGCCATCGTTGAGGATGCTGGCCGTCACGCCGGCGTCGGCACCGTTGATGGCGTCGCGGATGCCCGCCAGCGAGTTGTTCGTGCTGTCGATGGTGATTGCCGTCGAGGTCTTGTCGGCATTGACGGCGAAACTCTTGGGCGGGCCGGCGGCATAGGTGCCGAAGTCGATGGTCAGCGTGCCGGTGCCGACGCTCGATGCCGGGTCCTCGAAAGCGCTCGAGGCGATCTTGTGGCTCTGCGCAAGCGTGCTCACTTCGATCGAATGGCTGCCGGGCCTGGCAATGCTGCTGGTCGTGGCCGAAACCACCGTCGCATCCGCCACGCTGGCCTTGGTCGTATTGAACTTGCTCGTCGAGGAAAGACCGGCCGCAGCGGTCTGGAAGCTCGCGTAGGCGCCCTTCAGGGTGCCGTAGGCCGTCAGCTTGGCCTGGAAATCGACCTCTTTCTTGTCCAGGGCGGTCAGCGGCAGGCGCTCGGCCTCCATCAGCTTGCTCACCAAGCCGTTGAGGTCGAGCCCCGATCCGATGCCTAACGAAGAAATTCCAGCCATGATCCAGAGTCCTTGGTTAATCCATCTAACGGCCGATCCCGTCAAATCTGTAGAGCAGGATGCGTTCCATGCCGCGCCGCGCCGGCTGCCGCCGTTCCGCCAGCGCCGACTTTTCCTGAATTATCCGCAGAATAAGAAAAAAGCCGGCCAAAAACAAACCCGCGCCGGAGCGCGGGTGGTTCCGCGGTCCTTGCGGGATCAGCGCTGCAGCAGCTGCAGCACCTGGTTGGGCAGGGCATTGGCCTGGGCCAGCATCGCCACGCCAGCCTGCTGCAGGATCTGGGCGCGGGTCAGCGCTGCCGTTTCCGCCGCAAAATCGGCATCCTGGATCCGCGAGCGGGCGGCGGTCAGGTTTTCCGCCGTCGTGGTCAGGTTCGAGATGGTCGACTGGAAGCGGTTTTGCACCGCACCAAGGTCGGCGCGGATGCTGTTGATGCGCGCCAGCGCACCGTCGGCAATGTCGATGGCGCGGTTGGCGCCGGTGACGGTGCTGATGTCCACCGAATTGAGCGTCTGCTTGACGCTGGCCTGGAGTTCGGCCGGCTGACCGAGGAACAGCCCACCCGCCGTGGCGGCAATCGAGCTCTTCAGGCTGAAATAGCCTGCTACCGACTTGAATTCGACTTCGCCGCCAACCACGGTCGAGTCGGTGGCGATGCCGGTGCCCTCGGAGAGGGTCACATACTGGGTGCCGCCAAGGCCGGTGACGCGCATGCTGGCGGTTGCCGTGGCGGAGTGGGTGAAATCCTGAATCTTGATGTCCTCGCCGCTGGCGTGCAGCAGGTCGATGCGGGTCTTGGTGATGTCCAGGGTGGCGACGATGCCGGTGGCGCCGGTCTTGGAGTTGATGGCGCCGGCCAGTTCCGTCAGGTCGGTGGGCGTGATGTTGGCCGAGATGTCCTTGCCGTTGAGGTTGAAGGACACCACGCCGGCGGTGGATAGGTTGGAGATCGTCGCCGTGGTGCGGGCGGTGGCCTGCACGCCGGTCTGGTCGGCGACGGCATTGACCAGGGCTGCGATTTCCTTGGCTGAGGAATTCTCGGCGATCGTGACCGCCTTGGAGATTGTGCCGTTGATCGTCAGGTCCTGGGCGGCGACGTAGTTGCCGCCGGTGGTGTCGGCGAGGCCGGCGCCGGCGGTCAAGGTCGTATTGGTGTTGGCAGCGGCATTGAAGATGCTGGTGGCGATGACTTCATCCGACTGGATGTTGTAGCCGGGATCAAGCAGCACGATGACATTGCCGGTCTTCACCGCGGCTTCATCGCCGGCGCCGCCCGTCTCGGTCACGGTTTGACCAGCGAAGGCGATGGTCGCGGTTTCGTCAGCCAGTGGGGTGAAGGTGACGGTGTCGCCGATGGCCAGGGTTCCAGAGGCCGCCGCGCCAGCGACGGTCGTGCCGTTGGCAGCGCCGTTGGTCGTGATATTCATCGTGGCAGCCACGCCACCACCACCGCCATTGTTGTCGGCCAATCCGCTCAGGGTAACCGTCGAGTTTGCCGCGCCCTGGAAGGTAAAGCCATTGCCGCTGCGTGCGATGGTGATGTTGCCGTACGTTACGCTGGTCACTGCGCCGGGGACCAGGGTTGTCGAGTTGGTCGTGTTTGCTTCGGTTACAACGTCCGCCCAGATTGCATCCGCATCGGTGGCTGCGACGCCGGTTGCAGTAAGTGATACAACAGTGGTATTCGTGCCGTCGCTGATGTTGAAGGCGATTACGTCACCCGCTCCCCATCCTGTGTAGGTTCCGCCGAAGCTGCCTCGAGAATTGTCGACCGAGTCAAAGGCGTTGATGGCCAGATTGACGCCGCTGGCGCTGGTAATCGTGTTTGTGCCTGCGGTGTAGGCCAGGTCGGTGCCGCTAGGTCCGTTGAGCGTGCTGACGGCCGCGGCCATGGCCGTATCGAAGTCGGCGGCAAAGGTGGTGCTGTTGTAGGTGAGGCTGACTGTCGTCGCGGGGCCACCGTCGCCCGTGACCAGGCTGAAGGTGACTGTGTCGCCGTTCTGCAGGGATGAGAGGGACGAAATATCGAATGCGGCGCTATTTGCCGAGGCAAACGCCGTCACTCCTGTGGCATTGTTCAATGCGGTGGCAATGGCAGCCGCGTCGCGGTTGCTGGAAGCCGCATTGATCGCGATGGCTGGGGCTGTAGTGCCGTCAGGGCGGGTAATCAGGATGCTCTGGTCACCAATAAGGGCGCCAATCGCTGCCGAGGCAGTGGCTCCGGCAGCGGCGCTACCCAGTGCCGTCGTGCTCATCGCCGCGCTCGACCCGCTCGTCGCCACCTGAATGCCCTGGGTCGTGTTGTTCGCGGTCTGCTTGTTGATGCCCAGCGTCTGCGAATCGGCCCCGGATACGGAGACCGAGATCGTCTGGTTGGCTTCGGCGCCGACCTGGAAGTTCTGCGCCACGAAGTTGCCGTCCAGCAGCTTCAGGCCGTTGAAGGAGGTGGTGGTGGCGATGCGGTCGAGTTCCGAGATCAGCTGATTGACTTCAGACTGCAGGGCCAGGCGGTCGGAAGCGGAGTTGGTGGCGTTGGCGGACTGGATGGCCAGTTCGCGGATGCGCTGCAGGATGTTGTTGGTCTCGCCCAACGCACCCTCGGCGATCTGCGCCAGTGAAATGCCGTCGTTGGCGTTGCGGGTGGCCTGGTTGAGGCCGCGCACCTGCGAGCTCATGCGGTCGGCGATGGCCATGCCGGCGGCGTCGTCCTTGGCGCTGTTGATGCGCAGGCCGGAGGAGAGTCGCTGCAGCGACGTCGCCAGCGCACCCTGCGAGGTATTCAGGTTGCGCTGGGCGTTCAGCGACGAGATATTGGTATTGATTACCTGGGGCATTGCTGGCTCCTTTCCGTCCGACCGGTGTGCATCCGAAAAAAGACAGCGGATGCGCTAAAGTTTGTTGCTTGACGGACGTATAGCAGCTAGCGTGCCAGTGGTCTTTGGCGATGAGCAGGGATGGAAAGGGATTGCTGTTTGCCGCATTAAGCGCGTCGCGGGCGGCAAAAAGCGATGGTGGGGCGGCAAGGCTTGCCGGATGTGGGCTATAGCGCCTCTTGTCACCATAAGGGCGCACTGATTGGTGCTATTTCTGGTGTTAAGATGGAGGCCATTTCAAGCCCGGAGCCAATCCATGCGTGCCACCATCAATATTGACGATGAAATGATCGCCCGCGCGCAAGATTTGAGCGGATTGCAGGAGCGCAGCGCGCTCATGCGGGAGGCCCTCAATGCGCTGATTCAACGGGAAAGTGCGCGCCGGCTGGCCAAGCTGGCAGGAACCGAGCCGCGGCTCGATGACGTTCCACGGCGGCGCGAGGATGTTCCGTGATTCTTGTTGATACCTCAGTATGGATCGATCATCTGCGGGGTACCGACACCCGGTTGGCGCCGTTGCTTGAATCCGGGCAGGTATGCGTACATCCCTGGGTGATCGGGGAACTGGCGTGCGGCAATCTGGCCAATCGGGGGACCGTACTTGGACTCTTGCAGTCGCTACCTCACGCCCGCTCTGCGACCGATGGCGAAGCGCTGCTCTTCATCGAGCGGCGGCAGTTGATGGGCCGGGGTATCGGTTATGTGGATGTTCACCTTCTTGCTGCCTGCGCCCTTGACGCCTCCCTGCTGCTTACGCGCGACAAGCGACTTGGCAGCGTGGCCGATGCGCTCGGCCTTTCCTGGCCGCCGGGCGTCTGCTGAGGTATCGCCAACCGCCGCTCCGCCAGCGCCGACTTTTTGGGTGAAGCCAATAAAGCAAAAGGCCCGCGCCGGCAAGCTGCCGGCGCGGGCCTTTCAGTCTTGCTGCGGTGTGCCTACGCCTTCTGATGCAACAGCAGGCCCTGCATCCTGTCGAGCGAGCGGGCGATTTCCAGCAATTCCTTGGAGGGAATCTGGCGAATCATCTCGCCGGTCTGGGCATCGCTGACGCGGACGATGGTCTTGCCGGTGTCGTCGTCGATAGAAAACTGCAGGCTGTTCGGCGCGGAGGTCTCGATCATCTGCTTCACTGCCTCCATCGCCATTTGAACCTGCTCTCGGCTCGGTTGCTGTTGTTGCGGAACGGGCTCGGGCACGACCACCGGCGTCCGTGCCACCGGCGCCGGCTCACCCTGCGGGGCGGCCGGCAGCGGCGTCTGGGTGCCGGAATTTCCGATCGTGATTGTCATGGCTTTTCTCCTTGCCTTAGATGATGGCGGGTTGCCCCGCCATCATCATTGACCAGTGGCTATCCCTTTTCCGATTAACCGCGGAGGAGGGTCAGCACCTGGTTCGGCAGGGCGTTGGCCTGTGCCAGCATCGCCACACCGGCCTGCTGCAGGATCTGCGAGCGGGTCAGGTTGGCCGTCTCCGAGGCGAAGTCGGCATCCTGGATCCGCGAGCGGGCGGCGGTGATGTTCTCGGCCGTCGTCGTCAGGTTCGAGATGGTCGAGCCGAAGCGGTTCTGGATCGCGCCCAGATCGGCGCGGATGCTGTTGATTCGGGCCAGGGCGCCATCGACGATGTCGATCGCGGCGTTGGCGCCGGTGACCGAGCTAACGTCGATGCTATTAACCGTCCTGTTCTCACTGGCCTGCAGCAGGTTGGCCGCACCGGAGAAAAGACCACCGTTCGCGGCTGCCACATTCGACTGGGCGCTGAAGTAACCGGCTGTCGACTTGAACTCGACGGCGCCGCCAACGACGGTGGAGTCGGTGGCGATGCCGGTGCCCTCCGAGAGGGTGACGGCGGTGGTGCCGGCTAGGCCGGTGACGCGCATGGTGGCCGTGGCGGTGGCGGAGTGGGTGAAATTCTCGATGCCGATATCCTCTCCATTGGCCTGGAGCAGGCTGATCTGGGTCTTGGTGATATCGAGCGTGGCGACGATGCCGGTCTTGCCGGTCTGGCTGTTGATGGCGCTGGCCAGTTCGGAGAGGTCGGTGGTGGTGACGTTGGCCGAGATCGCCTGGGCGGCGGTGTTGGAGCCGTAGAGGTTGAAAGACACCACGCCATTCGCCGAGAGGTTGGAGATGGTGGCGGTGGTGCGGGCAGTCGCCTGCACGCCGGTCTGGTCAGAAACGGCATTGACGAGGGCGGCAATTTCCTTGGCGGAGGAATTCTCGGCGATTGTGACGGCTTGGGACACGGTGCCGTTGATCGTCAGGATTTGTCCGGCCACATAGTTGCCGCCGGAGATGTCGCCTTGGCCGGAACCGGCGGTCAGCGTGGCATTGGTATTGGCCGCCGCATTGAGGATGCTGTCAGCGGCAAAGGCCACCGACGACTGGATGTTGAAGCCGGGCTCGACCAGTACCGTCACCGAACCGGTCTTGATCATCGAATCACCCAGCGTAGCGTGGCCGGTTTCGCCGATGGTCGTGCCGGCAAAGGTCAGATCGCTGGTTTCGAGCGTAGCTGGAGTAATCGTAGTATTGTCAGTCGCACCTTCGAGTAGCACGGCTGTGGCAATGGTTGTACCCCCGTTTGCCGAAGCGACAGTAAATCCGGCGTTTCCGACGCTGCCTGCAACTGAGGCGATTGCAAGACTGGCCTGGCCAGCCAAACCGGTGACTACGACGCCTGTACCGGCCGCATTCAAAGCTGCGGTAAAAGTTGTACCGAAGTTGCCGTCACCCACCATGTCTGCAAGCAATGCGGCGGCATCACCTGCCTGAGAGCCAGTGGCCGCAAAGCTGAAACCTGATGAGCCAACCATGGTGAAAGAAACGGTTTCTGATCCGTCATTAACGAAAGTATTGATGGTGAATTGGGCGTTATCGACGACATCGTAGTTCTGGATGCCGATGTTCTTACCGCTGGCGCTGGTGATGGTCTTCGAGGTCGCGTCGTAGGACAGATCGGTATCGCTGTTGGTGGTGTTGATCTGGCCGACGGCGGTCGAAACCGCGGTATTGAACTCATTGACGAAATCGCTGGAATCGGCCACGGTAAAGCTGATCGCCTGGCTGGTGCCGCCGTCGCCGGTGGCCAGCGTGAAGGACACGGTGTCACCGGTATTGACGGCAGTCGGCGCCGCGGTCAGGGTGAAGGCACCGGAATTGGCTGATGCAAAGGCGGAGACGCCATTGACCGCATTGAGCGCGCTGGCGATGGCGGCCGCGTCGCGATTGTTGTTGGCAGCGCTGATCGCCACCGGGGCAACGTTGCCGGTCGAGCTGATGACGTTGATGGTCTGGTCGGCGATCAAGGTGCCCAATGCAGCGGAGGCGGTAGTCGAATGCGCCGACGCCACGTTGAAAGCGGTGCTGCTCAAACCAACGGACGAACCACTGGTGGCGACTTGGATGCCTTGCGTCGTATTGTTGGCGCTCGCCTTGTTGATGCCCAGGGTCGACGAGTTGGCACCCGACACCGAAACGGAAATCGTCTGGTTCGCCTCGGCACCGACCTGGAAGCTCTGGGCGCTGAAGGAGCCGTCGAGCAGCTTGAGGCCGTTGAACGACGTGGTGTTGGAGATGCGGTCGAGTTCCGAGATCAGCTGGTTGACTTCGGACTGCAGGGCCAGGCGGTCGGAAGCGGAGTTGGTGGCGTTGGACGACTGGATGGACAGTTCGCGCACGCGCTGCAGGATGTTGTTGGTCTCGCCCAGCGCGCCTTCGGCTGTCTGCGCCAGGGAGATGCCGTCGTTGGCGTTGCGCACGGCCTGGTTGAGGCCGCGAATCTGGGAGCTCATGCGGTCGGCAATGGCGAGGCCCGCGGCGTCGTCCTTGGCGCTGTTGATGCGCAGGCCGGAGGAGAGGCGCTGCAGCGAGGTGGCCAGGGTCGACTGGCTGGTGTTGAGGTTGCGCTGGGCGTTCAGCGACGGGATGTTGGTGTTGATTACCTGTGCCATTTTTCAGTCTCCTTAGAGAGGGTTTCCTCGTCGGCTGCTTCGCTCGTTGGCTGGCGCCGTCGCCGGTTTAATGACGGAAGGCTCCGTCGACATGCCATTTATCGGAACGCGGCGCCAAATCTTTAGCGGGTTATTTCGTGGTGAAGCGCCGGCCGCTTTGTTTTTCGGTCGGAACGGTCTAGGATTCAATCAGTTAGCGAAAGGAGACGACCATGATTGGTGCCATATCCCCCAATAGCCTCGATACCGCGCAGACCGAACTGGCCAAGTCGCTGGCGCGCCTTTCGACGGCTTCGCGCATCAATTCGGCGAAGGACGACGCGGCCGGCCTGGCCATCGCCTCGGCGATGGAGGCGCAACTGCGGTCGGACAAGCAGGCGATCCGCAATGTTTACGACGGGCTTTCGCTGACCAGTACGGCGGAGGGTGCGCTCGGCCAGGCGACCGAGTCGCTGCAGCGCATGCGCGAGCTGGCGATTCAGGCGGCCAACGGCAGCAACAGCGCGTCAGACCGGCAGGCCCTGCAGGCGGAGATCAACCAGTTGCAGCAGGGCTTGGGGCAGTTGGCGGAAACCACGCAGTTCAATGGCCGCAAGCTGCTCGATGGCAGCTTCAACGGCTCAGTGCAGGCGGGCGTCAATGCCGGCGACACGCGGCCGCTGGCCATCGGCAACGGCACGCCGCAGGCCTTGGGCGTTGCAGCTGTCGACGTGACATCCGTGGCGGGCGCGGCAAGCGCGATCCATGCGCTGGACGGGGCGCTCGGCAGCGTGAATGGCATGCGGGCCGAGATCGGGGCGGTGCAGGCGGGGCTGAACTCGACCCTGGCCAACCTCTCCGGAACCTACGAGAACCTGGCGGCGGCAAAGAGCCGGATCGCCGACACCGATTACGCCCAGGAATCAGGGAGTCTGAGTCGCAACACTGTCCGCCAGCAGGCGGCGATGCAGGCGCTGGCGCTCTACAACGCCAACCAGGCTAGCGTGCTGGGGATCATCAATCCGGCACGCGGCTGAGCGGCGGGCTAGGCAAAAATATTGACGTTGTTGCCCAGATGCGGCGGGTTGTTGGTCGCCTGCATCGACTGGGTCGCGGCCTGCAATAGCTGCAGCGCGCCTTGCGCCTGAACATCCAGCGCTTTTTTCAGAACGGCCGTCTGCACCGCAGTTGCGGTCTTTTCCTGTGACATCGCCGTGGCGATGGAAGCGAGGGTCGTGACGTCCATATTCTCTCCAACCGGATTGCTGGCACGCGCGGAGGCACGGCCACGTTGCCTATCGGCACCGCCGCGGATTACTTGAGGCGGTTTTCCCCGCAGCGAGGGGGGGCTTTTCGGCCTTCCGGTGCTGCTGCCCGGCTTGCTTATCCGGGTAACCCATCGAGTCCACACATGAAAAAAGCCCGCCTGGATATTCCAGACGGGCTTCGCAACGAAGCGGAAAAGTCGGCGCTGGCGCTACGGCGACTACGCCGCAGCCTGTGACGGAATCTTCCGGCTGTGATGGGTGATGCGGTTCTTCGCATCGACGTAAACGAGGTCCGGCTCGAACTTGGCGAGTTCGATTTCGTTGTACATGGCGAAGGTGGCGATGATGATCAGGTCGCCTGGCGAGGCCAGTCGCGCTGCCGCGCCATTGACGGAGATGGTGCCGGAGCCACGCTCGGCCGTGATGGCGTAGGTGGTGAAGCGGTCGCCGTTATTGATGTTCCAGATCTCGATCTGCTGGTAGGGCTTGATGTCGGCAGCGTCGAGCAGGTCTTCGTCGATGGCGCAGGAGCCTTCGTAGTGGAGTTCGGCTTGCGTCACCGTCACGCGGTGAAGTTTGGATTTGAGCATCATGCGTTGCATGGTCGATCCTTTCTCAGGCAAAGGCATCAACAAACAGGGCTGCCATGGCTTGCGGCAAACCCCACCTTGACGCTGCTGGATCCTGCCGGCCTGAGCGCATCGCCGGATCCTAAACTTCCAGGTTGTCGATCAGGCGTGTGCGGCCCAGACGCGCCGCCGCCAGAATCACCAGCCCGGAATCGTGAGCGGTTGGTAATTGTAGATCAATTCTTTTACGCACTGCAACATAGTCGGGAACCCAGTCGTGGCGGGCAAGTTCTTCCATGGCCTCGCGTTCCAGCCCGGCGAAATTGCGATTTCCGGCACGAATCTCCTCTACTACCTTGGTCAGAAGGCGGAACAGTCGCGGCGCTTCGGTCCGTTCGGCCTCGCCGAGGTAGCCGTTGCGCGAAGACAGGGCCAGGCCGTCGGCTGCCCGCACGGTTTCGCCGGCGCCGATTTCTACGGCCAGGTTGAGATCGCGCGCCATGTTGCGAATGATCATCAACTGCTGGTAGTCCTTCTTGCCGAACAGCGCGATGTCGGGCTGGACGATCTGGAACAGCTTCATCACCACCGTGGCGACGCCGCGGAAGTGGCCGGGGCGGAATTCGCCGTCGAGGATGCCGGCCTGCTCGGGCGGCGGCTCGACGTGATAGCCCTGCGGCTGCGGATAGATCTCGGCCTCGGTCGGGGCGAACAGGTGGTCGACATGTGCCTGTGCCAGCATCTCGCAGTCGTCACCGAAGGTGCGCGGATAGCTTTCGAAATCCTCGCCGGGGCGGAACTGCAGGCGGTTCACGAAAATGGTGGCCACCACCGTGTCGGCCTGGCTGCGCGCCTGCGTCATCAGAGTGATGTGGCCCTCATGCAGGTTGCCCATGGTGGGCACCAGCGCGACACGGCCGCCGTCGTCGAGGGCGGCACGCAGGCTGGCGATGGTCGAATGGATGCGCATGCGTGAGACGGAACCTTCAGTAACAGTGTTCCGGCGCGGGGAAGCTGCCGTCCTTGACTGCCTTGACGTAGGCGACGACGGCGCCGTCGATGCTCTGCGCGTCAACCATGAAGTCGCGGACGAAGCGGCCCTTCTTGCCGGGATAGACGCCGAGCATGTCGTGCAGGACCAGCACCTGGCCGTCGCAATCCTTGCCGGCGCCGATGCCGATGGTGGCGCAGGCGGCGAGGCTTCGGGTGATGTCGGCGGCGAGTGCGGCCGGCACCATTTCGAGAACCATGAGTGCGGCACCGGCTTGCTCCAGCGCGGCGGCATCGGCCTTCATGCGCGCCGCACCTTCCTCGCCGCGGCCCTGCACGCGATAGCCGCCGAGCGCGTGCACCGACTGCGGCGTGAGGCCGATGTGGGCGCAGACCGGCACGCCGCGCTCCACCAGGAAATGCACCGTCTCGGCCATCACCGCGCCGCCCTCGAGCTTGACCATTTCGGCGCCGGCGGCGAGCAGGCGAACGGCATTGCGCATGGCCTGCTCCTTCGATTCCTGATAGCTGCCGAAGGGCATGTCGGCCACCACCATCGCACGCGCGACGATGTGGCCGACGCAGTCGGTGTGATAGACCATGTGTTCCATGGTCACCGGCAGCGTCGATGTCTTGCCCTGCAACACGTTGCCGAGCGAATCGCCGACGAGGATCACATCGACGCCGCAGCGGTCTTCGAGCGCGGCAAAACTGGCGTCGTAGCCGGTGAGCATGGCGATCCTGTCGCCGTCTTTTTTCATCCGCGCCAGTTCGGGCAGGGTGATCGGCTTGTTGGCGGCGAGATACGTCATGGCGATGCCGGGGTGATGAAGTTCATGGCGTCAAGGATACACAAGCCGGCTGCGAGATGGTCGGCGCGCGTTCATGTCTCGACGCTACGGCGTTCGAGCCGGTGGATGCGCTGGTCGGCGCAGCGCGCCAGCAGATCTGTCGCGCGACCGTGACCGGGGATTTCGACATCGGGCGCGATTTCGAGCAAGGGCTTAAGCACGAAGGCGCGCTCGTGCATGCGCGGGTGCGGCAGGGTCAGGCCCGGTTCGTCAAGCACGGCGTCGCCATGCAGCAGCAGGTCGAGGTCGAGCGTGCGCGGAGCATTGCGAATGCCGTCGGGATCGCGCGTGCGACCGAAACGGGCCTCCAGTGCGAAGAGTTCGTCGAGCAGGTCGCGCGGACTCAAGTGCGTCTTGATGGCGACCACGGCATTGATGAAATCGGGCTGGCGCTTCAGTCCGACCGGTGCGGTGCGGTAGAGCGAGGACATGGCGAGGAAGATCGATCCGCGCAGCGGGACCAGCGCATCGATGGCTTCGTCGAGGGTTGCCACCGGGTTGCCAAGGTTGGCTCCGAGGGCGATGTAGGCTCGCTGCATGGAAAAGTCGGCGCTGGCGCTACGGCGTACCGACTCAGTCGGCCGAAGACGATCCGCCAGTCGCCGTGCCGCCATCGCCGACTTTTTTGCGGCCGCGGCTGCGCCGCCGTTTCGTCGGCCCGGTGTCGGGCTGCAGCATCTCTGCGCGTTGTTCGTGGTTCGCGTCCTGGAATTCCGTCCACCAGTCGGCGAGTTCCTGCGGCGCTTCGCCGCTTTCGGCGCGCAGCAGCAGGAAGTCGTAGGCGGCGCGCAGCCTTGGCTGCTCGATCATGCGGTAGGGCGCCTTGCCGGCGCGCTTTTCGAAGCGCGGCTGCAGCGCCCAGATTTCCTTGACGTCGCCGACGATGCGCTTAGTGATGGCGAGCTTGGCGGCCTGCCGATCGAGCACTTCGTCCATCGCCTCGTAGAGCGCCGGCTGCGACACCTGGCCATCCTTCTTGCGGGCTTCCCAGTTGGCGAGCACTTCGTGCCAGAGCAAGGTGGCGAAAAGGAAGCTCGGCGACACCGGCTTGTCGGCGCGCACGCGGGCGTCGGTGCTGGCCAGCGATGCCATGACGAACTTCTCGCCCAAGGGCTGTTCCAGGATCACGTCGAGCAGCGGCAGCAGGCCGTGGTGAAGGCCGTCCTCGCGCAGGCGCCTGACGCAATCGATGGCGTGGCCCGAGAACAGCAGCTTGAGCATTTCGTCGAAGACGCGCGCCGAGGGTACGTTGTCGATCAGGTCGGCCATCTCGCGGATCGGTGCCTGCACCTGCGGGTCGAGGCGCAGGCCGAGCTTGGCCGAGAGGCGCACGGCGCGCAGCATGCGCACCGGGTCTTCGCGGTAGCGTGCGCGCGGATCGCCGATCATGCGCAGGGTTTTGCGCTGAACGTCCTGCACGCCACGGTGGAAGTCGAGCACCGTCTGCGCCGTCGGATCGTAGTAGAGGGCGTTGATGGTGAAGTCGCGGCGGTCGGCGTCTTCCTCGATCGAGCCCCAGACGTTGTCGCGCAGCACGCGGCCGTGGGCATCCTTGACGGTATCGGCATCGTGGGCGGCGCGGAAGGTCGAGACCTCGATGGTTTCCTGCCCCTGCATCACGTGCACGATCTGGAAGCGGCGGCCGATGATGCGCGAGCGGCGGAACAGGCGGTGCACCTGGTCGGGCGTGGCGCTGGTGGCGACGTCGTAGTCCTTGGGGACGATGCCGGCGATGTGATCGCGCACGGCGCCGCCGACGATGTAGGCCTTGTGGCCGGCATCCTGCAAGGTTTCGCAAACGCGTCGGGCCACCGACGAGACCTGCTCGCGGCGGATGCCGTGTTTGTCGACGGAGATGGTTTCGGCCCTGTGGGGCGAGGCCTCGCCGCGACGGAAGACGCGGCGCAGCAGCTTGCGAATCATGCGGATCGTTCGAATGGGTGCGGCGGAAAGGCGGCCATTCTATCCGATGGCCGGCACATCAGCCGCGCAGGCTGATGACGGGCCAGCCGGCGGCCAGCGCGCGGGCGCGCAGCGTTTCGTCCGGGTCGACCGCGACCGGCACGGTCACGCGCTCGAGCAACGGCAGGTCGTTGTGCGAATCACTGTAGAAGTGGCTGGATTCGAAGGCTCCCCACCACAGGCCGAGCGATTCCAGCCAGGCGTCGACGCGCTCGATCTTGCCGGCCTTGAAGGCGGGCGTGCCGCGTGGCTGGCCGGTGAAGCTGCCATCCTGTTGCGCCGGAACCGTTGCCACCAGGTGGGCGATGCCGAACTCGCGGCAGATCGGCCCGGTGACGAAGCTGTTGGTGGCGGTTACGACGGCGCAAATGTCTCCGGCGTCGAGATGGCTCTTGACCAGGGCGCGTGCCGTTTCCGTCATCATCGGTCGGATGCGCTCGGCCATGAATTCATCGTGCCAGACGTCGAGCTCGGCGCGCGCATGACGGGCGAGTGGCGCCAGCTGGAAGTCGAGGAAGGCATGGATGTCGAGGGTGCCGGCCTTGTAGTGGTCGTAGAACTCCTGGTTCTTCGCCTCATGGACTTCGCGGTCGAGCACCCCTTTGGAGATCAGGAACTGCGCCCACTCGAAATCCGAGTCGCCGGAAAGCAGTGTGTTGTCGAGGTCAAACAGGGCGAGTTTCATCTTCGGTCTTTTCCAGTTGCAGTTGCATCACCTCGCGCAGCAGCGGCAGGGTGGCGTGGCGTTTGCGCTCGAGCGTGGCGCGGTCGAGGCCGTCGAGCACGGCCATCAGCGAGGGCAGGTCACGGCGGCCGTGGCGCAGCAGGTAGTTGACCAGGCCGTCGTCCATGCGCATGCCGCGCAACAGGGCATGGCGGCGCAGGGCGGATGACTTTTCCTCGTCGCTGAGGGGCTTGACCTCGAAGATCAGGCCCTGACCAATGCGGGTGCGCAGGTCCTCGCGCAATCGCAGTTGTGCCGGTGCGGCTTCGCCCGAGAGCAGGATCGCCAGCCCGACCATGCGGGCGGCATTGAACAGGCGGAACAGCGCGATCTGTGCCGCATCCGACAGGTTCTCGACATCCTCGATCACCACCAGACCGCCCGGCGGCGCGGGGATCTCCTCGCCGCCAGCGTTGACTTGATCCGCCTGCAGGTGGGTGACGGCGCGCTGCCGGTCGGCCAGTCGGGCCGTGGCGGCAAGCAGGTGGCTGCGGCCGCTGCCGGGCGGCCCCCAGAGGAAAACCGCGTCAAAGCTGCCGACGCTGGCCAGCCCGCGCAGCCGTGCCATGAGTTCGGCGTTGGCGCCGGCGACGAAATTGTCGAGCGTCGGCGCCTGCTTGGGGCGCAGGTCGAGCAGCATCTGCGTCATGCCGGCGGCCCCTGGTAGAAGTCGCTGCCGACGTACTGGCGTTTGAGTTCGCGCAAGCCGACCAGCAGCGCGGCCGAGGCCGGCAGCGCCAGCAGGATGCCGAAGAAGCCGAACAGCTGGCCGAAGGCCATCAGGGCGAAGATGACTGCCAGCGGGTGCAGGCCGATGCGGTCGCCGACGAGGTAGGGCGTCAGCACCATGCTTTCCAGCGCCTGGCCGATGCCGAAGACGATCAACACCGCGACGATGGGCGTCACGCCCTGGAACTGCAGCGCCGCCACCAGCAGCGCCAGCAGCATGCCGGTGGCAAAGCCGAGGTAGGGGATGAAAATCAGCATGCCGGTCAGTACGCCGACCGAAACCGCCGAGGGCAGACCGGCGATCCACAGCGCCAGGCTGTAATAGATGGCGAGGATCACCATCACCAGCACCTGGCCGCGCAGGTATTCCGACAGCACGGCATCGACGGCGTGCGCCAGTTCGACGATCTTGCCGTGCCAGCGGCGCGGCGGCAGCTGGCCGGCGCGATCGAGCAGCTTGTCCCAGTCGAGCAGCAGATAGAACATCGCCACC
Source organism: Gammaproteobacteria bacterium (assembly GCA_018825305.1). GTDB lineage: Bacteria > Pseudomonadota > Gammaproteobacteria > Burkholderiales > Rhodocyclaceae > Sulfurisoma. The sequence continues at coordinate 420,949 of JAHJEO010000016.1, forward strand.
GGCACCAGCACCAGCATGGCCGCGAAGGCGATAAGGGCGCTGCCGCCGACCTTGACCGAGTGGTAGATTTTTTGCAACACGACTTGCACGGAATCCATGTTGTCGCCGATGATCTGGCGGATCGACGCCGGATCGAGCTTCAGCTGGATATCGAAGTTCTGTTGCAGCCAGACCAGCAGCTTTTCGTTGGCGAGTGTCAGCGCGTCGGGCAGCCGGCCCGCCAGCTGGTTGGCCTCGCCGATCAGCAGGGGCAGCAGGATCAGCGCCAGCGCCGCGAGCAGGCCGATCATCGCCAGCAGCACTACCAGCACGCCGACGATGCGCGGCAGGCCCAGCCGTTGCAGCCGACCGACGACGGGACTCCAGATGTAGGCGAGGATGCCGGCCAGCATGAAGGGCGTCAGGATGGGGCCGAGGATGGACAGCAGCCAGGCGCAGGCCAGCGCGAAGGCGATCCAGAAGGCGGCTTGCAGGCGGTCGGGGGTCAGGGGCATTTCCGGTAGAATTTGTGGCTTCTGCGCGGCTATTGCCCGCGGGCGCGGCCGCCGTAGTCAAACGGCGGCCAAGACCCGTACTTTAGCCGTCCCCTCGCTGGACTTCAACCGAGTGACCACGCCGTGAGCGAATCCCCTAGCCAACTCACCTACCGATCCGCCGGTGTCGACATCGATGCCGGCGACGAACTCGTCGAGCGCATCAAGCCGGCCGCCAGGCGCACCATGCGTCCCGAAGTGCTCGCCGGCATCGGCGGCTTCGGTGCGCTGTTCGAGATTTCGCGCAAGTACAGCCAGCCGGTGCTGGTGGCCGGCACCGACGGCGTCGGCACCAAGCTCAAACTGGCCTTCGAGTGGAACCGCCACGAGACGATCGGCCAGGATCTGGTGGCGATGAGCGTCAACGACATCCTGGTGCAGGGCGCCGAGCCGCTGTTCTTCCTCGACTACTTCGCCTGCGGCAAGCTGCATGTCGATACTGCGGCCCAGGTGGTCGAAGGCATTGCCAAGGGCTGCGAGCTTTCCGGCTGTGCCTTGATCGGCGGCGAGACCGCCGAGATGCCCGGCATGTATCCGGCCGGCGAATACGACCTCGCCGGCTTCGCCGTCGGCGTGGTTGAGAAGGACGCGATCATCGACGGCTCGCGTATCGCCCCGGGCGATGTGGTACTCGGCCTGGCGTCGTCGGGCGCGCACTCCAACGGCTACTCGCTGATTCGCCGCATCCTCGAACGGGGCAACGCCGATGTCGGCAAGCCCTTCGGCGACGGCGGCACCCAGACCCTTGCCGACGCCATCATCGCGCCGACCCGCATCTATGTGAAGCCGCTGCTGGCGCTGATGCAGGCGCTGCCGGTCAAGGGCATGGCCCACATCACCGGCGGCGGCCTTACCGACAACATCCCGCGCATTCTGCGCGATGGCCTCACCGCCGTCATCGACCGCCAGGCCTGGACGCTGCCGCCGCTGTTCCAGTGGCTGCAGCGCGAGGGCAATGTCGCCGATGCCGAGATGCACCGCGTCTTCAACTGCGGCATCGGCATGGTGGTGGTGGTGGCGGAAGAACACGCCGGTCGGGCGATGGAATTCCTCGCCGCTGCTGGTGAGCGCGTGATGGCCATCGGTCGTATCGAAGCCACCCAGCCCGGGCAGGCGCAGACCGTGATTGTTTAGGGGGTTTCAGGTTCAGGCATTGCCGCCGGGCCACCCCAAGGCAATGCACTAACCGGAGCACGCGGGGCGTGCGACCCCACCCGCAGGAACCACGTAGCCGCCCGTAACGTACGAGCGTAGCGAGCCGACAGCCTCCCCTTCCGCGAGGAAGGGGCCGGGGGCTGGCGGGCCGGACTCAACCGAGCTTGGCGCGCTCCTCGCGTTGCACCTGCGTGATGAACTTCTGCAACTCGTGTTCCTGCGCGGGGGAAAGCCTGGCGAAGCGGCAACCGATGTGGCCGACCTGATGGATGCCACGGGTCAGCTGGCCGAGGTAGCGCACTTCGAGATCCAGCCGCAGCACCGATGGCCCCTTGAGGTCGATTATGGCACCGGGAAGAATCTGGCCGATTTCCAGCGGCAGCGAGGTCACCGATGACTCGAGTCCGACGCCGCCGACCCCGATGTCGATGACCGAGAACAGATGCTCCTGCTCCTCCCCCGGCGGCCCCAGCAGGACGCGACAGGGCGGGCGACGCATCATCGGCAGCACCAGGCGGAAAAACTCGCGCCGCTGCAGGCGGATGTATTTGTCGGGCAGGGCGACGGCGAAGGCGCGCCGCTTGCGGTAGCTGACTTCTCGTGCCGGCCCGGTGACGAACTGGTTGCGAATGCCATGCGGGCTGGCGACGAAGATGTTGCGCTCGCTTCTAAGAAAGCGGCGGTTGCCGTCCTCGCTGCCGCCCCAGTCAAAGATCAGGCGGTTGCCGGCCTCATCGACGTCGAGCAGGACGGTGAGCAGGGTGTCACGCCCCTCGTTGAACATGACGCTGATGCGGTCGCCATCGCTGATCAGCTGGTGCAGGTAAAAGACGATCTCACGCTGGAAGGTGATGGTGTAGTCGTCGAGGTTTTCCTGGGGGGCAGCTGTAGGACTCATGCAGGCGACGGTGTTGCGGGTGCGGCGAGAAAGGCTTCGATTCTATTGAATATTCCTGCGTCGAGCCGGGCGTCGAGGCAATCGATCAATTCCATGTCGGGCATCGAGCGCAGCCAGGTGATTTGCCGCTTGGCGAACTGGCGCGTGGCGAACACGCCGCGATCGCGCATTGCGGTGGCCGGCAGGCGGCCTTCGAGCATCTCCCACACCTGCCGGTAGCCGACGCTGCGCATCGAGGGCAGGTCGGTATCCAGACGATACTTGGCCTGCAGGCCCTCGACCTCGCCGACCAGCCCGGCGGCCAGCATTTCGTCGAATCGCTGCGCGATGCGTTGGTGCAGCCAGGCGCGGTCGGATGGAAACAGCGCCAGCGGCAGCAGGCGATAGGGCAGGGCTGCCGGCGACCGGGCCGCCTGCTCGGCGAAGAAATCTCCCAGCGGGCGGCCGCTCAGCCGGGTGACCTCGATCGCACGCTGGATGCGCTGGGCGTCGTTTGGCTTGAGGCGCGTCGCGGTGGCCGGGTCGCTGCGCGCGAGTTCGGCATGCAGTGCCGGCCAGCCGTGTTCGGCGGCCTCGGCATCGATCCGGGCGCGCAGCGCTGCATCGGCCTGGGGCAGGTCGGCCAGGCCTTCGCGCAGCGCCTTGAAATAGAGCATGGTGCCGCCCGTCAGCAGCGGAATATTGCCGCGGGCGGTGATCTCCGCCATCGCCCGCAGTGCGTCGGCGCGGAAGTTCGCCACCGAGTAGCGCTGTTCCGGGGTGATGAGGTCGATCAGGTGGTGCGGGACACGGTCCAGGGTTTCGGCATCCGGCTTGGCGGAGCCGATATCCATGTCGATGAATACCTGCGCCGAATCGACACTGACGATCTCGATTGGAAAGCGTGCGGCAGCGCCCAGCGCGAGTGCCGTCTTGCCGCTGGCCGTCGGCCCGGCGAGGAGGATGGCGGGCGGCAGCAGCCTCATTTGCCGCGCATGAACAGCCTGTCGAGTTCGGCCATCGACAGCTGCACCCAGGTCGGGCGGCCGTGGTTGCACTGGTCGGCGCGCTCGGTGGCCTCCATCTGGCGCAGCAGGGCGTTCATCTCGGGCAGCGTGAGGCTCCGATGGGCGCGCACTGCGCCGTGGCAGGCCATGGTGGCAAGCAGCTCGTTGCGGTGTGCTTCGAGCACGCGGCTGGCGGGTTGTTCTCGCAGGTCGGCCAGCAGCGCGCGCAGCAGGCTGGCGATGTCGCCGCCCGCCACCAGCGCCGGCGCCGCGCGCACGGCAAGCTGCTGTGGCCCGGCGCCGCCGACCTCGAAGCCCAGTCGTTCGAGCGTGGCGCCATGTTCGGCGGCAGTGGCGAGTTCGATGGCGCTGGTGGACATCAGCAGCGGGATCAGCAGCGGCTGACTGGCCGGTGGCCCGGCGTCGATGGCGTTCTTGAGCTTTTCGTAGAGGATGCGCTCGTGGGCGGCGTGCATGTCGACCAGCACCAGGCCGGCCTCGTTCTGTGCCAGTACGTAGATGCCGTGAAGCTGGGCGATGGCGTAACCCAGCGGCGGCACGCCGCCCGCGTTCCCGTAAAAAGTCGGCGGTAGCGGCACGGCGGCAGTGTCGAATGCGGTTCGGACGAAATCGAGGTAGGGGCGCGTTGCCGCCTCGGTCACGGCCAGCCCGGCCTGGCGATAGGCGGGATAGTCCACTGCGGCGGTTGCGGGCGCCGTCGATTGCACGGCCGCGGATGCCGCGCCGATGGGCTGCGCCAGGGCGCGCTGCAGGGCGTGGAAGACAAACTGATGGATGCCGCGGCCATCGCGGAACCTGACCTCGGTCTTGGCCGGATGGACGTTGACGTCGACGCCCGCCGGATCGAGTTCAAGGAACAGGCAGTAGGCCGGATGGCGCGCGCCGTGCAGGATGTCGGCATAGGCCTCGCGGGCGGCGTGCACCAGCAGCTTGTCGCGGACGAAGCGGCCATTGACGAAGAAATACTGGGCGTCGCGCGACGCCTTGGAATAGGCCGGCAGGGCGGCGAAGCCGGAGAGGCGCAGCGGGCCGGCGGCGACGTCAACAGCCCGGACATGGGCGAAGAATTCGTCACCGAGAATGTCGTTGGCGCGGCGGGCGCCGTCGGCTGCCGCCAGTCGCAGCTTCGCCGACTTGTTGTGCGACAGGGTGAAGGTGACATCGGGCCGCGCCAGGGCCATGCGCCGCAGCGCCTCGTCGCAGTGGCCATACTCGGTGGCCTCGGACTTGAGGAACTTGCGTCGCGCCGGCGTATTGAAATAGAGGTCGGCGACCTCGATCACCGTGCCCGCACCCAGCGCGGCCGGGGCAATCTGGCCGCTGGCGTTGTCGAGTTTCCAGGCGTGGGCGCCACCGCCCTGCCGGCTGGCGATGCTCATGCGCGCGACCGAAGCGATCGAGGCCAGTGCCTCGCCGCGGAAACCGTAGCTGGCGACGCGCTCGAGGTCGACGAGCGAGCCGATCTTGCTGGTGGCATGCCGCGCCAGCGCCAGCGGCAGGTCGTCCTTGCCGATGCCGCCGCCGTCGTCGGCGACACGGATCAGTCGTACGCCGCCTTCCTCGATCTGCACGTCGATTCTCGATGCGCCTGCATCGAGGCTGTTCTCGACCAGTTCCTTCAGCACCGAGGCGGGCCGCTCGACCACCTCGCCGGCGGCGATCTGGCTGATGAGGAGGTCGGGGAGCAGGCGGATGTGCGGCATGGGAAGGGACGATTATAGGCGGTGGGGTAAACTCCGCCCCCCATGGAACTCCTGCCCCAATTCGTCGCCCAGTTCATCGATCTTGTCCTGCATCTGGACAAGCACCTGACGATGCTGGTGGCGCAATACGGCACCTGGATCTACGCCATCCTGTTCCTCATCATCTTCTGCGAAACGGGCCTGGTGGTGACGCCATTCCTGCCCGGCGATTCGCTGTTGTTCGTCGCCGGGGCGCTGGCCGCTACGGGCGGCATGGACATCTGCCTGCTGGTCGCCACGCTGATGGTCGCGGCCATACTTGGCGACGGTGTCAATTTCCGTGTGGGACGCTGGTTCGGGCCCAAGGTGTTCCGCTGGGAGGACTCGCGCTTCTTCAGCAAGGCCGCCTTCGAGAAGACGCATTCCTTCTACGAGCATCACGGCGGCAAGACCATCGTGATCGCCCGCTTCCTGCCGATCCTGCGTACCTATGCCCCCTTCGTCGCCGGTGTGGCCGAGATGACGGCGACGCGCTTCACATTTTTCAACGTCATCGGTGCGGTGGTCTGGGTCGGCTCGCTTTGCCTTGCCGGCTACTGGTTCGGCAACCTGCCGCTGGTCAAGGGCAACCTGATGGCCGTCATCGTCGGCATCATCGCCCTCTCGCTCATGCCCATGCTTGTCGGCTGGTTGCGCCACCGCCAGGCCGCGCAGAATCAATGAGCTGCCAGCGGCGTGCGGCCCTGCGGTAACATCGCCGCCATGCGTGCCCTGCTGCTTGCGGTGCTGGCCCTGGTCATGCTGGCCGGCTGTTCCGGTTCGGCCCGGTTCGAACCGGCGCAACTGGCCAAGGCCGACATCGATCGCGTCGCCGATGCTCACCGTCGCGAGGTTTCCGCCGGTCTGCGTTTGCTGGCCGAGAAGCTCTACCGGCGCAATCCGCGCGAGTGGAAAAAGGGCGGGCAACCGAGTGCTGAGGCCGCGCTGGCAAGGATTTTCGACAACTCGCCGCCGTGGCTGCTGGCGGAACTCGGAGGCAAGCGCGGTACCGAGGCGGTGCTGCTGTCACTGCGCGAAGACTACCGTGGCGACCGGGTGGCCGCTTTCATCACCGGCCTCGGCGGCATGCTGCACGACGCCTTCAACGGCAGGAACGAATTTTTTGTCATCGATGACCTTGATCCGCAACGCCTTTACAACAGCGCCCGCAACCTCGAGATCGCCGCCTGGAAGCTTGCCAATGCGCGCGACACCGCCGGCGAACTGCTGCTGCTCTCCAACGAAATGAATCCGGTGCAGAACCTCAGCTTCGAACGCGAGTTCGGCAAGATGATCGGCAATGTCGACCTGCTGTCCCGCGTCGTCGCCGACAAGACCAACCGCACCATCGTCAAAGCCATCCAGAGCATGGCGACGGCGGTGTTCCTCCCGATTTTGGCCGTGCCAGGTCTCAGATGAAATCCTTCGTCATCCTCATCTCCGGCCGCGGCAGCAACATGCGTTCGCTGCTCGAAGCCGAGCTGCCGGGGCGCTGCGCTGCGGTGATCAGCAATCGTCCCGATGCCGCCGGCCTCGATTTTGCCCGCGCGCGCGGCGTGGCGACCGCAGTGATCGACCACAAGACCTATCCCGACCGCGATGCCTTCGACGCGGCGCTCGGCGCCGAGATCGAGCGCCACGCGCCGGACCTGGTGCTGCTGGCCGGCTTCATGCGCATCCTCGGCAACGCTTTCGTCGAGCGTTTCGTCGGACGCATGCTCAACATCCATCCCTCGCTGCTGCCCGCCTTTCCCGGCCTCGATACCCACGCAGCCGCGCTGCGGACGGGGGTGCGCATCCATGGCTGCACGGTGCATTTCGTCACGCCCACGCTCGATGCCGGCCCCATCGTCGTCCAGGCGGCGGTGCCAGTGCAGCCGGGTGACGACCCGGCGCGGCTGGCGGCGCGGGTGTTAGAGCAGGAACACCTGATCTACCCCGCCGCGGCGCTCTGGCTGCTGGACGGGCGCCTGCGCCTCGAAGACGGCCGGGTTCGGCTCGACGGCGAGGCGGCCGTGGCCTCCGCCCTGTGCGTGCCTGACGTGGCATGGCCGACGCCCCGCAGCTGACCGTCGGCTCGACCCCAGGGGTACTTGCCGGGCGGCGCTGGTGGCTGGCGCTGACGATCTCGCTGCTGGCGCACGGCCTGTTTCTGGCAAGTCCGGGCTGGCACCTGCCGCTGCTTGACGACCTGCTTGGTGCGGACAAGGAGGAGCGCATCGAGGCGCGGCTGGCGCCGCCCCCCGCTTCCGTGGTCGCGCCGCCGCCGGTCGCCGCCGTGGCGCTGCCAGCACCTGCGCCAATGCCGCCG
>JAHJEO010000017.1 GCA_018825305.1 Gammaproteobacteria bacterium
CGTATGCCGCCAGCCAAGTTCGCCGCATTGCATCGGCAGCATGCTGCCGATGCAATGCACATACCACCCACCGAAGAAATCCTTTAACCTTGCAACCGGACTTCCTGACTGTTGGTATGGCTACGGGGGGCAGGTCAGGAGGAATACTCGGTCACTTTGTCAGTTGACGAGTGGGAACTTGTAAAGCGTGGCGAATACGTGAAAGTAAAAGGTGCTGGTATCAGTCTTGTTGAAGGTAGGTTGCTACAGGACTATTGGGAATTCTTTGGCGGCATCGGAGGACGATTTAGCTACAGCATTGATTGGGCTGATGGCGGCGAAATTGAGGAAGAATACGCAAACAACCTTGTTGCCTACAACATTAAGGATATCGACGCGATCGACTGATTCACTCCGCAAAAAACGTCGTTAAACGCTGTGCTTGCCCCGTCCGAATGCTGCGATACCCAGCAGTTCGTTTTGTGCGCTTGTAGGGTGCCTAGCAAGCGACAGTGAGGCCCACGCTACTGCTATCATCCGCCTTTAAGTGCCTGATAGCAAAGCAATGCACTTACACACTTTGCTACACACCAAGGAATTCTGTCTATAATGCCTTGATTATAAAAGACATTATTTGAGCGTCTTTTCTCATAATCCTTTGGTCCTGGGTTCGAGTCCCAGCGGGCCCACCATAAACTCAAAGACTACTGAGCCGCCTTTCAAGCGGCTCCGTCTTGAGCGTAACGGAAACGTGGGAGATGCACCACGTTTCCACTCTAAGTGCGCATGCTTGCGCAATCCCGGTCCCTTTCCGGTTGCCTCGAAGCTGCGGCCGGTTTTCTTGCTACCATGCACTTGCAATGGGCACTGCGCGCCGCCCATCCTTTCTCGGGGCTGGCGGCTGCCTGATCCGTGCCATGAAACACATCATGGAGATCACGAATGGAAGTCTTCTCGCAGTGGCATGATGTCCTCGCCGGCGTTCTTGGCCAAACGCTGGAACGGCTGGCACTCTACCTGCCGAATGTTCTCGGGGCGTTCCTGCTGCTGTTTTTCGGCTGGATCGTCGCCCACGCCTTGCGAGCGACCGCGGTGCGCCTGACCCAACTGGGCGAACGCGCCCTGGTGCGACTCGTTCCCGGCCGTGCGACAGCACCGAAGCAATTCTCCAGCGCTTCGGCAAAAGTCCTCGGGAGCGTCATCTTCTGGGTTGTGATGTTGTTTTTCCTCGCCGCTGCGACGCAAGTCCTCGGCCTGCATACTTTCACCGCGTGGATCGCCCGTGTCGTGGACTACCTGCCGACGGTCTTCGCCGGTTTGCTCATCATCGTTGCCGGATTCCTGGTCAGCCGGCTGGTGCGGGATGTGGTGGAGGCTGCGGCGGCCGGTGCGGGAGAACGGCAGCGCCAGCTGATGGGACGCGTCGTCCAGGCCGTGATACTTGTAACCGCCATTCTCGTCGGTGCCGAGCAGATCGGCATCAAGGTGACGTTTCTCGTCATCCTCGCCGCAGCCGCAGGCATCGCGCTGGTTGGCGCAGTCGCCCTGGCGCTCAGTCTCGGCGCACGCGAGTACGTCGCCAATCTGATCGGCGGACACTACCTGCGGCAACGCTACAGCGTCGGCCAGCATATTCTGGTGACAGGCCACGAGGGCCGGATCCTGGAGCTGACCGATACGACGGTGGTACTCGAGACTGCCGCCGGGCGCACCAGCCTGCCGGCAAAGGTTTTCAACGAGCAGGCTATCGTGCTGCTGGTGAGCGAGGCACGCAATGACTAGCAGCGAGGACCTGACCTTCGCGTTTCTCGAAACGCATCCGGCGGACGCCGCCCGGGTGCTGGAACGGCTCGCGCCCGCATCGGCGGCGGCACTGCTGCAATCGACGCCGCTGCGGCTGGTGGCGCCGGTACTGCGCCAGATGCTGCCTATTTCCGGGGCCCGCTGCCTCGAACTTCTCGATGACACCGAAACGGCAGGGCTGCTGCGCGGCGTGGGTGCGCAGGCCGGGGTCGCGCTACTGCGATTCCTCGGCGCGGAACGCCGCGCGCGCCTGCTGGCGCAACTGCCCACCGCACTCACCATTGCCTACGACCTGCTGCTCGGGTATCCGGAGGGAACGGTTGGTGCCTGGATGGATCCACGCGCACTCGCACTGCCATCGGACATGACCGCGAGCGAATCGCTCGAACGCGTGCGACGCGCCGATGAGTCGCTGATTGCCGACCCCTACGTCATCGATCGGAATCAACGCCTGCTCGGATACGTCGAGCTTGCCGATTTGCTGCGGGCGAATGCGGGGACACCGCTCACGCGGCTGGTACGGACAAGTCCGCACCGGCTGCCGGCCCAGTCTCTGCTGGCTGGATTGCGCGACCATCCGGGTTGGCGCGAGGCTTCGGCGCTTCCCGTAGTCGATCGCGGCGACAGGCTGGTCGGCGCGATCACGCATGCCGCGCTGCAGAGGGCGCTTGCGACCGAGCAACGCATATCGACGCCACGCCACCCCGGAAATACCCTGTCCGGAATCGCCGGGGCTTACTGGTTCGGTGTGGCCGCCCTGATCCAGGCGGTCGTTGGCCTGCTTCCCGACGAGCGCAGCAAGGGCGAACCGTGAACCCCGGCGCCGAAGCGGCGGTAGCCGCTCTCAACCTGCACTTCTTGCTCGACTATCCGCGGGAAGCAGCAAGGCGCATCGAAGCCATGCCGCCACGCGAAGTTAGCGCGATGCTGGCGGCCCAGCCAGTGCACGCAGTGCTTCCGGTGTGGCAAAACCTCGCCACCGATGTCGAGCAGGCGGTGTTCGGCGAACTGCCGGAGCCGCAGGCCACGGAATTGCTGGCCGAACTCGAACCGGCGCGCAGCGCAGCGCTGCTCAACCGCCTTGACGACGAAGATCGCGACCGTTTCATGGCGCTGCTCAATCCGCAGGTTGCCGCCGAGATACGTGCGTTGATGGCTTACCCGACCGATTCGGCCGGCCAGTTGATGGATCCGCGCGTACTCGCCTTTCGTGGCGAACTCACCGCCCACGAGGCGCTGGCGCGTTTGCGGCAGACCAGGCGGCGCGGATTGCGCGAGTTGTATTTGATCGACGACGACGGCAGGCTCGATGGTTGCGTCGACATCCAGGACCTTGCACTCGCGGAACCGGACGAAACACTGGGCCGGATCGCGCGCCGGATCACCGATGCCGTGCAGGACACCGCGCCACGCGAGGATGTAGTGGAGAAGATGCAGCAGGACACCGTGGTCGACCTGCCGGTAATCGACTTCGACGGCCGGCTGGTCGGTGCCATCCGCCAGGCCAAGCTGGCCTCGGCCGTACAGCAGGAAACCACGCTGGACATCCAGACCATGGTCGGCGCGAGCCGCGACGAGCGCGCCCTGTCCGCTGCCACATTCGCGGTAGCCAAGCGTTTGCCGTGGCTGCAGATCAACCTCATCACAGCCTTTCTGGCGGCCTCCGTCGTCGGTTTGTTCGAGAGCACGATCGCCAAATACACGGCGCTCGCGGTCCTGCTGCCGGTGGTTGCAGGTCAGGCGGGAAATGCCGGAGCGCAGGCGCTGGCCGTCACCATGCGCGGGCTGGTGTTGCGCGAGATCAGCCTGCGCCATTGGCGCAGGGTGGTGTTCAAGGAGTTGAATGTCGGGCTAATGAACGGGCTTGCCGTCGCCGCCACCACCGCGATCGGCGTGTATGTCTGGAGCCGGTCCGTCGGGCTGGTGCTGATCATCGTGGCCGCAATGGTGATCTCGATGGTCGCCGCCGGCTTTGCCGGTGCGCTGGTGCCGATCATGCTGCAGCGCTTTGGCCAGGATCCCGCGCAGTCATCCTCGATCATCCTTACGACCGTTACCGATGTCGTCGGCTTTTTTTCCTTCCTCGGCATTGCTACGCTGTTCTCCACGCTGCTTTGAGCACTCCCTTGGAAACGCCTCCCGCAGCTTTCGTCGCCTGTCTCGAATGCGACCTGCTGCACCGCCGGACGCCACTGCCACCAGGCGGCGAAGCGCGCTGCAAGCGCTGCGGCGCCCGCCTCTACCGGGCGGCGCCAGCGGACGCCAATGAACGTGCGCTGGCACTGGCACTCACCGCCTGCATCCTCTTCATCGTCGCCAATGCCTATCCCATCGTCGGACTCGACGTGCAGGGCGTGCGAAACAGCGCGACGCTTTTCGGCGCGGTGGAATCGCTGTGGGACGACGAGGCCCGCGCCGTTGCTGTGCTGGTATTCGTCACCACGATACTGGTGCCGGCAGCGGAACTCATCGGCCTGACCTGGGTGCTGCTGGCATTGCGTCAGGGCGAACGCGGATACGGCGCGGTGCCGCTGTTGCACTTCATCGAGAGCGTCAAGCCCTGGGCCATGGTCGAAGTGTTCGTGCTCGGTGTGCTGGTGTCGCTGGTCAAGCTCGCGCACATAGCGATTATCGAGCCTGGCGTGGCACTGTTTTCCTTCGGTGGGCTGATGTTGTTCATCGCCGCGGCATCTGCTGCCTTCGACCCCGACGCGGCATGGTCGCAACTGGAGGCCACACAATGAATGCCGTGCCGACCGCCGCAGGCATGGGCTTGCTTTCCTGCGAGGTCTGCCGCCTGGTGAGCCGCGCGCCCGCGCCGGGTGGCGATGCACATTGCCCGCGCTGCGGAGCCACGCTGCACGCACGCAAACCCGCAAGCCTGGCGCGCACCTGGTCATTCCTCATCGCCGCGATGCTGCTCTACGTCCCGGCCAACACGCTGCCGATCATGGACACAAGTTCGCTCTTCGGCACTCAGCGCGATACCATTGTCTCCGGCGTGGCGTTCCTGTGGACTTCGGGTTCGTTCGTCCTTGCCGCGCTGGTATTCTTCGCCAGCGTGATGGTGCCGCTGGCGAAAATGATTGCACTTGCCGTGCTGGCCGGTTCGGTACAGGTGCGCTCGGTCAGGAATCGGCGGACGCGGACGCGGCTTTTTCGCCTGGTCGAATTCATTGGCCGCTGGTCGATGCTCGACATCTATGTAGTCACGATACTGGTGGCACTGGTTCAGGTGAACACACTTGCCACCATTCACGCCGGCCCGGGTGCGGCGGCTTTCGGCGCCGTAGTCGTGCTCACCATGTTCGCCGCCGCGAGTTTCGATCCGCGCCTGATCTGGGACATGCAGGAAGAAGGAGAACGACCATAGTCCAGCCACCGAACCATCAGGATCCGGTCCGCATCCCGGAGGCCCGCGTGACGCCGCATCGCCGCTGGTCGCTGCAATTGGTGTGGCTGATCCCGCTTGTCGCCGCGCTGATCGGCGGCTGGCTCGCAGTCAAGGCCGTGCTTGAACGTGGTCCGACGATCAACATCACCTTCAGCACCGCCGAAGGACTGGAACCGCAGAAGACTCGTGTCAAGTATCGCAACCTGGACATCGGTCGCGTTACCGCCGTCGCCTTCTCCGAAGACCGCACAAAGGTCGTCGCCACGCTGGAACTCAGCAAGCAGGCGGAGCCATTCCTGGTCGCGGATACCCGCTTCTGGGTGGTCCGTCCCCGAGTCAGCGGCACCCAGGTATCCGGCCTGGGCACGCTGCTATCAGGCGCCTACATTGGCATGGATGCCGGTACCTCGACAGAAACGAAGCGGGAATTCACCGGTCTCGACGTGCCGCCTATCGTCACCGTCGACCTGCCGGGCCGTCATTTCCAGTTGCGCGCGGATGACCTCGGTTCGCTGGATGTCGGTTCGCCGATATATTTCCGCCGCATCCAGGTCGGCTCCATCGTCGCCTACGAACTCGATCCGAACGGCGCAGGCGTAAAGCTGCGGGCATTCGTCAATGCGCCCTACGACCATCACGTCAAGGCCGACACGCGCTTCTGGCAGGCCAGCGGCTTCGACGTCGCCCTCGATGCCAGCGGAATTCGCCTGAACACCGAATCGGTGACCTCAATGCTGATGGGCGGCGTTGCCTTCCAGACGCCCGCCGAATCCGTCAAGGCGCCGCCAGCGCCGGCCAACGCCAATTTCGCGCTATACCCGGATCGCGGCATGGCGATGCGCCTTCCCGATACCGCCGAAGAGACCTACCACGTGATCTTCGCCGAGTCGGTTCGCGGCTTGTCGGTCGGTGCGCCCGTGGACTTTCGTGGCGTGGTGATCGGGGAAGTCAGTGCCATCGATGTCGACTTCGATCCGAAGCAAGGCGATGTGCGCATTCCCGTGGAGATCAGGCTTTACCCCGACCGCCTGCGCGGCAAGGCAAAGAACGCCGTCGCGGACCCCGGAATTCTCATCGAGAAGCTGGTCGATCGCGGACTGCGCGCCCAACTGCGCAACGGCAGCCTGCTCACCGGGCAATTGTTCGTCGCCCTCGATTTCTTTCCGGACGAACCGAAGGCCAAGGTGCTACGGCGCGCCGGGCGTGCCGAAATTCCTGCCGTGGCAGGAAGCCTGCAGGAACTGCAGGCCACACTGCTCGGCCTTGCGCGCAAGATCGACAAATTGCCGATTGAGGCCGTGGTCGCAGACCTCCGCAAGTCATTGCAGGCACTCGAAAGCGCCCTTGGCGCGACAGAACGCACGGCCAAGCGAATCGATGGTGACCTGACTCCGCAGGCGATGCGTACCCTGGCCGACCTGAGCCGCACCCTAACCACCACCGAGCACGCAGTCGAAGCCCTGTCTGCAGAAAATGCGCCGATGCAGCGCGATTTGCGCGAAACGCTGCGCGAGATATCCCGTGCCGCGGAGGCCTTGCGCGGTCTCGCAGACTATCTCGAGCGCAATCCGGGGGCGATTCTGCGTGGCCGTGGGGAGGAGCCACCGAAATGATGCGCAACCTGTCGCTAGTCCTGTCGTTGGCACTGCTCGCCGGCTGCGAAACCCCGGCGAAGACGCGCTACTACACTTTGTCCGGCGGTGCTGCCGCGTTGAGCACGCAGGCTGCGAAATCAGACTACCGCGTGGCGATCGGCCCGGTTACGGTTCCGGAGGCACTGGACCGGCTGCAAATCGTACTGCGCGTCGCGCCGAATCGCTACGAGATATCGGACACCGATGGCTGGTCTGCGCCGCTGAAGCGGGAGATCCCGCGCGTCGTCGCCGAAGTGGTCGCGCAGCGGTTGCCCGCCGCGCACGTCGCCGCACACTTGCAGCATGGCGGACAGGGCGCGGATTATCAGGTGTTGATCGATGTAGTGCGGCTCGAGTCGATTCCAAACGACTCCACCGTTCTCGAAGCGACATGGAGCGTGACAAGTTCCACCGGCAAGCGCCTGCGCGAGGCACCATTCTCCACCGCCGTCACGGTCACGGCCCCCGGCGTCGAGCCCCTCGTCGCAGCACACCGCCAGGCGCTGGTTTCACTGGGGAGCGAAATCGCCAGGGCTTTGGATTCACTCGCACAGGCGAAGCGGCAATAGGATCGACACCGCCATGTTACCAACGCATCCGGGTGCGCCCGGCATCAGGGGGAGGCCAGTCAAATGATCGGTCAGCCGGTTGCTTTCGACAAAGCGGAAATGATGGAAAACTTCGCCGGCGACGACGAGTTGTTCGCCGAGGTTGCCGCGATATTCATCGAAGACGCGCCGCCGCAACTCGCGGCACTGCAGGCGGCCCTGGATTCCGGAGACTTGGCGGCACTGCACGCCGCCGCCCACAAACTCAAGGGCTCGCTCGCGAGCTTCGCCGCCAAACCCGCTTGTGCCGCTGCCAAGACACTTGAGGACGCATGCAAGGTTGGCGATGCCGGCAATGCTGCGTCCCTCGCCGCCGCTGTCCGCACCGAAACCGAACGCTTCGTCGTCGCCTTGCGCGCGGAACTCGGGAGCCGATAACCGGCGAACACGGCGGCGCCCGGAAAACGCTCCGGGCTGTCGCAGCTTACTGGTTGCGCTGGATCAGCTCGATCTTGTAGCCGTCCGGGTCTTCGACAAAGGCGATGACGGTGCTGCCATGCTTCATCGGTCCGGCTTCGCGCACCACCCGGCCGCCGCGCGCCCTGATCTGATCGCAGGCGGCGTAGGCATCCTCGACTTCGAGGGCGATATGGCCGTAGGCGCTGCCAAGCTCGTACTTGTCGACACCCCAGTTGTAGGTTAGCTCGAGCACGGCTTCGTCCGCCTCGTCCTGGTAGCCGACAAAGACATTGGTGAACTTGCCGTCCGGGTAATCGCTGCGGCGCAGGACACGCATGCCGAGAACCTCGGTGTAGAAGGCGATCGAGCGGTCGAGATCGCCGACGCGCAACATGGTGTGCAGGATTCGCATCTGGGGCTTCCTTAGATGAGCGGTATTTCGCGGCCGCGCAGCTTGAGCTCCGCACGCACGGCACGCCAGTCAGGATAGATGCGCTCGACCTCGGCCCAGAACCGGGCGCTGTGGTTCATTTCGGCGAGGTGGGCGAGTTCGTGGGCGATGACATAATCGACCAGATGCGGCGCCAGGTGGATCAGCCGCCAGTTCAGGCGGATGCCTGATGACTCGCTGCAACTTCCCCAGCGGGTGCGTGCCGACGACAAGGCGATCGGTGGCAGCGGCCGCTCCAATCGCGCGCCCAGATAGTCAGCGCGTTCGACAAAATGCGGCAGTGCGCGGCGTTGCAGGGCACGGCGCGCCAGCAAGTCGAGGTCGGCGTCGGCCCGCGCGGCCAGCACCAGCAGGTCGTCGCGCCAGGCAATGCGATTGGCACCTGCCTCGACGGCCACCTCGACCTCGCCGCCCAAGAGCGGCAACCGCGTGCCGTGGCGAATCGCCACCTGCCTCGGCGCAACGCGCTGGGCATATTCGGCCAGCTTGGCGATCACCCAGTCGCCATGACCGCCGACGAAGGCCTCTATCTCGGCAAGCGGGACGTGGTGCGGTGCTCCGACTGCCAAACCGCGTTCATCGATGGTCATCGACAGGCGCCGCCGCCGGCCCTGGCGCAGGACGTAGGGAACGATGCTGCCGCCAACCAGCAGATGGCGCGTCTTCGGCGACGGCGCGATCGCCGGCAGCTTGAACAGATCCAGTTGCCCGGCCTGATTCATGCGGCAACCGCGAAGAGGTCGCTTTCCGTAACGACGGGTGCCAAGGCCTCCAGGGCACGGCGAACCACCTGGCCGATCACCTCTTCCGACTGTTCGATCAGCCGCCAGTGAAAGCGCAGGCCGCCCTTGCCGTCGTCCTGCGTCCAGCCGGCGCGCGCGGCGAAAGACAGCGCATGCGCTGGCACTGGGCGAGCGGCGCGGCGGGCAGCCATCACGAGCTCGGCACCGATCACGCGCTCGGCCTGGCGGCGCAACCAGGCTTCGGCTGCGTCCTGAATCTGGCGCGGCGTCGCTTCCGGCGGCAATGGCAGATGCAGGGTGGCAGTGTCGAGCAGCGCCTCGCGGCAAGCGGTGTCGAGGCAGAGCAGCAACCGGCCGCCGAGGTACTCGACACTCGCGCCGTCACGCCAGCGCTCGCCGGCGTCGGGAGCGGCGGCATCAAGCAGCAGCGACAGTTGCGGCGGGCGGCGTTTCATGGCGATAGCGGTGGGGGGCGATGCGACGCATTTCCGATTCTATCCACGCTTCGACGCGGGCATTGATCTCTTCAGCCGCGAGGCCGGCCGGGTCGATTGCCGGTCCGATGCTCATCGTCACCGTGCCCGGCGTCTTGAGGAATGCCTGGCGCCGCCAGCATTCGCCGGAATCGAGCGCGACCGGCACGGCCGGCACGCCGGCCTGCTTGGCCAGCCAGGCACCGCCGATTTTGTAGCGTTTCTTGTGGCCAGGCGCGACACGCGTGCCTTCGGGAAAGATCACCACGGAATAGCCCTCGGCCAGCCGTCCCTTACCGCGCTCGGCCACCTGATTGAGCGCCTCCTTGCCGGCGCCGCGGTCGATGGCGACGAAAGGCATCAGCCACAGCCCCCAGCCGAAGAAGGGCAGCCAGTGCAGCTCCTGCTTGTAGACGAAGGAGGTCAGCTTGAACACCTGCTGCAGCGCAAAGGTCTCCCACGCCGACTGGTGTTTGCTGAGGACAACGCAGGGAATCGCGGGGATGTTCTCCGCGCCGAGAATGCGGTGCCGGATGCCCAGCAGGTGCTGGATCAGCCACATCACGACGCTGACGTAGGGCATCACGAAAAGTCGGCGGCTCCGCAACGGCAACCAGAAGAAGCACAGCAGCAGCAGTACGAAGGCGGGCGTGATCAGCAGCATCACGGCCATGAACAGGGCCGAACGCAGTGCGATCATTTGGTCAGGCTCGCCACCGCGGCGGCGAGATCGGGAAAAACCGGGATGCCCGGCGGCAGATCCGGGTCGGCGTGGGTCTTCTCGCCCTTGCCAGTCAGCACGAGGATCGGCTGGGCGCCGGCGGCCAGGGCCGCCTTGAGGTCGCGCAGGGAGTCGCCAATCGCCGGCACGTCGGTGAGGTCCGTGTTGTAGCGCTGGGCGATCTCGTTGAACATGCCTGGCTTGGGCTTGCGGCAGGCGCACTTGTCGGCATTGGTGTGCGGGCAGAAGAAGATTGCGTCGATCCGGCCGCCGGCCTGGGACACGGCGCGCACCATCTTGTCGTGGATGGCGTTGAGCGTGTCCATGACGAACAGGCCGCGGCCGACGCCCGACTGATTAGTGCACACCACCACGCGCCAGCCCCACTGCGTCAGCCGTGCGATCGCTTCGAGGCTGCCGGGAATCGGCTTCCATTCGTCCGGCGACTTGATGTACTGGTCGGAGTCGTGGTTGATGACGCCGTCGCGGTCGAGAATGATGAGCTTCATGTGAGCCATTTAGCCATAGAGACGCAGCGGCGGCCGGGGGAAAAGGCCCCGCTTGCCGTCGCTGCTCCGTGTCCGCTCCCGCTCATGGCATCACAGCCGCGAGATGTCGGCGACCTGGTTCATCAGGCCGGTGATCTGGCGCAGCAGCGCCAGGCGGTTGGCGCGTGTCAGCGGCTCTTCGGCCATCACCATCACGCCATCGAAGAAAGCATCGACCTCACCGCGCATGCCGGCCAGCTGCTTCAGCGCATCGGCGTAGTCCTCGTTGGCGACAAAGGAATGGATGGCCGGCTGGATCGCGGTGACCCGCTCGAACAACGCCTTCTCGGCCGGCTCCTGCAACAGCACCACATCGACTTCGCCGGCAACACCGTCGGTCTTCTTGAGGATGTTAACGATGCGTTTGTTGGCAGCCGCCAGCGCCTCGGCTTCGGGCAACTCGACGAAGGCCTTGACCGCCGCCAGCTTGGCCGGCACCTTGTCGATGCGCGTCGGGTTGAGCGCCAGCACGGCATCGACAAGCTTCTGGTCGAACCCGGCGTCACGCAGCTGGCCGCGCAGACGCTCGAACATGAAGTCGCGCAACTGAATCCGAAAATCACCACCGATAAGGCCGGAGGCGAAGCCTGCGGCAGCGTCGTCGATCAACTCGACCAAATCGAGCGGCAATGGCGTTTCCATGAGGATGCGCAGCACGCCCAGAGCGGCGCGGCGCAGGCCGAACGGATCCTTGTCGCCGGTCGGCAGCTGGCCGATGCCGAAGAAACCAACCAGCGCGTCAAACTTGTCGGCCAGCGCCACCGCGCAGGCGACGTTGCCCTGCGGCAGCATATCGCCGTTGAAGCGCGGATGGTAGTGGGCCTCGATAGCCTCCGCCACGGCTTCCGGCTCCTGGTCGTGATGGGCGTAGTAGCGTCCCATGATGCCCTGCAGCTCGGGAAACTCGCCAACCATGTCGGTAACCAGGTCCGCCTTGGCCAGCAGCGCTGCGCGACCGGCATGTGCCGTGTCGGCACCAAGACGTGCGGCAATGGCCTCGGCCAGGCCGGCAACGCGCTTGACCCGCTCGCCGACGGTGCCCAGCTTGTTGTGATAGACGATGCTATCGAGCTTGCCGACGCGCGCCGCCAGCGGCGTCTTGCGATCCTGGTTGAAGAAGAAGCGCGCATCGGACAGGCGCGGCCGCACCACGCGTTCGTTGCCGCCGATGATGTGCTTCGGGTCGGCGACCTGCATGTTGGAAACCACGAGGAAGCGGCTGGTCAGCTTGCCATCCTTGAGCAGCGGAAAATACTTCTGGTTCGCCTTCATGGTCAGGATCAGGCATTCCTGCGGCACGGCGAGGAATTCCTCCTCGAAGCTCGCCTCGTAGACCACCGGATACTCGACCAGCGAAGTGACCTCATCGACCAGCGCCTCGTCCTGCAACCACTGACGGCCCGGTTGTACGTTGGCAGCCTTGTCGAGCTGCGCACGAATCATCTCGCGGCGTGTGACATGACAGGCAACGACCTTGCCCTTGTCGGCCAGCACCCTGGCGTAGTCACTGGCATGGGGGATTTCGATCACGCCAACGCTCATGAAACGGTGGCCGCGCGTGATGTTGCGGCTGGCCAGCCCCAGCACCTGGCCGGGAACGATGCGCGCGCCATGCATCATCACCAGGCCATGCACCGGCCGCACGAACTGTGCCTCGCCAGCTCCCCAGCGCATCAGCTTGGCTACCGGCAGTTTTTTCAGTGCGGCCTCGACGAAGCCGGCGATGTGCTGGTCGATGCGCTCGCCGCTCTTCTTCATGCGCGCGACGAAATACTCCGCCTTGCCATCGGCCAGCTTTTCCAGTTGGCCGAATTCGACGCCGGCCGAGCGCATGAAACCTTCCAGCGCCTTGGTCGGCTTGCCGTCGGCGCCGACACCCGAGGCGACGGCCGGTCCCTTCTTTTCTATCGTGCGCTCCGGCTGGGTGTCGAGACAGTTGTCGAACTGCAGGGCCAGACGACGTGGCGTGGCGAACCATTTGCCTTCGTTTCCGGCCGCGATGAAACCGGCGTCGAGCAGTGCCTTCTGCACCTGCTCGCGAAAGGCCAGTCCGAGCTTCGCCAGCGACTTGGGCGGCAACTCTTCGGTGAGGAGCTCGATCAGCAGCGTCTCTTTCATGCTGTCGCTCCTTTCAGCATCGGGAATCCCAACTTCTCGCGCGAATCGAAATAGGCCTGCGCCACTTCGCGGGCCAATGCCCGCACCCGGCCGATGTAGGCGGCGCGCTCGGTCACCGAGATGGCGCCGCGGGCGTCGAGCAGGTTGAAGCTGTGCGAGGCCTTCATCACCATCTCGAAGCCGGGCAGCGGCAGCCCGAGGCCCATGAGGCGCTTGGCTTCCGACTCGAATTTCGAGAACTGGCTGAACAGCCAGTCGACATCCGAGTGTTCGAAATTGTAGGTCGACTGCTCGACCTCGTTCTGGTGATAGACGTCACCATAGGTGATGCCGGGTGCCCACACCAGGTCGAAAACGTTCTCGACGCCCTGCAGGTACATCGCCAGGCGCTCGAGGCCGTAGGTGATCTCACCCAGCACCGGCCGGCACACCAGCGAGCCGACTTCCTGGAAATAGGTGAATTGCGTGACTTCCATGCCATCGAGCCAGACTTCCCAGCCGAGGCCCCAGGCGCCGAGCGTCGGCGATTCCCAGTCGTCCTCGACGAAACGGATGTCATGCTCGGAAGTGTTGATGCCGAGTGCCCGCAGGCTGTCGAGATACAGTTCCTGGATGTTGGCGGGCGACGGCTTCAGCACCACCTGATACTGGTAGTAATGCTGCAGGCGGTTGGGGTTCTCGCCGTAGCGGCCATCCTTGGGGCGGCGCGATGGCTGGACGTAGGCGGCCTTCCAGGGTTCCGGGCCGATGGCGCGCAGGAAGGTGGCGGTATGGAAGGTTCCGGCACCGACTTCGATGTCGTAGGGTTGCAGCAGCACGCAACCCTGCTTGTTCCAGAAATCCTGCAGCCGCAGGATGACCTCCTGGAAAGTGGGGGAATGACTCATCGGGAAAGCCCAGCGGAAAAGCGCAATTTTACCGGCTTTTGCGGCGCCCTCGCAGCGCCGGAGCCAGCGCCAGCAGTGCCATCGCCAGGGCCAGCGCGTTGCCGTGGCGGGCAAACGGCGTCAGGCCGTGATGACCCTGGACCTCGACCCGCAGGGCGGCGCGGGTGAAGGGAGGCAGCACGGCGGCCACCCGGCCGTCGGGCGCCACCGCTGCCGTCATGCCGGTATTGGTGGCACGCAGCATCGGCCGCCCGGTCTCCAGCGCACGCAGTTGCGAAATCTGCAAATGCTGCGGCTGCGCCAGCGAATCGCCGAACCACGCGGTATTGGAGATATTCACCAGCAGCGTCGCCTCGGGCAGGGCACGGAGGATTTCCGCGCCGAACAAATCCTCATAGCAGATGTTGGGCATGATCATCTGGCCGCCGATGGCCAGCGGCGACTGCCGGGCCGGGCCGGCCGTGAAGTTGGACATCGGTATGCGCACCAAATCGAAGAACCACGAGAAGCCCGGCGGCACGAACTCGCCGAACGGAACGAGGTGCGACTTGGCGTACCCCTGCGAACGCAACTCCGGGGTCAGGGCCACGGCGCCATTAACGTAGCCGCCCTCCGCCGTGCGCACGGCCACGCCCAACAGTACCTCGCCGTTCGCAGTCAGGCCACGCAGCACGTCGCGCGGAACTTCGTCGAACAGCAACGGGATCGCGGTTTCCGGCAGCACGGTCACCGGCGCCGGATTCTCGCGCGCCAACCGCAGGTAGGTTTCGATGGACAGGCTGAGCCGGTTCGGATCCCACTTCAGGCCCTGCGCCACGTTGCCTTGCAGCAAGGCCACTTGCAGCGGCGCGCCGGCCGGTTCGGTCCAGGCGATGCCGCGCAGCGCAAACCCCGCCGCGATCAGCAACACGGCCAGCAGCGCCGGCCGGAAGCGGCACCAGCCGAAGGCCAGCAACGCGGCGATCAATGCCGTGATGAAAGCGACGCCGTAGCTACCGACGAGCGGCGCATAGTCGGCCAGCGGACTGGGCGGGCTTTGCGAATAGCCCAGCGCCAGCCAGGGGAAGCCGGTGAACAAGCCGCCGCGCAGCCACTCGCTGAGCATCCATAAGCCGGCGACCAGCAGGGCATCTGCAATTGGCCGCGACGAAAAGTCGGCGCTGGCGGAACGGCGAAATGCCCATCCCGCCAGTGCCGGGAACAGCGCAAGGTAGGCACAGAACAGCAGCGTCGCCAGCGCGGCCAGCGGCGCAGCCATGCCGCCGACATCATGCAGGCTGACATAGACCCAGGACACGCCGACGAGGAAAAAACCGAGGCCCCAGGTCAGGCCCAGCAGTGCGGCCGCGAGCGGCGAGGCTGATCGCCGCCACAAGCTAAACAGCGCGGCCAGCGTCAATAGCGGCAGCGGGAACAGCCCGAAGGGTGCGAAGCCGAGGACCGTGGTCGCGCCAAGAACGGCCGCGGCCGCCAGCGACCGCTTCATTCGGCGGCTTCGAGGGTCAGGTCGCGTTGCGGATTGACCAGCAACGTGTGGACGCGCCGGCTGTCGGCGCGCAACACCTGGAAACGCAGGCCGTCGAGTTGCACGATCTCGTTGCGCTTGGGCAGACGGCCGAGATGGGCGATCAGCAGGCCGCCCACGGTGTCGTACTCCGCGTCGGGGAACTGCGTGGAAAACGCTTCGTTGAAGTCGGCGATCTCGGTCTGCGCCTTGACGCGGTAGTGGCCGGCATTGTCGAGCACGATATTGTCGGCGGCCTCGTCGAAATCGTACTCGTCCTCGATGTCGCCGACGATCTGCTCCAGCACGTCCTCGATGGTCACCAGTCCGGCCACGCCGCCGTATTCGTCGACGACTATGGCCATGTGGTTGCGCGAAGCCCTGAATTCGCGCAGCAGCACATTCAAGCGCTTCGACTCGGGGATGAACACCGCCGGACGCAATGTGTCGCGCAGGTCGAATTCCTTGCCGGCGAAGAAGCGCAGCAATTCCTTGGCCAGCAGGATGCCGATGACGTCGTCGCGATCCTCGCCTATCACCGGGAAACGCGAGTGCGCGGCCTCTATCACCATCTCGGCGATCTTCTCCGGCGGATCATTGACGTCAATGACGTCGACCTGCGCGCGCGGCACCATGATGTCGCGCACCTGCATGTCGGAAACCTGCAACGCGCCCTCGATGATGGAAAGCGCATCGGAGTCAAGCAGGTTGCGCTCGAAGGCCCCGCGCAGGAGGTCGAGCAACTGCTCGCGGTCCTCGGGTTCGCGCAGCAGCAGGTGGGACAGGCGTTCCAGCAGCGACGGTCGACTAGGGGATGGGTCCATGGTTCAGTTGTACGGGTCGGGATAACCGAGAGCGGCGAGGATTTCGCGCTCCCGCGCTTCCATCCGCGCCGCGTCGGCGGCGCCAGTCTCGTGCTCGTATCCCTGCAGATGGAGCATACCATGCACGATCAGGTGGGCGAAGTGGGCCTCGGGAGCTTTGCCCTGCCGCTCGGCCTCGCGCAGCACCACGGGCAGGCACAGCACCAGATCGCCGACCACAATCGGCGCGCTCTCGTAGATGAAGGACAGCACGTTGGTGGCGTAGTCCTTCTTGCGGTAGTCGCGATTCAGTGCGCGCCCTTCATCCTCCGCGACGAAGCGCACCGACACCGTGGCGGGCGACTCCTGCGCTGCCCGCAACCAGCGCTGCACTTGCGGTCGCAGCGGCGATGCCGCATGGCGGCTGGCATGCTGCACCGACAGGTTCAGCTCAAGCCTTTTGCTCGGCATTCTTCTCGTAGGCGGCGACGATGCGGGCCACCAGCGGATGACGCACGACGTCGGCGGCGTCGAAGTCGGCGAAGCCGATGCCGCGAACATCGGCGAGGATGCGCCGCGCCTCGATCAACCCGGACTTCTGGCCCTTGGGCAGGTCGATCTGCGTCACGTCGCCGGTGATCACCGCCTTGGCGCCGATGCCGATTCGCGTCAGGAACATCTTGATCTGCTCGGGCGTGGTGTTCTGCGCCTCATCGAGGATGATGAAGGCGTGGTTGAGCGTACGCCCGCGCATGTAGGCAAGCGGCGCCACCTCGATGCTCTGCTTCTCGAACAGGCGCGAAACCTTGTCGAAGCCCATCAGATCGTAGAGCGCGTCGTAGAGCGGCCGCAGATACGGATCGACCTTCTGCGCCAGATCGCCCGGCAGGAACCCCAGGCGCTCACCGGCCTCGACGGCCGGACGCGTCAGCACGATGCGCTCGACCTGGTCGCGCTCGATGGCATCGACCGCGCTCGCTACCGCCAGGTAGGTCTTGCCGGTGCCGGCAGGCCCGATGCCGAAGGTGATGTCGTGCTCCTGAATCTGCCGCAGATACGCCGTCTGGTTCGGGGTGCGGCCATGCAGATCGGATTTGCGCGTGATCAGTGCCGGCGCTGCCTGCGCGGTGAGGCCCCGATTGGACAATTCGACCAGGCCCAGCTGGATATCGTCGATAGACAGCGGCGTTTTGGCCAACTCGTAAAAGTGCTCCAGCGCCTGGCCGGCAAGGCGCGACTGGGCCAGCGCACCGCTAATGCGGAAATCCTCGCCGCGCCGTGCGATGGTGACGTCGAAGGCGGTTTCGATCTGGCGCAGGTTCTCGTCGAGCGCGCCACAGAGATTGTTCAGGCGTCCGTTGTCGAGCGGCCGCAGGGTAATGCCGAGGGCGCGCTGCTTCATGCCGCAGCCACGCCTGCATCCTGCGTCACGACCTCGCCGCGCAGGCTGTGCGGCAGGGCAGCGGTGATGCGAACATCCGCATAGCGCCCCACCAGCCGCGCACTACCGGCGAAGTTGACCACGCGATTGTTGGCGGTGCGGCCGGCCAGTTCGCTTGCATCCTTGCGGGCATGGCCTTCGACCAGCACACGCTGCACCGTGCCGACCATGGCCTGCGAAACGGTAAAGGCGAGTTCCTCGATACGCGCCTGCAGCCGCATCAGCCGTTTCACCTTGAGTTCGTTCGGCGTATCGTCGACCATCTCGGCCGCCGGAGTGCCCGGCCGCGGGCTGTAAATGAAGGAAAAGCTCGCATCGAAGCCGACCTCGTCGATCAGCTTCATGGTCTTCTCGAAATCCTCCTCGGTCTCGCCGGGAAAGCCGACGATGAAGTCCGACGACAGCGAAAGATCCGGCCGCGCGGCGCGCAGCTTGCGCACCAGCGACTTGTATTCCAGCGCCGTGTAGCCGCGCTTCATCGCCGCCAGAATCCGGTCCGATCCGGACTGAACCGGCAGATGCAGATGCGACACCAGCTTGGGCACCGTGGCATAAGCGTCGATCAGGCGCTGCGTCAGCTCTCGCGGGTGGGAAGTCGTATAGCGAATGCGCTCGATCTCAGGCATTTCGGCAATGGTCTCAATCAGCAGCGCCAGGTCGGCGGTGTCGCCGTCGCCCATGGTACCGCGGTAGGCATTGACGTTCTGGCCTAGCAAGGTGACCTCACGGATTCCCTGCTGCACCAGGCTGGCCACCTCGGCCAGCACGTCTTCGAACGGGCGCGACACCTCGTCGCCGCGCGTGTAGGGCACGACACAGAAGGTGCAATATTTCGAGCAACCCTCCATGATCGAAACGAACGCCGCCGCGCCTTCGACCGAGGCTTTGGGCAACGCGTCGAATTTCTCGATCTCGGGGAAGGAAACATCTACCTGCGAACGCCCGCTGGCACGCCGCGCCGCGATCAGTTGCGGCAAGCGGTGCAGGGTCTGCGGGCCGAAGACGATGTCGACGAAAGGGGCGCGCGCAACGATGGCGGCGCCCTCCTGGCTCGCCACGCAGCCGCCGACCCCGATGACCAGATCCGGCTTGCTCTGTTTGAGATGGCGCACCCGGCCGAGATCGTGGAAGACCTTCTCCTGCGCCTTCTCGCGCACCGAGCAGGTGTTGAACAGAATGATGTCCGCGTCCTCCGGGTTGTCAGTCTTGACCACCCCCTCGGCCATGCCGAGCACATCCACCATCTTGTCGGAATCGTATTCGTTCATCTGGCACCCGAAGGTGCGAATGAACACTTTCTTGCTCATGAATTATCTGGGGCTGAATGGGCCGTTGGGTGACCCGGGAGCGGATTATGAACCGTCATGCCCCACGCCACAACCGCTGCCGTCCGGTTGGGCTGGCGCCGCACACGACTTACGGTATATGACCATCGCTCAATTTACAGTGCGCCGTGGTTCCCTTAGAGTTTCCCTGTGCCAAAGGACGGGGACTTGATGCCATGCCGACGAACCAGATCAACGATATTTCCACCGCAGCAGCCGCGGCTGCCGAGTGCAACTTGCTACCGGCACACGTGCGTTCCCTGGCGACAACGATCAGGCAAATGGCCGACAAGGTCGGCGCCGAGGCGAACCCCGATCCCGCAACGACCCGCACGCTGATGCAGGCCATCCATATCCTCGATCGCTGGGTCGCCAGCAACGACTGCGGCGACGGCAAGGTGGAGCAATTGATTTCCGATGCCGCACGACAGGGCTCTCAGGCCACGGCCCGGCGACCCGAGCAAGTTCCCGCCTGACGCAATCCGAGGAGCACCGCATGCATTTCGACTGCGAAATCGATACCCGCCGCGACAACTGCCCGGTGCCCGTGATCAAGGCCCACCTGACCCTCAAGTCCATGGCGCCAAGCCAGGTCATCCGGATTCTGGCCGCCAACGATTCCACAAGAAATTTCGAAGCCTTCGCCCGCTCGGCCCACTATCAGGTGCTGCACAAGGAAATACGCGGCGGTGACGGGATCGAGATGCTGATCGAGAAGACGCCGCACGGCTGATCGCCGCGGCTACCAAATGAAAAACGCCGAGCGGGCAGGCCCGCTCGGCGTTTTCTTTGTCTGGTGGTGATGGACAGACTTGAACTGTCGACCCCCGGATTATGAATCCGATGCTCTAACCAACTGAGCTACATCACCGTCCACGCGCGCCCGCACGAATGCGGCCTTCATCGCGAAAGGGCCGAGATTATCCGACTGGAGTGGCACCCTTGTCAAGGCGCCGCCACGCCAGCGACGCCCCACAGCACGCCCTCTTGGGAGACAATGCGTCCGATGCAAACCAACGCGGCATTCGACATCATCATCGTCGGTGGCGGACTAGCGGGGCTGTCACTGGCGACCTCCCTGCGCAAGACGCCCTATTCCATAGCTGTCGTGGAGGGGCGCGCGCCGGTTCAGCCCGAGGGCTGGGATGCGCGCATCTACGCGGTCAGCCCGGGCAACGCCCGCTTCCTCGAAAGCAGCGGCATCTGGCAGCACCTCGACCCGGCCCGCCTGCAGGCCGTCGAGACCATGGCAATTTTCGGCGATGCCGGTGGCCACATGCGCTTCTCGGCCTTCGACAGCGGTATCGAAACGCTGGCCTGGATCGTCGAATCCTCGCTACTGCAACGCGAACTATGGGAAACGGCGAAGCGCCAGGGCAATGTCACCCTGCTCTGCCCGAGCCACCCCGCAGCGCTGTCCTTCGGGGCCGACCGGGCGACATTGACGCTGGACGATGGTCGCGCGCTATCGGCGCAGCTGATCGTCGCCGCCGATGGCGCCGACTCCTGGACCCGCAACGCAGCCGGCATCAACGTGCAGTTCCAGCCCTACGGCCAGCTTGGTGTTGTGGCTAACTTCGAGTGTACGAAGCCCCATCGCGGCACCGCATTCCAGTGGTTCCGCGACGATGGCGTACTGGCCTGGCTGCCGCTGCCGGGCAAGCGAATATCGATCGTCTGGTCGACACCCGACGAGCATGCCCGCGAGCTCGTCGCCCTGTCGGCGAATGAACTCTGCGCAAAAGTGGCGGCAGCGGGCGAGCACCGGCTCGGCGACCTCGCGCTGGTGACGCCGGCGGCCGGTTTTCCGCTGCGGCTGATGCGCGCACCGCAAACGGTGGCACCGCGGCTGGCGCTGATCGGCGACGCCGCGCACGCCATCCATCCGCTGTCCGGCCATGGCATCAACCTCGGCTTCCAGGATGCACGCGTGCTGGCGGCAACGCTGGCCGCAAAACCCGAGCATATCGGCTGCGGCGACGTGCAATGGCTGCGCCGCTTCGAGCGCGCCCGCAAGGAGGAAGTCGTCGCGCTACAATCCGTCACCGATGGCCTGCAACGGCTGTTCGGCAACCCGGCTGCACCACTGGCCGCGCTGCGCAACACCGGATTGAACCTGGCCGGGCACTTGCCGGTCATACGCGATGCGCTGGTGCGCTACGCCATCGGCTGACGCCGGCCCCCTTTTCCCGATCGCACCCACCCCCCGACCCCGGAGTTTCCATGCTCAAGAAAATAATCGCCCTGTTCCTTTCCGCCGGCCTGTTGTTCGCCGCCGCCGCCCAGGCAAACGAAGCCAACGTCAAGAAGGCGGTCGAGTCCATCCTCGGCAATGGCGCCAAGATCGACAGCGTGAAGAAGGCTGGCGTGCTGGGCCTGTATGAAGTGATCGTCGGCGGCGAGATCGCCTATGTTGACGAAAAAGCCGGCTACATCTTTTTCGGCAACATCGTCGACGTCAAAGCGAGAAAAGACCTGACGGAGGAGCGCAAGCTCAAGCTGGCGCAGATCAAGTTCTCGGACCTGCCACTTGAGCTCGCCATCAAGCAGGTCAAGGGCAACGGCAAACGCATCATCGCGTCTTTCGAGGATCCGAACTGCGGCTACTGCAAGAAGCTGGCGAAGGAACTGGTCAACCTGACCGACGTGACCATCTACACCTTCCTCTATCCGATTCTCTCGCCGGACTCGCTCGAGAAATCGAAGAACATCTGGTGTGCCGCCGACAAGCCCAAGGCCTGGAACGACTGGATGATCAACGGTACTGCGCCGGGTGCCGCCAAGTGCGATGCCAGCGCCGTCGAGAAGTCGGTCGCGCTTGGCCAGAAACTCAACATCCGCGGCACGCCGACGATCTTCTTCACCGACGGCAACCGCGTTCCAGGCTACATGCCGGTTGCGCAACTCGAAAAAGCCATCGCCGCCGCCGGGTCGAACTGAGCAGCTAGCGCCTCCTTACCACAGGGTCTCGCGCTCGGCGCCGGACGAGATTTTGTGGATGGTCAAGTCGGCGCCGTTAAATTCATCTTCGGCATCGAGGCGGATGCCGACGAGCGCCTTGATGGCGCCATAGACGGCGAGGCCACCGACAAAGGCTATGGTCACGCCCATCAGCGTGCCGACGAGTTGGCTCATGAAGGCAACGCCGCCCATGCCGCCCAGCGCCTTGGCACCGAAGATGCCGGCAGCGATGCCGCCCCATGCGCCGCAAAGACCATGCAGCGGCCAGACGCCGAGGACGTCATCGATCTTCCAGCGGTTCTGCGTCAGGGTGAACATCACGACGAAGAGGCCGCCGGCGATGCCGCCGGTAATCAGGGCGCCCAGCGGATGCATCAGGTCGGAGCCGGCGCAGATGGCGACGAGGCCGGCCAGCGGGCCGTTATGGACGAAGCCGGGGTCGTTCTTGCCGATGACGAGCGCGACGAGGGTGCCGCCGGCCATCGCCAGCAGCGAGTTCATCGCCACCAGTCCGGAGATCTTGTCCAGCGTCTGCGCGCTCATGACGTTGAAACCGAACCAGCCGACGATGAGTATCCATGCACCCAGCGCCAGGAAGGGGATCGACGACGGCGGATGGGCGCCGGCGATGCCGCCGTCCTTGTGGTAGCGGCCACGGCGGGCGCCCAGCAGCAACACCGCAGCGAGACCGATCCAGCCGCCGACGGCGTGCACCACGACTGAGCCGGCGAAGTCATGGAATTCCGCGCCGAACGTGGCCTTGAGCGCGGCCTGCACGCCGTAAGCCTGGTTCCAGGCGATGCCCTCGAAGAACGGGTAGACGAAGCCGACCAGCAGGAAGGTCGCGGCCAGTTGCGGCTCAAAGCGCGCACGCTCGGCGATGCCGCCGGAAACGATGGCCGGGATGGCGGCAGCGAAGGTGAGCAGGAAGAAGAACTTGGTCAGCTCAAATCCGCTCTTCTGGATCAGCGTTTCGGCGCCTGCGAAGAAATTGACGCCGTAGGCGATGCCGTAGCCGATGAAGAAGTAGGCCAGGGTCGACACCGCGAAGTCGGCGAGAATCTTTACCAGGGCATTGACCTGGTTCTTGCGCCGCACGGTACCCAGTTCGAGGAAGGCGAACCCGGCGTGCATCGCCAGGATCATGATGGCGCCGAGTAAAATGAATAGTACGTCGGCGGAAGTCTTGAAGTTGTCCATGCTGGTGCTCCGATATCACTGATTCGGAGCACAAAAGCAACTACCATTCCCGCAACCGTTACTCATAAAATCATGGGGTTACCCTGCATGGTCCGGGCCATTGCAGGTATACCGCACCGCTTTGGTGCCCGCGGTGCGCCAGAGCGGTGCGCGATCAGTACCGCTCGTCCGCATTCCACATGTCGGCGTTAAAGCGGATGACGCGGTTGCGTCCGGTTTCCTTGGCCTTGTATAGCGCCACGTCGGCGAACTTTACCACCTGCCAGAAGGTGTCCGAATCGTTGGGGAACTCGGCAACGCCGATGGAAATGGTCTTCACCAGTGTCCCGCCGCCCGGCAGCACCATCTTGGTCTCGCCCACCTGGGTACGGATCTTTTCGGCCACTTCGACTGCTGCCTCGGCACCGGTGTCGAGCAGGACGATGACGAATTCCTCTCCACCATAGCGCACAGTGAGGTCAGAGGCGCGCACGTTGCGCACCAGGATGTCGGCCAGGGTCTTGATCACCTTGTCGCCCGCCTCGTGGCCGTAGGTGTCGTTGACCTGCTTGAAGTAGTCGAGGTCAAGCATCAACACCGAGAACGGACTCTTGCGGCGCTGTGCACCACTGACCAGCGCAGCGACGTACTCTTCGAGGAAACGGCGGTTGTAGAGGCCGGTCATGGCATCGCGCATCGAGTTCTCGCGCAGGTGCTCCATCAGGCGCTTGGCCTCGAGCACCGGGCCGGCCTCCTTCAGATAGACATCGATGAACGGCGTCAGGCACTTGCCAAGCGGCCCCTCTTCCTTCGACATCACGATCTGCACGACGCAACCGGCGTTGCCCGACTGGTTGATGGGCAGGCAGATGTGGGTATCTTCATCGATGTTGTCGGAGCGGAACATGGTGCACAGGCCTGGCGTATCGACGGCACTGACTTCGCGGCCTGTGCGGCGGGCGCGGCAGAACGAGGAATCGACGAGGATCTGCGGATCGCACCAGCGACAGCTGGCATCCGGCTCGCCGTCGACAATGATGGGCGTCATGCGGTTCTTGCTCGACGCGACCTCGTAGATTGAAAAGCGGTGGAAATCGTACTTCTGCTTGAGCACGGCCGCGAGCCGGAAATAGATGTCCTGCTTGTTCTGGTCTTCCTCGATCGCCTGCTTGAACTTGGCCGCCTCGACCAGACCCTCGACCATTTCGGCCGTTTGCACCAGCTGATTGCCGGCGGCGCCCGTCTGGTGCCGCATCAACTCGCCGACGCGGCTGCGGATGGCGCCAATTTCGAGATCAAGAAATTCCATCAGGCGGTTGATGTTGCCGGCGATCTCTCCAACTTCGTCGGAGGTGCGCTGCCGGATGCGGCCGCCAAAATTGCCGCCCACCGCCTGGGCCATGATGTCCTGCACGTCCTCGGCCGTTTCGGCCAGCGGCCGCACCAGACGCCGCAACAACACCAGCGATAACCCCGCCGCAAGGGCCGTCAGCAGCCCGACGAGGATGACCGCGACGATTCCCTGCCGCTGCACCTCGTCGAGTGGTATATCAACCGTGACCGCTCCGAGAACGGCGCCGACCGGCACCTGGTGGCACTGCAGGCAATTCGGAATGCCGGCCTCGCTGGCGGTGTAGGGAATGATGCCATGGAAATAGCTGGTGCCATCAACCTCGACGAGTTCAAAAATGGGTTTGCCGCTCTCCAGAACCTGCCGTTCGCTGGCGCTCACGGCCTGCTCCCTTGCCAGCCCCGGTCCGAACTGGGAAACAACCCCGGGTCCGCGCATCACATGCACGTTCTGCACGCCATGGACACCGGCGAGGCGACTGAGGAATTGCTGCCGCTTGTCGATGGTGCCGTTGATCATGCTTTCGGTCAGGCCGACCTTGACGGTTTCGGCCACCGAGCGGGCATGGCGTTCGGCCATGAACAGCGAGAAGTGGCGGAAGCTGAGGGCGACCAGCACCGTCAACACCGCGACCAGCACGGCCATGATCGACACGAACAGTTGGGTTTTCTGGTTGAGCTTCATGGCCACACCAAGGAATCAGTCGTACTAAAGTATCAGAACATCGGCATCCGAGGCAAGGGTATTTCGGTGTCCTATTTTCCGGGCACCAGGGTGACGAGCGGAGGATAACCGCGCGGCAGCAGCACCCACATGCGCCCGGCCTGGCGGGTTTTACCGGCCAAGTTGCCGGCCTCGCTGCCACTGCCCCAGTAGAAGTCGGCGCGCACCACGCCGCGGATCGCGCCGCCGGTGTCCTGTGCCACCATCAGCTGGCGCAATGGCCGGCTGTCGTTGGGCCAGGTGGTGTCGAGGAACACCGGCACCCCCAGCGGCACGTGGCGCGGATCGATGGCAATCGAGCGACGGGGCGTCAGCGGTATGCCCTGCGCGCCCGGCGGGCCGCTGCCTTCGACCGCCATCTCGCGGAAGAAGACCAGGCTGGGATTGGTATTGAGCAGTTCCTGCAGGCGGCGCGGATTGGCCTTGGCCCAGGCCTTGATGCCCTGCATCGAGGCCTCGTGCGCCTGCAGTTCGCCCTGATCAATCAGCCAGCGGCCGATCGAGCGGTAGGGGTGGCCGTTCTGGTCGGCGTAATTGAGACGGATGCGCCCGCCGTCGGCCAGTTCCACCTGCCCCGATCCCTGGATCTGCAGGAAGAACAGGTCGATGGCGTCGTCGATCCAGAGCAGTGCCTTGCTGGCACGCAGCGGCTCCTGCCCGGCCCATTCTCCGCGAGAGTAATACGGTACCAGCTTGCGGCCGTCCAGCCGGCCACGCAATCGCATGTGCTTGAGTTCGGGATACAGTTCGGCCAGATCGACCACCACCATATCGTCCGGCGGGCCGAACACCGGATTGACGTAGGGCTTGCGCTGTACCCGGCTGCCCTTGACCACCGGCTCGTAATAGCCGGTGATGAGTCCTTCGCGCGCACCATCGGGGTTGACCAGCTGCCACGGCACCAGATTGGCTTCGAGCCAGGCGCGCGCCCTGACGCTATCGCCGACATCGGCCTCGCCCAGGGTGGTGCAGGTGGTACGCCAGATGGCCTGCTTCCCCAGCGTCGCGCACGAGGCGCGAAATGCCGCAAGCGCCGGCAGCACGTCATCCTCGGCCCAGCCCGGCAGGTCCTCCCATGCGGCCGGCTGCAGTGGCTTTTCGGCAGGTTTGACCGGCTCGACGCCCGGGCAAACGGGACAGGCAGGACAGGCGGAGCTGGCAGGGACGGTCGCGCTGGGCGGGCAGCTGCCAGACGAAGGCGGTGTCGAGGCACAGCCGGCAAGCAGTGCAGCCAGGCCGACGGCGAGGAGGGGACGCAACATGAGATACTTTCACGATCTGAAAAACCATCGAACTTTACCTCATGTGGGCCCTGCTCATCGAAACCGGATTTGCCGCCGTGCTCGTATTCATCGCCTGGCACGTTTGGCCGAAGCAAGAACCGAAGGAACCCGGGCATGAAGACTGAACTCGCAGTATTTCTGGCACGCGCCGAAGGGCTGTTGGCGCGGGTCGAGGCCCTGCTCCCGGCCGCAGTGCCCGAACCGGACTGGTCGGCGATCGCCTATCGCTGGCGCAGCCGCGGCGGCCACGGCCACCTCGAAGCGGTCAGGCACCCGCACCGAATTCGTCTGACCGACCTGCACGGTATCGAGGAACAGAAAACACGCATAGAAAGGAACACGCGGCAGTTCGTCGCCGGACGCAGCGCCAACAATGTCTTGCTGACCGGCGCGCGCGGCACCGGCAAATCGTCGCTGATCAAGGGCGTGCTGCAAAAGTTCGCCGCCAAGGGCTTGCGCCTGATCGAAGTGGACAAGGGCGACCTGATCCACCTGCCGGACATCGTCGACCTCATCGCATCCCGCCCCGAGCATTTCATCATTTTCTGTGACGACCTTTCCTTCGAAACCTCCGAGCCGGGCTACAAGGCTCTCAAGAGCATCCTCGACGGCAGCATCACCGGCACGCCTGCCAATGTGCTGATCTATGCCACCTCGAACCGCCGCCACCTGATGCCCGAGTATATGGCGGAGAACCTCGAGGCCCAGCGCGTCGGCGACGAGATCCACCCGGGCGAGACCGTCGAGGAAAAGATATCGCTGTCGGAGCGATTCGGCCTGTGGCTGTCGTTCTATCCCTTCGACCAGGATCACTACCTTGCCATCTGCGCGCACTGGCTGCGGCAGTACGGCCTCGATGAAAAGTCGGCGCTGGCGGCACGGTCTCAGTGGCGTCAAGAGGCGCTGCAATGGTCGCTTGAGCGCGGCTCGCGCAGCGGTCGCGTCGCCTGGCAGTTCGCGCGCGACCATGCCGGCCGGACCAACCCGAAGCGATGAAACCGGCATGAAGAAGGTCGACGTCGCCGCGGCGGTTATCCTCGGACCGGATGGCGCGTTCCTGCTTGGCCAGCGCGCTGCCGACACCTTCTATCCCGGCTACTGGGAGTTTCCCGGCGGCAAGGTCGAAGCCGGCGAAACGCGGCGCGAGGCGCTGGTACGTGAACTGCACGAGGAGCTCGGCATCGAGGTCGAAACGGCCTATCCGTGGATCGTGCGCGAACATGCCTACGAACACGCCCATGTGCGGCTGCACTTCTTTCGCGTCGTCGCCTGGCACGGCGAATTGCGCGACCACGTACACGCGGCGCTGGCATGGCAGCACGCCGATGCGCTCGCGGTGTCGCCGATGCTGCCGGCCAACGCACCGGTGCTGCAGGCGCTGGCCCTGCCCGATTTCTACGCCATCACCCACGCCCATGCCATCAGCGTGGAAGCGCAACTGGCGGCGCTGGAACGCGCCCTCGCCAACGGCCTGAAGCTGGTGCAGTTGCGCGAGTCTGCGTTGCCGGAACTGGCGCGCGAGGGTTTCGCCGCGCAGGCTGTCGCCCTCTGCCGCAGGCACGGCGCACGGGCGCTGATCAACAACGACCTGCAACTGGCACGCGCCGTCGGGGCCGACGGCGTCCATCTGTCCGCCGAACAATTGCTGCGCTGTCACCAGCGGCCGGACCTGCCTCTGGTGGCCGCCTCATGCCACGATGCCGCGGAACTCGCACGCGCCGCAACGCTCGGCCTCGACTTCATCGTGCTCGGCCCGGTTATGCCGACAGCAAGTCACCCCGGGCGGGCGGGCGTGGGCTGGGCCGCCATTGCGGGAATGATCGAGAACTACCCCTTGCCGGTTTTTGCGCTGGGCGGCCTGCAGCCCGGCGACATGGAATCAGCTTGGCTCGCCGGTGCCCATGGCATCGCCGCCATCCGCGCCGCCTGGGCCTGAGATGGAACCGGGCACGCAGTATTTCTCCGCCGCCCATGCACCGAGGTCGATCTCGCGGCAGCGTGCGGAACAAAACGGGCGGTGACGGCTTTCCGTCCGCCACTCGACCGGCTTCCCGCAGGTCGGGCAATTGACGACGCGCACGGCAACAGTCACGACATCACAGATTACAGAAGGTCAGCTCGAACTGGACGTCGGCATCGACCTGCTTGGGGCGCTGTTCAAGGTCCGGCGCGAGGAAGCGGATGTTGAGCGCGTACTTGCTGGCGCTGATCTCGGGAATGAAAGGCGCGGTGCGCACCAGGCGCAGACGGATCATTTGCGCCGTGCGACCGGCCAGCATCATCTGGTAGGCGCCATGCGCGGCAAGTTGCCCCTCGGGCCGGCCCGAGGCGCGCAGCAGACGCAGCACGATGGCGATGCCCTGGCGGATCGCCAGCATCGGCTTGATCCAGGCGGTGAGGTCGCGGTGGCGGAAAGCCGAGTCGCGGTTGAGCCAGTGGTGATAGGCCGGCAGGTCGAATTCGCAGACTCCGCCCGGAATCGCCGCGCGGTTCTTGATGGTCATCAGCCAGTCGTTCTCGCGCAAGTACTGGCCGATCTTGCCCTGCATGGCGAGCAGCGCCGCCGAGGCCTGTTCGATTTCATAGAGCGCGCCAGAGAGCGCCTCTTCGGAAATGTCGGGATTGTTGCGGAAAGAAAGCAGAATCTGGCGCTGGCGTTCGAGTTCCTGCACCAGGTCGAACTTGAGGTCGGCCCGACTGGCGACTTCGAGAATCTCGAACAGCGTCACCAGCGCGACATGATGCTCCTCGGGGCCCTCGGCCTCGATGAAATGACCCACCGTGTCGAACAGGTGCTCCAGGCGCAACAGCGTCCGGATGCGCTCGTTCAATGGATACTCGTAGGTGATCACGCGCCGATTATGAGGAAAATTCGCTCGATTGTCACCCAAACGGCCTTGATTCTCGACAATTAGCCGTAATTGCTGCCGATAGCGTCCGGTAGTGGGCGTCGAGCACTGCCACCCGAGCCTGAAGATCGGCCAGACTGCCGCTGTTTTCGATCACGTCGTCGGCAAGCGCCAGGCGCTCGGCGCGGCTCGCCTGCGCCGCCATGATTCGCACTATTTCGGTGCGCACCAGTCCGTTGCGGGCGATGACCCGGGCTATTCGGGTTTCGTCGTCGCAATCGACAACCGCGATGCGATCGACCCGCTGGCGGTAGTCGCCGGACTCGACGAGCAGCGGCACCACCAGCACCACATAGGGCGCATCGGATGCATGGACTGCGATCAGGCGTTCGCTCTCGGCGCGGATCAGCGGATGCAGGATGGCTTCAAGACTGCGGCGCACGCCCGGATCGGCGAAGGCCAGTTCCCGCATCGCGGCGCGATCGAGAGCGCCATCCGCAGTTAATGCCGCCTTGCCGAAAGCCGTCGCGATGGCGCCCATGGCGGCACCGTGCGGGCCGGTCAACTCATGGGCGATGGCGTCGGTATCGACAATGGCCGCGCCGAGGGCGGCAAACTCATTGGCGGCTGCGCTCTTGCCGCTGCCGATGCCGCCAGTGAGGCCGACGACAATAGCGGCCGGTTTCGAACCCGTGGCCAAACCCTTGGCAATGCTCAGGGGCATGCCGCCACGGCGGCGCCGGCAACCTTCGCGACAAGCTCGGGCAGGCGTTTGTCCAGCACCTCATCGGACCCCTTCACAACGACACGCACATGCTGCGGCGGCGCCTCGCGCACCTCGATGCGGGCCGACTTGACACCGCGCTTGCCCATGGTCTGCAGGAATTCATTGGCCGCCGCCTCGGTCTTGAACAAGCCCAGGGAAATGGCGTAGCGGTTCGGCCCCTCGTCGAGCACGATGTAGTAATCGCTGATGCCGATGGCCTTGAGTTCCGCGGCCTTTTTGTCGGCGGTGGCCTTGCTGGATTGCGGGGGGATATGCACCCAGTAGCTGGAGGACTCCTCGACCGGCTTGATGTCTACGCTCAGGGTCAGGTCGGCGAGTGCCGCCTTGAAGGCCTCGACCTCGGCCAACGGCAAGCCGGTCACCAGACGGCAACTGCCCGCCTTCGCCAGACCGCCCGAGCCGCGGTCGCCGACCCCCTCCGTGGCGACCACGCGCAGCCTGTCGGCTTCGAGCTGGTTGCTCAGCCGTTGCGGCTCCCGCCCCGGCTCGGCTTCGCCGAAATAGCCCTGCGTCCAGGCGAAGAAGACGAGGTTGGCGAAGACCAGCAGGAGGAAGAAGGCCCGGAAAAAACTCATCCGCCCGCCTGGCCGCCGATCTTGGGCAAGTGCTTCAGCGACTCTTCGATCGCCTCGCGCGGATACTCGTAGTCTTCGAGCTTGCCGGCGAAGTAGCGGTCGTAGGAGGCCATGTCGAAATGGCCGTGGCCGGAGAGGTTGAAGAACAGCGTCTTGGCTTCGCCGGTCTCCTTGCAGCGCAGCGCCTCGTCGATGCAGGCGCGCACCGCGTGGTTGGACTCGGGCGCGGGGATGATGCCCTCGGCTTTGGCGAACTGCACGCCGGCCTCGAAGGTGGCGAGTTGCGGCACGGCGATGGCCTCGATCAGCCCCTCGTGCAGCAGTTGCGACACCAGTTGCGAATCGCCGTGGTAGCGCAGGCCGCCGGCATGAATGCCGGGCGGCATGAAGTCGTGGCCCAGGGTGTACATCTTCATCATCGGCGTGAAGCCCGAGGCGTCGCCGAAATCGTAGGTGTAGATGCCCTTGGTCAGCGTCGGGCAGGAAGTCGGCTCGACCGCTATCAGGCGGGTGTTCTTGGCCTTGGCATCGCCCGCCGCCTTGTCGGCAAGGAAGGGAAAGGCCACGCCGGCGAAGTTGGAACCGCCGCCGCAGCAGCCGAAGACGATGTCCGGATACTCGCCGACCTTGGCGAACTGCTTCTTCGCTTCGAGGCCGATGACGGTCTGGTGCAGGCAGACGTGGTTGAGCACCGAGCCCAGCGCATAATTGGTGTCGGCACGCGAAGCAGCCTCTTCCACGGCTTCGGAAATGGCGATGCCGAGCGAGCCTTCGTTGTCCGGGTCCTTCGCCAGGATCGCGCGGCCGGTGTTGGTCATGTTGCTCGGGCTGGCGAAAACTTCGGCACCCCAGGTCTGCATCATCGAGCGGCGGAAGGGCTTCTGGTCATACGAGACCCTGACCATATAGACGCGCACTTCGAGGCCGAACATGCTGCCCGCCAGCGCCATCGAAGAGCCCCACTGGCCGGCGCCGGTCTCGGTCGAGATGCGCTTGATGCCGGCCTGCTTGTTGTAATAGGCCTGCGGCACCGAAGTGTTCACCTTGTGCGAGCCGGCGGGCGAGACGCCTTCGTACTTGTAGTAGATCTTGGCGGGGGTGCCGAGCATCTGCTCGAGGCGCCAGGCGCGGCACAGCGGCGTGGGCCGCCACAGGCGGTAGATCTCGCGCACCGGCTCGGGAATGGCGATCCAGCGCTCGGCGCTCATTTCCTGTTCAAGCAACGCGCCGGGGAAAATCGCCAGCATCTGCTCGGGGCCGACCGGGTTGCCGTCCGGGCCCAGCGGCGGGCTGGGCGGGTTGGGCATGTCGGCGACGACGTTGTACCAGTGGGTCGGGATCTCGCTCTCTTCGAGCTGGATGCGCATATCGCTCATGTGACTTCTCCCTCGTTCATTATTGGAAAAACGAAAACGCGATACCTTACCGCAACTCGCGGGCCTTGGTCTGATCTGCCTCAAGTCCGCGCAAGTTCACCGCGGACGACGTCGCGACGAACCGCCTGGCGCGGGCTGAAGGCCGCGTGCAGCGCGGCGTAGGCCGCCTCGGCGGCGGCGCGGTTGTCCTGGCTGAAATTGCAGACGTAAATGTCGAGCGTTGCGGCATCGAGCTCCGGCCAGGTGTGGACTGCAAGGTGCGATTCGGCCAGGACGACGGCGCCTGTGGCGCCTGCGGCTCCCGCTTCGCCAGCAGCGGGAAAACCGTGAAAGGCCTCGGCGACGATGGTCAGCCCGGCGCCGGCACAAGCGGCCAGGCACAGTTTGCGCAGCGGCTCGACTTCGCGCAGCAACCGCGCCTCGCAGGTGCAACCATGCAGTTCGGCAAGGATATGGAGGCCGCGCATGACCAGGGTTATTGCGGCGTATCGCCCTTGCCCGCGCCGCGCAGCGCATAGGCGATGCCGCCGAGCAGGAAGCCGCAGCCGGCGACATACCAGAGCGACAGGGTCTCGCCCGCCGCCGTGACGACCCCGCCGCTGACGAGAAACTGCGCCACGGTGGCGGCAAGGGCGAGCAGCAGCAGTGCGCCCCCCGTCACCATCGAACTCAGGCCCATCTGCGGGCGGCTGGCGCCCAGCATCAGGAAAACGTGGCCACCAATGCAGCCGAGCGGGAAGGTAAGCCACATCAGCGGCCCCGCCTCCAGCGGTGCCCGGCCAAAGGGCGCGAGCAGCAGCACCACGCCGGCCACAAGGCCAAGCACCAGGAAAACCGCGCCGATCAGTTTCGTCATGTTCCGCTCCCTTGTCCACCCATCCGTGCTTCCAGTCTAGCCGAGAGGCTGTCCGAAGCCCACGCCCAGCCGCCGCATCGCATGCTCCGCCGCGCGCACGCCGCGATAGGCAGCCTCTTCGAACAGCGACATGCCACTGACATCGGCATGGGCGAAATGCACGCTTTCCCAGCCCTGCGCCAGCCGCTGCCGCGCTGCCGACCAGAGCGTGCCCGGCAGCGGCCGGATCATGGCATGGCCATGGCGGAAAACGTCGAGGCGCGTCGTCAACCCGCCGATCTCGGGGTGGGCGCGACCGAGGTCCGCGAGGACATCCCTGGCCCATACCTCGCGCGGCGTGTCGCGCAGGCGCTCGCGGGCGCGCTGCGGCGGCTCGGCCGACAGGGCGTGATAGTAGGTGAGCACGGTCGGTCCCGGCGCAGTGGCGATGCGCTGGTGGGTAGCAACGATGTAGCCGAGCGCGGGACTGCCGTGGAGCACGTTGTCCCACGACAGCGGCGCGCCGGCACCCGAGTGCGGCGGCTGGCGCAGCGTCAGGTTGGCAACCAGCCACGGCGCGTAGTCTCCGCCGCGCGCGGCGGCGACCAGATCCGCCGGCAGTTCCGGCGCAACGTGCGGCAACACGAACAGTGGTGCCGCCCAGACGATCTGCTGCGCCTCGTAGCGCACGACGCGGTTCTCGTCTTCCAGGAAAAAGTCGGCGCTGGCGGCACGGCGATTGGCCCCGGAAGCGGCTCCCTGCGCCAGCGCGATGGCCATGGCGCCGGTGACGGTGCGATCGGCGTAGCGCGGCGCCAGCCGCCGGACGATCCAGCCGTTACCCTCGGGCGCCGTGAGCACGGAATCGCCGGCGGCGTTGGCCGCCTCGCCGTTGCGGCAGGCGAAATAGTGGATGCCGGCCCAGGCGGAGGTCTCGGCATGGCGGGTTCCATAGTCGTCGCGGCAGGCGTAGTTCACGTACCAGTGCAGGTGCGGCGAGTCGAAGCCGTTGTCGAGCAGCCACTGCCGCATGGTGATGCGATCAAGTTCGCGCCAGCGCGGCTCGTTTGATGACAGCGCCGCCGGCAGGGCGAAG
Organism: Gammaproteobacteria bacterium; assembly: GCA_018825305.1. Lineage (GTDB taxonomy): Bacteria > Pseudomonadota > Gammaproteobacteria > Burkholderiales > Rhodocyclaceae > Sulfurisoma. The sequence continues at coordinate 33,847 of JAHJEO010000017.1, forward strand.
GCACGCCGACCCTGGCCGTCCTTCGCCTCGCGGAACTGCGCCATGCGATCGAGGAAGCGCGTGTATTGGTCGCGTTCGGCTGCAGCAACGCCGAGTCGCGGCCACAGCCCCTCCTGCCACAGCCCGTTGATGTGCAGCCGCTCCTGCGGCTCGTGGCACAACATGGTTTCGTCGTAGTTTGGCCGGGCGGCGTGCGGGTCGCCCTGCAGCACGCCGAGGTCGGCCAGCAGTTCGCGTACGGCCAAAGCCTCTCGCGTCGGCAACGGCAGGTAGTGGGCACCCAGCGGGTAGCGCGACACCGCGTTCTCACCATGACGCGAGTTGCCGCCGACGCTGCGCTCGAGTTCGATCAGGGTGAAATCGCGGAAGCCGGCGCGTTCCATCCGCCACGCCGCGAGCAGTCCGCCGATGCCGGCGCCGATAATCAGCACCGGCACGCGCCGCTGTTCCGTCGAACTGGCCATGCGCCTTTCGCGCAGTCTATGGCCGCGCACCATGTCGCTGCCGGAAAGCTCGCCCGGCGGCGATGCCATGGTCCCTGCTTCGCCACAGCCGGCAACAGCCAGTGCCGCGCAGGAAGCGAGAAAGTCGCGCCGTCTCATCGCACCACGTGCCGCCACTCCGATTCGAAGGTCCGCACCAGCACCTGGTTGCTGAGGCGATTCACTTCGGTTTCGACCCGCGCCATGTCGGCGGGGAAGTCGAACATCGCGGCGGTGGTCGGCGCGGTGAGGAAGCGCAGCGGCACGGCATAGGCTTCGGGCGGCTGATAGGCTTCCCGCGAGGCAAGGATAAAGCCCCACTCGCCGAAGGATGGCACCAGCGCATGGTAGGGCGCCGTCCGAAGGCCGGCGTCCTCGAGCGTGGCGACCACCGTCCAGTACGACCGCCGTGCATAGAAGGGCGAGGTGGCCTGCACCACGAGGCGGCCGTGCGGCGCCAGATGGCGCGCCAGCAGGCGGTAGAACGGCGCCGAGTAGAGCTTGCCGAGGCTGTAGCTCGACGGGTCGGGAAAGTCGACGACGATGAAGTCGAAAAGGTCTTCATTGTCTTCGAGCCAGCGCACGGCGTCGGCATTGACGGTCTTGAGCTTCGGCGAATTGAGGGCATCGCCGTTCAGTTCGCGCAGCAGCGACGCGGTGGAAAACAGCCGGGTCATCGCCGGATCGAGATCGACCAGCGTCACCGCCTCGATGTTCGGATACTTCAGCACCTCGCGCACGGCGAAGCCGTCGCCACCGCCGAGCACCAGCACGCGGCGGGCATGGGCGACCCCGGCCAGGCCGGGATGCACCAGCGCCTCGTGGTAGCGGTATTCGTCCCGGGAGGAGAACTGCAGGTTCTGGTTGAGGAAGAGCCGCACGTCGTCGTGCCAGCGCGTAACCACGATGCGCTGGTAAGGCGTGTTCTCGGCATGGATGATGTCGTCGGCGTAGATCCAGCCTTCGGCCACTGTCGTAAGGTGGCCGGCGCCGGCAAGACCACCGGCGAGTACCACCACGGTGGTTGCGCCGGCGAGCCTGAGGCCGGTGCGGCGCGCCAACCGCTCGCGGAACAGCCACAGCGCCCACAGTGCCACCGCGGCGTTGAGCAGGCCGAAGAGAAAGCCGGTGCGAACCAGGCCGAGATGCGGCGCCAGCAGCAGCGGGAAGAGGATGGAGACGGCGAGCGCACCGAGATAATCGAACGACAGCACACGCGCCACCAGCTCGTTGAAGGCGATGTCATGCTTGAGGATGCGCATCACCAGCGGGATCTCCAGCCCGACCAGCACGCCGACGACGAACACGGCGCCGTAGAGCAGCACGCGAAACGGGCCGGCCTGGGCGGCAAAGGCGACGAACAGTCCGGCGGCGGCGAAGCCGCCGATGACGCCGACGGCCAGCTCGATCTTGATGAAAGTGCCGATCAGGTCGCGCGTGACGAACTTCGACAGCCACGAGCCGACGCCCATGGCGAAAAGGTAGGCGCCGATGATGGTGGAGAACTGGGTAACCGAATCGCCAAGCAGGTAGCTGGCGAGGGCGCCTGCAATCAGCTCGTAGGCCAGCCCGCAGGCGGCGACGACGAAGACCGACGCCAGCAGGGCGAATTGCAGGCGCCGAGAATCGGCGGCGCCCGGCGCCACTTCAGCCATGTATCGCGGCGGCGACGATAATGGCGATGCCCAGGCACATGGCGGCGACCACGGTCGCCAGCGGCTGGTTCTTCTTCTCGACGATCTCGTTCCAGAGGGCGTAGGGCGTGAACTTGTCGACGATGATGAAGGACACCCAGAAGACGATGACGCCGAGGATCGAATAGACCAGCGAGTTGAACAGGATCTTGGGATTGAAGAATTCCATGATGATTGCCTCCGTTGACTGCTGCGTTGACTCTTGCTTACTTGTGGAAAGTACTGCGCTGGCCGGGATTCAGGCGCGTCGGGTTGCGGTCGGCGACGTCGTCGAACAGGCCGACGCCGCGCCAGTCGGCCCAGCCGAGGACGGAAAGGGCCAGTGCCCCGATGATCAGGTAAAAGCGTGCCATGTCACTCAGTCGTCGTCATCGTCGCTGCTGCTGACGATGGGGTGGTCGCTTTCGTCCCAGCGCCTCTTCTCGAAGCCGGTAAGCTGGGCGCGGGTGAATAGCGGAAAGGCGGCGAGCGCCAGCAGGAGCAGCACCAGTGATGACAGCCGCGGCCCCGGTCGGTTGACCTTGAGCGTGCCATAGACGGGCTGCGCGCGCGGATCCATCTCGTGCTCGACAGCCAGCAGGTAGGTACCTGCCGGCACATCGCCGAAATAGAACTCGTCGCTGGCGGAGCCTTCGCTCCATGATTCGCCGCCGTCGACGCCGGAATAGCGGCTGACCTCGCGGCTGGCCTGCCAGGCCTGACCCGTATCCTTGTTGACCAGGGTGAGGCCCAGTGCCACCCAGTTGTTGTTGGCGGTGGTGTCGTTGACCACCTCAATGCGCGGCGTGTCGCCCGGCACCTTGAACTCGGCGGTGACCAGGGTGTCGTCCTGGGTAGTCGCGGGCGTCGTACCTGCCGCAGCACCGGGGCCGTATTGCTGCAGCGCCGTGTTCGAGACAACAGGACTGAAGGCAACGTTCTGCTGGTGTAATGTTCCGCTTGGCCCGAGCATGAGTATCAGCACGTGCACGGCCAGGGCGAGGCCGGCGAACTGCCAGAAACGTCGGCAAAGGCTGCGGTGCCGCTCCAGGTGCGGATTGGACTGATTGGCGAACACACCCTTGGGATCGGGCAGCGCGGACTTGAGGCCGAAGGCGGTGGCGATTTCTTCCGGCTGGACGTAGTCGGCGACAGTCCAGGTTTCCTCATTGTTGGTGCGCTCGCGCGAAACCATGCGCGGCGGCGCGACGTAGTCGTCCACCGTGGCGACTTCGTCGATGCGCACACGCCACGGAAACTCGCCAATAACGTATTTGACGTAGGCCGTGTACCCCTGGAAGTGCCTGAAATTCTCGCCTTCGTACGTGACGTCGCCGATGGCACGCACCGCGCGGTTGGCGACGCGGGCAATATTCCAGTGGCCTTCATATTCGGTGAGCCAGAGCAGCGCATTGTCGCGGCCGAGGCAGACGTATTCGCCCCAGCAATATTCGACGCCTTCGGACTTCATGCAGCGCTGCATGAAGCCAATGACTTCAATCTTTTCGTCACGCAGCGTGCCTTTGGAGCCCAGTGGCAGGCGCGGCTGCCTGACGGCGGCGACGGCCTTCGACAGCAGCGCCACCGTCTCGTGGCTGGTGTCGAGCACGGCGCCGCAACTGGCGCAACCCACGGACTCGATCTTGTCGTGGCCCACGGTGAGCGGCGCAGCGCACGAGGGGCAATTGAAGGCGCGTGCCTTGACGTTGATCGCGGGGATCGGGATGTTCTCGCGCAAGTTGGCCCAGCCCAGGCTCTTGAAGTCGACGCTATCGCCGACGAAGACCAGCGGCCGGTCCTCTCCCTCGCTGTAGTCGAAGGTGGCGAAGCCGCCGCTATCTGAGCGCAGGTCGGCCACCGGCGCGGGGTAGCCGGCACCGACGGTGAAGGGCAACTCACCCTCGCCGGCAACGCATTCGGCGGTGAGGATATTGGTGACAGAAAAGGTGTTGCCGACGAGGGTGTGCTTCTGGCCGATGGCGAGGTCGGAAAATGCCGGCAAGGGATCGGTCACCCGCAGCGGCACCGACATCACGTACTCGCCGCCGGCTTCGGACAGCCAGCCGCTCTTGCCGTTGTCGAACAGCAGGTGCCACTCGTTCCACAGGCCCTGCTCATAGCGCAGCTGGATGCGCCCGATCAGGCCGAAATGCACGCCCTGCCAGCTACCCTCGGCGCCGCGCTGCAGCAGGCTGCGATCCTCGATGAGCTCGGCCATCTTGCCGAGGTTCTCGATTTCCTCGCCGTTGCGGACCAGCGTGCTCTGGCAGTAGTCGCAGACCGCCAGGACGGACGCAACCGACTTGAATTCGACCGTCGCCCCGCAGGATGGGCAGCGTGCGGTGCGCGCCACGATCTATCTATCTCGGTTACGCGAGTTTTTTCATCAGCTCGGCCTTCTTCGCTTCGAACTCCGCCTGCGAAAGAATGCCCTTGCCGACCATGCCATGCAGCTTCTCTATGGTGGCGATGACTTCATCGGCGGAGACCGGCGCCGCTGGGGCAGAAGTCGGCGCTGTCGATGCGGCGACAGGCGGAGCGCCGGCCGGGTTGAGCGACTGCGCCATGCTGGCCGCCACCTGCTGGCCGACGCCGAAGCCGACGCCGACGCCGGCGCCGAGTCCGGCCAGGCCGCCCTCGTTCTGTGCCGCCAGCGGAATCGCCTCGGCGGTCTGGAACTGGGTGTAGCCCTGCATGCCGCCCATCATGTTCACGCCGATGCGCTTGTCGAGCATGGCCTGCAGTTCTTCGGGCAGCGAGATGTTCTGCACGTTGAGGCTGTCGAGCGCCAGGCCGTAGCTGGCGAACATCGGATCCATCACGGCCTTGAGCGCCTTGCCGAACTCGACCTGGTTCGAGGCCATGTCGATGAAGGCCACCCCGGATTCGCCGAAGATGTCCGCGATGTGGCCGACGATGGTGTTGCGCAACTGGCCTTCGAGTTCGTCGGCGGTGTAGCGCTCCAGCGTGCCGGAGATGGTGGTGTGGAACAGCTTGGGATCGACGATGTGGAAGGCGTAGATGCCGAAGGCACGCAGCCGCACCATGCCGAAATCCTTGTCGCGGATGGTGACCGGATTGGGCGTGCCCCACTTGCGGTCGATCTTCTGCCGCGTGCTGAAGAAATAGACGTCGGACTTGAAGGGCGACTCGAACAGCTTGTCCCAGTTCTGCAGGTAGGTCAGCACCGGCAGCGTCTGGGTGGTGAGCTTGTACATGCCGGGGCCGAAGACGTCGGCCACCTTGCCCTCATTGACGAACACCGCCATCTGCGATTCGCGCACGGTGAGCGAGGCGCCGTACTGGATCTCGAACTCGGCCATGGGGAAACGCCAGGCCATGGTCTCGCCATCGTCCTCGGTCCACTGGATGATGTCGATGAACTGTTTTTTGATGAAATCCATCAGTGCCATGGCGAGGTCCTCGCGGTGCGGAAGGGAAATACGATCATAACGCAGCAGCAATGCGCGCGACACCTTCGAGCACGAGGTTGTCGATCACGCGATGCTGCAGTTCGAGATGGGGCACCAGCATGGATGCCGCACCGCCGGAAAGGATTACGGAAAAATCATGCGTAGCGGTATCCACGCGGACGGCGCTGGCGGTACGGCGACTCATGCGTTCAATCGCCCCGAGCGTTGCCTCGACCGCGCCGCTGGCGATGGCATCGAAGGTATTGCGCGGCAGTTCGTGGTATTCGCCACGCGCCGGCGGCAAGTCGGCGGCGCTGTCGGCCAGCGCGGCGCGCATCAGGTCCAGCCCCGGCAGGATCAGGCCGCCCTGGAACTTGCCATCGGCATCGAGCAGGTCGATGGTCGTCGCCGTGCCGCACATGACGACGACACAAGGTCCGGCGTACAGCGATCGGGCTCCGATCAGTGCCGCCCAGCGGTCGGCTCCCAGCTGATCGGGCGCGTCGTAACGATTGACGACGTCGCACTGCGCCGGCTGCGACCGCACCCAATCCACCCCGAGATCGAGGCGCTGCGCCAGCGCCTCGATGGCCGAGTCCCCCCGGCTGCCGGCGACGTTGCAGGCGACGATGCGCAGCGGCCGCTGCGGCAGTTCCAAAGCCGCGGCCTGCGCGTGGGCGAGCGCGCCGGTCGCGGCCCAGGCCGAACCGTCGCGCAGGCCCCACTTGAGGCGCGTATTGCCGGAGTCGATGCAGAGGATCATGTCAGTCGCAGCGACACGTCGCCAGAAAGAATGCGTTTCACGCCGCCCGCCGTTTCGAGCAACAAGGCGCCGTCGTCGGCAACGCCGGCGCAGATACCCTCGATCGGTTCGGTGTGGGGCGCCAGCACGCGCACGGGTCGGCCGGTCCATGCATGGCGGGAAAGCCATTCGTCGCGCAGCGCGGAGAAGCCCTCAAGCGCAAAACCGTCCAGCAAGGGCAGCAGTTCCGCCAGCACTGCCGCCAGCAGCGTGTTCGGGTCAATCTCGCCGTCGAGGGCCGCCGCAGTCGTGCGGACGTCGTCCGGCATGGATTCGGGCAGGCGCAGGTTGAGGCCGAGGCCGATCACCGCCGCCGCACCGGACAATTCGATCAGGATGCCGCCGAGCTTGCGGCCATCGCGCAGAATGTCGTTCGGCCACTTCAGCGCCGTGTCGCCAGCGCCGACTTTTTGCAGGGCGCGCACCACGGCGACACCGATCGTGAGCGACAGTCCGCTCAGATTCTGTCGGGCGACAAAGCGCCACAGCAAGGAAAACGTCAGGCTGTCGCCGGGTGCCGCGATCCACTCGCGCCCCATGCGGCCACGGCCCGCCGTCTGGTGCTCGGCGACGACCACCGTACCGCCTGGCGCGCCACGCGCGGCACGCGCCATCGCCTCGGCATTGGTCGAACAGCATTCAGCCAGCACGTCGATATCGAATCGACATGCCGCGCCACCGAGAGCGGCGGCAATGGCGGGAACGGACAAGGAGCTTGGATGGTCGGCCACGGTGGCCGAATTATCACTCCTTCCCGTCGTCGATGCCGAGTTCCTGGATCTTGCGGGTGATGGTGTTGCGGCCGATGCCCAGCAACTGCGCCGCCTCGATGCGGCGTCCGCCGGTTGCGGCCAGGGCGCGGCCGATCACGGCGCGCTCGAAGTCGCGGTTGAGCAGGTCGAAAGCCTCGCCGGGGCGGGCGGCGAGCAGGCGGTCGGCTTCGCCGGCAAGCGCGGACAGCCAGTCGCCGCCCCCCCCGCTCCGAGGTTCATCACGCACGTCGGCCGGCAGGTCGGCGACATCGATGACCTGGCCCGGTGCCATGACGGTCAGCCAGTGGCAGAGGTTTTCCAGCTGGCGGACGTTGCCGGGAAAGTCGAGCCCCTGGAGGAAGCGCAGCGCATCGTCGGACAGGCGCTTGGCATCGACGCCGAGATCCTGCGCGCTTTTCAGCAGGAAGTGCTTTGCCAGCAGCGGGATGTCCTCGCGCCTTTCGCGCAGGGACGGCAAGCGCAGGCGAATGACGTTGAGACGATGGAACAGGTCTTCGCGGAACAGTCCGTCCTTGACCCGCGTTTCGAGGTTCTGGTGGGTGGCGGCGATGACGCGCACGTTGGCCTTGACTGGCTGGTGGCCGCCGACGCGGTAGAAGTGGCCATCGGACAGCACGCGCAGCAGGCGCGTCTGCAACTCGGCCGGCATGTCGCCGATTTCGTCGAGGAACAGCGTGCCGTTTTCGGCCTGTTCGAAGCGGCCACGGCGCTGGGTGGCGGCGCCGGTGAAGGCGCCGCGCTCGTGGCCGAAGAGTTCCGACTCGAGCAGGTCGCGCGGGATCGCCGCCGTGTTGATGGCGATGAATGGCGCATCCTTGCGCGGACTGTGGCGGTGCAGGGCGCGGGCGACGAGTTCCTTGCCGCTGCCGGATTCGCCGTTGATCAGCACCGTGGCGTGCGACTGCGAGAGGCGACCGATGGCTCGGAACACCTCCTGCATCGACGGCGCCTGGCCGAGGATTTCGGGCGCAAGCGCCTGGGGTTCGATTGCCCCGCCCTGATGCGCGCTTTGCTCCAGCGCGCGCCGCACCAGGCTGACCGCCTGATCGACGTCGAAGGGCTTGGGCAGGTATTCGAAGGCGCCGCCCTGAAAGGCAGCCACGGCCGAATCGAGATCGGAATAGGCGGTCATGATGATGACCGGCAGGTCGGGAACGCTCTCCTTGACGCGCTTGAGCAGATCGAGGCCGGACTGCCCGGGCATGCGGATGTCGGACACCATCACGCTCGGCTGCTCGCCGTCGGCCAGTGCCGACAGCGCCTCGTTGGCCGACTCGAAACTGCGGCTATGGATGTCCTCGCGGCCGAGTGCCTTTTCCAGCACCCAGCGAATGGAACGGTCGTCGTCGATGATCCAGACTGGTTTGTTCATGGTTCGGCCTTGCTTCCGTTGGTGATCGGCAGGCGGATGCTGAAACAGGTACGACCCGGTTTCGATTCGACCTCGATGCTGCCGTGATGCTGCTGAATGAAGCTCTGCGCCAAAGTCAGGCCGAGGCCGCTGCCGCCCTCTCGCCCGGAGACCAGCGGATAAAAAATCTTGTCGCGCATGTCCTCGGGTATGCCGGGGCCATTGTCGATCACCTGCAGTTCCAGCGCCAGGGGATAGCGTTTCTTGGCCAGGGTGACCTGGCGCACGACACGGGTGCGGAAGACGATTTCGCCCGCGCCCGCCCCGCCGCCGGGCCGCCCCAAGGCGGGATCGAACAACGAACCGGAGGCGCCGGGCGCCGAACTATTCCCACCCCCGCCCGGGCGGGGGGCGGGGGGCGGGGGCCTTGTTATGGCTTGCGCGGCATTGCGCGCGATGTTCAGCACGGCCTGGATCAACTGTTCGCGGTCGCCGGTGATATCCGGCAATGAAAGGTCGTAGTCGCGCTGCACCTTGACTCCGGCGAACTCGGCGTGGATGAGCCGCCGCACGCGTTCGAGCAGCTCGTGGACATTGGTCTGTGCCGGCTGCATGGCGCGATGCGACGACAGCAGGCGCCGCATCAGGTCCTGCAGGCGATCGGACTCCTTGATGATGACCTGGGTGTATTCCTTCAGCTGCGCCGCGTCCGCATGGCTGGACAGCTCGTGTTCGAGCAGCTGCGCCGAGCCGCGGATGCCGCCGAGCGGGTTCTTGATCTCGTGGGCGAGATTGCGGATCAGCTCGCGGTTGGCCTGCTGCTGCACCGCCTCGCGCTCTTCGCGCGCAGCCCGCAACTGGTGGTCGATAGGACGAAATTCGAGCAGCAGGCGGGCGCGCTGCGCCTCTATCGGCGTCACCGTGCAGTCGAGATGCAAAACCACGGACTCGCTGCGCCTGAAGGGTACGTCGTGCCCCGTATAACTCCAGTTGTTGCCGAGCGCGTTGTCTAGTGCCTCGGTCAGGACGGCGGATGTGCCCAGCAACTGTGACAACGGCCGGCCGAGCCAGACGCGCTGGCTGGCGGAAAACAGGTTTTCCGCGGCCGGGTTGAAATGCCGGATCAGCAGTTGGCCGTCGAGCAGGATGACGGCCGAGGACAACAGGTCCAGGCCCGCAAATTCGGCGCTGGATTGTTCATGGGTGCTCGTGCCGGAAATCATGCGAAATAACCAGCAAGAAGCACGCCACGCTTACTTGAGGTTGCCGATTTCCTTCTTGAGCGCCTCGACATTGCGCTCGTGCAGCTGCACGGTGTCCTGATAGGGCTTGAGCCGTTCCGGTGCCTTGGACTGGCCACCGGCCGGAGCCTCCTGCTGCGCCAGCGTTTTTCTGGCGTCATCGAGGCTCTTCTGCTCGGTTGCCAGTTCCTGTTCGAGGATCACGCGTCGATCCCCGTCACGGGCCTTTTGCTCGGTGGCGCCGACCTTGGGGAAATCGCCGGGCGTCGGCGCCTTCGGGTTGGCCTTGGGCGCGGAAAAGCTCGACACCGGCTGTTCGCGCGAGAGCACCGTGCAGTTCTTGGCGTTGCCCTTGTTGTTGGTATAGGTGGTGCGCCCCTCGGCATCGGCGCACTTGTAGAGCGTATCGGCAAGTACCGGGCCGGTGACGGCGGCCAGCGACAGCAGCAGCAGGGTGCGTAGGATCATCATGGTGTCATGCGTAAGTGGGGTCGATCAATTGTAGGCGAGAAAACGTGGCACGTAGACGCAAAAAAGGACGGGCTAGGCCCGTCCTTTTCCTAACGCTTCAGTCCGCCAAAGGTTACAGAGCGGACTTGGGCCGTGGACTTAGAGCGAGAAATACATGTCGTACTCGACCGGGTGGGTCGTCATGCGGAACTTGTTGACTTCTTCCATCTTCAGCTCGATGAAGGCATCGAGGAAGTCGTTGGAGAATACGCCGCCACGGGTGAGGAACTCGCGATCCTTGTCGAGATACTCGAGCGCCTGTTCCAGCGAGGAGCAGACGGTCGGGATCTTGGCATCCTCTTCCGGCGGCAGGTCGTAGAGGTTCTTGTCGGCGGGCTCGCCCGGGTGGATCTTGTTCTGCACGCCATCAAGGCCGGCCATCATCAGCGCGGTGAAGGCGAGGTAGGGGTTGGCGGTCGGATCCGGGAAGCGGGTCTCGATGCGGCGGGCCTTGTCGGAATGAACGAAGGGGATGCGGATCGAGGCGGAACGGTTGCGGGCCGAATAGGCCAGCTTGACCGGAGCTTCGAATCCGGGCACCAGGCGCTTGTAGCTGTTGGTGCCGGGGTTGGTGATGGCGTTGAGCGCGCGGGCGTGCTTGATGATGCCGCCAATGTAGTACAGCGCGAACTCGGACAGACCGGCATAGCCGTTGCCGGCGAACAGGTTCTTTCCATCCTTCCAGATCGACTGGTGCACGTGCATGCCGGAACCGTTGTCGCCGACGATGGGCTTGGGCATGAAGGTCGCGGTCTTGCCGTAGCTGTGGGCGACGTTATGCACGATGTATTTCAGCACCTGGGTCTGGTCGGCGCGGCGCACCAGGGTGTTGAAGACGGTGCCGATCTCGCACTGGCCCGCGGTGGCAACTTCGTGGTGATGCACCTCGACCGGCACGCCGCACTCTTCCAGCGCAATGCACATGGCGGCGCGGATGTCGTTGAGGCTGTCGACCGGGGGCACGGGGAAATAGCCGCCCTTGACCATGGGGCGATGGCCGGTGTTGCCGCCATCGAACTTCTCGGCGGTGGCCCAGGCGGCCTCTTCCGAGAACACCTTGCAGTAGGAACCCGACATGTCGACTTTCCACTCGACGCTGTCGAAGATGAAGAACTCGGGCTCGGGACCGAAGTAGGCGGTATCGCCCAGGCCGGTGGACTTGAGGTAGGCCTCGCCGCGCTTGGCGATGGAGCGCGGATCGCGGTCGTAGCCCTTGCCGTCGGCCGGCTCGACCACGTCGCAGGACAGCACCAGCGTGGTTTCGTCCATGAAAGGATCGATGTAGGCGGTGGTCGGATCCGGCATCAACTGCATGTCGGAGGCCTGGATGCCCTTCCAGCCGGCGATCGACGAACCGTCGAAGGCATGGCCATCCTCGAACTTGTCGAGGCCGAAGGCGGAAATCGGCACGCCAACGTGCTGCTCCTTGCCGCGGGTGTCGGTGAAGCGGAGGTCAACGAAGCGAACTTCACGCTCGGCAACCATCTTCATAATTTCTTGGGGCGTCATTTAAAGCTCTCCTGGCAGATATGAATCAGATGAATTCGGGGATCCGGGATGCGTGACCGGGAATCCGCTTCGCCGGGAAATTAGCAGGTAGCATGCCAAGGATCGACGGCGAACAAAACATTGTGCCACAACAACTCCCGCCATTGCTGGGGTGCAGGCACATCCCCAGGTTGGTGCATCCGGGAAAAAACTTGCACTACTTTGGTGCAACCCGCTGCAGCACGGTGACGGCCGCAAACCACGGGTCGGACCGGATGTTCCCGGAAAGTCGGCGCTGGCAGGACGCCGCGACGTCGGCAGATCCTGGCGGGAGGGTCACCTCGGCCTCGACGCGGTTGCCCAGATAGTGCAGCACAACCCGCTCGGGTGGCGGGACGTCCTCGCCCAGCATCTGGCCCAGATGGGAAAGCAGCACCGCGCGTTCGGGCAACTGGCGCGCCCCGCGTGCCGGGTCGAGATCCTTTTCGGCATCCACATGTACCAGCACGTCAAGCACCTCCGGGTGGTCCTTGAGCACGCGATCCCGGGCAGTCTCGGCGATGCGATGGCCCTCCGACACGCTGATCCTGCCATCGACCTGGATGTGGGCATCGACCAGCACCTGATGCGCCATGCGCCGGGTGCGCAGTTCGTGCAGGTCGACCACGCCACGCGTGGCGGCGATGGTGGCCTTGATGCTCGCCACCTCCTCGGCCGAGAGTCCGGTGTCGATGAGTTCCTGCATCGCATCCCAGGCGAAGCCGACGCCGGCCTTGACGATCATGGCGCCGACGACGATTGCCGCCACCGCGTCCGCGAAGGGAAAGCCGAGCAGGCTGCCACCGACGCCGACCGCGACTACCAGCGAGGACAGCGCATCAGCCCGCGCATGCCAGGCATTGGCCACCAGCATCGGCGAGCGCAGCCGCTCGGCAACGCGCAGCATGTAGCGGAACAGACCCTCCTTGGCCAGCAGCGTGGCGATCGCCGCCCAGATCGCCGCCGCGCCCACCGGCGGCAGCCCGCCCAGATCCTGCAGGCGCCCGGCGGCCGAAACCAGGATGCCGCCGCCGGTAACCGCAAGCACGACCCCGAGCAGCAGCGACGCGGCTGTCTCGATGCGACCGTGGCCATACGGGTGCTCGTCGTCTGCCGCTTCCGCACCCTTGCGGTTGGCGTAGAGCACGAAAGCATCGGCGACAATGTCGGACAGCGTGTGCATGGCGTCGGCGACCAGTGCGACCGAGTGGGCCAGCAGGCCGACGATGACCTGCATCGCCGTCAGCACGACGTTGACGCCGACGCTGACCCAGGTGATGCGCTGGCCCTCGCGGAAGCGCTCCGGGTCTACGTGGTTGGATTTTGGCGTGGCATCGCCATGACCATGACCGTGACCGTGACTGTGATTTCCGTGCATTCAGACTCTGCCCCATCGCCGGATTGAGGAACTCGTTATACTCGCCAAGGTCAATCCGCGCCCCGAATTCTAACCGCCACCATCATGCAAGTCGCTCCCATCAGCTTCGACGCATTCAACGCCCTGGCCGACCGCGAGGCTACCGAACGGATCCGCGCCGCCAAAGCCAAGCTTGGCAACAAGGCCGTGCTGCTCTGCCACCATTACCAGCGTGCCGACGTCTATCGGCATGCCGACATCACCGGGGATTCGCTCAAGCTGTCGCGACTGGCCGGGCAGTCAGATGCCGACCACATCGTGTTTTGCGGCGTGCATTTCATGGCCGAGGTGGCGGACATCCTGTCGCGTCCCGAGCAGATATCCATCCTGCCCGACCTCGCCGCCGGCTGCTCAATGGCCGACATGGCCAGCCTGGCCAAGGTGGAACGGGCATGGCGCGAGCTGGCGTCGGTGCTCGACCCGGACCAGACCATCACGCCGGTCACCTACATCAACTCGGCCGCCGATCTCAAGGCTTTCTGCGGCGAGCACGGCGGCATCGTGTGCACATCGAGCAATGCGCCGAAGATCCTCGAATGGTCGTTCGCCCGGCGCGAGAAGGTACTGTTCTTCCCCGACCAGCACCTCGGCCGCTGGAGCGGCCACCAGATGGGCATCCCGCTCGACGACATGGTGCTGTGGAACCCCGACCTCGAAATGGGCGGGCTGACGGCGGAGCAGATCGCAAAAGCCAGGATCATCCTCTGGCACGGCTATTGTTCCGTCCACCAGATGTTCCAGCCGGCGCACATCATCAAGTTCCGCAACCAGTACCCGGAGGGGAAAGTCATTTCCCACCCCGAGTGCGGCTTCGAAGTGTGCAAGCAATCCGACCACGTCGGTTCGACCGAGACCATCATCAGGACGGTCAAGGAGAGCGCGCCCGGCACACGCTGGCTGGTCGGCACCGAACTGAATCTGGTCGATCGGCTGGCCGAGGAAGTGAAGCACGAAGGCAAGGTGGTCCAGTTCATGGCGAGCACCGTTTGCATGTGCTCGACCATGCAACGCATCGATCCGCAGCACCTGGCCTGGACGCTGGAGAACCTGGCCGAGGGTCGGGTGGTGAACCGCATCAGCGTGCCGGAACACGAAGCGACTCTGGCGCGAGTCGCCTTGCAGCGGATGCTCGACGCGTCGTGACATGGCGCTAACGCTGCACGTCGCCACCTACAACATCCACAAGGGTTTCTCGCAATTCAATCGGCGCATGGTCGTGCATGAACTGCGCGAGCGGTTGCGCGAGCTCGGCGCCGACATCGTCTTCCTGCAGGAAGTTCAGGGCCTGCACCTCGGTCACGCCGAGCGCCACCAGAACTGGCCGACGCAGCCACAGCACGAGTTCCTCGCCGAGGCCGTCTGGCAGGCGGCCGCCTACGGCCGCAACATGGTCTATGACCACGGCCACCACGGCAACGCCATTCTCTCGCGCTTCCCGATCATCAACCAGCACAACCAGGATGTGACCCACCTGCGCTTCGAGAAGCGCGGCCTGCTGCATTGCACCGTCGAGGTCGCGGGGCTGCAACGCCCATTGCACTGCGTCTGCGTGCATTTGTCGCTGTTCGGTCGTTCGCGCCGGCGGCAGCTGGATGCGCTGGCGACGCGGATCGAAACCCTGGTGCCGCCCGGTGCACCGTTGCTTGTCGCCGGCGACTTCAACGACTGGCGCAACCACGCCCACGACCTGCTGGCCGAGCGCCTCGGCCTGGTCGAGGTGTTCGGCGCCCGGCCAGGCCATGCGACCGGGCGACCGCCGCGGAGCTTTCCCAGTGTCTTGCCGTTGTTCCGCCTCGACCGCATCTATGTGCGCGGCTTCGCCGTGACGAAAAGCGAGGTGCACGCAGGCGAGCCCTGGTCGCGCATTTCCGACCACGCGGCGCTCTCGGCCCACCTCGGCGGCTGCTA
Organism: Gammaproteobacteria bacterium; assembly: GCA_018825305.1. GTDB lineage: Bacteria > Pseudomonadota > Gammaproteobacteria > Burkholderiales > Rhodocyclaceae > Sulfurisoma. The sequence continues at coordinate 48,944 of JAHJEO010000017.1, forward strand.
GCCGCGACACATGAAGCCAAGCTTCGTCGCCGGCAACCGCGTCGAACTGCTCGAAACCGGGGCTCAGTACTTTCCGGCGCTGATCGCCGCCATCGACGCAGCGACCGACGAAGTCCACCTGCAGACATACATCTTTGCCGACGACGCCACGGGCCGCGCCGTCGCGGCCGCCCTGGCGCGGGCGGCGTTGCGCGGCATCGCCGTTCGCCTCATGGTCGACGGTTTCGGCTCGCGCGAGTTTCCGGCCCGCTTCGGTGAGGAACTGATGGCGACGGGCGTCGAGGTGCTGATCTACCGCATGGAGATCGCGAGCTGGCGCCTGCGCCGCCACCGGCTGCGCCGCTTGCATCGCAAGGTAGCCGTGATCGATGGCCGCATCGCCTTCGTCGGCGGCATCAATGTCATTTCCGACTGGGACACGGGCGACACGCCGGAGCAGATTCCGCCGCGCCACGATTATGCCGTTCGCCTCGAGGGGCCGCTGCTTGACGGCATACATGCATCCACGCGCCGGATCTGGCAGACGGTACGGTGGGCACGCCTGGGCCGTCGCTACGACGAAGCTCCGCGTCGCCCGCCCGACGATACGCCGCGCGGCTCGATACGTGCCGCCTTCGTCGTGCGCGACAACCTGCGTCACCGCCGCGACATCGAGGAGGCCTATCTCGGGGCGATTGTCGAGGCGAAACACGAAATCCTGCTGGCCAATGCCTATTTTCTGCCAGGACGGCGCTTCCGCCGGGCGCTAACTGACGCTGCCCAGCGCGGCGTCACGGTGTCGGTATTGTTGCAGGGGCGGGTCGAGTACGCCCTGCTGCATCACGCGGCCCAGGCGCTCTACGGTGCCCTGCTCGGCTGCGGCATTCGCATCTACGAATACCAGCCGAGTTTTCTTCACGCCAAGGTGGCAGTGATCGATGGCCGCTGGAGCACGGTCGGCTCTTCCAACATCGACCCCTTCAGCCTGCTGCTGGCGCGCGAGGCAAACGTCGTGGTGGATGACACCCGCTTCGCCGCCGAACTGGCTGCCAGCCTGCGTCGGGCCACGGCTGCCGGCGCACGCGAGGTCCGCCACGAGGACTGGCGGGGCGCGTCTTTGCCGACGCGCATCATGCGCTGGCTGGCCTACGGCCTGGTGCGCCTGGCCATGGGCATCGCCGGCTACGGCAGAAACGACTACCAAGCATAACGCGGCCGGTGTGACGCAGTCGACTTGTGGCCGGTATAGCGCGGGCGCATACTCAATCGAGGTACTTGAAGATTGAGGGAGTTCGCTTGCGCATGATTCCACGCTTCGTCAAGCACATCTATTTCGGGCGCACCGCTGCCTTCGCCTATGCCTTCGTGGTGCTGGCCGTGCTGGCACACGAACGGAATCTGGGCTTATGGCTGCTGCTGCCGCTGGCCCTGCAGTTTCTGGTGCTGCCGCAGTTGTTCTGGTGGCAGGTATGGCGTGCGCAGGATCCGCGCCGGGTGGCCTTGGGGCAGTTGCATCTCGACGCCCTGCTGCTGGGCTGCTGGTTCGCCGAATTCGGCTTCGCCGGCTGGGCCGGGCTCGGCCTGTTGCTGAGCACCAGCCTGAACGGCATCGTCCTCCGCGGCCTGCCCGGACTGGCTGCCGCCCTGTCGCTGTTCGCCGTCGGCGCGGCGGGCTGGGGTCTTTGTTGCGGCTTCCGCTATCAGCCCGAAGTCAGCCCGCTGGTCATGCACCTGAGCGTGGCCGGGTCGCTGATCTATGCATGGTTCGTCGGCTACGTTGTCTTCTACAACAGCGGACGGTTGTCGCGGGCGCGGCGTGAGATCCGGCAGAGCGAGGAGCGCTACCGCCTGATCGCCGAGAACGCCGGCGACCTGGTGGCGGCTGTGAATGGTTACGGCCAGTGGCTGTATACCAGCCCGTCCTTCCGCGACTTCCTCGCCGAATCCGACCTCGCCATCGGCGGTGACAGTTATGCGAATATTTTCGCCGAAGACCGCCCGGCGCTGGCGGCTGCGGTCAGCGGAGCGGCGGCAACGGGTACCAGCTTCGACCTGCGGCTGCGCCTGCGCGGCATGGACGGCAACCTTCGCCTGCTGGCGCTATCCGGCCACCCGGCGCAACCGGACGGACGACCCGACCGCGTTGTGCTGGTGGCACACGACATCACCGAATTGCGGCAACAGCAGGACAGGCTCGAAGTCGCGGCGCACGCCTTCGATCAGATGAGCGAAGCAATCATGATCCATGACCTGGCCGGTGAGATCATCATGGTCAATCATGGATTCTGCCGCATCACCGGCCACGCGCTGGAGAACGTGATCGGCCGTCACGAATCGACGTTCCGCAATGCCTGCCAACCGGCCATCTTTTACGAACAGATCTACGCCACCGTTGAACGTGAGGGGCGTTGGACCGGCTCGACCTGGGCCCGTCGCAAGGACGGCAGCCTTTACCGCGAGTGGCGCAACGTCAGCGCCGTCAAGGACGAGGCCGGGCGCATCAAGCACATCGTCACGATTTTTTTCGAGCTCGACTCGCACAATGCGGCACTGGCCGCGCCGGTGGCCCACCTCGCCTTGCGGCGACGCTGAGGCGGCGGCAGAGCCTCAACCGAAAAAGTCGGCTGAGGCGGCACGGCGGTGCGGCACCCGCGCCAGGCTCCACTGAGCCAGCGCCCAGTCCCAGACCTCGGCCACGGCAGCGCGCGCCAGTTCCGGCGGCGGCGACTGGCCGAGGAAGCGCAGCGCGGCGCATAAACTCGGTGCTGGCGCCACGGCGTTTATGGGCGGCGCCAGCGTCTGCTTTGAGAGTTTTTCGCCCGCGGCATTCACCACCACCGGCAGATGGGCGTAGGCCAGCGTAGGCACGCCCAGGCAGCGCTGCAGGAATATCTGGCGGGCGGTGGAATCGATCAAATCAGCGCCGCGCACCACGTGGGTGATGCCCTGGTCGGCATCGTCCGCCACCACTGCCAGCTGATAGGCGAAATAGCCGTCGGCGCGCAGCAGCACGAAATCGCCAGCGTCACGGGCGATTCGTTGCTCGACGCGGCCTTGCAGCGCGTCGTCGAAACCGACGTTCACATCGTCGACCCGCAAGCGCCAGGCCCGCGCCGCACGTCCCGGCGGCAGGCCTTCGCGGCAGGTGCCGGGATAGATGTGGGCGCCATCTGCTGCCATTTGCGAGTCGGCCATCTCGCGGCGGGTGCAGGCGCAGGGATAGACCCGGCCGATGCTTTGCAGATGGTCCAGCAATTCGCGGTAGCGTTGTTTGCGCCGGCTCTGCCACAGCACTTCGCCATCCCAGGCGAACCCGCAGGCCGCCAGCGTGCGAAGGATGTCTTCGGCGACCGGCCGCGGGCAGCGCGGCTCGTCCACGTCCTCGATCCGCAATAGCCATTCGCCACCACGGCAACGCGCATCGAGACAGCTGCCAAGCGCGGCCACAAGTGAACCAAAGTGCAAAGGCCCCGTCGGCGACGGGGCGAAACGGCCGCGATAGGCGATGGCTGGAGTCGATGAAAGCATGAGCCTCATTGATACCATGGCCGCCGCGAAACGGGTAGGATATCCGGTCACTCAATCAAGGAAACCTGCCATGGCGACAATCGAACTCACCACCGACAATTTCAAGGAAACCATCGACGGCAAGGACATCGTCATCGTCGACTTCTGGGCGCCGTGGTGTGCTCCGTGCCGCTCGTTCGCGCCGACGTTCGAGGCGTCCTCCGACAAACATCCCGACATCGCCTTCGCCAAGGTGAATACCGAGGAGCAACAGGAACTTGCAGGTGCCTTCAACATCCGCTCGATCCCGACGCTGATGGTGTTCCGCGAGCAGGTCATCATCTACGCCGAGGCCGGCGCCCTGCCGGCACAGGCTTTCGACCAGCTGATCGAGCAGGTGAAGACGCTGGACATGGACAAGGTGCGCGCCGACATCGCCGCCGAGGCCAACTAGGCCGCGTTCGACGCCAACGCATGGCACGGTGACCGGTAGCCATGAAGGCAAGCACGCAGGACAGCTTCGTGGTCGAGCGCATCGACCATGTGTTCGCTCACATTCCAACGCTGATCGCTTCGGCGTTGGTCGGCGTGTTTCTGGTTTTCGTCTTTCTTTACGAAATCGTCGGCGACAGGGTCATCATGGCCTGGGTCACATTCATGCTGTCGACGCTGGCCGCGCGGGGATGGCTGTGGCAGGCGCATCGTAGCGCCGCACCCACGGCCGGATCTGCGCGGCGCTGGGAATACGCCAACGCATTTTTCGCCTTCCTGATGGGCCTCGGCTGGGGAGCACTGGGCGGGCCGCTGTTTCCCCAGCATGACATGGGCGCCACCCATTTCGTCATGCTGCTGACGGCGGCGGTGGCATTCACTGCGGCCGTACATAACAGTCTCAGCCCACTCAGCTTTGCAGCGGTGTTGATTCCGACCCTGCTGCCCATCGGCATCCGCCTGGCCATGGAGGCGCGCTCGCCGGTCGACGGAGCAACTCTGAGCGTGCTCATGGTGTTCGGGGTGATCCTGATGCTGCAACGCAGCCAGTACCGCATCGTGATGGACAACCTGCGGCGACGCGTCGAAAGCGAAACCTTGCTCGAGGAGCAGGAAGCCATCTTCCAGTCAGCCAGCCAGGGTATAGCAGTTGTTAGCGGCGGCCACATAGCCAAGTGCAACCACCGGCTCGGCGAGATGCTGGGCCGGCGCCTGCAGGACTTGTACGCGCTGGGTTTCGCCGAGCATTTCATCGACAAAACCGAGTTCGACCGCACGATCCACGACAGTCAGCTGGCCTTCGGCCATGGCCGCAACTATCATGCAATTGCCCGGTTATGCCGTGTCGACGGCAGCGAGTTCTGGGCCGAACTATCGGCGCGCCGCATGCACGGCGAGGACGAATCGCGCAGCGTATGGATCATCGCCGACGTGACGCAGACAAGCCGCAGCGGGCAAGATGCGCCGCTCGGCTGATCAGACGTTGAAGAGGAAGTTCAGCACGTCGCCATCCTTGACGACGTAATCCTTGCCTTCCGCCCGCATCTTGCCGGCTTCCTTGGCACCCTGTTCGCCCTTGCAGGCGATGAAATCAGCGTAGGCGATAGTCTGGGCACGGATGAAGCCGCGCTCGAAGTCGGTGTGGATCACGCCTGCCGCCTGCGGCGCGGTGTCACCCTGGTGAATGGTCCAGGCGCGCACTTCCTTGACGCCGGCGGTGAAGTAGGTCTGCAGGCCAAGCAGGTGGTAGGCGGCGCGGATCAGGCGGCTCAGCCCCGGTTCGTCCATGCCGATGTCGGCAAGGAATATCTGCTTGTCCGCATCGTCGAGGTCGGCGATCTCGGCCTCGATCGCGGCACAGATGGAGACGACATCGGCGTTCTCCTTCGCCGCATGGGTGCGCACCGCGTCGAGATGCGGATTGTTCTCGAAACCGTTTTCCTTGACGTTGGCCGCGTACAGGATGGGTTTCGCGGTCAGCAGGAAGAACTGGCGCAGGTTGGCCCACTCCTCCTTCGACAGGTCGAGGGCGCGCACCGGCTTCGCCTGATCGAGCTGTGCTCGGCATTTCTCAAGCACATCGACGAGCAGTTTGGCTTCCTTGTCACCGCCCGACTTGGCCTGCTTTGTATAGCGGTTGAGTGCCTTCTCCACGGTAGCGAGGTCGGCTAGCGCAAGTTCGGTGTCGATGACTTCGATGTCGGAGAGCGGATCAATCTTGCCCGCCACATGCACCACGTTGTCGTCGGCGAAGCAGCGCACCACATGGACGATGGCATCGGTCTCGCGGATGTTGGCGAGGAACTGGTTGCCCAGCCCCTCGCCCTTGCTCGCACCCGCCACCAAACCGGCGATATCGACGAACTCGACAATGGCCGGCTGGATTTTCTGCGGCTTGACGATCTCGGATAGTGCGGCGAGGCGAGGATCGGGCACCTCGACGATGCCGACGTTGGGTTCGATGGTGCAAAAGGGATAATTCTCCGCCGCGATGCCCGACTTGGTCAGCGCGTTGAAAAGGGTGGACTTGCCGACGTTGGGCAGTCCGACGATGCCACATTTGAGGCTCATGCTTCTTCCTTCTTGGGAGGTGCCGGCCGCGCATTGATGCGCTGGGTCGCGGCATTGAAATCGCTCCTGGCGAGCAACGGCCAGGTCAGCAGCGCACGGTCGATGGCGGCGTCGATTTCGCCGGCTTCCTCCTTGCGCGGCGGCTTCAGTACGTAGTCGACCACCTCGTTGCGATCACCAGGGTGGCCGATGCCGATGCGCAGCCGCCAGTAATCCTGCGTGCCGAGATGGGCGCTTATGTCTTTCAGGCCGTTGTGGCCGCCGAGGCCGCCGCCGAACTTGAGACGCATCTGCCCCGGCGGCAAGTCGAGTTCATCATGTACCACCAGCATCTGCGCCGGCTCGATCCGATAGAAGCGCATCAGTGCGCCAACCGACTGGCCCGAGCGGTTCATGAATGTCTGCGGCTGCAGCAACCACAAATTGTCGGGGCGCGAATTGCCGGCCAAGCCGTGAAAGCGCGCCTCGCGCGACAACGTTACGCCGATTTCGCGCGCCAGCCGCTCACAAAACCAAAACCCGGCGTTGTGCCGGGTTTCGGTGTATTCGGTCCCGGGGTTGCCGAGGCCGACGATCAGTCGCAGGGCAGCCTGCATGCGAAAAGATTATCTCCGGTCGGTCTTCTCGGACTTCTTCTCGGCCGGTTTCTTCTCGGCAACGACCGGGGTCGCCACCGCAGCCTCTTCCGCCTCTTCGGCCGCGGCAGCACCACCGCCGCGCACGACAACGGTCGCGACTACCGGGTCTTCGCCCTTGTGCAGCACAGCCTCGACGCCAGCGGGCAGCGTGAGTTGGCCGACGTGAAGCGACGCGCCGCCTTCCATGTCCTTGAGGTCAACCTCGATAAAGGCAGGCAGATCCTTGGGCATGCAGGTGACGTTGAGCTCGGTCATGACGTGCTGTACCATGCCGCCGGCCAGTTTGACGCCAGGTGCAACGTCGGCATTGATGAAGTGCAGTGGCACCTTCTGGTGGATCGCGTGCGTGGCGTCGATGCGCTGGAAGTCGACGTGAAGGATGATGGGCTTGTAGGCATGGCGCTGCACATCGCGCAGCAGGCACATTTCCTTGGTGCCATCGAGATTCATGGTCAGCACGGATGAGTAGAAGGCTTCCTTGCGCAGATGCTGAAAGAGTTCGTTGTGGTCGAACTCGATGGACTGCGGCTTGGCCGTACCGCCGTAGATGATGCCGGGTACCCGGCTGGCGCGACGCAGGCGGCGGCTCGCACTCGTTCCCTGCAGTTCGCGTTTGGTGGCGTTGAATTCAATTTTCATGATTGCTCCAGTGGTGATAATCCCTGCCCGCGACCAGGCAGGGGGTTGTAAATCTATTCCATGAACAGCGAGGACACGGACTCCTCATTGCTGATGCGCAGCATGGTTTCGGCCAGGAGATGGGCGATGGGCACGACACGAATGCGGTTGCAGGCCTTGGCCTCTTCGCGCAGCGGGATGGTGTCCGTGACCACCAGTTCGTCCAGTTCGGACTCCTGAATGCGGGAAATGGCCGAGCCGGAAAGGACTGCGTGGGTACAGTAGGCGAGCACGCGCTTGGCGCCATGCTGCTTGAGCGCTTGGGCGGCCTTGCACAGGGTGCCAGCCGTGTCGACGATATCGTCCATGATGACGCAGGTGCGGCCATCGACATCCCCGATGATGTTCATGACTTCGGACACATTGGCGCGCGGACGGCGCTTGTCGATGATGGCGAGGTCGGACTCAAGACGCTTGGCAATGGCACGCGCGCGCACTACCCCGCCGACGTCGGGCGAGACCACGAGTAGGTCGGGGTGGCTCTGCCGCCAGATGTCGCCAAGCAGGATGGGGGCAGCGTATATGTTGTCGACCGGAATGTCGAAGAAGCCCTGGATCTGGTCGGCGTGGAGGTCGACCGTCAGCAACCGCTGGACGCCGGCAGCCTGCAGCATGTTGGCCACGACCTTGGCGGCAATCGGCACGCGGGCGGACCGAGGCCGGCGATCCTGCCGGGCATAGCCGAAGTAGGGAATGGCGGCGGTGATGCGGCCGGCCGAGGAGCGTTTGAGCGCATCGGCGAGGATCACCAGTTCCATCAGGTTGTCGTTGGTTGGTGCGCAGGTGGACTGCAGGATGAAGACATCCTTGCCGCGGACATTTTCGAGAATCTCCACGCTGGTCTCGCCATCGGAGAAACGCCCCACGGCGGCTCGACCCAACGAAATGTTGAGGCGGCGCACGACATCGGCCGCCAGCTTGGGATTGGCGTTGCCGGTAAAGACCATCAGGCTGTCGTATGCCATGCGCCGGGCCTAGGTTCGTGCGTGGGTGGATTCAACCGGGAAGGGCAGACCCGGATTCTGCTTGGGACTGCCCGCGACTACCGCTTGTGTTCGGGCTGGGGAGGAAGGATTCGAACCTTCGCATGCTGGAATCAAAATCCAGTGCCTTAACCAGCTTGGCGACTCCCCAATATTTCGCCGCATTGCAACAGGGCGGCAGCGAAAGGACGCGCATTTTGGAGCTTTTCGGCGTGGCTGTCAATGCGCCGCACGGTTCGTGATCAGTCGATCTCGCCCACTCCGAAGAGGCGCCGGTGCTCCTTCATTGCGTAACGGTCAGTCATGCCGGCGATGTAGTCCGCTACGGCGCGCGCGCGGACGGCCTCGGCGCCGGCATTTTCCGCGCCCGGCGCTTCGCCGTCCGCCATCTGCTGGTACTGGGGCGGCAGCAGACGCGGATCGCCAGTAAAAGCCTCGAACAGTTCGCCAATGATGCGGCGGGCCTTGTTGGTCATGCGCAGCACCTGGTAATGCCGATACAGGTTTTCGCGCAGGAAGGTCTTAAGTTCCCGGTTCTCGGCCTGCATCGCCGAACTGAAGCCGATGAGGGGCGGGGCGGCACGCACGTCCTCAAGCGTGGCGACCGCTGCTGCTGCGATTCGCCTGCCTGACTCGGCCAGAAGGTCCTCGACCAGCGCACCGATCATGCGGCCGATGGTCTCGTGCACCAGCCGGCGGCCGCTAATTGCCGGATATTCCTTTTGGGCCGCGGCGGCGTGACGGGCATACAGGCTGACGCCATCGAGCATCGATGGATCGATCAGGCCCGAGCGCAGGCCATCATCGACGTCGTGGTTGTTGTAGGCAATCTCGTCGGCCAGGTTGGTTAGCTGCGCCTCGAGCGACGGACGGCGATCCTCGGTGAAGCGCCGGCCAACGTCGCCCAGGGTGCGCGCAATCGCTAGAGGACAGTGCTTGAGAATGCCTTCCCGCGTCTCGAACATGAGATTGAGGCCGTCGAAGGCGCCGTAACGCTCCTCGAGCATATCGACGGTTCGCAGGCTCTGCAGATTGTGTTCGAAGCCGCCGTGGGCGCGCATGCAGGCGTCCAAGGCTTCCTGGCCGGCGTGGCCGAACGGCGTGTGGCCCAGGTCATGGGCCAGTGCAATGGCCTCTGCGAGATCGTCGTTGAGTTGCAACGCCCGCGCCACCGAACGAGCGATCTGGGCAACCTCTATCGAATGGGTCAGGCGGGTGCGAAACAGGTCGCCTTCGTGATTGACGAAGACCTGAGTCTTGTATTCGAGGCGGCGAAAAGCCGTCGAGTGGATAATGCGGTCGCGGTCACGCTGGAACTCGCTGCGTGCCTTGGGCGGTGGCTCGGGGAAGCGGCGACCTGCCGATGTCGAGTCGAGCACCGCATAGCTGGCGCAGCGATCCGCTACGGCCATATCAGGTGACACAGCAAGCCTCGATCGCGCCACGAACGTCCCCCGACGGGGCGTCGGAAAAGGTCACCGCCTCACCCAGCCCCTTGAGCAGCACCAGGCGCAAACGGCCGGCGATAACCTTCTTGTCATGAGACATCAGGTCGAGATAGCGGTCCACGCCCAATGCGGGGCTTTCGACCGGCAAGCCCGCCCGCTCAAGCAAGGCGACCGTTCGCTCGAAATCCGCACCGGAAAGCCAGCCGAGGCGGCGGGACAATTCAGCGGCCATGACCATTCCGGCCGCCACCGCTTCACCGTGCAGCCACTCGCCGTATCCGACACCGGTCTCGATCGCATGGCCAAACGTGTGCCCAAGGTTAAGCAGGGCACGACCGCCCTCTTTTGCGGTTTCGAGCTCGTCGTCGGCGACGACTTCCGCCTTGTTGGCGCAGGATCGTTCGATGGCCCAAGTCAAGGCTTCTGTGTCCCTCGCCAGTAGCCGGTCCAGGTTTGCTTCGAGCCACTCAAGGAAAGGCAAGTCGCGAATCAGGCCATACTTGATGACTTCTGCCAGTCCCGCCGAAAGCTCTCTGTCGGGAAGCGTATTGAGGGTATCGGTGTCGGCGAGCACAAGCTGCGGTTGCCAGAAGGCGCCGATCATGTTCTTTCCCAGCGGATGGTTGATGCCGGTCTTGCCGCCTACCGACGAGTCAACCTGGGACAGTAGGGTTGTTGGTATTTGAATGAAGGGTACGCCGCGCTGGTAGGTTGCGGCAGCAAAACCCGCCAGATCGCCAATAACACCCCCGCCCAGCGCAATCACAGTGGTGCTGCGATCGCATCGCTGCGCCAGCAAATGACCATAAATGATATCCAGCGTGGCGGCAGTCTTGTGGGCCTCGCCATCTGGTACCACAATCGGCGGCGTCATGCCAACGCCGACTTTTTCCAGGCCGCCGACCAGTGAATTCAGGTAAAGCGGAGCAACGACCGTGTTGGAGACAATCGCCACACGCGGCGTACGCAAATGCCGCGTGATGAGTTCTGGCTGTTGCAGAAGGCCGCCGCCGATGTGGATGGGATAGGCCCGCGCACCAAGCGCGACATTCAGGGTTCGCATCGCTTTCTGATTTCCTGTTCGACACGACGCACCAGGCTGCCGACCGCGCCGCAACTTGTATCGACCACCACGTCCGCTACCTCGCGGTAGAGCGGGTCGCGCTGGGCAAATAGCTCCTCAAGTTTAGCGAGGGGGTCCGCAACCTGAAGCAATGGCCGATTACGGTCATGCCGGGTGCGTTCGTAAAGCGTCAAGGGTAGCACACGCAGATACACCACCAGGCCTGCTTCCCCAAGGCGCCGGCGGTTCGCGGGGTCCAGCACGGCACCACCGCCCGTCGCCAACACCAAGCCGTTCTCCTGCGTCAGCGCCTCTATGGCCTCGGCTTCGCGACGCCGAAAACCGGCTTCACCCTCGATCTCGAATATCGTCGGAATTCGAACCCCGGTGCGGGCTTCGATCTCATGATCGGTATCGACGAAGCGCCGGCCCAGTTTTTTGGCAAGCGTCCGACCGACCGTCGTCTTGCCCGCGCCCATCAGGCCGACAAGGCAGATGTTTTGGCAGATTGTCATCTGACCGCCTCAACAGGCGGCACCACCGAAACCATCCGCTTCGTCAGGACATCCGGTAGTCAGAATGCGAGTTTCTGATCCAGAATCCGCGGGGTGATGAATACAAGCAATTCGCCGTCGGTCGATGTCGTATTCTTGGAACGGAACAGAGCACCGAGAATCGGGATATCACCCAGGAACGGGACCTTGTCGACTGTCTCACTAGTTTCCGCGGAGGATACGCCGCCAAGAATCAGCGTCCCTCCATTATCCACCGTGGCATCCGTCGAAACCTCCGAACTGCGCACGTTAACCCCGGCTGCAGAAGGTGCGCCTGCCAGAGATTTTTTGGCGATGACCAGCTTCATTTTGACTTTTCCGTCCGGCGTAATTTGCGGTGTGACCGTCAAACTTAACGTCGCGTCAATCGTGACCGAGCTAGCGGCGGTATTGCCGGACGCCGGAATTGTCATATAGAAGGTTGTTCCATCTGCGATCTTGGCGCTGCTGTTGTTTTCGGCCACGACTCGCGGACTGGAAATTGTCTTCGCATGAGACTCCTGCTCGGACGCCTGCAATTCGAGGTTTATGATTCGGGTGGCGGAAGCATTGAAGAGCGCAAACCGCAAGGTGTTGCCGCCTGGAATTCCCGGCGAGAAAGACATCGGGTTGGTGGCATCCGCCATCAAGGTCTCGACACCGTTGCTACGACCGAACAATGTCGTCTTGGTATTGGTAAAGCTCAGCTTGGCACCCAAAGTCTCGGTGAAGTTTTTGCTGGCTTGCACGAACTTGGCTTCAATCAGGACTTGTCGCGCCGGGATGTCGATGGCCGAAATCAACTGCCGTACATCATTCAAACGGCTTGGCGTATCCGTGATGAATACCCGGTTGGTATAGGCATCGACCACCGCGGTTCCGCGCTTAGAGAGTACCGGCTGTTTCGGATCGGTGAGAAGCTTTGAGATCGCGTCGGCTTTCTGATAGTTGATCTGGAAGCTCTCGGTCTTGGTGGGTTCGATATCTCCCAGAGCCTGCCTGGCCTTGAGCGCCTCCTCCTCCTGCTTGGTAAGCTCTGCAGCACGTCCGATCTGCATGACATTGCCGTTCTTTCGCATCGCCAGATTCTGCTGCTGCATTACTATTTCCAGTGCCTGGTCCCACGGCACGTCATTCAGCCGCAGAGAGACGCTGCCAGCGACGTTATCGGCAACGACAATGTTGAAACCGGTAATGTCGGCGAAGACGTATAACAGTTCGCGCAAGGGAATGTTCTGGAAATTGAGGGAGATCTTCTCGCCCTGATAGCCTCTTTGCTGAGTCCCCTGGAATAGCTTGTTCGGGTCTTCTTTGACTGGCTTGACCTGTACAACAAACTGGTTGTCAGTCTGATAGGCGGCATGCTCCCACAGGCCCGTCGGCGCGATAGTTACCCGCACATTCTCACCGAGGGTTGCCGTCGTTACGGTCGTTACCGGCGTCGCGAAGTCCATTACGTCCATTTTGCGGCGTAGGGTTTCCGGTAGTTTGGTCTTCTGAAATTCGACAACGAGGCTTGTGCCCTGCTGGCGAACGTCGATACCGGTATTGGCGTCGGCCAAGTCAATCGTAACGATGCCTTCTCCGGCCGCGCCACGACGGAAAGCAATATCACGGATCGAGTGCTCCTCGCTATCCTTGCCCTTGACCTCGGGGAAGTGCTGCGCCGGCTTTTCTGCAATAGCGGCCGAAGTTGATTGACCAGACGTCGCCTGTAGCGTAATCAGAACAAATGCGCCATCAACCTTGGTCTCGAACGGCGCCATCTTTTTGAGATTCAGCACCATGCGGGTACGATCGCCAGCCTGTACGACATTAATGCTGCGCAATTCACCCTGGTCAGCCTGTTGAACGTTGCGGCCGAGCCCGTTGGTCGCTTGCGGAAAGTCAAAGACGATACGCGCCGGGTCCGCTACTGAAAAACTGGATGGCGGCGCAGTCAATGCCTGACGAAGTCCGATTTTGACCACCGTCATGCCGTCATGCTGACCCACCTGCAAAGTGTCGATGCTATTGCCGGATTGGGCCAGTACGGCCACGGGGAAAAGCAACAGCGCAACAAGGGCACGACGAAATAGAGTTTCGATTGTTTTCATGGGGCTCATTTCTTTGCACCCTCCAGGTAAAGGGTTGCCGGGCGCTCGACCCAATCGGCCGTTTGTCCGGTCGGATCCTTGACGGTCTCTCTGATCTTGACTTCCGTTGCTGTGATGGCCGTAACCACGCCAAAGTTCTGGCCAAGGTGGTTGCCGACGACGGCGTAGTTGAGGCCGTCGCTCGAACGAATCAGCGCATACGGCGTTTTGCTGTTTCCCGTACCAGGCATCATTGTTCCGACAAGCTTCAGGGACTCCAGCGGATAGGCCTCCAATGGTTCCTTGGGCCGATCAAGGTCTGGGGTCTTGCCCCCGGCGCCAGAGGTCTTTTCTGGCACGATCTTCGCGGGACGAAACGGGTCCGTAAGGTCGCTGCCACCATAAGACACAATAGGAAACGGTTTCAATTCAGGCAAAGGCGGAACGTTACCCCGAAGATCCTTTGAGGATTCGCGCATCCACTCCTTTAGGTCCTGGTGCTCTTCGGCGGAGCACGCGGTCAGCAGCATTGTGCAGAGCACTATCAGCAGGCGGGAAGGGGCTATCATTTCCGGCCTTTCTTGGGTTGGGCCGCCTTCCGTATCGCTGCGAGCTCTTCATCATCGAGATAACGGAAAGTTTTTGCTATGACGTCGAACGTCATAGAGCCATCCTTGGCCGGAACCAGGTTGACATTATTCAGGGTGACAATGCGCGGCAGTTTGGCAATATCGCCGGCAAACGAGCCAAAGTCGTGGTAGCTGCCCACCATCTTGAGTTGGATCGGCAACTCTGCGTAGAAGTCCCGCTTCAGTTCGGCACCCGGCTTGAATGTCTCGAATTGCAGCCCCCTGCCCAAGCCGGCCTGATTTATGTCGATCAGCAGGCTTTCCATTTCGGTCTTGTTCGGCAATTGCTTAAGAAGCGCGCCGAACTTCTCGTCGATTTCCGTCAGCTGCTTGCGATGGGCATCAAGATTCAGCGCCTGCTTCTTCTTGTTCAGCCATTCATCCTGGAGCTTCTGTTGCTGCAGGCGCTTGCCGTCTAGTTCCTCCTGCTGGACGCGCCAGCCGAACCAAGCACCTGCCGCCAGCAGGCCGATAAAGACGCCCAACAGGATGACTACTTTCGGGGCCAAGGGCCACATTCCCGGATCCTTGGGATCAAGGGTCTTGAAATCATTGGCCAGCGACTGAAAGTCGATCTTTGGCAATTTCAGCGCGATCTTGGGAGCGGATATTTTTTTCACGGCTTGGCTCCGGGCCTGGACGATGCCGGCTTGCCTTCGGATTTCTTGTCGTCGGTTGCGGATTGCAGCGTGATTTCCGCCGTCATCTGAAACTCACTAAGACGCCGCCGATCAACCGTCGCAGCCTTGATCTCGATCAGTACTGGGCGCTCTAGCAGCGGCGAGGCATCAAGCCTCTGCATCAATTCCGAAACGCGTGCGTTCGCCTGGGCATAGCCGTTTAGCGTGATCTTGCGGTTTGTCTGCTTGACGCTCTTAAGGTAAATCCCGTCGGGTACCTGGTGAGCCAGTTCGGTAAACAAATGGACCGTTTCCGCTCGCGTCGTCTGCAAGGATTCGATCACCCGGTTGCGCGACAACATCACCTCTGTCTGCTCCTTGAGACTCTTAATTTCGGCAATATCCTTGTCGAGAACCGCTACCTCCCTCTTGAGGAAGGCATTCTTTTCGTCTTGGGTGGCAATCCAGCGGCCGATGGTAAGAAAGCCAAACAGCCAGATCAGGCCGGCCAACACCACGACCATGCCGCTCATCGCGTAGAACTGGGTACGCCGTGCCTTCCGCTTTTCCTCGCGATGGGGAAGAAGATTGACGCGGATCACTGATCGAACCTCCGCAGTGCGAGCCCGCAGGCCACCATCAGCGATGGGGCGTCCGCTGTCAGCTGTCTAGCCCGAACGCGCGGCGAGGTAGCCATCCCGGCGAAGGGGTTGGCGACGATGGCGTTGATCTCGGTACGGGCTCCGACGATTTCATCAATGCCGGACGTGATGGCGCAGCCGCCGGAAAGAACGATCTGCTGCACCTCGCTATGCTGGGTCGAGGTAAAGAAAAACTGCAGCGCCCGTGAAACCTCAAGCGCGAGATTCTCCAGAAACGGCTGCAGCAGTTCAGCCTGATAGTTGTCCGGTCCCGTACCTGAGCGTTTCAGGCTCTCGGCCTCGTCCGCGCTCATGCCGTAGGCGCGCATGATGTCCTGCGTCAGCAACCCGCCACCGAAGGCCTGCTCGCGCGTGTAGACCGGCTCGTCCTCACGCATGATGGTTACTTTCATGGCATTGGCACCGATATCGATCAGGGCGATGTTCTGATCCTTCCCACCCGCCGGTAACCGCGCCATTACCAGCTCATACGCAGCCTGAGCAGCGTATGCCTCGATATCCATGACCAACGGCTTGAGCTCGGCCGCTTCAGCACAAGCCACCCGATCCTCGACCTTTTCCTTGCGCGAGGCGGCAATCAATACCTCGACTTCATCGGCGCTCGAAGGTGCCGGGCCGACCACCTGAAAGTCAAGATTGACCTCTTCAAGCGCAAAGGGAATGTACTGGTTCGCCTCCGACTCGACCTGCACTTCCATTTCGGTCTCGCGCAGGTTGCCGGGAAGAATGATTTTCTTGGTGATGACCGCCGCCGTCGGCAGTGCCAGTGCCACATACTTCGTGGTGGAGCCAAGACGCTGCTTGCAGCGCTGGATCGCCTCGACCGTGGCATCCATGTTGGCAATATTGCCATCAACCACCGCGTCCTTTGGCAAGGGCTCGATTGCATAGCGCTCAACGCGCCGCTCACCCTTGCCGGCATCGGACAATTCGACCATCTTCACTGACGACGAACTGATATCCAGTCCGATCAGGGGCCGCGCCTTGGGGTTGAAGATCGAGAGATCGACCTGCAAGTGATTTTCCCTTTTTTAACTTGATGTTAGGACAACAATGGATAATTTACTTCAGATGCTAGCAGCAACTATAACGGCTGTAAAGAAAAATCTTTGAGGCGACTTTCCCGGAAGCCCGGCCGTACGCGCGGCTATAATTTGGCGCCCCATGATGCCATCCCCTCGGCTCCCCCAACTGCCCGTCATGCCGGCCCCGCTGCGCTGGTTGTTCTACCCGCTGCTGGTGCTGCTGGGCCTGATCCTGATCGCCCTGTGCCTTGCGGGCATCGTGCTGATTCTCGCCTATCCGCAGCTGCCGTCCCTCGAAGTACTGACCGACTACCGCCCCCGCATTCCTCTGCGTGTCTACACTTCCGACGGCCATCTCATCGGCGAATTCGGCGAGGAACGACGAAATTTCGTGCGAATCCAAGACGTTCCCCCTGTCATGAAACAGGCCATTCTGGCAGCGGAAGACGAGCGCTTCTATCAGCATCCCGGTATCGACAGCATCGGCATCCTGCGCGCTGCGTATTCCAATTTCGTCAGTGGTGGCAAGCGCCAGGGCGCTTCGACCATCACGATGCAGGTTGCGCGCAATTTCTTCCTTTCGACCGAAAAGACCCTGACGCGCAAACTCTACGAGGTACTGCTCGCCTTCAAGATCGAGAACAACCTGACAAAGGACGAGATACTCCAGCTTTATATCAACCAGATCTACCTCGGCCAGCGCGCCTACGGCTTCGCCGCTGCCGCGCAAATCTATTATGGCAAGCCCCTTGCGGGCCTGTCGGTTGCCGAGGCCGCGATGCTGGCCGGTCTGCCAAAAGCTCCTTCGGCCTACAACCCGGTCGCCAATCCGAAGCGCGCCAAGCTGCGCCAGATGTATGTGTTGCGACGCATGCACGATCTCGAGTTTCTCGATAACACCAGTTGGAAGGCCGCCCAGCAGGAGGTTCTTCACGTCAAGCGCGACGTAAACGATTTCGGCGTACCTGCCGATTACGTCGCCGAAATGGCGCGGCAGATGGTGGTCGAGCGCTTCCCGGCCGAAGCCTATACCCATGGCCTGCGCGTCATCACCACCATCACCAAGGCCGACCAGCTGGCGGCCTATGCCTCGCTGCGTCGCGGGGTGCTCGACTACGACCGCCGCCATGGCTACCGCGGCGCCGAGGCCTATGCCGACATGAAGGGCATCCAGTCGGATCAGGACGAGAACATCGAAGACCTGCTGCAGGAGCACGACGATGCCGGCGACCTGCGGCCAGCGCTGGTGCTGGCGGCCAGCCCCAGGGAGATCCAGGCCTATCTGCGCGGTGGCGAGGTACTGAAGATTAGCGGCGACGGCCTCAAGTTTGCCGCCCGTATGCTCGACGACAAGGCGCCCGCCAACAAGCGGCTGCGGCGCGGGGCCATCATCCGCGTTAGCAAGGGCGACAAGGGTGGCTGGCAAATCGTCCAACTGCCCGAGGTGGAAGCAGCCTTCGTGGCTGCCAGCCCGGTCGACGGCGCCATCCGGGCGCTGGTCGGCGGCTTCGATTTCGGCCGCAGCAAGTTCAACCATGTGACGCAGGCGTGGCGCCAGCCCGGCTCGAGCTTCAAGCCCTTCATCTATTCCGCCGCACTGGAAAAGGGCTACAACCCCGCTTCGGTGGTCGCCGACGAGCCAGTATCGATTTCCGCCGAGGAAACCGGTTCCCAAGTCTGGGAGCCGAAGAACTACGACGGCAAGTACGAAGGCCCGATGTCGTTGCGCACCGCCCTGGCCAAATCCAAGAACATGGTCTCGATTCGGCTGCTGCGCGCCATCGGCACCCAGTACGCGCAGGACTACGCGACCCGTTTCGGCTTCGACGCCGAAAAGCATCCGCCCTATCTGACCATGGCACTTGGCGCCGGATCGGTAACACCATGGCAGCAGCTGGCAGGCTACGCCGTCTTCGCCAATGGCGGCTACCGTGTCGAGCCCTACATCGTCCGGCAGATCCTGGACGACCGCGGCAACGTGCTTGCCGAGGCACAGCCGGCGGTCGCCGGCGACGAGAACATCCGCGCCATCGACGGCCGCAACGCCTGGCTGATGGACAGCATGATGCACGACGTCGTCCGCCGCGGCACCGCCACCCGGGCGGCCCAGGCGCTCAAGCGCGCCGACCTCGCCGGAAAGACCGGCACTACCAACGACTACGTCGACGCCTGGTTCTGCGGCTACCAGCCGACAGTCGTCGGCATCGCCTGGATAGGCTTCGACCAGCCCAAACGCATGGGCAATGGCGAAACGGGTGGTGCTGCGGCCCTGCCGATCTGGATCGGCTTCATGGAAAAGGCGCTGGCCGGCGTACCCGAGTCCTATATGGAACAGCCGGAGGGGCTAGCCCAGGTCACCGCCCATGATCCGTCAGGAAAAGGCGCCGGCCGCGAATTCGTCTACCGCGAATCCATCCCCGCCTTGCCGGCTGACGAACCGGCGGCGCCGCTGATACCTATTCAGGCACCCGCCCCGGTACAGGACGCCAAACCCAGGGCAGTCGAAAAGCCGGCCGACAAGAAGGCAGCCGAAAAAAAGAACAACTAAAGGCTGCGCACTACGCGAGCGTCACCGGCTCGCCGCTCTGCTCCGACATGCAGCGCCCAATCGCAACCAGCAGTTCCTCGTCGTCGCGCGTGCCGACCCAGCGGTCGCCAGCCGGCTTGAAGTGGTAGCCGCCCGATTTCGCGGCCACCCAGATCTCGCGGGCTGCGGTGTGGCGATTGATGATGATCTTGCTGCCGTTGTCGAACTCCAGTTCAAGCACGCCGCCGGGCTTGGTCTCGAAATCGAAATCGAAATCGATGTCGCAAGCCTCCAGCGCCGCCTCGATGCGTGCCAGCATCGCGTCCGCCAGGGCATTGAATTCACGCTCTTCCACACTGCCTCCATGATAGGATTCAAGCCTTTTCGCCGTGCCCCATTCCATCCGCACCATCATGCGTAATGTTCTGATTCTTGGCAGTTTTCTCGCCCTGTTGGGCGCCTGCGGCAGCAAGGGGCCGTTGACGCTGCCGCCGCCTCCGGCAAAGGCAACATTGATAGCAACGCCGGCCGGCGTGATTGATGATAGCACTGCCCCCGGAGCCCTGCGATGAGCCAGGCCGGCATCATCCAGCGCGCAGCGGACGGCGGGCTGCGCATCGAGGACGTGGCCCTCGACGCCATCGCGCAGCAGTTCGGCACGCCCTGCTACGTTTATTCGCGCGCGGCCCTGGCCGCCGCTTACGCCGGCTACCGCGAGGCACTGGCGACCCATGGCGTGGCGGATCGCGCCCTGGTCTGCTACGCCGTCAAGGCCAACTCCAACCTCGGCATCCTCAGCGTCTTCGCCCGGCTCGGCGCCGGCTTCGACATCGTTTCCGGCGGCGAACTGGCCCGCGTGCTGGCGGCCGGCGGCGATCCGCGCAAGATCGTATTCTCCGGCGTCGGCAAGTCGCGCGAGGAAATGCGCGCCGCGCTGGATGCCGGCATTCTCTGCTTCAACGTCGAGTCGGCCTCCGAGCTGGAAACGCTCGACGCAGTCGCCGGCGCCATGGACAAGCGCGCGCCGGTCTCGCTGCGGGTCAATCCCAACGTCGACCCCAAGACCCATCCCTACATCTCGACCGGCCTCAAGACCGCCAAGTTCGGCATTCCCTTCGAGGATGCCCTGGCGCTCTATCGCCGCGCCCGCGACCTGCCCAATCTCGAAATCCACGGCATCGACTGCCACATCGGCTCGCAACTGCTCGACCCGGCGCCAGCCGCCGAGGCCGCTGCCAAGATCCTCGGCCTGGTCGATGCGCTCGCGGCGGAAGGCATCGTGCTCTCGCACATCGACGTCGGCGGCGGCATGGGCATCCGCTATCGCGACGAAGCGGCGCCCACCGCAGCCGAATACCTCGCGCCGCTGCTGCAGGTACTCGCCGGCCGCAATGAGAAGCTGCTGTTCGAGCCGGGCCGCTCGCTGGTCGGCAATGCCGGCCTGCTGCTGACGCGCGTCGAAGTCCTCAAGCATGGCGAGGAGAAGAACTTCGCCGTGGTCGATGCGGCGATGAACGACCTCGCCCGCCCCGCGCTCTATGACGCCTGGCACGATATCGTTCCGGTGCGCGTCCCGGTGAAAAAACTCGGCGCTGGCGGCACGGCGAAGGTGGCCGCAAAACGCTACGAAATCGTCGGCCCGATCTGCGAATCCGGCGACTTCCTCGGCCACGACCGCGATCTCGACCTGGCCGAGGGCGACTTGCTGGCCATCCTCTCGGCCGGCGCCTACGGCATGGCCATGAGCTCGAACTACAACACCCGCCCGCGCGCAGCCGAAGTGCTGGTCGATGGCGCCAACATCCACCTGGTGCGCCGGCGCGAGGAAATCGCGCAGCTGTTCGCGCTCGAATCTGTCCTGCCCTGACCGCCATGAACCGCCTGCTCGTATTCTGCGTCGCCCTGCTGCCTCTGCTGCTGGGCGCCTGCGACAAAAAGCCGGAGGAAAAGAAGCCCTCCGGCCCGCCACCGACCTTGATCACCGTCACCCAGGTCAGGAGCGGCGCCTTCGAGGTGACCGAGGACACGCTGGGTACCCTCGAAGCCGTCAACGATCCGAAGATAGGGGCCGAGGTCGCCGGCAAGGTGGTGCGGGTGCTGGCCTTCGCCGGCAAGGCGGTGAAGCGCGGTGAGACGCTGGCCATCATCGACGCCACCGACCTGGCCCTGGCCAGCCAGTCGGAGCAGGCCGAGGCCCGGCGCCTCGAAGCCGTGCTGGGGCAACAGGACAAACTGGTCGAGCGCCAGCAGGCACTGGTCGCCAGGGGTTTCCTTTCGCAGAACGCGGCCGACGACGCCCGTGCACAGCGGACCGCCATCGCCGAGCAACTGACCGCGGCTCAGGCCCGCGCCGGCGTCGGCAAGCGTTCGGTCGGCAAGACCACTGTCGTCGCGCCTTTCGACGGCACCATTGAAAACCAGATGATCGCGCCGGGCGACTACGTCAAGCTTGGCGACCCGCTGTTCCAGCTGGTATCGAACCAGCGCCTGCGCGCCCACCTGCCCTTCCCCGAATCCGCCACGCCGCGCCTGACGCGTGGCCAGGTGGTGCGGCTGACTTCACCGCAACTGCCCGGCAAGGTTTTCGAGGCGAAGATCGCCGACATCCGGCCATCGCTGGCCGAATCGAGCCGCGCGCTCGACGTGATAGTGGACCTCGACGCCGATGGCCAGCTGCGGGCCGGCGGCACCGTCAACGCTTCGGTGCAGATCGCCGCCAAGGCCGCGGCGCTTGTGGTTCCCGAGCAAAGCGTGGTGCTGCGTCCCGCCGGCAAGGTGGTGTACGCCATCATCGAGGAGGACGGCAAGAAGAAAGCGCAGCAGCGCGTCATCCAGGCCGGCGCCAAGAAGGACGGTGTGATCGAGGTCCTCGCCGGTCTCAAGGAAGGCGAGACCGTGGCGCAGGATGGCGCCGGCTTCCTCACCAACGGCGCCGCGGTGACCGTCAAGGAAGCAAAGCCGGAAGCGCAGAAAGTTCCCGCAGGGACGCAAAGCGCCGGCCCTGGCGCCACGGCGCAAGACCCCGCCGGCGCCAAGGCCCCGCCCGCCAAGACTGAAGCGAAATGACGCTGCCCGAGCTTTCCATCAAGCGCCACGTCCTGGCGTGGATGGCCTCGGCGGTGCTGGTGCTGTTCGGCATCATCGCCTTCGAGCGCATCGGCATGGACCGCTACCCCTACATTGAGTTTCCGGTGGTTTCGATCACCACGGTGCTCAAGGGCGCCAATCCGGACATCGTCGACTCGTCCGTCACCAACGTCATCGAAACCTCGGTGAATTCGGTGCCGGGCATCGAGCATATCCAGTCCACCTCCTCGCCCGGCGTATCGAACATCGCCATCACCTTCTCCCTCGAAAAGAAGGTGGACGTCGCCTTCAACGAGGTGCAATCCAAGGTTAACCAGGCGCTGCGCCGCCTGCCCCGGGACACCGACCCACCGGTCGTCGCCAAGGTCGAGACCAACGCCCAGCCCATCATGTGGCTGGCGCTGCAGGGCGACCGCACGCAGCAGCAGCTCAACCAGTACGCCATCAACGTCCTCAAGAAGCGGCTGGAGACCATCGACGGCGTCGGCGAAGTGCGCATCGGCGGCCGCCGCGACCGCACCATCCGCGTGAACCTGCTGCCGGACCGCATGGCGGCCCTGGGCGTGACCGCGCAGGACATCAACACCGCCTTCGCCACCGAACACGTGCAGATGGCGGGTGGTTTCGTCGTCGGCCAGAAGACCGAGAGCCTGGTCAAGCTCGACCTCGAATTCCACAGCATCGACAGCCTCGCCGACATGGTCATCGGCTACCGGGCGGGTTCGCAGATCCGCCTCAAGGATGTCGCCGAGATGGAAGACGGGCTGGTCGACAACCGCCAGCTCGCCCGCTTCAACGGCGAGACCACGGTGGGCCTGGGCATCGTCAAGATCGCCAACACCAACACGGTCGAGACCGTCGAAAAAATCAAGGCGCGGCTCGAAAACGAACTGCGGCCGCAACTGCCGCCGGGGCTGCGCATTACCGTCGTGTCCAATGATGCGGTCTTCATCCTCGAAATCGTCAACGCGCTGAAGCAACACCTGATCGAAGGCACCCTGCTCGCCGCGCTGGTGGTCTGGTTCTTCCTGCGTTCGCTGCGCTCCACCCTGATCATCGCGCTGGCCATCCCGGTGTCGCTGATGGGCGCCATCGCCGTGATCTACTTCTTCGGCTTCACCCTCAACTCGCTCACCATGCTGGCGCTGCTGCTGCTGATCGGCGTGGTGGTGGACGACGCCATCGTCGTGCTCGAGAACATATTCAGGCATCGCGAGGAAATCGACCCCGACCCGGTGGCGGCGGCCGTGAATGGCAGCAAGGAAGTGGTGTTCGCGGTCATCGCCGCCACGGCCGCGCTGGTCTCGATCTTCGCGCCGGTGATCTTCCTTTCCGGCATCATCGGCCAGTTCTTCCGCTCCTTCGCCGTGGTGGTCACCTTCGGCGTCATCGTCTCGCTGTTCGTCTCGCTGACGCTCACCCCCATGCTGTGCTCGCGCTACCTCACGGTGGAAAAACAGCACGGCCGCATCTACCACGCCCTCGACCGCTTCTTCGCCCGCCTCGACTGGCTCTACGTGCATGCGCTGGGCTGGGCGCTGGCCCGCCGCTGGACGGTGGTGGCACTCACCATCGCCATCGTCGCTTCCTCGTCCTTCTTCTTCATCAACATCGGCAAGGCCTTCGCCCCCGAGCAGGACGAGGGGCGCTTCCTCGTCTTCCTGCGGGCGCCGCTCGGATCCTCCATCGACTACACCGACGGCAAGCTGCGCGAAGTCGAGGCGCTGCTCAAGACCCACAAGGAGATCGTCACCGAGTTCGCGCTCATCGGCCTGGGCAGCGCCGGCCAGGTCAACCAGGGCACCGTGGTGGTGCGCATGGCGCCGCGCGAAGAGCGCCGCCGCAGCCAGCAGGAAGTGCTGGCTGCGCTGCGCAAGGACCTCGCCAGCGTCGCCGGCGTGCGCGCCTTCGCCGCGCCCTACCCCATCGTCCAGGGCCAGCGCGGCGACCCGCTGCAGTTCGTGCTGTCCGGCAGCAACATGCAGGAAGTCGGTCGCCTGTCGCGCGAGCTGCAGGGCAGGCTCGCGACCGAGCCTGGCATCGGTCGCATCGACACCGACCTGCAGCTCGACCTGCCGCAACTGGTGTTCCAGCCCGACCGCCTGCGCATCGCGGCCTCCAACCTCGCCACCACCGACGTCGCGCTCGCCATCAACATGCTCACCGGCGGCATCGACATCGCCAAGTACAACGACGAGCCGGGCGACGGCCAGCGTTACGACATCCGCGTCAAGGCGCGCGAGGGCGAATTCACCCAGCCGTCCGACCTCTCCAAGATCTTCGTCCGCTCCAGGGATGGCAAGATGGTGCGCCTCGACTCCGTGGCCAGCTTCAAGGAGTCGCTCGGCCCCGCGGTAATCGGCCGCTTCGACCTGCAATACGCCACCACCTTCTACGCCAGCCCGACCATGGCGCTGGGCGACGCCGTCGCCAAAGTCAGGGCCGCCAGCGCCGACCTGCCGACCGGCTACCAGGTCAAGCTCATCGGCCAGGCCGAGGAATTCCAGAAGACCATGACCTACATGGTATTCACCTTCGTCCTCGCCTTCGTCCTGCTCTACATGGTGCTGGCGAGCCAGTTCAACAGCTTTTTGCAACCGCTGATAGTCATGCTGGCGCAGCCGCTGGCCATCGTCGGCGGCGTTGCCGCGCTGTGGCTGTTCAACCAGTCGCTCAACATCTACTCGATGATCGGCCTGGTCCTGCTGGTCGGCCTCGTCGCCAAGAACTCCATCCTGCTGGTCGACCTCACCAACCAGCGCCGCAGCCAGGGCATGGCGGTCGACGCCGCGCTGAAGAACGCCTGCCCCGTCCGCATGCGGCCGGTGCTGATGACCTCGGCCACCATCATCCTCGCCCTCTTTCCCGCCGCGCTGGGCCTGGGCGCCGGATCCGAAACCAACCAGCCGCTTTCCATCGCCGTCATCGGCGGCATGATCTCCTCGACGCTGCTGACGCTGGTGGTGGTGCCATCGGTCTATTCGCTGATCGAGGGCTGGCGGGAGCGACGGGCGGGGGCTTGATCACCGTGTCGCTAGCGCCAGTTTTCTAGATTGATTGACACTTGCCGTGTCGCCAGCGCCGAGTTTTTGGCACTGGATGACTGCGAACGGCCCTGAAGAGCCAGTCAGGATTTCAGGCCCACCGTCGGAAATGCAGCGGTTGCCGTCATTCGCTGGCATGAATTGGCCCGGCTCCGAAGGGCGGTTACGGAGTCGATCAGTCATACGGACTGACCACCCATCGGCAGGTCGGCGGCCAAAGGAGCCTTTTGATACTCCCAAGCTTTAGGCCAATCTCCGATTCTGGCCTGCCAACCGAATCTGGCTCTCCTCAGGTTAGCGCGCCTTCTGATTCAGGGCTGCCCGGTATGGCCCATCTGGAATTGCGTTGGGGCCTATGACGAAAACCTGCCTGTTGGCTTGCTGTGCCAAAGGCATATAGTTCGGGGCTGCGCGTGCTATAGCAGCACTCACTAATGTCGTGAGGAGTTGTGCTAGAGGCGAACCGGAAGAGTTGTTGTCTGGCTGCCATTGCATATGCTTCACTTCGCTCCATATCTTGGTGCCATCCCGGCTGAACATGTGGTACTCGAACTCAACTGTTACCTGAGTGGCTATCACAACGTACTTTGCGTCCCAGCGATTGATTGTTACGTAAAGCACGGCGTCGGCGTCGAATAGTTTGGCGAGAGTAGCGGGGGGCTGACTGTGGACGCGATCAGCCTCATAGAAGCCCTCCTGTTCGAGAACCATCTTGGTAGTATTGACGGGAAATACGTAATACCCTTTCTCTGCCAAAGGCACAGGCACAGTGGTTAAGACATAGTTCGGCGCGTCAACGTCGAGAGATTTGTTTACCATTGGCACAATCAGAATGGAGCGCGGTGCAGCCGCCTGGAATGCGCTCATATCTGTTTTGACCGGTTGCGCCACACAGCCCGATAGCACCACCGCCGCCAAAGCCCCAATTGCACTTCTCATTGCTTCACCTCTGCCATTGCTTGGCGTCGCTTTTCGAGATTACGAGTCATCGCATCCATCAGCCCCTTACTTTCTGGCCACGTATTCCGCTCATTTGTATACATTGCAATTGCTTTATCTGACGAACCCGCCTGCAAATAGAGCGTCCCCAACTCTGCATAGAGTCCGGGAGGTACCTTCTGCTTTTTGCCTTCGAGTTCGGCAATATGCGTTTCAAGACCGATACGCATAGCCTCCATCTTGGTCGGGTCTTTGTAGCCAGCATAGAGCATCGGCTCGTACTGGCCCCAGTCGTACATTGAAGGAGACGCGCAGCCACCAAGAATCGCTGTAGCCAGAGACGATATGCTGAGTGCAGTAACAAGTTTCATCTCTGGCTCACTTAATAATGAAGGATCGATTGACCCCATCGCCTAGATAGATCTTCTCGTCGAGCAACACGGCATCACCAGACATCACTTTCAAGACATGCGATCCCGGCAGGACTCGGACCGCAGCGAAGCCGTCCAAGTAGTCCCCAACGGCACCCATGTCTAGTCCATCGACAATCACGCGCCCTGCTCGCGCTTTCTCGCCATCAGCCTTAAAGGAAATTTGCGGACGCATGTCCGCGACGCTACGCTTTTCCGTAGGCATCTGAACGCATCCTGTCGCGACAATCGCGGTGCCGAGCACAACTGCTACGGCTATTGACGACTTAAGTCCGCTCATTGCTTTCCGCCTTCAAAACGTACCACCAACTGTTCGGCTCTTTGGTTCCCGAGCGTCCCACTGACCAGTGAAGCAATCGATCCCTCGTTTAGTTCGGTGTCGCCAAACGTGGAATCGACACGTATTTGGGCAACTACTCGCCCTGGCAACGTAATCTCGGCACCAGTCTGGGCGGACTTAACTTTGTCGCCCTGTGTCTGGACCGAGAAAAGCATGCCGGGCTTGATCCCCTGGCTTCGACCGCCACCAATGAATACTTGTCCAGCATCTATACGCAAAATGTAGGTCTGCCAAGGGCGGCTACTCATTTCTGTCGAGAGTCGATGGATTGCCTCTGATACCGCTTGGCTAATTGCAGCGTCGTTTAGAGTGCCGTCGTAGGCTGCCTGCGAACCGAATCCAAATGTCGATCCCGTCTCTGAGGATGCCTCGCCCGCGCCCGATGTGGCAAAGAACGCATGACCTGTGTTGACATCAACCACGCGCACATCCACTTTCGCGAACGCAACCTGCTTCTTGGTCGCTGACGCAAAGCCAGTTTCTCCTTGCGTCTTTCGGCCAAACTCCGTCAGTGATCCGATAAGAAGAACATCGACGCCGATTAGGTTGAGCTTTGTGTCGGTTAGCTTTCCTTCAGCCTGAATTCTTGTAATGTCGGGACGCTCAAAAACGAGATATGCGCCAGACTCAGTTAAGGCTTTGCTCATTAAGTCGGTGACTTGCTTGCCCAACGGATCATCATGCTTGTCGCGCAGCAAAGAGCGCCCGTAATTCGTCTCGTTGGTGATTCTACCTAGAGCAATTTTGCGCTTTAGCGCAGGCACGACGGGGACCTGTGCCACCATGGCTTTCTGGGCCGCTTTTTGAGCAGCAATGGGCTGGGGTGCCTCCTTCTGAACGACAGGCGGTGCCTGAGTCGCGCAGCCAGAGAAAACAATTCCAGTTAGAGCCACAATTGTTGCTGAGGAAGCATGCTTGATGCGAAAAAGTGTTTTGGTCATATCGATAACTCTGGTTGCGATAGGAGCAACAGGTGACATTCAATCGAATTCGGTACTT
Organism: Gammaproteobacteria bacterium; assembly: GCA_018825305.1. Taxonomy (GTDB): domain Bacteria; phylum Pseudomonadota; class Gammaproteobacteria; order Burkholderiales; family Rhodocyclaceae; genus Sulfurisoma. The sequence continues at coordinate 76,713 of JAHJEO010000017.1, forward strand.
GAACGCACGCGCTTACGCCGAGTGTGGTGAAAAAAACGGCAGGCCGCTAGGCCCACCATTTATACGAAGAAAGTAATGGGCCGGAGACGTAGCCTAGAACTTAAACGTCAGTCCCACACTAAACAGATCAATGCTGCCTTCGCCAGTCTTGTTCGTATCGCCAACCTTGTTAAACCGCTCAACCTCCATCCGAAAGGCTATTTGCTTGGACATGGCTGTTTCCCAGCCAACCCCGTAGAGCACGCCAGTATTGGTCGAGTCAGTACCGGTAGAAAGAGAACCACCGGGGCCAGTTACGGAAGCTGAAAGGTCAGTAGAAGCACTATAAGCACCTAGCTTGGCATAGAGTCGATTTGATGGATCAAGCTTCCCACCTAGCAACACACTCCCAAACCCGACCTGATTTTTTTGAGTTAAGCGCCATGTGGTCACGACTCCCGTCGTAATAGTGTTCGCCGTTGACTCCCCGAGGTTTGCATAACCTACCTCTGCGCCAATGTTGTCGTTGAACCATGCACCGATAGATCCTTTGAAACCGACGTCCGTTGCATCCTGAGTCGTTGAAGCAACGATCAAAATCCCTGGATTTGCAATCGCGACCGAGTCCGCAACAAGATTGCTAATGCTCTGTCTGTAGTCGCTGTAGCGGGAGGCGCCGAGTGATCCGGAAATAAACCACTCCGGGCCTGCTGCAGATGCGTAGCTGCTACCCAAGAAGAGAACTGAAAAAGCCCCTAACTGAAAAAATCGCCTCATGGCAAACATCCCCCTTGTTGTAAATCGATCTACCGATGTCGCAAGAAGAAACCCCACCAAGGACATTGGAATGTTCTCACATTACCATGCTTTGGTCATGGCCGTATGACATTTTCAATTGCGCCAAACGCAGCTATCTAGAAAGTAGTAGAGCAAAGCGCGCACTGAATCGGCTCAGTTTAAGTAGAAACCTTCAAACCAGGCATTGAGCCAACATCATCATGGGTGGGCGCCTCAGATCTGCGATCTGGCTCCTTAGGCCGACTTGCGGGATTTGGCCCAAGGGCAGATTTCAGAGTGCCCCCGCCACCGGGTATGCCGTTGTCAGCAGGCCGGATTCAGTCTGAAGCACTCGTTCTGAATTTGAAGGCCACCGTCTCGTGATGGCCGCAAACAGTCGCATGGAAAAGTCGGCGCTGGCGGGACGGCGATGGATGTTGGGCTGGGCACGGTTTTCCTTCCCATCTGCCCCGCCGAGCGGAGGGCTGTCGTGCCGGGGGTGTCCGGCTTCGATGTCTGAGCCGCAGGCGAGTTTCGAAGCCGGCCGGTACGGCAGTCCGTAGCGAGGGCAGCCCGCAGGGCCGGGGCAGCGGGGCGCGTTTCTTTGGTTTCTTTCTTGTCGCGCAACAAGAAAGAAACTCGCCCGCCGGGGCGAGTCCCGGCAAACGGCAATCAACGCAAAAAGTTATGCGTAGCGGTATCCCCTCGGACGGCGCTGGCGACGCCCCGAAGAAAGCCCGCTGGGGCCACACCGAAACCATCCCTACCGCAACGGCCTCACTTCAGCCATCGTCTCGACGCTCTCGCGCTTTCCGCCGGCCAGTTCGAAGTCGAGCCGGATCGGTATGCGGGTGCCCTGCACCAGCTGTTCCTTCAGGTCATAGAGCATGAGGTGATAGCCGCTGGGCGTCAGCGCCACGGGTTTGCCGGCAGGCAGCGGCAGCCTCCGCACGGCGCGCATTTTCATCATGTCGCCTTCCATGCGCATTTCGTGCAACTCGACATTGCCGGCCACGGGGCTGCTGGCGCCGACCAGCGTCGCGCCCTGCGCGCTTTTCAATTCCATGTAGGCGCCGCTGACCTTGAGCAGGCGGATGGTCGCACGGGTCCACGGCGTATTGACCTCGACGTCGGCCGCCTGCGCGGCAGCGGCGAGCCACGGCAGGATCAACAACAAGCGAAGCATTCCTGTCAGTCTCATTGCAGTTTTAGCGCCAGTGCCAGCGAAACGAAGAACAGGGCAGAGATGTTTCCGATCATCACGATCGACGCCACTTTTTCAGGCTCCTGCCCGTAGCGCTCGGCGAACATGAAGTTTAGCACCGCCGGCGGCAGCGCCCCGAACAGGAACAGCACCTCCTGCTCGCGCGACGACAGGCCGGCAAGCGCGCCATAGGCCCAGGCAATCGCCATCCCCGCCAGCGGCGTCGCCACCGCGCCGACGAGGCCAATGCGCCAGGCCGCGAACGGCGCCGCCGTCAGCCGCACGCCGAGCGCAAAGAGCATGAGGCCGATCGATACGTCGCCCATCATCTTCACGGCGGTCATCAGCGGCGGCCACACCGCGACTTCGGCAAGGCTGACGCCGACGCCGGCCAAGCCGGCCGCCAGCACCGGCACGCGCCACAGCGTGGCGAGTCGCGCCTTGTGGTCGAGCAGCCAGTTGCCGTAGGAAAAATGCAGCAGGTTCTCGACCAGCAGCAATACCACCGCCGCCGGCAGCGCCGCCTCGCCGAAGGCCAGCACCAACAGTGGCAGGCCCATGTTGCCGGCGTTCTTGAACATCATCGGCGGCAGCAACGTCTTCGGCTGATAGCCGAGCAGGCGCGCCAGCGGCCAGCCGAGCAGGCCCGAGCCGAGCACCACCACGGCACCGCCCAGCGCCAGACCGGCGTAATCCGAAAGCTGGAAGGACTTGCCGGCGAGCGCGGCGAACACCAGCGCCGGAACGAAGACGTCGATGTTGACCTGGTTGGCCGCGATCATGTCGGGCCGATGGCGACGGCCATAGAAATAGCCCGCCAGCACGATGGCGAGGATCGGGAAAACAATGCCGGCGATGCGCAACAACATCGCCAGCTACAGCACGTAGCGCGAAAGGTCCTCGTCGCGGGCCAGGTCGCCGAGGCGCTGGTCGACGTAAGCGGCATCTACCTTGATGCGAATTCCATCCTTCGCGCCGGCCTCGAACGAGACTTCTTCGAGCAGCTTTTCCATCACCGTGTACAGTCGGCGCGCGCCGATGTTCTCGGTTTTCTCGTTGACCTGGAAGGCGATCTCGGCGAGGCGCCGGATGCCGTCGTCGGCGAAGTCGATGGCGACATCCTCGGTGCCCAGCAGCGCCTGGTATTGCTTCGTCAGGCAGGCGTCGGTCTGGGTCAGGATGCGCTGGAAGTCGTCGACCGAGAGCGAGTCGAGTTCGACGCGAATCGGCAGCCGCCCCTGCAGCTCCGGGATCAGGTCGGACGGCTTGGCGAGATGGAAGGCACCGCTGGCGATGAACAGGATGTGGTCGGTCTTGAGCATGCCGTACTTGGTCGATACCGTCGTGCCCTCGACCAGCGGCAGCAGGTCGCGCTGCACGCCCTGGCGCGAGACGTCGGCGCCGTGCGCCTCGGAGCGCGTGGCGATCTTGTCGATCTCGTCGAGGAAGACGATGCCGTTCTGCTCGACGTTCTGCATCGCCGCGGCCTTCACCTCCTCGTCGTTGATGAGGCGCGCGGCTTCTTCGTCGGCCACCGCCTTGAGCGCGTCGCGGATCGCCATCTTGCGGGTGCGACGCTTGCCCGAGCCCATGTTGTTGAACATGCCCTGGATCTGCTGGGTCAGTTCTTCCATGCCGGGCGGCGCGAATATCTCCATCGACGAGGCCGGCTGGGCAACGTCGATCTCGATCTCCTTGTCGTCGAGCTCGCCCTCGCGCAGCTTCTTGCGGAATTTCTGGCGCGTGCCAGAATCCGCTGCCGCCGTGTCGCCAGCGCCGAGATTTCCGCCGCGGGCCGGCGGCAGCAGCGCATCGAGGATGCGATCCTCGGCAGCATCGGTGGCGCGGTCGCGCACGGCCTTCATCGCTGCCTCGCGGGCGTCCTTGATCGCCGTCTCGGCAAGGTCGCGGATGATGGTGTCGACATCGCGACCAACATAGCCGACCTCGGTGAACTTGGTCGCCTCGATCTTGATGAAAGGCGCGTTGGCCAGCTTGGCGAGGCGCCGCGCGATCTCGGTCTTGCCGACGCCGGTGGGGCCGATCATCAGGATGTTCTTGGGCGTGATCTCGCCGCGCAGCGGCTCGGCCACTTGGGCACGACGCCAGCGGTTGCGCAGGGCGATGGCGACGGCGCGCTTGGCACGGGCCTGGCCGACGATGTTCTTGTCGAGTTCCGAGACGATCTCGGCCGGTGTCATGTAACTCATGTCATGCCTCCGCATGGCCGTCCCAAGGAGGCTCATTCGCCAACTGAGGCCCCCCTGTGGGGGGCAGCGAGCCGGGTTTGCGAGCGTGGGGGGCCAATATTGTCATCACAGCGTTTCGATCAGGTGATTCTGGTTGGTATAGATGCAGAGGTCGCCGGCGATGGCGAGCGACTTCTTGACGATTTCGGCCGGCGCCAGCTCGGTGTTCTCGAGCAGCGCCCGCGCGGCGGACTGCGCATAGGGTCCGCCGCTGCCGATGGCGACGATGCCGAGCTCGGGTTCGAGCACGTCACCATTGCCGGTGATCACCAGCGAATGGTCGGCATCGGCTACCGCCAGCATGGCTTCGAGCCGGCGCAGCATGCGGTCGGTGCGCCAGTCCTTGGCCAGTTCGACGGCCGAGCGCAACAGGTTGCCCTGGTGTTTTTCGAGCTTGGATTCGAAGCGCTCGAACAGCGTGAAGGCGTCGGCCGTGCCGCCGGCGAAACCGGCGAGGATCTTCTCGTTGTAAAGCCGGCGGATCTTCTTCGCGCTGGCCTTGATGACGATGTTGCCCAGCGTGACCTGGCCGTCGCCGCCGAGCGCGACGCTGCTGCCGCGTCGCACGGAAAGGATGGTGGTGCCGTGGTACTGCTCCATGAAGGTGACTCCGCTGAATTGGGTGAATCGAAAGGGGCGTTCGCGCTCAGAGCTTGGGCGGCTCGATGGTGGCGATGCGGTCGATGCCGATGGCGCGCCACAGGGCGACAACCAGTGCCCGGGCGCCGCGAATGCGCAGGTCCTTGCCTGCCGCCTTCAGGTCGCCGAGCGCTTTCTCGAACTCCTCGGCGGAAGCGCCATCCATGCGTTGCAGGCCGCTCGCATCCAGAGTCAACAGTTGCTCCGAACCGTTGGCACGCGCCAGCAGCGGGGCAAAGGCATCGCGGCCGGCACCGCACATTTCGCCGGTAAAACCGCAGCAATCCGGAGCCGGCTTTTTTTCCGGGGCCGGCTCGGCAACGGGGGCCGCGGACACGGGCGTCGCCTTCGGCACCTCCCAGGATGGGGGCGAAACCTCGAAGGTCACGGCATAACCCACCGCCGCCTCCTCGAAATCGTCCTGGCGGCCGAGGTTCTGGTAGAGCTCGAGCAGCAGCAGCCAGGTCGCCTCATGGCTGCGTTCGCCCATCACGGTCTTGGCGGCGAGCGTCGCGGCGACCTGCTCACCGCCCACCAGCACGCAGGACTTCTTGAGCTGCTTGAATATCCGCAGCGTCTCCAGCAGGGCGCCGCAGCCGACATCGTCGGCATCGGCCACCTTGCCGAGGTCGAGGCGGACGCCCGGCACCTTGGCCGCCATGTCGCGCAGCTTGCCCAGCGGTTGCACCGCGTTGGCGCCGAGCACGCCCGACAGCGTCACCGTGGCCAGGCCGTCCGAGTCCACGGCCGGCGCATCGTCGGCGGGCGGTATCCAGGTCGGCGGCGATTTCTCGAACTTGCCAGCGAAGCCGAGCGCCAGCGACTCGAAAGGCTGGCGCCGCCCCAGCTCATGGTAAAGGTCGAACAACATGCCCCAGGCCAGTTCGGTGGCGTCGCCGAAATCCTCCTCGTGCAACACGCTTTCGAGCAGCTGGCACGCAGGTGCCGTATTGCCTTCGGCAAACAGGCGCGCCACCTCTTCGAGCCGCGGCGGCACGCTGCTCCTGGACGGCGCCGGCTGCGGCTCCACGATGTCGGGAATGGCTCCCGGCACCGTGAAATCGAGATCCATCAGGTCGTCGTCGCCGGGATCAGGCATCTTCGAAAATAAGCATTCCGCAAGCAGGGCGGGGAAACGGTCATTTCTAGCATAAGCGCCTTGCAGGCGCAATCAGGTGGCATGACCCGGCGCGGCCGCAAGCCGGCCCCGGGGCAACATTAGAACAGCAATCAGCCCGAGGCTGCAGACGATCGCCGCGCCGGCCGGCAGGTCGAAGGCCAGCGAAAGCATCAATCCCGCCGCATAGCCCAGGGCACCCAGCGCACAGGCCAGGGGCAGCCGCCGCCTGGTGACGCCGGCCGTGGCCACCGCCGGGGCGATGAGGCTGGCGAAGACCAGGAAGACGCCGACGAGTTGCACCGAGGCCGTCACCGCCAGCGCGAATGCCAGGTAGAAGCCGGCGCGACCCAGACGCGCTGGCCAGGCGAACCAGGCCAGCAGCAGCACGGCATATAGCGCCGCCACCGGCCCCAGCCTGTCCCAGCCGACCCACAGCACCTGGCCGCCCAGCAGATCGCGCAGGTGCTCGCCGCCATGCGGGTTGCCCGACAGCAGCAGCATGCCGGCCGAAGCCGCCACCACGAACATCAGGCCGATCAGCGCCTCCTGCAATTGCGGCCAGCGCTTCTCGCTCCATGTCAGCAGCAGGGCGCCGAGGATGGCCGCGACAGCCGCAGCGGCCTGCACGCCGAGGCCGTGGGCGACATCGGGTGCATCCCACTCGAGCAGGTGGGCGACCAGCACGCCCAGCGCCGCCATCTGCGCCACGGCCAGGTCGAGGAAGATGATGCCCCGGCGCAGCACTTCGATGCCCAGCGGCACATGGGTCGCCAGCACCAGCAGGCCGGCGGCGAAGGGCGCGGCGAGCAGGCCGATGTCGGCAAGCGTCGTCACTTGATCGCCTGTACCAGCAATTGCACGGTTTCGTCGAACAGGGCGGTCAGGTCGCGCGCCGCTTCGCTGCCGCCGATGGTGAAGGGCAGCGCCACCAGCGGCACCTTCGCCTCGCGCGCGAACCACTCGGCCGACTTCGGCGACTCATAGGCGGCGCGCAGCACCAGCCGCGGCGACTGCGCCCGGGTCCGCTGCAGCAGGTCGGCCAGGTGGCCGGCGCCGGCCTCGACGCCGGGTTTCGGCTCCAGCGTCGCCACCTCGCGCAGGCCGAGCCATTGCACCAGGTAACTCAGGGACTTGTGCTGCACCACCACCGGCTGGCCCTTGAGTCCTGCGGCTGCCTTCTCCCAGCGGGCCAGATTCGCCTGCCAGCGCTGCGCGAAGGCCTGGTAGCCCGCGCGATAGGCGGCGGCGTTGGCGGCATCGAGTTGCGCCAGCCGCGCGGCCAGCGCCTCGCCGACCTTGAGGATGTTGCGCGGATCGGTCTGGATGTGGGGGTTGCCTGCAGCATGGACGTCGCCGTTGGCACGATCCACCTTCACCGGCACCTCGATCATGGTGACGTAGCGCGCCGCCTCCAAATGCCCGGGCTGGCCGGGCTGGATGCGGGGATTGCCGGATTCGCGCAGCACCACCGGCAACCAGCCGGCTTCGAGGTCGGCGCCGGTGGCGATGACCAGGTCGGCGTTGCGGCTGCGCACGATCAGCGATGGCTTCGCCTCGATGCGGTGGGGGTCGTGCATGCCGTGGGTGGCGGCAAAGACCCGGACCCGGTCACCGCCGATCTCCTGGGCCAGTGCGGCCCATTCCGGCACCGTGGCGAAGACGTTGAGGGCGGCGATGGCAGGCCCCGCCAGCAGGGCCAGGATGGTGAAGACACTTGCGGATAACAGCCTAGAACTTGTGTGCACCGTGAGCTCCCAGAGACATGATGTATTGAAGGGTGACCTGATTGTCGGTGATGCCGGCCATCGCCTTGTCGCGCGCGAACTGCAGCCGCAGCCGCGAAAACTCCGAGGCGTTCCAGTCGAGCATCAGGCTGGACCGGCTCGGCCGGTAGGTCGAGAACAGGTGGGTTCCGCCGTCGAGCGCGGCGAACACCGTGGCCGCATCGTACTGCCGGGTGCCGGGGTTGAGCCAGTCGTAACGTGCGCCGGCGCGCCAGCGCGGCGCGAACTGCCACACGCCCTGGACGTAGCCGCCGCCCTGTCGCGTCCGGTAGTCCCCCAGCGCCAGGCCGCCGACGCAGGGCGAGGTTGCGATGTCCGTCGTGCAATCGAGCGTACCGTCCTCGCTGCGCCGGAACAGCTCGGCCTGCAGTTTGACATGGCGGTCGCGCGCATTGTCTAGCGGTGCCCATTTCCAGACGAAGTCGGCGATCCACGCCCGGCTGCGGCCGCTGAAGCGGGTTTCGACTTCGTTGGGCCCGGCCACGTCGATGTCCTCGACATGGGCGATGCGATCGCGTGCGCGCGTCGCCAGGTAGGAAAGTCCGGCCTGCCATGAGTGCGAGCTGCCGACGTCGCCGCCGAGCTTCGCGAACACCGCGCCCGCGCCGGCGCCGTTGCCGTTGCGGTCGGTGCCGGGAAAGCCGTCGCCGCGACCGATCTCGGCGCCGAATTGCAGGAACAGGTCAGTCGGCGCCAGCCACTTCAGCTGCAGGCCGTCGTGGCGATAGCCCTCGGCGCCGAACAGTGCCTTGTGCATCAGCGGTGCATCGGCGAAATCCCATTCGTGCGGGTGCTGCGCATTGAGATAGCCGACGTCGGAACGGAAGCGTCCGCCCTTGAGTCCCAGGCCATTGCCGAGGCCGAGGGCGGCGAAATTCGCCTCCTCGACCTCAACATTGCCGTCGGCCACGGCGAAGCGTGCCGTGCCGCGGAACAGCGGATCGATATTGGCGGAAAACGCCAGTTCGGTATGGTCGAGCGAGAGGCCGCGCTTTTCCGGCCCATGTTCGTGCCCGCCCGGCCAGAAGCCGGTGATGACGCGCTCGGGAACGGCCTGCATCGACTTTGCCTGGCCTTGCAGGATCAGCGAAGTCTCGGGATTGAAGCCGCTGTCGCGGGAAGTGGATGGCTGCCGCACCACTTGGGGTGTCTCCGCTGCCGGCGGCGGCTCCTGGGCGGACAGGCGCTTTTCGAGAGAGTCGATGCGCCGCTCGTAGTCGGCCTTCATGCGCGCGATCTCTTCGCGCAGCAGCCTGAGTTCATTGTTGTCGGCATTGGCGGCGAGCGGGAACAGGGCCAGCATCGCCAATGCGATGGTCTTGGATTTCATGTGTACTCCGAAGCTGAAAACGGGAAAGCGCGCGACGACGGGTCGCGCGGATCGGGGGAACCGGATTCAGAGTGGAGCGGGTGGGGCGCGCGCGGAGTATGGCCGCGGCGGCGGCGCGACGTGCGCCAAAAAAGTCGGCGCCGGCGGCACGGCGGCCGTGCCCGCGGCGAACGCCAGGGGCGGCAGCGCAGGCAGCGGCGCGGAAAAAGTGTCGAGCGTCAGGCAGGTGGTGCAGACATGCGACAGCGTCAATGCGGCACCGTGGTCGGCGTCGCCTTCCGTAGCCACGCTGTGTGCCGCCTCGCCGTGGCTGCCATAGTCGGCAACGTGGCCGATCATGTGGGCGAGCGCCGCCTGTTGCCCGCCTACGAGCAGCAGGGCAAAGGCAAGGATCAGCAGGCGGGGCAGCTTCAGCAATCGCATGGCGGCATTTTACCCTTCGACGGAACTTTCCCCGAGGGAGGGCATGGCGAGCGGATGCACATCCAGTCCGCGGGCGACGAAGCCCGTCATGTCGGCCGGCAGGCGGGCGAGCGCAGAGCGCGCCGCCGCTGCGTCGGGGAATTCGGCGAAACAGCAGGCGCCGGAGCCGCTCATGCGCGCAGGCACGCCCAGGGTTCGCAGCCAATCGAGATGGCGCTGCACCTCGGGGTAGAGGCGACAGGCGACCGCTTCAAGGTCGTTGCCGCCGAAGCCATCGCGCCAGTCGGCGGGACGAATCGCCGGGGTGTCGCGGCGCAGGTCGGGGGCGCGGAAGATGTCCGGCGTCGGCACGCCGACCGGCGGCACCAGCACCAGATAGCAGGCCGGCGCCGGCGCGACATCGGTAAATTGCTCGCCGACACCTTCGGCGAAAGTGCTGCGGCCGTGGATGAACACAGGCACGTCGGCGCCAAGTGCGAGGCCGATGCGCTGCAGCTCGGTTGTGTCGAGGCCGCAGCCCCACAGGTGGTTGAGGGCGAGCAGCGTGGTCGCCGCGTCAGAGCTGCCTCCGCCAAGGCCGCCTCCGAGCGGCAGGCGCTTTTCCAGCGCGATGGTCACGCCGCGCATCGTACCCGGGGCGCCACTGGCCGCACGCAGGGCCAGCGCCGCACGCACCGTCAGGTCGGTCTCGGCCGGTACGCCGGGCAGCGGATTCGCCAATGCGATGGCGTCATCGTCGCGCGGCGCGAAGCGCAGGCTGTCGCAAATGTCGGCCGGGTCAAGAAAACGGAACACCGTCTGCAGCAGGTGGTAGCCGTCGGCGCGGCGGCCGACGACGTGGAGGAAGAGGTTGATCTTGGCCGGCGCCGGCCAGTCGCGCTGCCAGTCGTTCATCGCGTCCAGCTGTCAATCTTGAGCCGGGCCTCGATGTCGTCGCGCCGCAACTCGATCAGCGCCGGACGGCCGTCGACGACGTCGAGCACATCGACGCGCCAGCCGTCGACCAGAAAAGTCGGCGGTAGCGGCACGGCGGCGAGCCGGCGCGGCAGGTTGGAAAGCGGCAGGCGGGCGCCGAAAGCGCGCTCGGCCAGGCTTTCCCAGTCGGCGGCGGTGAGCAGTTGCCGCTCGGCGGTCAGCAGCCGTGCGCCAGTCTCGTCGCGGTTGAGCTGGGCCAGGCCCTGGCCGAGCGGACCGCTGAGGAAGATTTCGTCGCGCGCCGCCTCGTGCCGCCAGCTGATGCCGACATGGTGGCGCGTCTCGCCCTGGCGCAGCGACAGCCGCCCCTCGAGGGAAAATCCTTCGGCCGAAAAAGTCGGCGCCGGCGCCACGGCGGGCGGCGGCAACGAGGCGCAGCCCGCCAGCGCCAGCACCGCCGTCGTGACAATCGAGCGCAGCGAGCAAACCAGTCGCCCCCGCCCCGGGGCGGGGGATGGGGGGTGGGGAGACACCCGGCCCCGCAGGGGTGCGCCCGCGCACCCCTGCCCCGGAGCGGGGGTGCGCGGGTGGGGGGCGTTAGTCCGCTGCGCCTTGGCGTTCATGAATGAACGTCAAGGCTGGAGACGCTTGATCGTGGCGGTCAGCACTTCGTTGCCGGGGTGGGCCTTGTTCGCTTCGGCCCAGATCCGGGCGGCTTCGTCGCGACGATTCAGTGTCCACAGCACCTCACCGAGGTGGGCGGCGATTTCCGGGTCGCTGCGAATGGCGAAGGCACGCTGCAGCGCGTCAAGCGCGCCCGCCGCGTCGCCGCGACGGAACAGAACCCAGCCCTTGGAGTCGAGGATGAAGGGGTCGTCGGGCGCCAAAGCCTGCGCCTGTTCGATCAGCTTCTGCGCCTCGTCGAGGCGCAGGTTGCGCTCGGCCAGCGAATAACCGAGGGCATTGAAGGCATGGGCATGGTCGGGCTTGAGCTGCAGCAGGCGATTGAGGCGGCTTTCGAAGATATCGATGCGGCCCAGGCGCTCGGCCGCCAGCGCCGATTCGTACAGCAGTTCCGGCTGGTCCGGCTGCGCCGCCAGCCCGGCGTCGAGCGCCGCCAGCGCCGCCTCGCTACGGCCCGCTTCGCGCAGCAGCTGTGCTTCGCCGATCAGCAGCTTGACGCCATGCTCGCCGTGGGCGGCTCGCGCCGCCTGCAAGTCAGCCAGCGCGGCGTCGAGCTTGCCCTGCCTGGCCAATACGTTGGCATGACGAAGCCTGGCGGCGACATACTGCTCGCCAGGACCAACCTTCTCGTACCACTTGATCGCCTCGTCCCAGCGCTTGTCGTCCTCGGCCAGTTGCCCGAGGTAGAGGCGCACGCTGTCGGTGTCGGCATAATTGAGTTCGATCAGGCGGCGGAAATGACGTTCGGCCTCGCGCGGCTCCTGCAACTGGTACGACAGTACGCCCAGCGCGTAGATGGTCTCGGTGTCGTCGGGCGCGCCGGCCAGCAGCTGGACGAATTCCTGACGACCTTCGGCATAACGTCTTTCGGCGACATAGAGCCGCGCCAGGGCCTGGCGCAGATCGCGCGAGGGGCGATGCTCGGCGACGAAGCGGCGCAGGCCCTCGATGGCCTCGGGCCGCGACTGGAACTGGCTGCGCAGCAGCACCGCCTGCTCCCAGTCGGGGCGCAGCGCCACGGCGCGCTCGGCCTCGCCCAGCGCGCGCGTCGCGTCCTGCGCGCCATGCGCGGCGACGGCGCGGGCGAAGTGGGCTTCGGCGATGCCGACATAGGGCGTGGTGACCTGCTCGATGATGCCCAGCACCTGACGCTTGTCGGGCAGGCGCGACAGCAGCCGGTTGAGCGAGAGCAGCGCGTTCGGCAGGTTGGGTCCCTCGGCGGCCAACTGGCGGGCGACATTCTCTGCCAGTTCCTTCGGCCGGGCGCCGGCCGCGAGCAGGCTGGTGATCATCTGCCGCGCCTGGGCCGACTCGGGGTCGAGCTCGGACCAGAGGCGGGCAGCGTCGAGCGCCACTTCGTAACGTCGCGCGAACAGGGCGATCTGCGTCGCGCGCTGGGCGATGCGCGGGTCGCGCGTGCTGCGCGCCAGGTCGCGGTAGGCATCCATCGCCAGGGTGATGTTGCCGCGGGTGCCGGCGATCTCGGCCAGCAGGAACTGGTAGAGGATCTGCGCCGTCAGTTCCTGCGCCGGCAGGGGAGAGGCCTTCGCCGCCTCAGGCGCCGGAACCGGGGTGGCGACTGGAGCCGACGCGGGCGCGGCGGTCGGAGCCGGAGCCGAAGCCGGTTCGGCAGGCACGTTTTCCTGCTGCGCCACGGACGCACACGCGGCGACACTGGCGGCAAGCACGAGCGGCAGAAGGCGACGTTTCATGGTGGGAGAAGGAAGAAAGCGGGGGGCTCCGATAAGATGGCGGATGTTAGCAGTTTCGCCCGTGCGCTGCCCCCATCGCCACCCTGCCCACCCGCCGACCATGCCCGAATTACCCGAAGTCGAAGTCACCCGCAGGGGCATCGCGCCCGCCCTCACCGGGCGCAAGGTCACGACGGTGGCACTGCGCGCGCCGGCACTACGCTACCCGCTGCCGTCCGACCTTGCACGGAAGCTGTGCGACCGCACGCTCGCCGGCATCGCGCGCCGCGGCAAGTACCTGCTGCTGGATTTCGGCGTCGGCACGGTGCTGCTGCACCTGGGCATGTCCGGCACTTTGCGGCTGCTGCCGCCGGCAACGGCCGCGGGCAGGCACGATCATGCCGACATCGTCTTCGGCGACCTGCTGCTGCGGCTCAACGACCCGCGCCGCTTCGGCGCGCTGCTGTGGATCGAGGGCGATGTGCGCGAGCACCCGCTGCTGCGCGAGCTTGGCATGGAGCCGCTCGAACGCGGCTTCACGGCCAAAGCCCTGCAACTGCGCCTCGCCGGGCGCACGGCGGCGATCAAGCAGGCGATCATGGACAGCCATGTGGTCGTCGGCGTCGGCAACATCTACGCCTCGGAGAGCCTGTTCCGCGCCGGCATCGACCCACGCCGCGCGGCCGGCAAGGTGTCGCTGGCCCGGCTGGAAAAGCTGGTGGCAGCGATCAGGGACACCCTGCGTGCCGCCATCCGCGCCGGCGGCAGCAGCCTGCGCGACTTCTTCGGCTGCGACGGCGACCCCGGCCATTTTCAGCTCGAACATCTGGTCTATGGCCGCGCCGACGAACCCTGTCGCCAGTGCGGCACGTCGATCAGGACGATCCGGCAGGGGCAGCGGGCGAGCTACTTCTGCCCCAGGTGCCAGCGTTGAAGATTTTCTCGGCCCGGCCGACCGCCGAGCCGCTCAGCGGGCGTTGAATTTCTCCGCCAGCTTCGCCAGTTTCTCCTGGCGCTCCGCCTCCACCTGTTCGGCCTTGCGCCGTTCGGCGCCCTTGCGGAATCGCTCGCGCAGGCCGTCGGTGGCCTGCTGCCGCTGCTCTGCGGTGACTTCGCCGGCCGCATTGCCGTCGAGGTCGAAGCGGACCTGCCCCTGCGACAAGGCCTTGAGGTAGCGCGTCGATGCCGTGTGCATCTTCATGGCGGCACGCAACTGGGCGGCGTCGATTTCCGGCTGTCGTGCCCGGATCGCCTTGTGGATGCCGATGGCAAGCGGCAGGCCGTCGCGGAATACGGGAAAGGCGGCGGCGAGCGTCTCGAGGACGGCGTTGCGGGGAGCGCGGGTTTTGGGATTGCTGGTGGTCATGCTCGTCGGCTTGTCGCGATTAAACGAACGACGGCCGTCATTCGTGTGGTTCACGGATTGTACGACCGGTGCGGCACGCGCGGGACGGCCGCGCCCATCGGCGATAATCCCGGGGTATGCAACCAGCGGATGAATCAAGGGGCTTTTTCTCGTCGGTATTCACGCGGGCGCTGGCGTCGCGCAACTACCGCATCTACTTTTCCGGCCAGTTGGTCTCGCTCGCCGGCACCTGGATGCAGCAGATCGCCATGATCTGGCTGGCCTACCGGCTGTCGAACTCGGCGCTGGTGCTCGGCATGGTGGGCTTTGCCAGCCAGATTCCGATCCTGCTGTTCGGCCCTTTGATGGGGGTGATCACCGACCGCTTCGATCGCCGGCGCATCCTGATGGCGACCCAGTCACTCGCCATGTCGCAGGCCCTGATACTGGCGTGGCTGACCTGGCAGGGCCTGGTGACGACGCACTGGCTCATTGGCATGGCCTTCGTCCTCGGCTGCATCAACGCCCTCGACCTGCCGGCGCGGCAGGTGTTGTCGGTGCAACTGGTGAGCAAACGCAGCGACCTGCCCAACGCCATCGCGCTCAATTCGCTGCTGATGAATGCCGCCCGCTTCGTCGGCCCGGCGCTGGCCGGGTTCGCCGTCGCGACCATCGGCGAGGCGTGGTGCTTCGCCATCAACGCCGCCTCCTACCTTGCCGTGATCGTCGCGCTATACGCCATCGACACGCCGCCGCGCACCGGCGATCGCCAGCCGGCGTGGGCCGCCTTCCGCGACGGCATCCGCTATGTGCTGGACCATCCCGACATCAGGCCACGACTGGTGGTAGTGGCAGCGCTAAGCTTTCTGGTGACGCCTTACGCGGTGTTGATGCCGCTGTTCGCCAGCGAGATTTTCGGCGGCGATGCCCGCACCTACGGCCTGCTGATCGGCAGCGCCGGGGCCGGCTCGCTGCTGGCCGGCCTGCACCTGGCCAGCCGCAAGGGAACGGACGGGCTGTCGCGGCGGGTGGGGGCCGCGGTCGTCGTCGCCGGGGCGGCCTTGTCAGTGTTCGCCGTCAATTCCACCCTGGCGCTGGCCTTTCCCATCGTCGTGGCACTGGGGTTCTCGGTCATCATGGTAATTGCCGGCAGCAACACCCTGATCCAGGTCTGGGTGGAAGACGCCTACCGGGGCCGGGTGATGGCCATCTTCTCGATGGCCTTCCTCGGCATCGCGCCGCTGGGGAGCATCGCCATCGGCAATATCGCGCACTGGGTCGGCGTGCAGCCGGCCCTGCTGGGATGCGGCATCGCCACGGTCATCGTTGGCTTGGTGGCGCGGCGGCGCCTGCGCTGAGGCCGGCGGCTGCCGACGCGCCTTCCCGAGAGGGAAGGCAGCGGAAATTACTTGGCGGTCAGCTTGACGAACTTGGCCATCAGCTGATCCTGGTTCTCGACGTGGTTCGGGTCCTCGGGGATGCAGTCGACCGGGCAGACCTCGCGGCACTGCGGGGTGTCGAAGTGGCCGACGCATTCGGTGCACTTGTCGGGATCGATGATGTAGATCTCGTCACCCTGCGTAATGGCGTTGTTGGGGCACTCGGGCTCGCAAACGTCGCAGTTGATGCACTCGTCGGTGATGATCAGGGCCATGGTGGTTTGCCTCTCAAGAAGAACGTGAATTGACTTTGTGCGCCAGCCTCGCCGCAACCGAGGGGTGCACGAATTTTGATACGTCGCCGCCGAGCGAGGCGATCTCGCGCACCATCGTGGCGGAAATGAACATGTACTGTTCGCCCGGGGTAAGGAACACGGTTTCGACCTCGGGATAGAGGTTGCGGTTCATGCCCGCCATCTGGAATTCGTATTCGAAGTCGGACACGGCGCGCAGGCCGCGGATGATGACGCTGGCGCCATTGTCGCGCAGGAAATTCATCAACAGGCCGTCGAAGCCGATCACCTCGACATTGGTGAAGTTGCCGAGCATCTCCTGGGCGATGGCGACGCGCTCGGCGAGCTCGAAGAAGGGCTTCTTCGAGCGGCTCTCGGCGATGCCGACGATGACGCGGTCGAACAGCCGGGCGGCGCGGCGCACAAGGTCCTCGTGCCCCTTGGTCAGGGGATCGAAGGTACCCGGATAAACGGCGACGCGCGTGCTCAATCTCGCTCCAGCAAATGATAGAAAACCTGCCCTGCCTGGCCCTGCTTCGTTACCTGCCAGGCACCCAGCCGCTCCAGTCGCTGCTCCGCCTCGGCGTAGAGGCGCGCACCCGGTGCGGTCCAGCCATCCAGCAACGGCGCCACCGCGCCCAGCCAGCCCTTATGATAGGGTGGATCAAGAAACACGATATCGAAGCGCCGCGCCGCAGCAGGGGCGAATTTTAGCGCATCGCAGCAAATCGGCTCCAGTCTGCTGCTTGCAAAAAGTTCGGCGTTACAACGCAGTTGCTCGAAGGCCCGGCGATTCTTCTCGACCAGGGTGACATGCGCCGCCCCGCGCGAGGCCGCTTCGATGCCGAGGATGCCGCTGCCGGCGAAGAGGTCGAGGCAGGACAGGCCGGCCAGGTCCTGCCCCAGCCAGTTGAACAGAGTCTCGCGCACGCGGTCGGGCGTCGGCCGCAGGCCCTCGGCATCGGCCACCTGGATCAGGCGGCTGCGCCATTCGCCGCCGGTGATGCGAATCTTCGCCACGATCAGTCGGCGGCGACGATCACCGTGACCAGATGCTCCGGCTTGACGTGGCGGGCGAAGGCGGCCTTGACGTCCTTCGTCGTCACGGCGTTGATCTTCGCCGGGAAGTCGTCGAGGTAGGTGAGGGGCAGGCCGTAAAAGCCGATCGCGGAAAGATAGCCAAGGATCTTGGCGTTGCTGTCGATGCGCAGGGCGAGACCGTCGACGAGGTTGCTCTTGGCGGCGGCCAGTTCCTTTTCGCTCGGGCCGTCGGCGAGGAATTTCGCCAGCACTTCCTCGACCACCTTGATCGCGTCGCCGGCCTGCTCGCGCTTGGTCTGCAGGCCGATCTCGAAGGGGCCGGGGAGCTTGCGCGGCGCGAAGTAGGAATAGACGCTATAGGCGTAGCCGCGCTTCTCCCGCACTTCCTGCATCAGCCGCGAGACGAAGCCGCCGCCGCCGAGCACGTAGTTGCCGAGCAGCAGCGCGTAGTAGTCCGGGTCGTTGCGGGCGATGGCCGGCGCGCCGATGTGGATGTGCGATTGCGTCGCCGGATGCGCGATCTTCAGGGTGTCGCGCGCCGGCTTCGTCACCGCCGGCACCGCTGCATCGGCCCTGCCCGCCGGCAGCCCCTCGGTCAGGCGCTGGGCGATGGCCTCTGCCTCTGCACGTGAGACGTCGCCGATGATGGCCACCACCGCACGCTTGGCCGAATAGTTGTCGCGATGGAAGGCGACAAGGTCATCGCGGCCGATGCGTTCGACGCTTTCCACCGTCGCGCTCGCGCCGTAGGGATGATTCGGGTAGATCGCGGCGGCGAAGCGCTTGGCGGCGATGCTGTCGGGGCGGGTATCGGACTCGCGGATGGCGGCGACGGCCCGCGCCTTCTCGCGCACCAGCACGCTCTCGGGAAAAGTCGGCGCCGCCAGCACGGTGCGCAGCAGTTCCAGCGCCGCCTCGCGTTCGGGTTTCGACGACAGCGTGCGCAGCGACATGCCGGCGCGGTCGGCATCGGCCGAGCCGCTCATGCGGGCGCCGATATCCACCAGCTTCGCCGAGATATGTTCTTCGTCGAGGCTGCCGGCGCCGGCTTCGAGCAGGGAGCGGGTGAGGCCGGCGACGCCGGTCTTGTCGGGCGCGCCGTACACGGTGCCGGCGGCGAAATCCACCGCCACATCGAGGATGGGCAGCACATGGGTCTCGACGAAATAGACGCGGGCACCGGACGGGGCGACCCAGTGTTCGATCTTCGGCCCGGCATGGGCCAGCGTGGAGACGGTAACAAGGGCGGCGAACGCGGCAAGCAGAATCTTCTTCATGTTTTCGTCCTCAGTGCCGTGTCGCCACCGCCGACTTTTTCGGCTTGGTCTGATCCAGCGGCTGCGGATCGAGCACGGCAACGGTCAGGGTGTCGTCGGTGAAATATTTTTTCGCCACGGCCTGCACCTCCTCGGCGGTGACGCCGCGAATCTTCTCCAGCAGCTTGTCGATGTCGCGCCAGTGGTGGCCGGACGCCTCCAACCCGCCGATCTCCATGGCCTGCGCCATCATCGAATCGCGCTTATACACCTGGCTGGCAATGGTCTGGGTCTTCACCCGCGCCAGTTCCTCGGGCGAGACGCCTTCGTCCTGCACCCGCTTCAATTCGGCGCGCAGGGCGGATTCGAGCTCGGCCACGGTGCGACCCTCGGCCGGCTGGCCGTCGAACATGAACAGTGCCTCGCCGCGCAGCGTGCCGTCGTAGCCGGCACCGGCCGACTGAGCGATCTTCTGGCCGCGCACCAGGTTGCGGGCAAAGCGGGCGGCGTCGTGGCCATCGAGCACCGTGGCCAGCACTTCCAGCGCGAAGGGCTCGCGGTCGGTATCGATGTTCGCGAGCCGGGGCACCTTCCACGCCATCGTCAGGTAGGGCAGCTTGGCCGGCGCCTTGACGCTGATGCGCTTGATGCCGGCCTGCGGCGGTTCGTTCTGCGGCTTGCGCTCCGGCAGCGCGTGCGGCTTGACCTTGCCGTAGGTCTTGTTGGCAAGGTCGAACACTGCCCTGTGGTCGACATCGCCGACCACCACCAGATAAGCGTTGCTCGGCGTATACCAGGTGCGGTACCAGTCCTGCGCGTCCTTCCAGTTCATGTGTTCGAGATCGTCCATCCAGCCGATGATGGGTCGGCGATAGGGATGGGCCTGGAACGCGGTCGCGTTGAGCGCCTCATACACCAGCGACTGCGGGTTGTCCTCGGTGCGCATGCGCCGCTCCTCCATCACCACCTTGATCTCCTGCTCGAACTCCTTGGCGGTGAGCTGCAGGTTGGCCATGCGGTCGGCTTCGAGTTCCATCATCCGCGGCAGGGCGCGGTTCGGCACGATCTGGAAATAGGCGGTGTAGTCGCGGCTGGTGAAGGCGTTGTCGCGGCCGCCGGCTTCGGCCACGATCTTGTTGAACTCGCCGGCCGCGTGCAGCCTGGTGCCCTTGAACATCATGTGCTCCAGCACATGGGCGACACCCGAGGTGCCGTCCTTCTCGTCGATGCTGCCGGCGCGGTACCACACCATGTGCACCGCCGACGGCGCACGGTTGTCCTCCTTGACGATGACGCGCATGCCATTGGCCAGCGTGGTCTCGAAGGGGTTGGCAAAAGTCGGCGCTGGCGCCACGGCGAGCATGGCGGCGGCGAGCGCGAGCGCAGAGAGCGGGAGCTTGGTCATGTCGAGATAAGGGCCTCTGTTAGAATGGTTTTTTGCAATTTTCAGAGCCGCGCATCATAGCGCGACCCAAGTCTGACACCCATTCCCCATGTTTGGTTTCCTCAAGAACAAGGATGAGCCGGCCGTTGCATTTGAGGCGGCGAAGGCATCCTGGACCGATCGACTCAAGGCCGGCCTGGCCAAGACCCGCGCCACCCTCAACACCCCGCTGGGCGAACTTTTCTCACGCGGGCGCATCGACGATGAACTGCTCGAAGACCTCGAAAGCACCCTGCTGCAGGCGGACTGCGGCATCGACGCGACACAGTGGCTGCTCGATGAACTCAAGGCCAGGGTCAAGCGCGACAAGCTCGACTCACCGGCACAACTGCAGGGAGCGCTGACCGGACTGCTGCAGCAACTGCTGGCACCGCTCGAGGCGCCGATCGATTTCGCCGGCCACAAGCCCTTCATCATCATGGTGGCCGGCATCAACGGTGCCGGCAAGACCACCTCGATCGGCAAGCTGGCACGACACTTCCAGGACCAGGGCAAGAGCGTGCTGCTCGCCGCCGGCGACACCTTCCGCGCCGCCGCGCGCGAGCAGCTCACAGCCTGGGGCGAGCGCAACAACGTCACCGTGATCGCGCAGGAATCGGGCGATCCGGCGGCCGTGGTGTTCGACGCCATCAGCGCCGCCCGCGCCCGCAACATCGACATCGTGCTGGCCGACACCGCCGGCCGCCTGCCGACGCAATTGCACCTGATGGAGGAGATCGCCAAGGTCCGCCGCGTGGTGCAGAAGGCCGAACCGAGCGGGCCGCACGAGGTGCTGCTGGTACTCGACGCCAACATCGGCCAGAACGCGGTCGCCCAGGTCAAGGCCTTCGACAAGGCCATCGGCGTGACCGGCCTCGTCGTAACCAAGCTCGACGGCACCGCCAAGGGTGGCGTGCTCGCCGCCATCGCCCGGCAATGTCCGAAGCCGGTGCGCTACATCGGCGTTGGCGAGGCCATCGAGGACCTGCAGCCCTTCCGCGCCGGCGAATTCGTCGGCGCGCTGTTCGAGACGCCGGCTCACTCGTGATCCGCTTCGACCGCGTCTCCAAGCGCTACCCGCCGGGCATCGATGCGCTGGCCGACGTCAGCTTCGAGGCCGGCGCCGGCGAGTTCCTGATCGTTGGCGGCCACTCGGGCGCCGGCAAGAGCACGCTGCTCAAGCTCATCGCCGCCATCGAGCGGCCGACCGGTGGCGCAGTGCTGGTCAATGGCCAGAACGTCGGTGCGCTGGCGCGCGGCGCCATTCCCTTCCTTCGCCGCAACATCGGGCTGGTATTCCAGGACCAGAAGCTGCTGTTCGACCGCAACCTCTTTGACAACGTGATGCTGCCGCTGGCCATCGCCGGCTTTGCGCCGCGCGAAGCGGCGCGGCGCGTTCGTGCGGCGCTCGACAAGGTCGGCCTGCTGTCGCGCGAGAAGGCCATGCCCATCTCGCTTTCCGGAGGCGAGCAGCAGCGCCTCGCCATCGCCCGCGCCGTAGTCGGCCGGCCCGGCATGCTGCTGGCCGACGAGCCGACGGCCCACCTCGACAGCGACACGGCGCGCGACGTCGCAGCCATCTTCCACGAATTCCATCAGGTCGGCGTCACCGTCATCGTCGCCACCTACGACCAGCGGCTGTTCCCCGGCGGGCGCCAGGTCCGGCTCGACCACGGGAGGCTGGCGGCATGAGCAGGAAGCAGGGGCCCCGTCAGGGGATGCGACCGACCGCGATTGCCGCCAGCCGCCGACATGAAGGCTTTCCGTCTGGCACCGCGAGTACGGAGGCGGAGGCATGAGCAGGAAGCAGGGGCCCCGTCAGGGGATGCGACCGCCCGCGATTGTCGCCAGTTGCCGACGTGATTCCGCATTCCTCGTCATTGCAGGTCCGGGGGCAGCGGCATGATCGTCTGGCTCAGGCAGCATCGCAATGCGCTCGCGCTGGCGTTGCGGCGACTGGCGGGCGCGCCCGTCAACACCCTGCTTTCGCTGCTCGCCATCGGCGTCGCGCTGGCCTTGCCGGCTGGCGGGCAAATGCTGTATTCCAACGCGCGCTCCGCACTGCCGGGCCTGTCGGCTTCGCCGCAGATTTCGCTGTTCATGGCGGTCGATGCGAAATCGAAGGACACGCAGGACATTGCGGAGCGACTGCATCGCTTCGACGGCATCGCAAGCGCAAAGCCGGTGAGCCGCGAGGTTACGCTGGCACGGATGAAGGCCGGGGCGGGGCTGGCCGAGGTGCTCGAGGCCCTGCCGCAGAATCCCTTTCCCGACGCCTTCGTCGTCAACCCGCGCGACGAACGGCCTGAAGCCATGGAGAAGTTAGCCGCCGAGCTGCGCAAGCTGCCGCGGGTCGAACACGTCCAGCTCGATTCGGCCTGGGTGCAGCGACTCGATGCCCTGCTGCGGCTGGGGCGCACCGCCGTGTTGCTGCTGGCGCTGCTGCTCGGCGTCGGCCTGGTCGCCATCACCTTCAACAGCATCCGCCTGCAGGTGCTGACCAGCCGCGCCGAAATCGAGGTCAGCCGGCTGCTGGGCGCGACCGATGCCTTCATCCGCCGACCGTACTATTGGTTCGGCGCCCTGCAGGGTTTGCTCGGCGGACTCGTGGCCTGGGCCATGGTATTCGGCGCCACGGTCTGGCTGCGCGGGCCGATATTCGATCTGGCCAGCCTGTATCGCCTCGACTTCGCGCTGGCGCCGCTGGCGGCAAGCGATGCCGGCCTGATGCTGGTGCTGGCGGCCGCCCTTGGCTGGACCGGCGCTGCGCTATCGCTGCACGAGACAACGGCCGACAACTGAGCACACCGGACACCTCATGGAACCATCCGGTACCTCGCTGTCACATTCGCCGGCCACCAAGCGCTGACCCCATTGCCGCCGGTCAGGCCTGACGTCGCCAGACCAGGCAGCGATTGTTCGACGGCATCGCCACATCGTCAGCCAGCGCCAGGCCGGCGCGACGCGCTAACGCATCGAGCGCATCGAAGTCGCGGATGCCCTGGTGCGGGGCACTGGCCTTCAGCGACGCATCGAAGCGCGCATTGCTCTCGCTGGTGAATTGGCCAGCGTAATTGAATGGGCCATAGGCCACGAAGATCGCCCCCGAGGCCATGACCGCCGGGAGTGCGGAGAACATCGCCTCGACGGCGGACCACGGCATGATGTGCAACGTATTCGCCGTGAAGACGGCATCGAATCGTCGTGCCGGCCAGCGCCCCGTGACATCAAGATCGATCGGCTCGGGCGTGTTCGGCAGGCCGGCTTCGTCGAGCCAGGCACGAATGCCCGGAAGCATTGTCGCGCGGTCCGAGGTTTGCCAGGTCAGGTGAGGCAGGACCGGGGCAAAGTGCACAGCGTGCTGTCCGGTGCCGCTGCCTATTTCCAGCACGGATGTCCTGTCGGCCAGGAGTCCGCGCAGCACCGCGAGGATGGGATCGCGGTTCTTCTCGCAGGAGGGGGCGCAGGGCTTGTCTGGCATGTCAGCCATCATGCCGGATTTTCCAGTTGCAGCTCCCCCTGCGTCGATTCCGCGACAGGCATTTCCGCATCCTCCTTTTGCAAACTGCTCACCCGCACGCCCAGCAAGCGCAGCCGCTTGTCGAGCGGCACACGCCGCAGGCATTCGCCGGCGGCGCGACGGATCGTCGCCGCATCTGCGGTGGCAGCCGCCAGGGTCACGTCGCGGGTCACCGTCTGGAAGTCATCGTAGCGCAGCTTGATGCCGACCGTGCGACCGACGACGTTTTTGCGCTCGAGGTCGCCGGCCACGCGCTGGCACAGGGCCGTGAATATTTCACCAAGCCGGTCGCGGTCGCGGCGCGGGTGGAGATCCGTCTCGAAGGTGGTTTCGCGGCTGATCGACTTCGGCTCCGAACGCGTCACCAGCGGCCGGTCGTCTATGCCGTGCGCCGCATCGTGCAGCCAGGAACCGTAGCTGCGGCCGAACTGCAGCTGCAGGAACTCCGGCTCCGCAGCGGCCAGTTCGGCGATGGTCGCAATGCCGAGGCCGGCCAGCTTCTCCGTCGCCTTCGGCCCGATGCCGTTGATCTTGCGCACGGGCAGGGGCCAGATGCGCGCGGGGATGTCGGCCATGCCAAGGAGGGTGATGCCGTCCGGCTTTTGCAGGTCGGAGCAGATCTTGGAGAGCAGCTTGTTCGGGGTGATGCCGATGGAGCAGCTCAGGCCGGTGGCGTCCTTCACCGCCTGCTTGATGCGCCGGGCCAGCGCCTCGGTTTCGCCCGCGACATCGGTCAGGTCGATGTAGATCTCGTCGATGCCGCGATCCTCGATCTGCGGGGCGATGCTCGCGACGGCCGCCTTGAACAGGCGCGAATGGTGGCGGTAGGCATCGAAGTCGACCGGCAGCAGGATGGCGTCGGGAGCGAGGCGGGCGGCCTTCATGGTACCCATGCCGGAATGCACGCCCAGCGCCCGGGCTTCGTAGGTGGCGGTGGTGAGTACGCCGCGGCCTATATAGTCGCGCAGGCGGGCGAAGCGGCGGCTGCCATCGGGCAGGGTTTCCGGCTGTTGCGCCCGGCGCCCGCCGATGGCGACGGGCTGGCCGCGCAATTCGGGGTACTTCAGCAGTTCGACGGAGGCGTAGAACGCGTCCATGTCGAGGTGGGCGATGCGGCGATTCGACGTCATGAATTCAATAGCTTACAGGCGAACAGACTTCGTGGTGCGATGGTCACAGCCAAGCGAGCGAAGAAGGTCAAACTAGAACTTGACTAATTTAGTATGGAACTTGTTATACTTTTGGCACTCATATGGCGCGAGTGCCAAAAAGCGCTTTGCCGATGCTAAGATTGAATCAAGGAGGACGAAAACCATGAGCCAGGCCCTGACCGCGAACAACGCTTTCCCTGCCAACTTCCCGGCGATTTCGGGAGCTGCAAGCATTGAGGCCTATATCCAGGCAGCCAATCGCATGCCCATGTTGAGCGAAGCCGAGGAAAAAAGCCTCGCCCGCCGCTTCCGCGACGAAGGCGACCTTGAGGCGGCGCGCAAGCTGGTTCTCTCGCACATGCGTCTAGTCATTGCCATCGCCCGCGGCTACTTGGGCTACGGCCTGCCCCACGCCGACCTGATCCAGGAAGGCAACATCGGCCTGATGAAGGCGGTCAAGCGCTACGATCCCGAGCGCGGCGTGCGGCTGGTGTCCTTCGCCATGCACTGGATCAAGGCGGAGATGCACGAGTACATCCTCAAGAACTGGCGCCTGGTCAAGATCGCCACCACCAAGGCGCAGCGCAAGCTGTTCTTCAACCTGCGCAGCATGAAGGCCGGCTTCGCCACCCTCGGCCCCGAGCAGGTCAAGGACGTCGCCCGCACCCTCGGCGTCAAGCCCGAGGAAGTAGTCGAGATGGAAACCCGCATGACCGGTGGCGACATCGCGCTGGAGCCGACCGGGGACGACGACGAGAAGAGCTATGCGCCGATCACCTACCTCGCCGCCGCCGAGAGCGTCGAGCCGTCAATGCAGCTCGAACGCAAGGAATATGACCGGCTGCAGAACGAGGGCATCCAGGGCGCGCTGGCCGCGCTTGACGACCGCAGCCGCACCATCATCCAGCGCCGCTGGCTGGTCGAGGACGGTGAGGCGACCGCGACGCTGCACGAGCTGGCCGACGAATACGGCGTTTCGGCCGAGCGCATCCGCCAGATCGAAGCCAAGGCCATGCAGAAGATGAAGGGCACGCTGGCCGCCTCCATGTAAGCGCCCGCTTCGCCAGAGAACAATGGGCTGCCTCGGCAGCCCATTTTCATTTGGCGGCGAGCAGAAGGCGCAGGTCGGCGGCGATGTCGGCGGCCGGCGCGCCATGGCGCACATACAGCCGCACGCGGCCCTGAGGATCGAAGACATAGCTGCCGGCAGTGTGGTCTAGGGTATAGCCGCCGCTTGATCCGGTCGCCTGCCGGCTGTAGAACACCTTGAATTCCTTCGCCGTCGCGTCGGTGGTGGCGGCGTCGCCGCGCAGGCCGATGAAGCCGGGATCGAATTGCGTCATGTACTCGGCGATCAGCGCCGGCGTGTCGCGCTCGGGATCGAGAGTGACGAACACCACCTGCAGACGCGCCGCGTCCTTGCCCAGCAGCTTTGCCACCTCGGCCATGGCCGACAGCGTGGTCGGGCAGACATCCGGGCACTGGGCGTAGCCGAAGAACAGCACCACCGCCTTGCCGCGGAACTCGGCCAGCCGCCGCACCTGTCCGGTGGCATCCGGCAGGGCGAAATCGCGGCCCCAATCCGTGGTGCCGCTGATGTCCGTGGCACGGAAGGCCGGCGCACCATCGCCACAGCCGGCCAGGACCAGCGTTGCAACCGCGAGCAGCGTTCTCGCAAGCCGCGAAAAAGCCCTTCTTCCAACACATATATTTACGGTTGCAATCATTTGAACCTAAAGATACACTCGATAAAAAGGTTGATCTAGATCAACAAAATCCCGTCCAGGGGTCAAGTGGATTCTAAACGAGGGGTTTCTTAGCGATGGGATGGGTGATCGAAGGCAGCCGGTCCGCTTCGTGGCGACCGCCCCCCGCTTCCCGCCAGGTGGCACGCTCGCCGCTATTCCCCGTTTTCGTCGTGCTCGCCGCGATTTCCCTGACCATCGCCATCGTCTTCGCCTGCTTCGGCGCCTGGCCGGTGCTGCCGTTCGCCGGACTGGAACTCGCCGCGCTCGGCTGGGCCATGCGTCGTTGCGGCGGCGCGCCTGCCGCCGTCCCGCTACCGCCGACTTTTTGCGCCGCCAGCGGGGCGTGCCAGCGCCGCCCCCTGCCCACCTATCTGATTCGCACGATCAACCTGAGGAGGAAGCCGTCTTGAAGAACCTCGTCCGACTGGCGCCGCTGTTCGCAGCGCTGTCACCGCTGCCGGCACTGGCCGACTACAAGTGGAACTTCCCCGAACCGGTCACGCCGGTCGCGCGCGACACGCTGAACATCCACAACGAGTTCATGCTGATCATCACCATCCTGTTCGTGGTGGTGTTCGCCATCATGATCTATTCGATGGTCAAGCATCGCAAGAGCGTCGGCCACCAACCGGCGAAATTCACCGGCCCGACCGGCAGGATCCAGTGGTTCTGGGCCATCGTGCCCTTCGCCATCCTGCTGTTCATCGACTTCGTGCTGATGGGCATCCCGGCGGTGCACGCCATCATCGACATGGAGGACACCAAGACCCGTGCCGACATGGTGCTCAAGGTCACCGGCATGCAGTGGAAGTGGCAGTACGAATATCCCGAGGCCGGCGTCAAATTCATCTCGACCATGTCCACGCCACGCGAGCAGATCGAGAACAAGGCCGCCAAGGGCGAACACTACCTGCTCGAGGTCGACAACCCGGTTTACCTGCCGGTCGGCAAGAAGGTGCGCGTGCTGCTGACGGCGACCGACGTCATCCACACCTGGTGGGTGCCGCAGTTCGGCGTCAAGCGCGACGCCATCCCCGGTTTCCTGCGCGAAACCTGGGTCAAGATCGAGAAGCCCGGCATCTATCGCGGCCAGTGCGCCGAGCTCTGCGGCAAGGACCACGGCTACATGCCGGTGGTGGTGCATGCCGTGCCCGAGCCCGAGTATCTGGCCTGGCTCGACACGAAGAAGGCCGAGCAGGCCGCGGCAGCCGGCGGCGCCGACCGCGCCTGGAGCAAGGACGAGCTGCTGGCCAAGGGCAAGGATGTCTACGAGAAACAGTGCTCGGTCTGCCACCAGCCCGAGGGCCAGGGCATGCCGCCCGCCTTCCCCGCGCTGAAAGGCAGCAAGATCGTCACTGGCCCGCTGCTCTCGCCAGAGGGCCGGATCATCGCCGACAGCCATGTCGACCGCGTCCTCAACGGCAAGGCCGGCACGGCGATGCAGGCCTTCAAGGGCACGCTGAACGACGTCGAGCTCGCGGCCGTCATCACCTTCGAGCGCAATGCGCTCGGCAACAGCAAGGGCGACATGATCCAGCCCGCCCAGATCAAGTCTTTGCGCTAAGGAGAAATCAATGGCCCCCACGCTCACTTTGTGCGGCAAAGCCGCATCCCGCTTCGCGGGACCAGCCTTCGGCTGTCCTGCGGCCTTCGGCCTTGTGTTCGCTGCCCCCACAGGGGGCTCAGCCTCCCTCGGGGCGACCCTTCGGGAGATCTGACATGAACATTGCGACCACCACCGTTCCAGGCCACGCCGGCGAACATCACGGCGAGCACTACCCCGGCGGCATCCTGCGCTGGCTGACCACGACGAACCACAAGGACATCGGCACGATGTACCTGACGTTCGCGCTGATCATGTTCTTCGTCGGCGGCGGCATGATCCTCGCCGTCCGCGCCGAACTGTGGCAGCCCGGCCTGCAGCTGATGCAGCCGGAATTCTTCAACCAGCTGATCGGCATCCACGCCCTGGTGATGATCTTCGCCGCGCTGATGCCGGCCGCCACCGGCTTCGCCAACTGGCAGATCCCGCTGATGATCGGCGCCCCCGACATGGCGCTGCCGCGGGTCAACAACTGGGGCTTCTGGCTACTGCCGCCGGCGGCGATCCTCTTGACCCTGCCCTTCGTCCTCGCCCTGTTCGGCATCGGCGACGGCGCGCTGGCGACAGGCTGGACCTTCTACGCACCGCTGTCGGTGCAGGGTGGCCTCGGCGTCGACTTCGCCATCTTCGCCGTGCATATCCTCGGCGTCTCGTCGATCCTCGGCTCCATCAACATCATCGTCACCATCTTCAACATGCGCGCGCCCGGCATGACCATGATGAAGCTGCCGCTGTTCGCCTGGGGCTGGCTGATCACCGCCTTCCTGCTGATCGCCACCATCCCGGTGCTGGCCGGCGCGGTGACCATGCTGCTGACCGACCGCCACTTCGGCACCCATTTCTTCAATGCGGCCGGCGGCGGCGACCCGATCCTGTTCCAGCACCTGTTCTGGTTCTTCGGCCATCCCGAGGTGTACATCCTGCTGCTGCCGATCTGGGGCCTGATGCCGCACGTGCTGTCCACCTTCTCGCGAAAGCCGATCTACGGCTACAAGGCGCAGGTGTGGGGCTTCATCGGCATCGGCGCGCTGTCGGTGGTGGTCTGGGCCCACCACTTCTTCACCGTCGGCATGCCGGTGCCGGCGCTGATCTACTTCATGTTCAGCACCATGCTGATCTCGCTGCCGCTGGCGGTGCTGTTCTTCTGCTGGATTGCGACGATGTGGAAGGGCGCAATGAGCTTCGAGACGCCGATGCTGTTCGCCACCGGCTTCATCGTGCTGTTCGGCATCGCCGGCCTCACCGGCCTGGTGCTGGCCGACGTCGCCGCCGATGCGCAGTACCACCACAGCTACTTCGTGGTCGCCCACTTCCACTACGCGCTGTTCGCCGGCGGCATCATGGGCGTGATGACGGGCGTCTACTACTGGCTGCCCAAATGGACCGGCCACATGTACTCCGAGACGCTCGGCAAGTGGCATTTCTGGCTCACCGTCGTGTCGTTCAACCTGACCTTCCTGCCGCAGTTCTTCCTCGGCCTCGCCGGCATGCCGCGGCGCATTCCCGACTACGCGCTGCAATTCACCGAGTTCAACATGATCTCGACCGTGGCCGCCTTCGCCCTCGGCCTGTCGCAACTGCTGTTCGCGTACAACATCTGGAAATGCGTCAAGGGTGGCCCGAAGGCGAGCGACAAGGTGTGGGAAGGCGCGGAAGGCCTCGAATGGCAGCTGCCCTCGCCGCCGCCCCACCACTCGTGGGAAACCCAGCCGGTGATCAAGTGATGAACGCGAGCTTCACCGATGCCGAACTCGCGCAGCGCCGTGCCGCCTCGCGCAGGATGGCGTGGCTGATCGGCGCCGCCGTGCTCGCGCTCTACGTCATCGGCTTCTTCTTCAAGCGCGGATGAGCGCATGACCGCGTCTCACGCCCCGCTGGTGAAGCGCCTGCTGCTGATCGTGGCCGGGGCTTTTGCCTTCGGCTTCGCCCTGGTCCCCCTCTACGACGTGTTCTGCGAGGCGACCGGTTTCAACGGCAAGACCAGTGGCCAGGCGGCTGCCGTGCCGGCGGTCATCCGCGACGGCTTCGGCGTCGGCGGGCTGACGGCCGGCACGGCGGTCGCCGCGCCGGCACCCTCGGCGATCGACCGCAGCCGCACCGTGGCCGTCGAGTTCACCGGCACCGTGATGCCCGGCCTGCCGTGGGAGATGCGCCCGCTCACCGTCAGCCTCGATACCCATCCGGGCGCGATGCAGCAAGTACGCTACCTGGTGCGCAACACCTCGAGCCGCACCATCACCGGCCAGGCCGTGCCCAGCGTGACGCCGGGCCAGGCCGCGCAGCACTTCGACAAGATCGAATGCTTCTGTTTCAGCCAGCAGACGCTGGCCCCCGGCGAGTCCAGGGAAATGCCGCTGACCTTCATCGTCAAGCCGGACATCGACAGCGACATTCGCCACATCACCCTTTCCTACGCATTCTTCAGCATCGACGGCCAGCGCAACACGCTTACGAGCGCGCCGACCGCCAAACCGGAGGCCAAGCAATGACCGAAACCCTGGCGGCGCAGCCGCACAGCCACCACTACCACGTGCCGCAACCGAGCCTATACCCCTTCATCCTCGCCGGCGGCATGTTCATCCTGGCGCTCGGCTTCATCCTCAAGATGAACAATTTCGGCGCCGGCAACTGGATCATGCTCGGCGGCGCCGGCATCATCCTCTACGTGCTGTTCGGCTGGTTCGGCAAGGTGATCGCCGAGTCGCAGGCCGGTGAATACCGCGAGTGGGAGGACAAGTCCTTCCGCTACGGCATGATCTGGTTCATTGCCTCGGAGGTTGCCTTCTTCGCCGCCTTCTTCGGCGCCCTGTTCTACCTCCGCGTGATCTCGGTGCCGGAGCTCGGCAACATGGTGTCCGCCCACGGCACGACGCTGTGGCCCGGTTTCACCGGCACCTGGCCCTCGGCCGGCCCCAAGGGCGCGCAATTCACGCCGATGGGCGCCTGGGGCCTGCCGGCGATCAACACGGCGCTGCTGCTGTCGTCAGGCGTGACCGTGACCTGGGCGCACTGGGCACTTCTGAAGAACAAGCGTACCCAGCTCAACCTCGGCCTCGCGGCCACGGTCGCACTCGGCGCGCTGTTCCTCGCGCTGCAGGCCTACGAGTACCACCACGCCTACACCGAGCTCGGCCTTACGCTCGCCGCCGGCGCCTACGGCGCGACCTTCTTCATGCTCACCGGCTTCCACGGCTTCCACGTGACGCTGGGGGCGATCATGCTGGCGGTGATCCTCGGCCGCACGCTCAAGGGCCACTTCACGCCCGAGCGCCATTTCGCCTTCGAGGGCGTGGCCTGGTACTGGCACTTCGTCGATGTCGTGTGGCTGCTGCTGTTCGTGCTGGTCTACTGGCTGTAGCCCGGGATCAATCCGATGCGAAATCCGACCAGCAGCAGGATGAACAGCGTCAGGGAGAGGCCGATGCGCAGCGTCAGCGCGCGCACCGTCCGCTCGCCGGCGCCCTGGTCGCGGTAGAGAAAGAACAGGCCCGAGAACAGGCTGCCGACGATGGCGAGCAACATCAACACGGCGAAGATTTTCATGGCGGACCTCCCGCAGCAGACACCAGTCGAGTATGCGCGCGGCAAGACCCCGGCGGCAAGCCCCTCACGCACCGCGATCTTCGTCGGGGGCGGATTGCTGGTCGCCGCGCTCGTCGCCGGCTTCATCTCGCTCGGCCTGTGGCAGTTCGCCAAATACCAGCACAAGACGGCGGTGCAGGCGGAACTCGACCAGCGCGGCCGCGACGCCCTGATTGCCATGCCGCGCCGTCCCGCCAGCGCCGACTTTTTGCGCCATCGCCACGTCGAGCTGACGGGCGAGTTCGAGGCGGCGCGGCAAATCCTCATCGATAACCGCGTCGATCCCGCCACCGAGCGTGCCGGCTATCACGTCGTCACTCCGTTGCGGCTCGCCGGAAGCGACATGCGCGTGCTGGTGAATCGCGGCTGGGTGCCGGCCGCCGCCGATCGCCGTATCCTTCCCGACGTAGCGCCGCCGTCCGGTGAGGTCACGCTCAGCGGCATCGCCGTGGTCCCGCCGCAGAAATTCTTTACCCTCGCCGCGGCACCCGCCGGTGCCGGGGAACCCGTCTGGCAGAACCTCGATCTCGCCCGCTACGTCGCATCCGCACCCTGGCCGCTGCAACCGGTCGTCGTCCAGCTCGACGCCGCGGCGCCGCACGGCTACGCCCGCGACTGGTCGCGTCCCGACGAGCGCGCCGACAAGCACCTCAGCTACGCGCTGCAATGGTTCGGCTTCGCTGCCAGCAGCGTCGGCATCTGGCTGTTCTTCCTCTTCCGCCGCAAACCATGACGACCAACACATTCACCACGCCGCTGACCAACGCGCAGAGAACCCTGTTGCTGATCCTCGCCCTCTCACTGCTGCCCATTGTGATCGGCGCCGGCCTCTACCTCTACGGCTGGCGGCCGGCGCAGACATCCAACCACGGTACTTTGATCGCGCCGCCCGTCGCCATGGCCGGCGACGACCTCAAGGGGAAGTGGACGCTGCTGCTGGTCGGCGATGCGCGCAATGCCGAGCGCCTCGACGAACTGCGCCGCGTGCGTGTCGTCCTGGCCAAGCAATGGCAGCGCACCCAGCACCTCGCCGCCGACACGCTGCCGGCCGGCCTCGGCCTGCTGCCGGGCAGCGTCGTCATCGTCGATCCCAACGGGCTGGCGATGATGCGTTATGCCCCGGGCGCCGATGCCAAGGATATCCGCGTCGATCTCGAACGCCTGCTCAAGTACTCCTGGATTGGATGAAGCCATGAATACCGCCACCCTAAGTTCCCTTACTCTGGCCCAACGCCTCGCCGCCTTCCTCGACCTGTGCAAACCGCGCGTGAATACGCTGATCGTGTTCACGGCGATGATCGGCATGCTGTTGGCCTCGCCCGACTTCCCGCCGCTGGCGCGCTTCCTCGTTGCCTCGCTCGGCATCGCTCTGGTGGCCGGTGCCGCCGCGGCCATCAACTGCCTGGTCGAGCGCACCATCGACGCCCGCATGGCACGCACCCGCGCCCGCGCCACGGCCCGGGGCGCGATTTCCTCGGCTGAAACGCTGACGCTGGCGATGCTGGTCGGCGGCGCCGGCCTGTGGCTGCTGCACGCCTTCATCAACGACCTGACGATGTGGCTGACGCTGGCCACCTTCCTCGGCTATGCCGTGATCTACACCGTGGTACTCAAGCCGGCCACGCCGATGAACATCGTCATCGGCGGCGCCTCGGGCGCGATGCCGCCAGTGCTGGGCTGGGCGGCCATGACCGGCAGCATCGGCACTGAGCCGCTGGCGCTGTTTCTGATCATCTTCCTGTGGACCCCGCCGCACTTCTGGGCGCTGGCCTGCTACCGCCGCGAGGAATACGCCAAGGCCGGCCTGCCGATGCTGCCGGTCACGCACGGCGTGGCCTTCACCTGCCAGCACATCCTGCTGTACACGGTGATGCTCGCTGCCGGCAGCCTGATCCCGGTTTCGCTCGGCGTGAGCGGGGCGATCTATCTCGGCGTTGTGACTTTACTCAATCTGGTGTTCCTCGGTTTCGCCATCCAACTGGTCCGCAATTACAGCGACGCGCTGGCGAAGAAGACCTTCGGCTACTCGATCGTCTACCTGACGCTGCTGTTCGCGGCGCTGTTCGCCGACCGCCTATTGCCCTTCTGACTCTTTCCCTCATGCACACCTACCGCTCGCTCGCGCTGGTGGCGACGCTGCTGGCCTTCGGCGTCGTCGCGCTCGGCGCCTACGTGCGCCTGTCCGATGCCGGACTCGGCTGTCCGGACTGGCCCGGCTGCTACGGCCATCTGCTTGGCGTGCCCGACGCTCCCGACGAGCACGCCACGGCGCTGCAGCGTTTTCCCGGCAAGCCGGTGGAAACAGGCAAGGCCTGGAAGGAAATGGTGCATCGCTACTTCGCCGGCACCCTCGGCCTGCTGATCCTCGGCCTGGCGCTCCTCGCCTGGCGGCGCGAAATGCGCGAGCGGGCGTCACCATGGCTGCCGACGGCGCTGCTCGGCATTGTCGGTTTCCAGGCGCTGCTCGGCATGTGGACCGTGACCCTGATGCTCAAGCCCGTGATCGTCAGCGCCCACTTGCTCGGCGGCATGACCACGCTGGGCTTGCTGGTCTGGCTGCTGCTGCGCCAGAGCTCGCCGCGGCCGCTCGAACGTCCCGCCAGCCTGCGCCCGCTGGCCGTGCTCGCGCTGCTGGCGGTCATCGCGCAGATCGCGCTCGGCGGCTGGACCAGCAGCAATTACGCCGCCCTCGCCTGTACCGACTTCCCGACCTGCCAGGACCGCTGGCTGCCGCCGATGGATTTCGCCCATGCCTTCACGTTGCGGCGCGAACTCGGCCAGACTGGCGACGGCGGCCTGCTGCCCTTCGCTGCGCTGACGGCGATCCACTGGAGCCATCGCATCGGCGCCGTCGTCGTCCTGCTGGCGGTGGGCGGGCTGGCCCTCAGGCTCCTGCGCCTGCCGGCCTGGCGCCGCTGGGGCATCTGGCTGGCTGGCCTGCTGGCGCTGCAATGGTCACTGGGGATCGCCAACGTGCTGCTGTCGCTGCCGTTGCCCGTAGCCGTGGCGCACAACCTCGGCGCCGCGGCTCTGCTCACCGCCACCCTCGCGCTCAACTTCCGCCTCTGGCACCGCCCAGCCAGCAACGAATTCGCTTACATCCCCTAGGGCCAGACTCACCCCGGCGCACTTGTCGCCTGAATGAGAACAGGCCCTAGCGCCCCAGCGCCTCCAGCAGCTTCTGGTGCACGCCGCCGAAGCCGCCATTGCTCATGACCAACACTTGGTCGCCGTCGCGGGCGTCACCGACGACGGCCGCTACCAGCGCATCGAGCTCATCGAAGGAAACGGCCTTGTCGCCCAGAGGCCGCAAGGCCGCGGCCACATCCCAGCCAAGTCCCTTGCCGTAACAATAGGTCAGGTCGGCGTCCGTCAGGCTGCCGGGCAACTGCGCCTTCATGGTGCCAAGCTTCATGGTGTTCGAGCGTGGCTCCAGCACGGCGAGGATGCGCCGGCCACCGACACGCGAACGCAACCCGGCCAGCGTCGCGGCGATTGCCGTCGGATGATGGGCGAAATCGTCATAGACCGTCACGCCACGGACCGTGCCGCACACTTCCAGCCGCCGCTTGACGCCGGGAAAGGTCGCCAGAGCCTTCAACGCCACGGCCACGGGCACTCCGGCGTGGCGTGCCGCCGCCACCGCCGCCACCGCATTGGCCCGATTATGGTTGCCCGGCAGTTCCAGCCGTGTGCTTCCCTGCGCCTTGCCGGCCAGCCGCAACTCGAAGGATTCGCCTGCGGCATCGGCGAATGACCAGCCGTCGTGGATGCCAAACCATTCGAGCCGAGTCCAGCAACCGCGAGCGATGACGCGCTTGAGCGACTCTTCGCCGCCATTCGCAACGATCAGGCCATTTCCGGGCAAAGTCCGCACAAGATGATGGAATTGTGTCTCGATAGCTGCAAGATCAGAAAAGATGTCCGCATGATCGAACTCAAGATTATTGAGGATCACCGTACGCGGCCGATAGTGAATGAATTTCGAGCGTTTATCGCAAAAAGCCGTGTCGTACTCGTCAGCTTCGATGACGAAGAAGGGAGAAGGCGTCAGCCGGGCCGAAACGCCGAAGCCCTGCGGCACCCCGCCGACAAGAAAGCCTGGCTGCAACCCCGCCTCTTCGAGTATCCAGGCCAGCAGCGCCGTGGTCGTGGTCTTGCCGTGGGTGCCGGCAACGCCAAGCACCCATTTGCCGCGCAGGATGTTTTCGGCCAGCCACTGCGGCCCGGAAACATAAGGCAGATTGCGGTCGAGAATGGCCTCCAGCAGCGGGTTGCCGCGGGAGATCGCGTTGCCGACCACGAACAGGTCCGGGTTCAATTCCACTTGCTCGGCGCCGTAGCCCTCGACCAGATCGATGCCTTGCGCCTGCAACTGGGTACTCATCGGCGGATAGACGTTGGCATCACAGCCGGTGACACGGTGGCCGGCCGCTCTCGCCAGCAGGGCGATACCGCCCATGAAAGTGCCGCAGATGCCGAGGACGTGAATATGCATGAAATATTTGCCGTGCAATAATTGGGCTGGATTCTAGCGGAATACACCAATATGCCCCGCCGCAAGCCCGCCCCGCAAGCCAGTGACACATTGCGCCGCTCCATAGCCAGCGCCGCAGCCCGAATGATGGCTGAAGACGGCATCGGCGATTACGGCGCCGCCAAGCGCAAGGCGGCAAAAAGCGTCGGCGCATCCGATGCGGTCGCACTGCCGACCAACGAGGAAGTCGCCGCCGAATTGCGCGCATGGCAGGCGCTCTACCAAGAGGAAGAGCAACCCGAACGACTGCGCGAACTGCGCGAAGTCGCACTCGAAGTCATGGAACTGCTGGCCGATTTTCGCCCCTATCTGACGGGAGCCGTCCTCGATGGCACCGCTGGGCGCTTTGCCGAGGTCGAACTCGAGCTATTCGCCGACAGCGCGAAAGATGTCGAGATATCCCTGCTATCACGCAACATCTCCTACGAATTTGCCGACAAAGGTGGTATCACGTCCCACGCCGCCCACCTCCCGGAAGCGCGTCTGCGGCTGGACTGGCGCGATACGCCTATCCTGCTGCTGATTTACTCGCTGGCAGGAGAAAGGCAGCATAAACGCAGCGCACACAGTGGCCGTAGCCATGCGCGCGCCAAGGCCCCGGCGGTCGCGGCCCTGTTGAGCGGCGAAACTCCGATTTAGTCAAGACTAGACAAACTGTCGCCTTTTGCGGCAAACTCGCAGCCATGTCCAAGGCAAAAACAGCAAAACCCGATGCCAACCACGGTCGTACGGCGCGCATCCTGGTACTGCATGGCCCCAACCTGAATCTGCTCGGCAGTCGCGAACCGGCCATTTACGGCCGCACCACACTGGCCGACATTCATGCCGCAATGGAAGCCCGCGCCCGCGCCAACGGCGTTCAGATTGAAAGCTTCCAGAGCAATACCGAAGGCGAACTGATCGACCGCGTCCAGGCCGCCAGCGCCGAAGGCATCGAATTCATCATCATCAACCCGGCGGCCTACACCCACACCAGCGTGGCGTTGCGCGACGCACTGGCGGCCGTGGCCATTCCCTTCATCGAAATCCACCTTTCCAACATCTTCGCGCGGGAAACCTTCCGCCACCATTCATATTTTTCCGATCTCGCCATCGGCGTGATCAGCGGCCTCGGTGCCCAAGGTTACGAACTGGCGCTCGAAGCGGCGCTGGCGGCATTGGCCCGCAGCAACAAGCCCTGAAAAAGTCGGCGCTGGCGGCACGCTGCCCAGTGTCAGAAAACATAAAACATCGAAGCATGGAGCCAGCATGGACCTGAGAAAACTCAAGACCCTCATCGACCTCGTCCAGAATTCGGGCATTTCCGAACTGGAAATTTCTGAAGGCGAGGAAAAAATCCGTATCGCCAAGCATGCGGCCCCGGCCACGCCGACCACGGTGATGCTTGGCAGCCACGGCTACGCGCCGCAAGCGGCCCCGCCCATGGCAACTGCCGCGGCCGGCCCCGCCGAGGTCGCTGCCCCGGCCGAACCGGAGGGCCATGTCGTCAAGGCGCCGATGGTCGGCACCTTCTACCGCTCCGGCTCGCCGGGCGCCTCGGCCTTCGTCGAGGTCGGCCAGGCCGTCAAGCAGGGCGACACCCTGTGCATCATCGAGGCCATGAAGTTGATGAATGAGATCGAGGCCGACGCCACTGGCACGATCAAGGCGGTACTGACCGAAAACGGGCAGGCGGTGGAGTTCGGTCAACCGCTGTTCCTGATCGGCTAACAGATATGCCCCCCCACGCTCACATTCGTTTATGTCCCCGGCAACACCGGGGACGGCATCCTTTGCGGACGCAGCCCCCCACCGGGGGGCGCAGCCTCCCTTGGGACGGCCCGGCGGGAGTCTGTCATGTTCGGTAAAGTCTTGATCGCCAACCGGGGGGAAATCGCCCTCCGCATCCAGCGCGCCTGCCGCGAACTGGGCGTGCGCACGGTCGCCGTGCATTCCACGGCCGACGCCGAAGCCAAGTACGTCAAACTTGCCGACGAATCTGTCTGCATCGGCCCGCCGGCTTCGGCACAAAGTTACCTCAACATCCCGGCCATCATCTCCGCCGCAGAAGTGACCGATGCCGAGGCGATTCACCCGGGCTACGGCTTCCTGTCGGAGAACGCCGACTTCGCCGAGCGCGTCGAGAAGTCGGGCTTCGTTTTCATCGGCCCCAAGGCGGAAACCATTCGGCTAATGGGCGACAAGGTCTCGGCCAAGGATGCAATGAAGGTCGCCGGCGTGCCCTGCGTCCCCGGTTCTGAAGGCGCGTTGCCCGATGATCCCAAGGAGATCGTGAAAATTGCGCGCACGGTCGGCTACCCGGTAATCATCAAGGCGGCCGGCGGCGGCGGCGGCCGCGGCATGCGCGTGGTGCATACCGAGGCGGCGCTGATCAATGCCGTCACCATGACGCGCACCGAAGCCGGGGCTGCTTTCGGCAACCCCGTGGTGTACATGGAGAAGTTCCTGGAGAACCCGCGCCACATCGAAATCCAGGTGATGGCAGACAACTTCAAGAATGCCGTGTGGCTGTCCGAGCGCGACTGTTCCATGCAGCGCCGTCATCAGAAGGTGATCGAGGAGGCGCCGGCACCCGAGGTCAATCGCCGCGCCATCACTCGCATCGGCGAGCGCTGCGCCGAGGCCTGCCGCAAGATCGGCTATCGCGGCGCCGGCACCTTCGAGTTCCTCTACGAGAACGGCGAGTTCTACTTCATCGAGATGAACACCCGGGTGCAGGTCGAACACCCGGTCACGGAACTCGTCACCGGCATCGACATCGTCCAGGCGCAGATCCGCGTGGCTGCCGGCGAGAAACTCTGGTTCCGCCAGCGCGACATCGAGGTCAAGGGACATTCCATAGAATGCCGCATCTGCGCAGAAGATCCATTCAAGTTCACGCCATCTCCGGGGAAAATCGGTGCATGGCACCCGCCGGGCGGCCCCGGCATCCGGGTCGACTCCCACGTCTACTCCGGCTACACGGTGCCATCGCATTACGATTCTATGATCGCCAAGGTGATTTCCTACGGCGATACACGCGACCAGGCCATTCGTCGTATGCGCATCGCGCTGTCGGAAATGGTAGTCGAGGGAATCAAGACCAACATTCCGCTGCATCAGGACCTGCTCCTCGACGAACGGTTCATCCAGGGTGGCACCAGCATTCACTACCTTGAAGAAAAGCTCGCGGCCAAGGAAGAGGCCCTCAAGGGTAAATAGGTTGCTGCCCCGCCACGCTCGCAAAATCGCCTCGTTACCCCCCACCCCCAGAGGGGGCAAGCCGCGTATGCCTCCTTGCCCTTCAACTCGGCGAGGGCCGCGGGGCGGCCCCACGAAGGCATAGCATGTGGATCAGCGTCGCGCTGGAAACCGATGCGGCCCACGCCGACGCGCTATCCGAGGCACTACTCGAAGTGGGCGCCATCTCGGCGAGCGTGGAGGACGCTGACGCCGGCACCGAGCGCGAAACGCCGCAGTTCGGCGAGCCCGGCAGCCCGACCACACCACTTTGGGTCACCAGCCGCGTCGTCGCGTTGTTCGAACCCGCGGTTGACCTGGTTGACCGCGTCGCCACGGCAGCACGCGAAGCCGGCATCGCCGATGTTCCGGCAATCCGTCTCGAGGAAATCGCCGAACAGGACTGGGTGCGGCTGACCCAGTCGCAGTTCGACCCCATCCCTATCTCCGACCGGCTGTGGATCGTGCCGTCCTGGCACGATGCCCCCGATCCTGCGGCGATCAACCTCGTGGTCGATCCCGGTCTGGCCTTCGGTACCGGGTCGCACCCGACCACCCGCCTGTGCCTGCAGTGGCTGGAACATGTGGTAACGCCCGGCAAATCGTCGGTTCTCGACTACGGCTGCGGTTCGGGCATCCTCGGCATCGCGGCGGCAAGGCTCGGCGCCGCGGACGTGCTGGGTGTCGACATCGACGACGCTGCGCTGACCTCCGCTTGCGACAATGCCGAACGCAATGGCGTCGCCCTCCGGCTCCGCCATTCGCGCGAGGCGCTGCCGGAACGATTCGACCTCGTCGTCGCCAACATCCTCACCAACCCGCTGTGCGTACTGGCGCCGTTGCTTGTCGATCGGATTGCCTCCGGCGGCCGCATTGCCCTTTCCGGCGTGCTCGCCAGCCAGGCGCAGCAGGTCATCGATGCCTACCTGCCCCATATCGGCCTGGTCGTCGGCGCCGAACACGACGGCTGGGTACGCCTCGAGGGCATGAAGTAAACTCGGCGGATGCTGACCCGCTGCCCCAACTGTGTCACCACCTTCCGCGTCACGCCAGAGCAACTCAAGGCGCGACAGGGGCGCGTGCGCTGCGGGCAATGCGAGCAGGTGTTCAACGCGCTGGAAACGCTGGTCGAAGAGGCGGCGCCCGCGGCTGTTGTTGTCACCGAAGTCGCAGTTGCCGCTGCGGAGCCAACGATAGAGTCCCCGGAAATCGAGGCCACGCCCTTCGCCCCCCCTGAGCCGCCGCCAACGCCCGCCGCGGAAATCACCGGCGGCGCAACGCTTCAATCACCCGAGCCAGGCGCCGTTGAAGCCGTCGCGGAACCAGGCAAGGATTCACCGACGGTTCGGCCGGCCACAACGCCAGAACCGCAAACGCTGGTCGATTACGAGCCGACCTTCGAGGACCTTCTGGCCGAGGAGCCACCACGCCGCGCCTGGCCCTGGGTACTCGGCGTTGTGTTCGCCCTGCTCGTCCTGTCCGGGCAGGCAATCCATCACTTCCGCGTCGAACTGGCCCTGATCGCCCCCGAGGCCAAACCGGCGCTAGCCGCTTTCTGCGACATGGCCGGCTGCGACCTGCCGCTGCCCCGGAAGGTCGGGCTGGTCGGCATCGACAGTTCCGACCTTCACCCGGATCCCGCCAACGCTGCTCAACTATTACTGGTCGCCACGATCAAGAACCGCGCGCCCTTTGCGCAAGCCTATCCCCACCTGGAGCTCACGCTGACCGACACCGCCGACAAGGCCTTGTTGCGGCGTGTCCTCGCCCCCGCCGACTACCTGCCCAAGGCCAAGCCGGTCGACGACGGTTTCGCCGCCAGCGCCGACCTCGCCCTGCGCCTGACGCTCGAGGTCAAGGACTTGGCCGCCGTCGGCTACCGTCTCTACGTTTTCTATCCCTGAACGGAATTCCCAGTGAAGACACTCATCTGCGGCTCGCTCGCCTACGACACCATCATGGTGTTCCACGATCATTTCAAGAATCACATCCTGCCCAGCCAGATCCACATCCTCAACGTCTCCTTCCTCGTTCCCGACATGCGCCGCGAATACGGCGGCTGCGCCGGCAACATCGCCTACAACCTGCGCCTGCTTGGCGGCGACCCGCTGATCATGGCTACCGTCGGCGACGACTACGGCCCCTACAAGCAGCGCCTCGGCCACCTCGGCTTCGACACCACGCACATCAAGGAAGTCCCCGGCACCTTCACCGCGCAAGCCTTCATCACCACCGACCTCGCCGACAACCAGATCACTGCTTTCCACCCCGGCGCGATGGGACAGTCGCATCTCAATCGCATCGGCGACGCCAGGAATGCGCAACTCGGCATCGTCTCGCCCGACGGCCGCCAGGGCATGCTCGACCATGCACGCCAGTTCTTCGATGCCGGCATTCCCTTCATCTTCGACCCGGGCCAGGGCATGCCGATGTTCGATGGCGCCGATTTGCTCGAATTCCTGAAACTTGCCGACTATTGCACGGTCAATGACTACGAGGCCAAGATGCTGTCGGAGCGTACCGGCAAGTCGCTCGACGAACTGGCCCGGAGCGTCAAGGCCTTGATCGTGACGCTCGGCGCCAGCGGCTCCGAGATTTACGCCGGCGGTCAGCGAATTTCGATTCCGTGCGTTAAGCCGGATGAGGTGGTCGATCCGACCGGTTGCGGCGATGCCTACCGCGCCGGCCTGCTCCACGGCATCGCGCAGGACTGGGGCTGGGAGAAGACGGGGCGGCTGGCTTCGCTGATGGGCTCGCTCAAGATCGCGCATCGCGGCGGCCAGAACCACAAGCCGAAGCACGAAGAAATTGCCGAACGTTACCGCGCCGCTTTCGGCGAGGCATTGTGAAAGGAAAGATCATGAGATTGCTTCAGGGTATCGCCATTGGCCTGTCGGTCGTCCTGCTTGCCGGATGCGCCGGCAGCCAGTCCGGTTCGAGCTATTCGCGCAGCGCCACGCGCGGCGAGATGAGCGTGCGCATGGGCGTGGTCGAGAGCGTGCGCCAGGTCACCATCGAAGGCACCAAGTCGGCGGTCGGCCCGGCGGCCGGTGCCGTGATCGGCGGCATCGCCGGCAGCAACATCGGACAGGGCCGCGGCTCCACCGTCGGGGCGGTGCTTGGCGCCGTGGCCGGCGGCGTCGCCGGCAGCGCCATCGAGGAAGGCACCACCAAAAAGGCCGGCCTCGAAATCACCGTCAAGCTCGACAGCGGCCAGCTGACCGCCATCACCCAGGAAGCCGACGAGCAGTTCCGTCCCGGCGAGCGGGTGCGCATACTGTCCGGCAGCGGCGTCACCCGCGTATCGCATTGATTGACGCCTATCAGTCCCAGCCGCTCGGCTCGACCTGGCGCGTGCAAGGTACCTGAAACACGCGGCGGTCCTCCAGTCGCACGGCCGTCAGGGTTCCGCCCCAGAGGCAGCCCGTATCGAGCGCCAGCAAATTGGGTTCGATGCGCAATCCAAGCGCCGACCAGTGTCCGCAAACGATGGTGTGTTCGGCGCTGGCACGGCCCGGCACCTCGAACCACGGCACGCAGCCGGCGGGCGCATTCTGCGCCGGCCCCTTGGCCTTGAACTCGATCGTCCCGTCCGGCGTGCAAAAACGCATCCGCGTCATCGCGTTGACCACCACGCGCAAACGGTCCCAACCGGTCAGATCGTCGCTCCACCCAACCGGCACACTGCCCCACATGTTGGCGAGGAATTCACGATGGTTCGGTGCCATCAGGGCCGCCCGAACCTCATCCGACAAGGCCTGCGCCTGCTTCAACGACCATGCCGGCAGCAAACCCGCATGCACCATCGCATATTCGCCCTCGACGTGGAACAAGGGCCGTGAACGCAGCCACGCCAGCAACTCGTCGCGGTCGGGCGCCGCGAGAACGGCATCCAGCGTGTCTTCCCGGTTGCGCTTGCCGTAACCCTCGGCCTGCATCACCAGATGCAGGTCGTGATTGCCCAGCACCACCGTGGCGCCAGCGCCGAGTTTTTTCACGAAACGCAGCACCTCGAGCGAAGCCGGGCCACGGTTGACCAGGTCGCCGACGAACCAGAGGCGATCGTTCGCGCCATCGAATCCCAGTGAATCGAGCAGCCGCTTAAGCGGCTCCAGACAGCCCTGCAAATCGCCGATGGCGTAGGTGGCCATCAGTGCTGTGCCGG
Source organism: Gammaproteobacteria bacterium (assembly GCA_018825305.1). Classification (GTDB taxonomy): domain Bacteria; phylum Pseudomonadota; class Gammaproteobacteria; order Burkholderiales; family Rhodocyclaceae; genus Sulfurisoma. Next base: position 119,770 of record JAHJEO010000017.1, read on the forward strand.
CCGGTACTCCGGCACCCAGCGTTTGAGGCCTTCCTTGACCTCGGCTTCCGATCGCACGGGAACCGAAAGCCATTGCTCCAGTTCGGCCAGCCAGGCCGCATCGGGTGCCGTCTCGGCCCTCATCACGCGCAACTTCGGATGCGGCGTCGGCAGCGTCGTCTCGCCGTCGGCCAGCAGCTCTTCGTAAAGCTTCTCTCCCGGCCGCAGCCCGGTGAATTCGATCTTGATGTCGTCCTCGCTGAAGCCCGACAGCCGGATCATGTCGCGCGCCAGGTCGGCGATATTCACCGGCTCACCCATGTCCAGCACGAAGAGCTCGCCACCCTTGCCCATCAACCCCGCCTGCAGCACCAGCTGTGCCGCCTCAGGAATCAGCATGAAATAGCGAATGATGTCCGGATGCGTCACGGTCACCGGGCCGCCACGGTCGATCTGCTCGCGGAACTTGGGGATTACGCTGCCGGAGGAGCCGAGCACGTTGCCGAAGCGGACAATAACGAAGCGCATCCCTTCTACCTCACATTGCAGTGCCTCACACACCCTTTCGGCGAGACGTTTCGACGCGCCCATCACGTTGGTTGGATTGACGGCCTTATCGGTGGAGATCAGCACGAATTCGCCCACACCGTGACCCATTGCTGCCCGCGCGACACGCAGGGTACCCATCACGTTGTTGCGCACGGCGGCCCAAGCATTTCCATTCTCCATCAGCGGCACATGTTTGTAAGCGGCTGCATGAAACACCACGTCCGGTCGATCCCTGCCGAACACGGCGTCGAGCACGGCTCCATCCTTCACGTCGCCGACGACACATCCGACCGGCATCCCGGAGAATTCCTGCTCGATGGCATACAGCGAAAACTCCGATTGCTCAAAAAACACCAGCCGGCCCGGGTCGAAGCGCATGATCTGGCGACAGAGCTCGGAACCGATGGAGCCGCCGGCACCAGTCACGATGACCACGCGGCCATGCAGGAGTCGGTGCAGGCCGACCTCGTCGAGCTCTATGCGTTCCCGGCCAAGCAGGTCTTCGAGCTCGACCTGCCGGACCTGGGAGACAGCGACCCGCCCAGCCAGCACATCCTCCATTGCCGGCACTGTAAAAACTTTCAGGCCGGCGACGGCTGCGATTTCCAGTGCACGCCGGCGGGCGGCTGGAGCCGCGTCAGGCATGGCAATGATTGCATGCTCAACCTGCAGATCACCGGCATGGCGGGGCAGATCGGTTAGCGGCCCGAGAATGGATACGCCATGCAGCTGCGAACCCACTCTTCCCGTCTGATCGTCGAGCAGGCCCACCACCCGCCAGCTGTGGCTTGTCGCGAGATCGCGCAACAGTTGCGATGCGGCCGCCCCTGCACCGAGCACGATCACCGGCATCGCATTAGCCTGCCGGGGCGAGATGAGGTGCCCATCCTTCCAAGCCCGATAAAGAAAGCGGCTGCCCCCCATCATCAGCACCAGCAACAGGGGATGCATGACCAGCACGGAACGTGGGACTTCGTTGAGGCGTTGCAGCATGAACAGCAATGCCGGGATCGCCAGCGCAGCCGTACCCGCCGCCAACGCAATACGCCGCAAATCGGGGATGCTGGCGAAGCGCCAGATGCCTCGGTAAAGCCCGAACATCGCGAAGATCGCACCCTGAAGGGGAACTACCAGCCACAACGTCGTCAGCATGGACTGCGAGAAGACGGCAGGCATTTCGAAATTGAAACGCAGCTGATAGGCGACTACCCACGCCAGAGTGGCCACCACTAGGTCATGAATCGAGGCGGCAAGGGTGCGCGGATTCATTTTTCCATGACCAGAGTGTCGATTCTCAGCATCAGCCCACCAAGGAGCACGACCCAGGCCAGCAGCCCTGCGCCTTGCGCACCAGCCGGCCACGTCAGCATTGCGCAAGCGCTGACGGAAACTGCAGCCATCAGGCCATACTCATGCAAGGCAAGCTTGCGATGGCTCCAGCCCGAACGCACCAGGCGCTGATAGTAGTGTTCCCGATGAGCCTGCCAGACCTTGTCGCCACGCAGCGCACGCTTCGCCAAGGTTACCGACGCGTCGACAACGAACGGCGCGAACACCAGCAGCGGGAACCAGATCGGCCAGACCTCGAGCCTCATGCCCTCCAGCCCCAGGATCGCCGCGAGAAATCCCAAAGACACCGAGCCGATGTCCCCCATGAAAATTCGTGCCGGATCAAAATTGAACAGAAGAAATCCTCCCGCAGCCGCCGCGATGCATGATGCCCAAGCAGCGAGCGGCACTTGTCCCGCCGTGCCCGCCGCAACCGCATAGGCCCCGAAACCGAACACGGCCATGCCACCGGCCAGTCCGTTTGCGCCATCCATGAAATTGTACAGATTGGTCATCCAGACGATGCCCAGCAAGGCCGCCACCTGACCCCACAGGCCCCACTCGGCCCATTGCGCGGCCAGTCCCCCGCCCAGCGCCAAGCCACCCGCTGTGAAGTGGCTGGCAAAGCGCGCTACCACCGGCAGGGAGCGCCGATCGTCCCACCAGGACACCAGCGCAACCAGTATGAACCCCGCCAGAACCGTCAGGGCCGGCGGCTCCGCCGCCATGCCCACGATCACCCCGGCCAGAATGCCGATTCCCCCGCTACGCGGCACGGCGACGGTATGCAGGGAACGCTGGTTGGGCAGGTCGAGCGGCCCCACGCGACCAACGCGCAGCATGAGAAAGATCGTGATTGCGGACAGAAGCGCCGACAGTAGCGGCAAGGCTAGAACGCTCATCCTAGGGCTCGAAGCTGCGCGGTGAATATCCGAAATCACGTGCGGCTTCGCTCGAATCGAAAACCAGATCTTCGTTCATGCGGCGCGCCATTTCCGCGTTGAAATCCTTGAAGCGTGGCAGAAGGGCGACGACGGCCATGAGGACACGAAACAGCCCCAGGGGTATCGAAACGAACATTGGTGCCTTTCCCTGCACCGCGAAGATGCGCTCGACCATTGCCCGGTAGGACAAGGTCTCGCCCCCGACCAGATCGTAGGCCTTGCCGAAGCTTCGCCGCTCGTCGATCACCTTCACGCAGGCCGCCGCAAGATCGTCGGCATGAACCGGCTGGCGCAGTCCCTGCGCCTTGCCGAAAAGCGGAAACACGCCAAACCGGCGAACGATGCGGGAAATCAGGGTCACATTGCGATCCATGCCACAACCATAGATCAAGGTGGGGCGGAAGAGGGTCCAGGCCGCGCCCGCTTCGGAACACACGACGGCGATTTTTCCTTCGGCCGCGATCTGGCTGTTGGCAAATTTCTGCTCCCGGCCATCCACCGATGCGGCCTTGGAGTAGCGACTTGTAGTCCCAAAACAAATGACTCGGCAACCACCGGCTGAGAAAAATCCCGGAAGAATGCCGGGCAGTACCCGCAACGGAGCAAGGTGCACCAGCACATCGGCTTCGGGCCATGCGAAGGCGGGATCCAGCACGTCGGCTTCCAGCCACCGCCCATCACCCGCCAGGGCCATGGCCGCCGACAGTGGCCGCCGACTCACCGCCACGACATCGAAATCGTTCGCCCGCAGGCGTGGCAACAGAAAACGCCCGATCTGGCTGGTCGCCCCCGTGACCACCACGCGCCTCACCACGATCAGGTGACCTTCCGCCAAACCGTGCGATTCACGTAATCCGTGTAGCTCATGATCACACGCAGCACCTTTTCCGACACGTTCAGAATTTGATAGTCGCCTACGGCGCTAAGCAGGCGTTCACTTCCTCGCGGCTGGTCCTCGAGGATCGCCAACGCCTGTCGCACCCGGCGCCAGTCCAGCCCCGTCATCATCACCGCTCCCTCCTCCATGCCTTCCGGTCGCTCATGGGCCTGCCGGATATTGAGGGCGGGGAAATTCAGGATCGATGCCTCTTCCGTAATCGTGCCGCTGTCGGACAACACGGCCCTGGCATTCATCTGCAGATGAACATAGTCGAAGAAACCCAGCGGCTTCATCAGTTCGACCCGGGAATCGAGAGCCACGCCGGCGCCGTCGAGACGCTTGCGCGTGCGCGGGTGCGTGGAGACGATCACCCGCAGCCCGAATTCCTTCGCCAGGCGATCGAGCGTATCGGCCAGGCGGGCCAGCTGATCGGGCGAGTCGACATTCTCCTCGCGATGGCAGCTCACGACAAAATACCGCTCACGCTCGAGGCCCAGGTGGCTCAGCACGTCGGCCCCATCGATCCGCAAGCGGTAATGCGCCAGCACCTCGGCCATCGGACTGCCGGTCTTGACGATGCGGTCGGGGGGGATTCCCTCGCGCAGCAGGTATTCGCGAGCGATATCGCTGTAGGGGAGGTTGATGTCGGCCGTGTGATCGACGATGCGGCGATTCGTTTCCTCGGGAACCCTGGCGTCGAAGCAGCGATTGCCTGCCTCCATGTGGAAAATCGGAACATGTCTGCGCTTGGCTGAAATCGCCGCAAGGCAGCTGTTGGTGTCACCCAAAATCAACACGGCCTCCGGAGCTTCGCGCTCGAGAACCGGATCGATGCGGGCGATGACATTGCCGATGGTTTCGGCCGTCGTCGTCCCGACGGCATCCAAGAAATGATCCGGTTTTCTCAGGCCGAGATCATCGAAAAACACCTGGTTGAGCTCGTAATCGTAGTTCTGCCCCGTATGTACCAGGATATGGTCGCAATGCCTGTCCAGGCAGGCCATCACGCGGGACAGGCGGATGATCTCCGGCCGAGTCCCGACGATCGTCATCACCTTGAGTTTGCTCACGTCGTCACGTTCTCCGCGTAGGTGTCCGGGTTGGCCGGATCGAAGATCTCGTTGCTCCAGAACAATGTCGTCAGTTCGCCGCTACCGACGTTGGTGATCGAGTGGGTATGGAACGTCGGCATGTCGATATAGCATGGCGATGCCCCCGTGACCCGGAAGCTATCGACCTGCGGCGAGAACAGCTTCCTCAGCCGGATATCGGCCTCCCCCCCGACGACCAGGAAGCGTTCGACCTTGCGCAAGTGATAGTGGTTGCCGCGCGTGACACCGGGGTGCGTGCTGGAGAAAAAAACCTGCCCGCCCTGCAGCGACTTCACCGCCTCGAACAGTCCGCCGCGGGCATCCCGGCGCAGCTCGAGGGATACGGGATAGTGGCGCGGATAGAGGTAGGAGCGCAGCGCGTTGAAAAGTTGTAGGTCGAGCCGATCGCGGAGATCCGGCACAACGTGACTTGCATATTGTTCATGCTGGTCGCGCAAACGTGCCAGCAGTTCACCCACGGCCATCGGCGCCCCGATCATGCGCATCGTGCCGTCCTCGCGATCACGCAGCGCCTCGAGGCAACGCTGCACCACATCCTGGGCGTGCAGGAGTTCGAGCCGTCCATCGACATGGACCTCCGGGCGTTCCCCATTGGCCAGTTGATGGCAGAACGTCGACACCACCGAATTGTAGAACGGCTTGCCGAATTCCCCGAAGACATGGGGCAGGACAAGGTCGGCCAGGGTCGATCCGGACGCTGTCGCCCACTTGCGGAGAAGTCTGGCAGCCTCGCGTTTGCCACGGCCATACCCGCTGTTGCGCTCAATATGGATCGAGTTGGCGAAGACCAGTGCCGGGCGCGAGCCAGTACGTTCCAGTGCCGCCACGAGATCTGCCACAAGGCGGACATTGGTCGCCTCCACCTCAGTCTCGTCACCCCTATTCATCCCGGCCAGATGCACGATGCCTTCGAGGCCCACGACGAATTCGTCCAGGGAAGCCTGCGATGCGAAGGTCTGCCGCGTCGCCAGACGTACGCCGCGCCATCCTTGCGCATGCAGGCGGGCGCGCAAGTGGAACCCTAGCAGGCCGTCAGCGCCCGTGATCCCGATATTCATTGCGCTACGGGCCGCCCCGCAGCGGCGAGTTCGGCCCGCACTTCCGGCAATGTCAGCAGCAGGCGCTCGACGCTCCCGACATCGAGTTGCTCTGTGTTGTGCGAGGTATAGTCCTCCCGTTCGCGTTCGCGGGTATCGCCTTCCGTGAAATACTTGCCGTAGTTGAGATCCCGATCGTCCATCGGGACACGGTAGTAATCGCCCATGTCTTCGGCCTTGGCGAGTTCCTCGCGGGTCGCCAGGGTTTCGTAGATCTTCTCGCCATGGCGCATCCCGATCACCCTAACCGGCACCGCAGCCGCGAACAAATTCTGCAACGCCTGCGCCAGCGCTTCCACGCTGCATGCCGGCGCCTTGCGCACGAAGAGATCCCCCTGGTTGGCGTGGTGGAATGCGAACGTCACCAGCTCGATCGCCTGCGGCAGTGGCAGCAGAAAACGAGTCATTTCCGGAACGGTCACGGTCAGCGGTTTGCCGGCACGAATCTGCTGCATGAAGAGGGGAATCACCGACCCGCGCGAGCACATGACATTGCCGTACCGGACACTGGACAGGACCGTGCTGCCCGCATCCTGCGCGCGGGCCGCGGCATGCGCCACCTTCTCCATCAGCGCCTTGGTCATGCCCATTGCATTGACCGGATAGACGGCCTTGTCGGTGGAAAGGCAGACCACCCGCGCGACTGAATGGGCGATGGCGGAGTCCACCACATTGGCGCTGCCGACGACGTTGGTCAGCACCGCCTGCATCGGAAAGAACTCGCAGGAGGGCACCTGCTTCAGGGCGGCCGCATGGAAAACGTAGTCCACCCCGCCCATGGCGCCATCCAGACTCGCACGATCCCGCACGTCGCCGATGTAGAACTTCAGCCGGGGATCGGCATGGCGGATGCGCATGTGCTCCTGCTTGAGTTCATCGCGCGAGAAGATCCTCACTTCGCGCACACCCAACGACTTCAGGGTGTCCAGTAGCGCGTTGCCGAACGAACCGGTACCCCCGGTGATCAGAACGGTCGCGCCATCAAAATTGTCTGTCATTTCCTTGCTCCGTGTTGCATTTCAGCGATCGCTTCTTCACACCAGGACTCCAGCCGGTCGAACAGCGGCTCACGAGCGAATTCGGCCCGCGCGTAGTCCCGGCCCCTGCTGCCCATTGCCGCCCGTTCTGCCGGCGTTTTCCCGACCAGCGTGCAAACATGTGCCGCCAATCCCTCGACGTCTCCCGCAGCGCACACCAGCCCAGCGCCCGCTTCCGCCACAATTCTCGCACCCTCACCGTCGAGCATCGCCAACACTGGCCGGCCGGCGGCGAGATACGATTGCACTTTGCCCGGTATGGTAAGGGAAAACACCGGGTCGGACTTCAGACTTACGAGCAGGGCATCGGCCTCGGCGAACAAGGCCGGCATCTTCGCCGACGGCAGTTGCCCGAGAAAGACCACCCGGTCGGCCAGCCCGCGGCGGGCCACCTCTTCGCGGGCCCACTCCGCCATTCTTCCGTCCCCGACAATGATCCAGCGCACTTCCGCACATTGCGCGGCGACACGTTCCGCCGCGGCGATGATCTCGGGGAATCCCTGCGCGGCGCCGATGTTTCCGGCGAAGACGACACGGAATCCGCTGGGCAGCACCACGTCCACCGGGTGCTCGGCATTGTCGGAGGCGTATTCCGACTCTATCCAGTTTGGAAAGTAGCGTACCCGCTGCGGTGGGGTGCCATAGCTGACCACGTCAGTAATGAAAGCGCGCGAAGGAACAAGGACGCGGGCGCACTGGCGGTATATCCATCGCACCAAATGGCCAACGCCACGCAGGACCGCCGGCGAACGCACCGCTCCGGCAGCGGCCAGCGAGGCAGGCCAGAGATCGAGAACCCAGAAAAGAATCGGGGCGCGAAACTTGTGCGCCGCGACCACGGCAGGAATCCCGACAGTAATCGGCGACGGTTCAAAGACGATGATCACATCGACGGCACCGCGTATCCGGAAACACGCGGCGATGCTGGCAAAAAGAGCGAAGGACAGGTAGTTGAGCGCGAGTCGCAGCGCAATGCCATCGCCGCGAGCGACCAGCGGGACGCGGATGATCTCGGCGCCGAAAATTTTTTCCCGGCGGCGGCCTCGCCAGCCGTAACCCGGGGGAAATCTTCCGTCAGGGTAATTGGGCTGTCCGGTAAGCACAGTCACAACATGGCCGCGCTCGACGAGCCCTGCCACGAGTTCGTTCACCCTGAAGTTCTCGGGCCAGAAGTATTGGCTGACGACCAGGATATTCATAGGTAGAGATCGACGACCGAACGCGTGAAGGTGTCCCACGAATAGCCCAAGGCCCGTTCGCGGCCGTTTCGAGCCATCCGCTGCCGCAAGGAACCGTCACCGAGCACCCGTTCCAGGCTCGAGGCAATCGATGCCTCGTCGAGCGGATCGAAATAGACAGCCGCATCGCCCCCGAACTCCGGCATGGGCGCGATATTCCCGCTGACCACAGGAGCGCCGTGTGCCATGGCCTCCAAGAGGATATTGGGGCAATTCTCGATCAGGGACGGAAAGACGAAAACCGAACAGCGGCGGTACAGAGCGGACAGTGCCGATCCATCCAGCCCCGGGATCATGACCACCCGACGCTCCAGCCCGAGTTCGGAAACCGTGGCATTGACGTGATCCCAGTACTCGCGGTGGTGCGGAATGCCAACCAGAACCAGGGCATAGCGGTCCTGCAGCGCCGACGGCAAACGTCCGTAGGCACGCACGAGGCGTTCGAAATTCTTGTAGCGATAGAAGTGCGAGACATAGAGCACGAACTCGCCCGCAACGGCCAGTTCGTCCAGAAGCCCTTCGGCCGCGGAGTCCATCATTGCTGCCGGCTCCTCGACCCCGTTGGGAATCACGACGATTTTGCCGTCATCGACCCCACGCGCCGCCAGGACATCCTTGCAGGTCTGGGAAAGCGCAATGACACGATCGGCGCGCCGCACCGACGACAGGATCGTGTGCTCGAGCACGGCAAGACGCAGGCGCTTGTCGAGCCTGACCTCGGCAGCACGACCCTCGGCCGAGAACGGCTGCAGGTTCGCGACACCGACGATGGTGCGCATCGTCCCGGGCAGTCCATAGGGCAGGTAGTGCGAAAAATGGAGGTACACCGTGCCGCCGCGGCGGCGACACAGTTGCGGCAAAGCGAGGTTTTGCCAAAGAGCGCGTCGCGTCGCACGGGCAACACCCGCTCCGGAACGATCGACGAACTCCAGGTCGCCGCGATCCGGCGCCAGCCGCGACACCGCGCCGTCTTCCTCGAGCACGATGACCCGGGAAGCGGGATCGTAGGCACGAAACCGCTGCAGAAATGCGCGGATGCGCGTGACCTGACCGCCCGATCGAATGGAGGACCCGTCGAGAATCAGTGTCTCAGGCATTTCGCCGCCAGGCCGTCCCAAGGCGAAGGCGCCCCCCGTGGGGGCAGCGAACAAAGTGAGCGTGGGGGCTAGTCATTGTTTCGTCGATGCCAGGTTTCGAATGCCATCATCGCCCACAGCATGCCATCGTGGTTCTGTTTGCCCTCGGCATGCTCGTCGAGAAGGTGGCGGGCTACCGTCGCGTCCACTCGCCCCGCACGAACCAGTTCGCCACCGAGGACGGCATCGGTGACCGCGGCACGCAACTCGCCGCGAAACCAGGCGCGAATCGGGACCGAGAATCCCATTTTCGGGCGTTCGATCAGGTCACGCGGCAGATAGCGCGCCAGCAGCTTCTTTGCCAGGCCCTTGGGCTGTCCGCCGGGGCACTTGGCGGCCATGGGCAGCGCCCGGCAGTATTCGACGACCCGCCAGTCGAGAAACGGATTGCGCGCCTCCAGTCCGAAAGCCATGCTGGCACGATCGACCTTCACCAGGATATCGTCGGGCAGGTAGGTCAACAGATCGAGGTCCATGTAACGCTGCCGGATGTCGTCGGCCGGAGGAACCCCGGCGGCGAGTCGATCGGCCAGGAATGCCCCGGCCGGTATGAACGGGCGAACCAGGAGGCTGGCGTAGTCCTGTGCCTTGAGCGCCCCGCGCATGTATGCGAACAGCGATGGCGCGTCCGGTGCGGCCAGGGCCCGCAACCCCATCGTGAGGCGATAGGGCAGGCCAACCCGCCCGGCGGCAGCCAACATCGGTCGCAGCGGGGCAAGGCTCCGCCGCAGCGGATCCAGGCGGGCAAGGTGCCCGTAGTAGGGGTAGCCGCACAGCAACTCGTCGCCACCGTCACCCGACAGAGCGACGGTCACGTGTTCGCGCGCCATGCGGGACAAGGCGAGCGTCGGGATGGCCGAGACGTCGGCAAACGGCTCGTCGTAGTGTTCCGGCACGGCATCGGCCAGCGACAGCAGGTCGGCCGGTGACAGCATCACCTCCGTATGGCTACAGCCGAGATGCCCTGCCACGGCACGCGCGTAGCCGGACTCATCGTAACCCTTCTCGGCGAATCCGATGGTGAAGGTGCGCACCTCCGGCAGATGCTCCCGCATCAGCGCGGCCACCAGGCTCGAATCGATGCCTCCGCTCAGGAATGCGCCGACGGGGACATCGCTGACCAGGCGATGGGCCACGCTCGACGAAAGCAGGGCATGCAACCCCGCCTCGGGATCGCCATGCGCGACCACGCCGTGGGGCTGCGAAAGAGACCAATAGGCATGCTCTCGCGTCGCACCATCGGCCGAGACACTGAGACAGCTTCCGGGCATGAGCTTGCGGATACCGCGCCAGATCGACCAGGGCGCGGGAATGTAGAGCAACTGAAAATACAGCCCCAACGCCTCCTCGTCGAGCTCGCGCGGCAGATCGGTGAAGGCGGAGAACGGCCGCAGCGTGGAGGCGAAGACGAGACGACTCTGATCGAGAAAGAAATACAGCGGCTTGACACCGATCCGATCCCGCGCCAGATGCAGGGTGCGGGTCGCGCCGTCCCACAGCCCGAAGGCGAACATGCCGTTGAAACGCTTCAGGCTCGCCAGCCCCCACGCGCGATACGCCGCCAGGATGACTTCGGTATCGCTCGTCGTGACGAAGGAATGGCCCAGTCGTTCCAGTTCGCCACGCAGTTCACGGTAATTGTAGATTTCGCCGTTGTAGGTAATTCGCAGATGCCCCGCGCCGTCGCTCATCGGCTGCCGCGCTCGCGGCGACAGGTCGAGAACGGACAGGCGGCGGTGGCCGAGGCCCAGCGGACCCTCCAGATGGATCCCGCAGTCGTCCGGGCCGCGCGAGCTGAGCGCATCGCGCGCCCTTGTCAGCGCAGCCTCCGCAACGGGAGCGCCGTCGAAATTGAGGCGTCCGACGATGCCGCACATGGGTCTGGCTAACGCGGCCGCCGGCCGCGCCCGACGACGCCGTTCGGGCCGTAGCCGACGCTGACATCTTCGAAGCCCGCTGCGGCGAACCATCGCTCGACCGTGGCCTTGGACTGGGGAAAGTCGAAGGCCGGCGAGTACCAATCGAAGGTATCGAGGATCGCCCACTGCACGTGCAGATCCTTCGGCAGGTGCAGATCCGAAAACTCCACGACAGGAATCAGGCGCGCCCCATAGCGTCCGGCCAGCCGGCGCAAGAAGACCGCCACCGGCAACAGAACGGGGGTGACGGCGGAGACGATTCGATACAGGCGCTGCTTGTCCATACGCCGGGTGACCGGCCGCAACAGCCAGCGCCAATGCAGCCAAGCGGACAGGCGGCTGGCATAGACGTCGATGGCCAGTTCGCCGCCTGGCTTCACCTGTGCAGCCAGGCAGCGGAAAGCCCGCTCCGGGTCGGGTGTGTGCTGGATGACGCCCAGGCACATCACCTTGTCGAATCCGCCCGGAACGAAGGGCATGCGGAAAATGTTGCCCTGGAACAGATGGACGTTGCCCTTGTCACCGTTATTGGCATTGTTGGCCTCGACGGCGAGGGAATAGTCGAAGGAATGGATCTCGCCGCCGGTACTCGCGAGGACCTCCGTGAAGCGCCCGGCCCCCGAGCCGGCCTCGAGGATCTTCTGTCCCCGCAAGTCCTCCGGCCAGCCGGTAACACCAAACAACCGGTCTCGCGAAACCGGGCGCCCCGTGAAGCTGTCCAGTTGGGTACGTGCATGCTGGTTCCACTGGAATCCGAAGGACGCCGCGTAGTTCTCCGGCTCGACGAAGCGCGGGATGCCCTGCCTGATCGCGTAGCTTGCACCGCACCCGCCGCACACCAGTTCCCCGTTGTCCGGATCCGCTACGTTCCAGGTACGGCCGCCGCAGCCGGGGCAAGCGTACGTATCGAGCGCCTCGCTCCTCACTTTCGCGCCTCCACGAACAGGGTTTCCTCGGGCCGGTTATCGAGAATTTCGAGATCCGGGGTAAGCCCTTCGCGATAGCCGCAGCGCACGACTTCACGGAACCCTATCGACTCGAGCAGGGCCTTCAGCATCGCGAAGTCGTACATGTACTTGTGGCGGGCGTAATGACTCTCCATGTCTTCGACGAAGAAGTAGTTCAGCAGCATCTTTTCCTTGTCGCCTTGGGCATAGAGGGACAGGGCGTATTCCAGGTCCGGCACCGCAATGCGCACGATGCCGCCGGGCCGCAGCACCCGGTGGCACTCCCGCAGCAGCCGTTCTCCCTCGCGCCGGAACAGGTGCTCCAGGAAATGCGACGAAAAGACGAAGTCGGCACTGGCATCATCCAGCGGGATGCCATAGGCGAGGTCGTGATGGACGAACACGTGGCCGCCGAGCAGCCGGCAGTACTCGGCCTCGGTGTAGTAGCGGTTGGCCCCGGTCAGGCGGTAGGCCAGGCGATGGAAGATAGCCGGCATGCCGGCTATCAGCGCGTTAGGGCTGCCGTCGATATTGATCCACCCCGGCGCCACCGCCAATCCGCAGCCGAGATTGAGTTTGACCGCTCCCTGATCACGAAACGCAATCTGCCGTCCACGCTTGAGGTAGCCAAGCGTGAGGGTGAAGGCGTCGAGTAGCTTTCTGGCCAGACTCATGACAGCCCCTCGGGATACATGCGAGGCACGCCCTGCTGTATCGGGTAACGGCGGCCACAGCCGGCACAACGCACCTCATCCGGCGTGGCATCCATGCCCGGGCTGCGGCAGTCGGGGCAGGCGAGAAGCGGTGCGAGCGACAGCGTCCGGTTCCGTTTCGCATGCGACAGCATGCGCCGGGCAAGACGCAATACGGCGCCACCGATGCTGCCACGCAGGCTCGGGCCGCCTGCAGTGGGCGGCTCCGACTCGGGCGCAGGCCATGTCGCATCGTCCTCGGGATTCACCACCACATAGTCGATCCTGTCCTGCCAGTAGTAGCGGACGTGAAAGGCGAAGGGGTGGCGGGGAATCAACCTCCGCGCGACCAAGGGCTTGGCCTCATGTTCGTACAGTTCGACGACGGCGGGATCTTCCTTCCACCCCCGTTTCTTGCGGATCACCAGTCGCCCGTCGCGCACCGTGATTTCCAGTCGGTGGTCCCGATAGGGATTGATCCTCTCCATGAACGCGTCAGGTACCTCGATGTAACCCGCCTTGGCCACGCGCTGCAGTTCGCCGAGGAAGCGCTCCGGATGAGCCGAGTGTTCCAGCACATGCGACGCGATCACGAAGTCGAAAGCCTTGTTCCGGAACGGCAGGCGTTCGACGAAGCCCAGTACCGCCGGACGGTCGACAATCAGCGGCGCCCAGTGCCGCTGCCGCGTATCTTCATAGGCATCGAGCAGCACATTGGCGCGCGCATAGGGATTGCCCCCCGAGCCGACCTCGAGTACCAGGGCCGCAGTGGGTACCGGGCAATGCAGGCGCCGCAACGCCCAGGCCACAGGTTCGAGCCCGATCGCCCGAAAGAAGCGCATGGCCGGCGATGCGGCCGTCGGATCAGCCACAGGCCGCTCCCGGCAGTGATGACACCCAGCCCAGCAGGTCGCGCATGCGCGAGACCACGTCGTGGCCATCGTCACGAACGCGCCTCAGTCCCGCCTCCGCGACGCGATGGCGGCGGTCGTCGTCGCCGAGATAAAGGCGCAGCTTCTCGATCAGTTCATCCCTGCTGCCGAAGAAATCGGCCTCCTCGCCGGGCCGAAACAGCTGCTCGAGGTCATCGGTCCTCTCTGAGATCATCAGCGTGCCCGTCGCCGGAATCTCGAAGCAGCGTCTTGTGTAGGTATCGCGGTTCAGCTTCGACAGAAAGCACAGCGCCAGCTTCCCGCCGCAGAGCGCCTTGTTGTACTCCTCGCCCCAGACCAGGCGCACCGGCATCTGGGCCTTCAGTTCTGGAGAGCCGGCGATCACCGGGTCCCAGTCGTAACCGGGTCCGTACAAGCGCAGGCGCCATCCCTGGCGAACGACCTCCTCGAGCAATTCGACGCGCCCGTCATCTTCGTAATGTCCGACGAACACGACATCGGCGCCGTAGGCGTCGCGCTCCGCCGGCGTAAGCACGACGGGGTGATTGCGCTCGGCCATGTACCAGGAACGCAGTAGCTCGACACGCCGTGCTCCGGCGGCTCGGAAGTCGGCGACGTTGCGCAGCCGATAGGCAAGCACCAGATCGTAGTCCTTGATGCCGGCCAGAAAATGGCGCCAGAGCCAGCGCGGATAGTGCGGCGAAAACGGATCGTCGTTGTTGTAGCCCACCAGGCACGTGGCCGGGCTCGCATCGCGCATGGCGCGTAAGGTCGCCGGCAGGATGTGCGTCCCCCGATATACGAACAGGAGATCGGGACGCTCGGCGCGCACACGCGCCAGCAGATCCGCGTTGAGGCGCTTGACCAGCGGCCCCAGCAGGTACTTGTTCTGGGCCTTGCGCCACGCCACCCCGAGCGCCGAAGCCCCCCCCTTGAAGTACCCGTGCCAGGCAAAGCGCGCGACTTCATGACCAAGCGAGGTCAGCGCCTGATACACCCCCTCCTCATGCAACTCGGAATGCCAGTCGCCGGCGACCAGGATCCTCACGACGACTCGCCGCGGTAAATACCGCCAAGCGCCGGGGTGTGGCCAAGCCTGGCCTTGACGAAGAGGATCAGACGCTCGATACGCGGCGTACCGAGCAGCACGATGGCCAGCCAATAGATCCAGAACAGCGGCGAACGCCCCAGGCCCATGCGGGCAAGCGCCCACGCGTAGCGCATGAACACACCGAAAGGCTTGCCCGCCTGGATCGCCAGTATCGGGTAGGCGTAGTTGCCGATATCCCGCAGGATGGGGCGAAAGATCTTCACGCCTCGAGTGTTCTCGACATGCCTTGCGATGTCCAGCATGCCCTGCATGAAATGCAGCGACGATTCCGGAGTACGCTCGGTCGGCACGAACTTGCCGCGTTCGGCCTCGCTATTGCCGAAGTCGGGCACGCCGCCGTTTCGATAGAGCACGATGATGTCGGGGAGGAAGACGGCGCCCCGCTCCACCAGGATGTTCGCGACCAGATAGAGCTGGTACAGCAGCACCCCGTCGAATCTGTCGTCCGCCCAGCGCAGGGCCGTCTCGCGGTGCAGGGTCATGCCAGGAATCACCACGGAGCGGCGGTAAATTGTCGCTATGGTCGCCGGCCCCGGCGGAAAGAAGCGTTCCTGCTCGAAGTAGCGGAAAGTCTGCACGATGTTGTCGGGCGTGCCATCGAAGGCGGCATAGCTGCGCAGGACGACGCCGACATCGGGGAAGCGGGACACCGCCGAGGCTACCTTCGCCAGGGCGCCCGGGCACATGAGATCGTCGTTGCCCATGAACACGCAGTACTCGCCACGGGCCCGTGCCACGAGATTCCTGATGTTGGCGTCGTAGCCCAGGTTCTTCTCGTTTTCCTCGTAGCGGATCCGCCCCGGGCAGGAGAGCGCATAGCGCTCCGCGATGGCGCGAATCTGCTCGCGTTCACGCGACTTGTCCTCGCAGATCAGGATCTCGTAGTCATCGAAGTCCTGGGCAAGAACCGAATCGAGGAGAGCGGGCAGGACCGCAGCACGGTTATAGGCCGGAATGCAGACGGAGAGCTTGGGGGACGGCAGCATGGCAGATTCAGGCCAGAAAGTCGGCGCTGGCGGGACAGCGGTAGTCAAAGATTAGCAAAGGCGTCTACTTCCCCGGTTCTGGCACGGTCGGTTTGGACGCCTCATTCACTATCGCCACAAACTCGAATAACTGCGCTTCCAGCAACGGCAGATTGTTCTTGATAGTCGTCCAGACAACCGCTGCATCAACCCGGAAATACTCGTGCGTCAACACGATCCGCATATCGCAGGCATCATTGAAGTTCTGCCAGAGCGAAGGTGCGCTCTGCCGAATTTCAGGATCGAGCGCCATGATCTTGTTGGAGGCTTCGCCAATGACGATAAGGCTCTCAATGGCAGCGCGTTGGGTTTTTCCGTCGCCAAGAAACGCATATTTGCTCATGTCGCCAACGTCTGACTTCACATTGGCGATTGCTTCAAGCATATCTTGGATCCGGTCAGAAACACGACGCGAGCTTCTGGTCATACAGATACCGCTTCTCGCAGTACGTCCTGACGGAACCGTTCATGCAACGACAAAGGAGTGAGTACATCCGCCTTCACACCGAGTATTGCCTCAACTTCTCGCTTGATCCTGACAAGGCTGAACAGCGAGGTCTTGCCGTCGATCGGATCAACCAACAGATCAAGGTCGCTTTCTTCGGTGTCTTCGCCGTGCAGTACCGAGCCGAAAATACGCGGGTTGCAGGCATCGTTTTGTGTGACCACCCGCCTGATGTCATCTCTATGCCGCCGCAGGGCTTCTGAAGGTCTCATTGGATGCCTTGTCAAATAAAAATTTGCCGACCCTGAATCAAGTTCGCCGCCGGCTGTTCCCGTAGGCGACGGCAAGCATGATCAGCGCAAAAAGGCGTGCGCCATTGGTGCGCCCGCGCAAATGGCCAATTATAAGCCGGTCCACCTCGGCCTTCTCGATGCAGTCCGGCAAGTCCGCCAAGCGGCGGCGAAGCCCTTCTTCGCCCTCGCTTCTCAGCCATTGATCCATGGGGATCGAAAATCCCTGCTTGCGATCGATGTCGAGTCCGGCCGGCAGCCAGCGGCGGGCAAGCATACGCTGCAGTCGCCGCGACTCGCCGCCGTGTACCTTCCATTCCGATGGAACGCGACCGAAGGCGAATTCGATGAGCCGATGATCCAGAAACGGCGCCCTGACCTCAAGGCTGTGCGCCATGCTTGCGCGATCCACCTTGACCAGGAAATCGTCGGGCAGGATGCTGCCGAAATGCGTTCGCGTCATGCAATCGATGGGGTCGCGGCCCTGCCGGAAAAGGGCCAGGAGGAAGCCTTCCGGAGCATCCAGGTCGTCCTGCAGCAATTCGAGCGTCTCGCGGTCGAGCAGCCGCGTTCGCAGGTGCCGGTCGAAATAGGGGCGTCCCCAGATCATCTGCTGCAATGCCCCCCCACGCAGCGACGCCACGCGGTTGCGCCCGCGAACACCTGCGGGCAGCAGCGCCGCGGCCGCGGCGGCGGCCCTCAGGCCGGCTGGCGGGATCCAGCCGAGCCGCCGCCAGTCCCGCAGGCTCGCCGTGTAATCCCCATAGCCGCCGAAGAGTTCGTCGCCGCCATCCCCTCCGAGCGCGACGGTCACCTTGCGGCGTGCCAGGCCGAAAACCATCCAGGCCGGGAGAATCGAGGAATCGGCGATCGGCTCATCCACCAGCGGCGCCAGACCGTCCAGAAGTCCCAGCCCGGCTTCGGCCATCGGCAGCACGTTGTGGCGCGTGCCGAAATGGCGGGCGACGATTTCCGCGTGGCGGGCCTCGTCAAGCGGCGAGCCGGGCACCGTGATCGTAAAGGTTTCCACCGACTGGCCGGCAACCCGCGCCGCGGCCGCGACGACGAGACTGGAGTCCAGACCGCCTGACAGCAGCACCCCCACCGGGACGTCGGCCACCAGCCGCAAGCGCACGGAATCCTCGATCAGGCGGGCAGCCTCGTCCGCCAGGGCTTCGCCGTCGTCACTCGCCCGGGGCAGGTTTTCCGGCAACGCCCAGAATCGACGAATGCTTAATGCTCCCGATTGCAGGAAAAACCGCCCGCAGTGCGCCGGCGACAGCTTGCGGACGCCCTCGAAAAGGCAGAGATCGCCGGGCACATAGCCGAGCGCCAGGTAATGGTTGAGGCCCTGGTGATCGATGCGCCCCGGATGTTCGAGCCCTTTCAACTCCGAGGCGAACGCAAATCGGCCATCGGCATGTCGATAGTAGAAAGGCTTCTCGCCGGCGCGATCGCGGGCGAAGAACAGCGAGGCTGCCGTATCAGGACCGCCGCGGTCGAGAATTGCAAACGCGAACATGCCGTTGAGGCGTTCAAGGCAGCGCTCGCCCCAACGCATATACCCGGCGAGCACCACCTCGGTATCCCCTGCCGACGTGAATGCAACGCCATCCCGAACGAGGTTCGCGCGCAGTTCGGCGAAGTTGTAGATCTCGCCGTTGAACACGATCACGAAGCGGCCGCAGGGGCTCGCCATCGGCTGATGCGATGCCGCGGAAAGGTCGATGATCGACAGCCGGCGGTGGCCCAGGGCCGCTCGCCCGTCCGGGCTAAGCCACAGGCCGGCATCGTCCGGCCCGCGATGGCGGAGGGAATGGCCGCTGGCGGCGATGTCCTGCTCGCCGAGTCCGCCGCCGGCCGCGACAACTCCGAAGATCCCACACATCGGCGAGATACCCCTGCTAGCGCCGCAGCCTCAAGGCGATGCCTATCGGCTGCGGACGCAGGAAGTAGCGATCCATGTTTCCGACCTTGTCCTGATCGGGCTGCAGTTCGCCTACCAGCGCGCGAATCTCGGCATCCGTCTTGAGGTGCTGATAGGCATGCGCCCCATAGCAGTCGAAGGTATTCAGCACACCCGACTTGTATGCCCGCCTAAAATAGTCGGGACCCTTCGGAACATCCCCCCGCACCATGAAGAACGATTTCTCGAGCAACCAGCCGAGCAGCGGGACGAAGCGCAGCGCACCCATGGCCTTGGCGTATCCGAGCCGAGCCCCGAAAGGCAGGCGGCTGATGATCGCGCGCAGCAACCCATACACCTGCAGTCGCAGCTTGCGCACCAGCCCCAAGTCGTTCTTGGGGTAGCAGTTGAACACGAACTCGCCGCCCGGTGCCACCAGCCGCCACAGCGCTCGAGCCGTTTTCTCCACCGACGGCGTATGCTGTATGACATTGTGGCACATGACGATGCCGTCGATCGCCGCATCGCGGATCGGCGGCTGGTCGATCGAGCACTGAACGATCTCGACATTGTCCAGGCCGTCCAGATTCTTCCGCATTACACCATCGACCGAATGCGACAACTCCAGGGCGATCACCAGCCGCGCGTCCGCTTCGGCGATCCAGCGCGACTGCGACCCGCTGCCCGCTCCAGCATCGACGACGACCCGGCCCTTGAACGCATCGGTCGAACCGAAGGTGTTGGCGATCGTATGGATCAGCCAGTTCTGCTTGAAGTCGATGAAATCGAAATAGTTCCACTCGTCACCGAACGACTCGACTGCCTCGCGGGCGTCGGGCAGCATGGCGAAGCGCGGAATGCCGTCGGTAATCGGATAGATGGCTCCAGTTGCAGAAATCAGTTGGCCGGCAACAACCCGCCCAAGCGCATCGAACTCCTTTGCCTCAAGCCTAAGTGGGCTCTTATCGATTGGGTCACACAGATAGTCAAGAAGTAATGGGTTCAACAGTCTCTCTCACAAATCACCAAAAACACGTCCGAAAGGACGTGCGCATTCGCCACCGGCAATGAACGAAGGCATGACCTGCCCCCCGTAGCCATACCAACAGTCAGGAAGTCCGGTTGCAAGGTTAAAGGATTTCTTCGGTGGGTGGTATGTGCATTGCATCGGCAGCATGCTGCCGATGCAATGCGGCGAACTTGGCTGGCGGCATACGCC